>CAVRBN010000054.1:0-26883 GCA_963719255.1 uncultured Actinomycetota bacterium | reverse complement strand
ACCCGCCGGGATAGGGGTCCTCCGGCCCGCGGAAGCGGTCAGGATCGACGGTCGGCTCCCGGCCCAGGCTGCTCAGTGGAACGGCCCGCTTCTCGCGGACGCCGCGGGTCTTGGCGATGTTGGTGAGGATCCGGAAGGTCCAGGTGCGGAGGGAAGACCGGCCTTCGAAGGTGTCGATTCCTGGAGCACTCCGAGCCAGGCGTCCTGCACGACCTCCTCGGCGGAGGCGTCGGTGGAGACGTGTGCCCGTGCGACCCTTGTCATGACCGGAGTCCAGGTCTCCACGAGCTGCCGAAACGCCTCCTCGTCACGAGACCTGAGGGCCTGCACGAGGCTTGCGTCGTCCACGGGATCTTCATAGCAGGGCTGCGTCCTGCTGAACACAGAGAAGGGCGGGCCCGGCGGTTACGAACAACTTACGGAACGCGTCGTCGAGCTGCTCGCGTCGGTCAACGCGGATGCCCACCGCTCCACACAGCTCGGCGTACGCCGCCCAGTCGGGGTTGGACAACGAGGTGTGCCACACCGGGAAGTCGCCGGCGACCTGCTCCTTCTCGATCTTTCCGAGAGCGTTGTTGTTCAGCAGGACGTGCTTGACCGGGATGCCGTACTTCACTGCGGTGTTGAGCTCCATCGCGTACTGGCCGAAGCCGCCGTCCCCGGTCACCGCAACGATCGGCCGCGACGGGTCGGCAGCCCACGCACCCATCGCCGCCGGGTAGCCGAAACCGATGGAACCGAGGTACCCGGACATCAGCACCGGCTGGCCCTTCGACTCCAGGTAGCGGCCGAGGGAGTACGCGTGGTTTCCGACGTCGACCGCGACGACCGCGTCGGCCGGCAAGTGCTCCGACAATGCTGCGAAGACTGCAGCCGCAGACACGCCTAGACCGCGGTCGTCGTCCACCCGTCGTTGCTTCTCCGCGCGCCACAGCGACCAACGAGCCGCGACATCGGCTCGCTGGTCCGCGGCCTTCGCCGGTCCGGTGGCGTCGTCAAGCGCCTGCAGGGCGAGCGCGGCATCCGCGAGGATCGGCACGGTCACGGCATGGAAGCGACCGATGGAGCCTGGCTCGTCGTCGATCTGGATGATCGGCTTGTACGACGCGATGCCGGTGTGGTTCGAAAAAGACGCACCCACCACGACCAACAGGTCCGACTCGTTCATCAGCCAGCTCGCGACGGGGGTCCCGCTCCGGCCGAGGACGCCCGCTCCGAGCGGATGGGTGTCGGGGACCAGACCCTTGGCCTTGAACGTGGTCAGCACAGGCGCACCGAGCCGTTCGGCCAGGGCAACGAGCTGTTCCATTCCGCGGCGAGCCCCATGGCCGACCACGAACACGGGTCGTCTCGCGTCGCGCAGAAGGGTCGCAGCCGCGTCGACGGCCTCGGTGTCGGGCCCTATCTGCCGGGTGCTGAATCGCCCTGCGGGCTTGGCCGCCTCAGCTTCGGAGGGTTCCTCCTGCACCTCGTCCGGGAGCACCAGGTGCGCGACTCCCCGGCGGTCGATGGCGTGCTTGACCGCGAGCGAGGCAAGCTCGGCGTGGTCACTTCCGGACTGGACCGTGGTCGTCGAGACCGCGACATCACGGAAGACCGCAGACAGGTCGAGGTCCTGGAACGCTCCCCGACCGATCACCTTCGAAGGCACCTGGCCCGAGATCGCGATGACCGGGGACTGGTCGAGCTTCGCGTCGTACAGGCCGGTGAGCAGGTTGGTGGATCCGGGACCGGCGATCGCGAAGCACGCGGCCGGACGCCCGGTGAGCTTGCCGTAGGCGCTGGCCGCGAACGCCGCCGCGCCTTCGTGCCGGATGCCGATGAACCTCAGCTCACCCCGCTCCTCGGCACGACGCATCGCGTCGGCGAACCCGAGGTTGGAATGGCCCACCATGCCGAAGACGGTGTCGACACCGTGGGCGACCAGGGTCTCGACGAGCACGTCGGACACCGACCGTCGGCTCGGCTTCTGCGCGGGGAGGCTGACATAGACGCCGTCCTCGCGCTCGGTCACGTCGTACGCCGCGACTGCGTCGGTGAAGCCCTCCGGCGGCTTCCCGGTCAACGGGTCATAGTCGTAGCCGTGCCACGGACAGCGCAGCCAACCGTTCTCGATGGAGCCCTCGCCCACCGGTCCGCCCTGGTGCGGACAACGGTTCTCGAGTGCACCCAGCCGACCGCCGCAGCGGGTCAGCGCCACAGAACGACCGTCGACCACCGTGCTGCGCACCCGCCCCTCGTCGGGGATGTCGTTGGCCGGGACCTCGTACCAGTCGTTCTTGCTCATCTGTAACGCTCCTCTGCCTCGCGCGACTCTTCATCCGTACAGTCCCGTCGAACCCCGCAGCGTTACGGAGCCTTCATGTCCGATCTCGAGAGCACCAGGCTGTCCTTGCATGCCGTCGCAGAACTGCTGCTGGGCGGCCCGCAGTACGAGCAGAGCAAGACCATCCACCTACGGGTGACACCGGGCGGTTTCGGCACCGTTGCCGCCCCCGCCGTGCGAGTGCAGGGAGAGACGGTTGTCGTCGAGAGCCGAGCGGTACCGCTGAGCGGACGCACGGTGGCCGAGGTCGCGGCCGACGCCGGGTTGACAGCACGATCACTGGACGACGTCTACTCGGGAGGCAGCGGGCTGACCGAGGACTACACGCTGACGGTGGACGGGGCCTGCGCGGCCGAGTTGGCGGAGGCGTTCCGCGTCGGAGACGAGGCGCTGGCGGAGTTCGCGCCGGACGCGCAGCGGGTGCTGTGGCCCGAGCACTTCGACCTCGGCATCACGCTGGACCGCGTGAACTACGGCGTCTCGCCGGGCGACGCCGACATCGGCGTCCCCTACGCCTACGTCGGCCCCTGGACCACCAGTGACCTGACCGGCCCGTTCTGGAACACGTCGTTCGGGGCGGCCCGCCCACTGAGCGAGGTCGATGACCTGCTCGGCTTCTTCACCGAGGGGAAGCGGCTGACCGACCTTGCGAGTCAGCAGACCTAGTGTCCTAGCTATTGGAAAATCAGGTCGGCAGGTGCACCAGGAAGCGGCATCCCGGCGCCTCGTTCTCGACCGCGACCCGCCCACTGTGTGCCTCGACGATGCCCTTCACGATGGCCAGGCCGAGTCCCGCGCCACGGGCCGAGGCGGGGTGACCGGGAGTGCGGGCCGGTTCGCCCTGCCAGGCCACGTCGAAGACCCGAGTCATGTCCTCGGCCGACAGTCCCCCGCAACCATCGATGACGCTCAGCTCGACCCCGCCGGGCACTGACCGGCCATGGATCTCGACGACCCCGTCGGCGGGCGTGTGCCGGATCGCGTTCACGACCAGATTCGAGACCACCCGCGAGATCCCGGCCGGGTCGGCCGTCACCGCGATGCCCTCTTCGACGCTGCCCCCCAGCCGAACCCCGTGCTGTCTGGCCAACGGGTCAGCACCCGCGATGGCCTCACTGACCAGGTCGCCGAGTACGACGGGCTCCGGACGCAGCATCAGGACGCCGGCATGGATCCGCGACAGCTCGAACAGGTCGTCGACCATCCGCACCATCCGGTCCACCTCGATCCGGATCTGGCGCTGGTAGCGGGCCGGGTCCTCGGCCAGGCCGTCCTCGAGCGCCTCGGTCATGGCCCGCATCCCGGCGAGCGGCGTACGCAGGTCGTGGGAGACCCAGGAGATCAGCTCGCGTCGCGACTCCTCCAGCCGCGCCTCGCGCTCGCGGGACTCCGCCAGCTTGCGGCTCGTCCGGGCCAGCTCGTCAGACAGGTCCTGGAACTCGGCCGGCCCTCGGACACTGGCCCGGAGCTGCCCCTGGTCGCCGAGCAGCCGGGCGTCGTCACGCAACGACCGGGACCAGTGCGCGAACGCCTCGCCCACAGCCATCGCCACGGCGAGCGCGACCACACCGGCGACGAGACTGACCCACAGGACGACCCCGAAGTCGTGGTCGGAGAGGAACATCGCCCGCGCCGTCCCGACCAGCCCCGCGGTCATCGCGCCTACCGCGACGACGGCTACGGCCGCAGTGATCCAGCGCAGGGACCGGTGTCGCACCGTCCAGGCAAACAGCAGTCCGAGCACACCGAAACCACCGGACCACGCGGCGGCGATCAGCACGACCTGCAGCTCGTCGCTCATGCCGCCGGCTCCCATCGGTAGCCGACACCCCACACCGTGACCAGCCGGACCGGACGCGTCGGGTCGGCCTCGACCTTCTCCCGCAACCGGCGAACGTGCACGGTCACCGTCGACTGGTCGCCGAACGACCAGCCCCACACCTGTTGCAGGAGCTCGTCGCGCGAGTACGCCACGCCGGGGTTGGCCAACAGGAAGCGGAGCAGGTCGAACTCGCGCACGGTCAACGCCAGGACCTCGTCGCCGAGCGTGGCGACGTGCGAACCGGTGTCGACGACGAGGTCGCCGTCGGTGAGCCGCGTGGGAGCGGCGGGTCGCTCTCCCGACCTGCGCAGAACCGAGTCGACGCGCAGGGCCAGCTCGCGGGGGCTGAACGGCTTGGTGACGTAGTCGTCGGCGCCGCGTTCGAGTCCGACCACCCGGTCGGTCTCCGAGCCGAGCGCCGTCAGCATGATCACCGGCACCTCGCTCGCGGTCCGCAGCCGGCGACAGACCTCCAGTCCGTCGATGCCGGGCAGCATCAGGTCGAGTACGACGAGGTCGGCGGGCGTCTCGCGCATGACCCGCAGAGCCGTTTCACCGTCGGCCGCCTCCACGACCTCGTGCCGGTGGGCGCGGAGGTAGGACACCACCACTTCGCGCACAGTGTGGTCGTCGTCAACCACGAGAACTCTGGCCACTGCCACTCCTCGTCGGGCGCCGGGTGCGGGGGCCCAGAACGGTCGTCACCAGCACCCCCACCAAGGTTAGTCCCGCGATCACCAGCCAGCCGGTCCAGTACGGACGATCCAAGAGGGTCGGGTTGTCCGGGCGGGCGCCGAACCGACCGAGGACGGGGATGGCAACGACGGTGACGGTGCCGAGGATGATGAGTCCGACGGCTGCCGGCGGACGGAGCGGCGCGGGAAGCAGCCGGGCTGCGAGGAGACAGACGACCAGGACGGCCGGCGCCAACACGCCGTCGTGGACGATCAGCCCGCCGACTGCCCAGACGACGGTCGCCCGCAGGTTGTCGAAGCCCAGGTCGAGCAGGAGCCAGACGCCGTAGCACCCGGCCAGGACACCCGGCACTGCGATCAGCAGCCGGGTCCTCACGTGATCACGTCCATCCGCGAGACCCACTTGGTCTGCAGCACACCCGGCCGGTTGGGCGCGATCAGCCGGGCCGGGTAGCCGTGGTCGATGGCCAGCGGCTCGCCGTGGAGCTTCAGCGCCAGCAGCGTCAGCGGATGGTCGGAGAAGTTCCCCTGCAGGGTCGTGACCCGGTAGCCACCACGGGGCTGGAGCGACTCGACCCGGACGTCGCTGCTCGCAGGAGCGTTCACCAGATCGAGAAGCTCGCGCACGCGGACGCCGGTCCAGATCCCGTCGGCGCTCCAACCCTCGACACACGCGATCGGCAGGTCGGCTGTCGTCTGCGGGAGTGCCTCGAGGTCGGCGCGAGACAGCAGTACCTCTCGCCCGTCGTACCCCACGGTGAGGCGGTAGTCCGGACTCAGCGCGGCCGCGACGACGTCGGCGGCCTTGGCCGACCGGTTGATCGGCACATCCTGGGGACCATCCCCGGAGCGGACACCGAACACCGACACGCGCCGCAGCGCCGGCACCGTCGCGCCCGCAGTGGCGAGCACGGCTAGGCCGGTGGCCGCCCATGTGGTTCGCAGTAGTCCGCGCCGGGTCAACACTCCGTCCGTCTTTGCCGTGGTCGGCCGGTCGAGTGCGTCGGAGTCCACGTCTGCCGCGAGCGCGGAACGCACGATCGGCAGCTTCACGGCGATGTGTACGGCGAGCGCGCCGACGGCCACCCACGCCATCGCGTAGTGCGTCTGGATGAACGCGAAGCCCCACGGGTACCACTGGGAGGAGTTGGCCAGGCCCGAGGCGAGCTGGAAGATGCCGGCCGTCACCAGCACCGCGATCGAGACCCGTTCGAAGCCGTGCAGGACCAACTGCCGGAGCTCGCGGGGTGGACGGGTCAGCAGCTTCGGGAACACCGTCCACAGCTTCACCAGGAGCAGCGGGATCGCTGCCGTGCCCGAGATGACGTGCACTCCCTGGGTGACCCGGTAGCCCCACGTCGGCCGCAGCCGGGAACGGGAACCAGGGATTGGATACCTGGGCGAAGTGGCTGATCAGGCCGGTGACGAACGCCAGGCCGAAGCAGACGCCGAGCCAGATCCCGATCCGGGCGGCGACGGCAGGGCTGCGAAGACGAGAGGTGAAGTCCTCCTCGGCGGGGACGCGCACCGCTCAGCTCTCCTTGACCAGCACGGCGAACCAGCGGCCGGCGTACTCATGGGTGCCGAGGACGGCGAAGGCGGCCGCGGCGGCGACGGCACCCACCGCCTCCGCGCCCACCACAGTCCAGTCGAACGGCCGACTGCGCTGGCGCTCGGTGCGGAGCCGAACAGTCGTCGTACGGATGCCGAGCCCGTACGGCGCCAGGTCGGCCACCACGCGGCCGCCCGGCGCGAGCAGCGTGTGCAGCCGGCGTAGCAGGGCGACGGGGTCGCCGCCGATCCCGATGTTGCCGTCGGCGAGCAGCGCGGTGCCCCAGCGGCCCTCGCCCGGCAGCGGTGAGAACACGTCGCGCAACAACGCCGACACTCCACGCGCTCGGGTCTGGTCTACGGCTTCGCGCACGACATCGATGCCGAGGACGCAGCGCCCGCGGGCCGCGAGGTGGGCGCACATCCGACCCGGTCCGCAGCCGATGTCGAGGGTGGGCCCCTCACAGTGCGCGAGCACGGCCAGGTCGGACGCGTCGGCGATCCGGGCCCAGTGCGCAACCGGGAGCGGACTCGGGATGGGACCCAGCCCGACCACGTCGCAGGGGACGCCGCGAAGCGCGGAAGCGAACACCTCGATGAAGGGTTCGTCCTGAACCGCCACAACGGACGCCGTCACGAGTGCACCCCGGCAATCGCGAGCCACGCGCTGGCGAACCGGCTGCCGGCCGGCACCTGTCCGGCCACGGCTGACGCGTCGGAGGCGGTGTCGACGTCACGCAGCGTGCGGGTGGTGGCGACGTCCAGCCCGCCCGCTTCGAACGCCGACCAGGTGTGCGCGAACGTGTCGGGCGTGGACATGGGTACGCCGACGAGCAGGGCCGCGTCCGACGGGTCGCGCAGTCCCAGCACCCACCAGCCGCCGTCCTCGGCCGGCCCGAGTACGGCGTCGTGAGCGTCCAGAGCCGCGGCAGCCTCGAGGAGGTGCGCGGGCTCGACCTGCGGCGTGTCCATCCCGATCTGCACGACGGGCCCGGGACCGGCCTCGAGATGGGCATGGGCGATCCGCTCCGCGAAGCCGTCCCCGTGCTGCGCGAAGACCGTCCAGCCCCGGACCCGCCGGGCGATGTCGGTGCCGTCGACCGCCTCGGCGAGGTCCCCGTCGAGAGCGAGAACGCAGCGTTCGGTGCCGAACGCCTGGGCACAGGCGGCCAGGGTGTCGAGCAGCGCCGCCGCCGCGACGGACGCGGCCGCGTCCATGCCGATGTCCTGGCCGAGCCTGGTCTTCGACCGTCCGGCGACGGGCGCCTTGGCGAGGACCAGGCAGCGGGCGCCGGTCACGAGAGCACCTTCCAGAAGTCGTGGGCGGTGCGGACGGTGCCGCGCACGGAACCCGACACCTTCGACCTGGTCCCGACCGCACGCGGCAGGTAGTCCACGTCCCGCTCGGTGATCCGCCAGCCCGCGGTGGTCGCCTTGTGCAGCAGCTCGACCGGGTAGCCGAACCGGCGGTCGCGGACGTCGAGCGCGAGCAGGTCCGCGCGTCGGCAGACCCGCATCGGCGCGATGTCGCGAACCGGCAGCCCGACCCGGTGCCGCATCCAGAAGACGATGGCGCCGTTCCCGGCCCGGGCGTGCCATGGCCACACGCCACGGGCGACCGGACGACGCCGACCCACGGCGAGGTCGGCGCGACCGGCCCGGACGTCGTCCAGCAGGCCGACCAGCGAGTCGGGGTCGAACGAGCCGTCCCCGTCCATGAACGCGACGTACTCGCGAGTGGCGGACAACAGCCCCGCGTGTACGGCGGCGCCGTACCCAGGCCGCTGCTCAGTCACCACGGTGGCACCGTTCTCCCGGGCCACGGCGACTGTCGAGTCGGTCGAGCCGTTGTCCACGACCGTGACCGCGAACTGCTCAGGAATGCCGCGGCAGCAGCGTCCTCAAGGCCGGACCCTCGTCCCGGCACGGAAGGATCAGGTCACAGTCGGAATCCATGTCATTCACGGTAGGAAGCGCGGCCCGCCGCGACCCCGGCAAACCCTTACGAAGCGCTGACGTCGGTCGCTCCACCGGCCGCGACACGCGGCTGCGACACCTAGCATCGGCGGAGTGGCGACCACCCTCGGACCGACCCGCGTTCGGGCCGCGACGGCGGCACCGTGGGTAGGTTTCGGCGCCGCCGTGGTCCTGATGGTGGTGGCCGCCGCTCTGCCTCCGCTGGTCGGCTGGGACGTGCGTGCCCGATCCCGACCGGACGGCGCCTTCCCACCGCTGAGCGCGACCTGGGATCCCAAGGTCGGGGTCGGCACGGTGCCGGCGGTCGCCATCGCCCTGATCGGCTGGCGATACGCCGTCGACTGGGCGTCCTCGCTGTCGTGGCGCCGCCTGCTCGTCGCGTCGTACGTCGGAGGGCTGGCCTGGCTTCTGGCGCCTCGCGTACGTCGACGGCTCGGAGGGGATCTCGCGGGTGCTCGGCAACCGGCTCGAGTACCTCCGGACCGCACGCGCCACGCACGACGTCCCGGCGATGCTTCATGAGTTCGTGACCAGGATCCCGCTCACTGCCGATGACAACTGGGTCACCCACGTCGCGGGCCACCCCCCTGGCTCGTTGCTGTTCTTCGTGGTGCTCGACCGGCTCGGACTGGGTGGCGACTACACCGCAGGACTCGTCGTGACCCTGATCGCCGCGACGACCAGTGTTGCCGTCCTGGTGGCGCTGCGCGCGCTGGGAGCCGAGCCCGCGGCGCGCAGTGCTGCACCCTTCCTGGTCCTGGGGCCGGCTGGGGTCTGGACGGCGGTCTCGGCCGACGCCTTGTTCACCGCGGTCGCGGCCTGGGGTCTTGCTGCCCTGGCGATCGGCGCGACCCGCGACCGCAGCCGCGACTCGTTGGCGTGGTCAGCGCTGGCCGGACTGCTGCTGGGCGGGTGCTGCCTGCTGTCCTACGGACTGCCCCTGCTCGGCCCGCTCGCTCTCGCCGTCCTGGCGGCTGCGCGGTCGTGGCGGCCCCTACCTGTTGCCGCGCTGGCGGCGACGGCGGTCGTGCTGGCGTTCGCCGCAGCGGGCTTCCGGCTGTGGGAGGCCTATCCGGTGCTCCACGATCGCTACTGGGACGGCATCGCCCACGAACGTCCGGCGTCGTACTGGCTGTGGGGCAACCTGGCCGCGCTCTGCTTCAGCGCCGGCCCCATCCTGGGTGCGGGGCTGGGTCACCTGTTCTCCCGACGCCGGCATGCCGATCGAACAGTTCTCCTGCTCGTCGGCGCCGCTGTGACATCGGTCGTGCTCGCCGACCTCTCCCTGATGAGCAAGGCCGAAGTCGAGCGGATCTGGCTCCCGTTCGTGCCCTGGCTGCTGCTGTCGGTCGCCGTACTTCCCGAGCGCTGGCGGCGACTCGGCCTTGCGGTCCAGCTGGCGTTGGCGCTGGCCGTCCAGCATCTGCTGTTCACGACCTGGTGATCGCCTTGCCAGCAGCCGCTCAGGCCCGTAGCGGCGCCGTGGCAAAGATCGGGATTCCCTCGTTGGGTGACACCGCGGCGGAGAACCCGAGGTCCTTCCTGGCGAGCTCGGGCGAGGCGACGACGTGGCGGACGTCGCCGAGCCGGTAGCCGCCGGTGACCTCGGGCATCAGGTCCGCGCCGGTCCCGTCGACCACGAGACCGGCAACCTGCCCGATCGAGACGGGCTCGCCCGAGCACACGTTGTAGGCGGCGAACGTCCCGGGCGCCGTCTCGGTCGACCGCGTGGAGCGCGAGCACGTTGGCGCGAGCCACGTCGGAGACGTGGACGAAGTCGCGCATCTGCCGGCCGTCCTCGAAGACCTGCGGGGGCTCTCCCCTCTCGATCGAGGAGCGGAACATCGCCGCGACTCCTGAGTACGGAGTGTCGCGCGGCATGCCCGGCCCGTAGACGTTGTGGTAGCGCAACGCGATGGCGGCGGCCTCGGCCTGCCGGACCCAGGCTGACGTGTAGTGCTCCTGGGCGACCTTGCTTGCGGCGTAGCTGCTGCGAGGGTCCAGCCGGCTGTCCTCGTCGACCGGCTCCCAGGCCAGTTGCGTGCCGCAGACCGGGCAGTGGTTCTCGAAGTCGCCGCCGTCGAGAGCGGCAGGCGTCCGGGGAGGTGGCCGCTGGCGACCGTGGTCGGGGCACGCGTACCGGCCCTCGCCGTACACCACCATCGAGCTGGCCAGGACCAACCTGCCGACCCCCGCCGCGTGCATGGCCGCGAGCAGGGCAGCCGTGCCGAGGTCGTTGTGGGCGGCGTACGACGGGAGATCGGCCACCCGTGCCCCCGCTCCCACGACGGCGGCCTGGTGACAGACGACGTCGACCCCGTGGAGGAGGCCGGACCACCCGTCGGCATCGCGGACGTCGAGCCGATGGGTCCCGGTCGCGGGTCGCCCCCGGCACCGTGCGCCTGCGGCAGCATCGCGTCCACGCGCACGACCTCGGCGCCTTCGGCGTCCAGCGCGGCGCCGATCGCGCCGCCGATGAAGCCGGCGGAACCGGTCAGGAGAACCTTCACGGCACCGCGTACGTCAGCTCGAGTCCCTCGGCCCAGGCCGAGCAGGAACACAGTCCGGGATCTGGCAGGTCGGCAATCGCCTCGGCAAGAAGCGTCCTGAGGCGTTCGACGTTGCGCGCGAACATCGCGAACACCTCCTCCTGACCCACCCCGGACCCGGCCTCGGCACCGGCGTCCATGTCGGTCACCAGGGCCACCGCGGCGTAGCACATGCACAGCTCCCGGGCCAGGACGGCCTCGGGGTGCCCGGTCATGTTGACCAGCGACCAGCCCTGTGCGGCGAAGTGCCGAGACTCGGCGCGGGTGGAGAAGCGCGGGCCCTCGACCACCACCATCGTGCCGCCGAGCAGCACGGAGTCGTCGGCGGCGGCGACGGCCTTGGACAGCTGCGGCGCAGTACGGGTCGGCGAACGGCACGTGCACGGCACCGGTCTCCACGAAGCTCTGGATGCGGCCGTGGGTCCGGTCGACGAGCTGGTCGGGCACGACCACGTCGCCGGCGGCGACGTCGGGACGAAGACCGCCGACGGCGCAGGGGGCGAGGACCTGGCGAACGCCGAGCGAGCGCAGCGCCCAGAGGTTGGCCCGGTAGTTGATCCGGTGCGGCGGGAACTCGTGCCCGACCCCGTGCCGCGGCAGGAACGCCACCCGCCGCCCCGCGACGATGCCGAGCGAGACCGGCGCGGAGGGATCGCCGTACGGTGTCTCGACCCGGACCGTCTCCGGATCCTCGAGGAACGTGTAGAAGCCACTCCCGCCGATCACGGCAATGTCCGCACGTCCGCATTGCCCGCTGCGCTGGTCACGCCGCCAGCCTGTCATCGGCGGGTGGTGCTTCCCAGTCGCGCGGGCCGGACGTCACAGATCCGTAAGGGTGGTGGTCTCGACGCGGCACGAGCGGTCATCGAATGCGTCACAGATCCGTAACCAGGCCGATGCGCCGGACCCGCCGTACCGTGGTCTCGTCCACTCGGGAACCCATCCACCAAGAGGTGTTTGTCATGGCAGCCGTCGAATCACAGAGCATGGACCAGCCGCACGAGACCCGTCCCGTTCCAGGCCCACGGTCACATGGACGTCATCACCTTCGGTGACTTCACCCTGGGCAAGGGGACCTTCGAGCCCGGGTGGCGCTGGTCCGACGACGTCAAGCCCATCGCGGGCACCGACTCCTGCCAGGTCCTCCACACCGGCGTTCTGCCTGTCCGGCCGGATGACCGTGCGGATGGACGACGGCACCGAGGCCACCGTGGGCCCCGGCGAAGTCGTCCGCATCGAGCCCGGCCACGACGCCTGGGTCGTCGGCGACGAACCCTGCATCCTCCTCGACACCGGCGTGGCCGCGTACGCCAAGCCTGCGAGCTGAGGCCGTGCCCGCGGCCACCAGGTTCGAGGCGGACGCTGGCTAGGATGACACCCATGTCCGCGGGGCCTCTGTACCTCCACATTGGCTTGCAGAAGACCGGGACCTCCTACCTCCAGAGGATCTTCTGGCAGAACACGAGGGAGCTGGCCCGGCAGGGCCTGGATCTCGTTCCCGGCAGCAAGCGGGAGTCCTTCCACCTGAGGCTCCGGGTCCGGAACCAGTACCGTCCCGAGATCGACCCGCCGGGTGTCGCCAGCGCCCTGGACCGGCTCCCCGAGCAGCTGGCGGCAGCGCCCGGAGACCGGGCGTTGATCACCGAGGAGTCGCTCGCTCCGTCGTTGTCGGACCAGATCGGACGCCTTCTCGATGCCTGTGGTGACCGCGAGGTGCACCTGGTACTCACCCTCCGCGACCTGGGCCGGCAGATCCCGTCCGCATGGCAGGAGACGATCCAGGCCGGTTCCCCGCGGTCCTACGACGAGTACCTCACCAGGATGCGGGAGACCGAGGGCAACGCCCTCAACAACGTCTGGGGCAGCAAGGACGTGGCCGCGATCCTCGAGCGGTGGTCGGCCTTCGTCCCGGCCGAGCGGATCCACTTGGTGACCGTCCCGCCGGACGGCGGCGACCCGGAGCTCCTGCTGCATCGCTTCTGCGAGGTACTCGGGGTTGATCACACGACGCTAAGGCGCGCGGTGGCGGCGCAGAATCCCGGCATCGGCTACGTGCAGGCAGAGCTGCTACGCCGGGTGAACGTGCGGCTCGCGCCGGAGGATCGGCGCCGGGAAGTGTACGGCCTGATCGGCAAGGACTGGTTCGCGGCCAAGGTACTCGGCCCGCAGAAAGGAGCCAGCACACGCATCCCGGCGGAACACGCCGACTGGATCCGCGGGCTCGCGAAGCGCTACTCCGACGCGATCCGGATCGGCGGCTACCACGTCGTGGGCGACCTCGCCGACTTGGACCCCACACCGTCTGCGTTCGAAGCAGTGGGCCACGACGCCGTGACGCCCGAGCAGGTCTCGGATGCCGCAGTGGACGCGCTCGCGGCCGTCCTCGCCAGCCGGATTGTAGAGCTGCGCGTACGCCGCTCGACGCCCGTGGAACCGCCGCGTCCTGCCTCCTGGTGGGCCCGCCTGCGGCGTCGGTGACCTTCGTCTGCCGCTGTAGATCACGGCGCGGGGAGAAGGGACGGTGAGCCCGCCGGGAGTGATCCAGCTCCCTCCGAAACGGTTGTCGGTATCGAAGTTTCACAACCGACTCGGAGGGAGCTGGCGCCGGCGACAGTCGCGCTGTCTGGCTCCCTGACTGGCTCCCAGCCGAACCCGCACGCGTTCCAAGTCGGCTCCGGCCACTCGGACTCAAACCGGTGTCACCAGGCCTGCGGCATGGAACGCAGTTGGGGTCGTTTGGGGTCTCGAAGCGTTGTCGCACGCTAAAGGCAATCCCTTCTTGACATCCGGTGGTCTGAGGACCAGCGTGGCGTTCAGGTGGCATGAAGGGACGGGGCCATGGGGTCTGGAACCGGATCCATTCGGGGTGCGCCGCGCAGGTTCCGGGGTGCTCGACGGAGAGGTTTTCGCGCAGTGTCGCTGGTTGCTGCGGTGGGCCTTGTCGCGGCTGGCCTGGGTGCGCCGGCGACCGCGGTCGGTGACACCACCAGGCGGGTCAGCGTGTCCAGCACCGGAGCAGAGGGCAACGACCAAAGCCGTGCTCCGGCGATCAGTGCGAATGGCCGGTACGTGGCCTTCGGTTCGGATGCGTCAAATCTGGTGCCCGGTGACACCAACGACTCCACGGACGTGTTTGTCCGGGACCGGAAGCTGGGCACCACCCGCCGGGTCAGCGTGTCCAGCACCGAAACCCAGGGCAACAGCGTCAGCTTCGCGCTCCCGGTGATCAGTTCGGATGGCCGGTACGTGGCCTTCGGTTCGGATGCGTCGAACCTGGTGCCCGGTGACACCAACCGCTCCGCCGACGTATTCGTCCGGGACCGCAAGCTGGGCACCACCCGCCGGGTCAGCGTGTCCAGCACCGAAACCCAGGGCAACGGCCCCGTCAGCTTCGGGTCGCCGGCGATCAGTTCGGCAGGCCGGTACGTCTCCTTCGGTTCGGATGCGTCGAACCTGGTGCCCGGTGACACCAACCGCTCCGCCGACGTGTTCGTCCGGGACAGGAAGCTGGGCACCACCCGCCGGGTCAGCGTGTCCAGCGCCGAAACCCAGGGCGATAGCGGCAGCAGCTTCGGGCCGGTGATCAGTTCGCGTGGCCGGTACGTCGCCTTCAGCTCGGACGCGTCGAACCTGGTGCCCGGTGACACCAATGACTCCCCGGACGTGTTCGTCCGGGACCGGGAGCTGGGCACCACCCGCCGGGTCAGCGTGTCCAGCACCGGAGCCCAGGGCGACAGCGAGAGTTTCGGGCCGGCGATCAGTTCGGCAGGCCGGTACGTCTCCTTCAGCTCGGACGCGTCGAACCTGGTGCCCGGTGACACCAACGCCGTCCAGGACGTGTTTGTCCGGGACCGGGATCTGGGCACCACCCGCCGGGTCAGCGTGTCCAGCATCGGAGCCCAGGGCGACGGCGTCAGCTTCGATCCTGCGATCAGTTCGGCAGGCCGGTACGTCGCCTTCAGCTCGGATGCGTCGAACCTGGTGCCCGGTGATACCGAAGGCACCGTCGACGTGTTCGTCCGGGACCGGGATCTGGGCACCACCCGCCGGGTCAGCGTGTCCACCTCAGGAGCCCAGGGCAACAGGATCAGCTTCGAACCGGCGACCAGTTCGGCAGGCCGGTTCGTCTCCTTCAGTTCGGCCGCGTCGAACCTGGTGCCCGGCGACACCAACGACACTCTCGACGTGTTCGTCCGAATCCTTGGCGCAACTCGGTAGCGGCGAACTCAACGATCGACCTGGTCGAGGGGCCCGGGGACGACAATGGCTCCTGACCTGTTTGTGCTGGTCAGGAGCCGGTTGGGATTTGCGCGCCTGTAGGGATTCGAACCCCAAACCTTCTGATCCGTAGTCAGATGCTCTATCCGTTGAGCTACAGGCGCCCGTCACGAGGACTGGACGAGGATAGCCGACGGGGTCGTCAGATTCGAAATCACTAGTCGGGCAACGGGGTGTGGCTCGACAGATCGACGACAAGAGGCGCACGATGGCCCCGTGACTGTGCGAGCAATCGTCCGGCTCGCGGTCTTCGGCGTACTGGCGACGGCGTTGTCCGCCTGTTCGGAATCCGGCACCACGCCGGCCTCCACACCGTCCCGTGCGCCTTCCCCGGCCCCCGAGGCGGCGGCGGCGCAAGGTGGCGGTGGTGCCGGTGGCGGTGGTGGCGGTGGCGGCGCCGCCGGGATTCGCCAGCCGACGTTCCGCGGGAGCCTCGAGCTACGGTTGCGCCGCGGCCACCAGGTGCCGCTGCCGGGTGAGTGTGTCGCCAATCCGCGCAGGCACCGCGTTTGTGCGCCGAACGGCCAACTCACCTACGTGGCGTACGACCAGGCCAAGGCGGCAACCCTCACCCACGCCGTGATGGCGCCGTCCCGCGACCACACCGCCTGGCTGGTCCGGATGGGCTTCGCGAAGGCGTCCCGAGACGTGCTGAGGTCAAGCGCAGCGCAGGCCGCCAACACCGACGAGTTCCTGCTGGTCCTCGACAGCAGGCAACGGGTGCTTGCACCACTCGACCCGCCAGCGGTTGGTGGTACGACGGTCACGATCGGGCCGGTCACGAAGGAGGAGGCGTGGGACCTCGTCGAGCGGCTCGCCACGCCAGGGCAAGGCTCCGAATAGTCCCAAACGCCCTTGAACGATCCAATATGCGCCCTACCTTGCCGACGGTAGCCTCTGCTCATCCTGGCTACGCCGCAGACCCGTAGTCGGGCACACCGCAACCTTGCAGCAGGTTCGCCGGCAACGAAGCCGCGCAACTCCACGAACACTCCACGAGACATCCGTCGATGCGCTCGACGGCCGGAAGCGCCTTCTCCGACGAGGAGAGGCGACCGCGAATGCGCGAGAGGGAATTTCCAGGCATGACCACCGACATCCAGGCTCCGACCACCCACGCGGGAATTCTCACCTGGGTCAATGAGATCGCAGAGTTGACCCAACCCGACCGAATCCACTGGTGCACCGGCTCCGACGAGGAGTGGACCGAGCTGACCGACGCGCTGCTGGCCACTGGCACCTTCATCAAGCTCGACGAGTCGAAGAAGCCGAACTCCTTCTACGCCGCCTCCGACCCGATCGACGTGGCCAGGGTCGAGGACCGCACCTACATCTGCTCGGTGGACGAGAAGGACGCGGGTCCCACCAACAACTGGATGGACCCCAACAAGATGAAGGACCTCATGCGCGGGCTGTACGCCGGCTGCATGCGGGGGCGCACGATGTTCGTCGTCCCGTTCGTGATGGGGCACCTCGAGGCCGAGCAGCCGATGTTCGGCGTCGAGATCACCGACTCGGCGTACGTCGTGGTGTCGATGCGGGTGATGGCGCGCGCCGGCACCCACGTGCTGCGGCGCATGGAGGAACTCGACTCCGACTTCGTCCCGGCCCTGCACTCGGTCGGTATGCCGCTCGAGCCCGGCCAGGCAGACGTGAAGTGGCCGTGCAGCGACACCAAGTACATAGTCCAGTTCCCCGAAGAACGGATGATCTGGTCCTACGGCTCGGGTTACGGCGGAAATGCCCTGCTCGGCAAGAAGTGCTACGCCCTGCGGATCGCGAGCGTCATGGCCCGCGACGAGGGCTGGCTCGCCGAACACATGCTGATCCTCAAGCTGACCTCGCCGACCGGGGTCCGCAAGTACATAGCGGCCGCGTTCCCCAGTGCCTGCGGCAAGACCAACCTCGCGATGCTGGCCCCGACCATCCCGGGCTGGAAGGTCGAGACCCTCGGCGACGACATCGCCTGGATGCGCATCGGTGAGGACGGTCGCCTGTGGGCGGTCAACCCGGAGTTCGGCTTCTTCGGCGTTGCGCCGGGCACCAACCAGGACACCAACCCCAATGCGATGAAGACCATCGACATCGGCAACTCGGTCTTCACCAACGTCGCCCTTACGGAGGACAACGACGTGTGGTGGGAAGGACTGGAGAACCCGCCGGCCAAGGCGACCTCCTGGAAGGGCGAGCCCTGGACCCCCGAGTCCGACGAGCTGTCTAGTCACCCGAACTCGCGCTACTGCACCCCGATCAAGCAGTGCCCCATCCTTGCTCCGGAGTACGACGACCCGCGTGGTGTCCCGATCGACGCGATCCTGTTCGGCGGCCGTCGCAAGACCACCGTCCCGCTGGTCACCGAGGCTCGGGACTGGACCCACGGCACGTTCATGGGCGCCACCCTCTCGTCGGAGACCACAGCAGCCGCGGTCGGTCAGGTCGGCGTCGTACGTCGCGACCCGATGGCCATGCTGCCGTTCATCGGCTACAACGCTGGCGACTACTTCAACCACTGGATCAGCGTCGGCAAGAACAACGACGAGGCCAAGCTGCCCAGGATCTTCTACGTCAACTGGTTCCGCCGTGACGAGGACGGTGGCTTCCTGTGGCCCGGCTTCGGTGAGAACAGCCGCGTGCTCAAGTGGGTCGTGGAGCGCATGGAAGGACAGGCCGCCGCGGTCGAGACCCCGATCGGCCATGTGCCGGCGCCTGGTGCGCTCGACATCGAGGGCCTCGACATGACGCCGGCGGCCATCGAGGCCGCGCTGAGGGTCGACGTCGAGGAGTGGAAGGCCGAGATCCCGCAGATCCAGGAATGGTTCGAGAAGTTCGGTGAGCAGCTGCCCGCCGTACTCTGGACCGAGCTCGACGGGCTGAAGGCGCGCCTCGGCGCCTGAGCTCGTTCCGCCGGGCTTTCCGGCCCCATCCGGATTCCGGGTGCGGCCTTCGCCTGCCAGCGTGGATAATCTCAACTCTCGGGTTCACGCGATCGCAAAGGGAGTGTTGTGCCCACCAAGGCGTCAGACGATGACCACTCCGAACCCAGTTTCGGACCCGAGCAGCGACACCTGCTGGAAACGGTCGCCGCTGAGCTCTACGAAGAGGCGGTAACCCACGGCGGCCTGCAGGCGACGGACCCCAGACTCAACGACGGTTACCCAGCGCGTCAGGCGTTCGACCTGCTGGTCGAGCTCGGGCTGCTCTCACCCGAATCCTCCGGGCGAGCGCTACCTGGCGAAGGACCCCGCAGGGAGCCAGGCCCGGGTCGTCACCCCGCTCGGACAAAAGGGCGCCGAACTGATCACCGAGTCGTCTCGCTGGGCGCAGGCCTTCGCCAACCTCTCCCAGACCTGGCGCCGATCGCCTATTGCGGCCCACGGCCCGTTCTCCGAGGTGCGCGGCGGCCCCGCCATCACCAGGTTCCTCGAAGAGGCCATCGACGACGCCGCTGTTGACGTCCTGACCGCCCAGCCTCAGGCCAACCGCGGCACGCTCAGCCAGCTGATGGCAGGTGCGCGCCGGGAGATCGCTGCCCTCGAACGCGGCGTGCATGTCCGCACCCTCTATCAGCACTCTGCGCGGCGGCACTCGGCCACTCACAAGTACGCCAGGGTGCTGACCTTGAAGGGCGGGGAGATCCGCACGCTTGACGAGTTCTTCAACCGGATGATCGTCTTCGACCGGAAGCAGGCGGTCATCCCGAGCTCGGAGGGGGACGCGAGGGCAATCATCATCCGCGAGCCATCCGTGATCGCCTACCTTGTCGACGTCTTCGAGCGAGCCTGGGAGCGAGCGCGGGGCTTCGGAAACCAGGAGCTCGACACCTTGCGTGACATCGCCACCGAACAGCGGGCGATGACGATCCGGATGCTCATCCAGGGGTATCCGGATCCCGCGAGCTCCAAGCGGCTCGGCGTCAGCCCGCGTACGTACGCCGGCTACGTGGCCGACCTGAAGCAGGAGTACGACGCGGAGACGCGCTTCCAGCTCGGCTACTTCATGGGCCAGCGCGGAATCACGGGCGAGGACCCGGCCGATCACGCATAAAGGAATAGTAGACACCTACAAATACTTGCGAGGGCAGCGGATGAATCCGCTGCCCTCGCGCTGAGACGGGCCGGGGGGGTGGCACAGGGACCAAACAACGTGGGGGGTGAGTTTGGGTCCTCGTCTCAGGGTCTTTGTAGTTGTGCTGTTAGTTACTTTCCGGCTGTGAGTGCACACCGGTCTTGGGCCAGGAGATGTCGGCGGTGGCCGAACCTGCGGTGAATCCGAGAGAAAGAACCGCTGCTGCGACGATCACGGCTGCGCGACAAGTGGCTTTTCTCATTGTGTCTCCAGTTCATCCGGGATCCGGGGGGGATCCCTGTGGACACAAGTCTGCGACGTCATGCAGGGTCTTGGAAGCGAAACGGTCCCTCATAAATGTGCAGGTTTGACCGTTGCATGTTTCTGCAATTTCGGCACGCTCACGGGGCCTCTGCAGGCTCACGGAGGGAGTCTGGGGGCCTTCGACGGTCGGATCCGGGCACGCGGGACCAGGGACGGGGGCAGGGGTGGAGGGGAGGGTCAGCGCTAAGTTTTCTCCGAGAACGCGTGAGGGACATGACGATTTGTTCGAGCCACTCTACTGCCAAATGGGCAAAAGGCTCTATGAACTTTCCGAATAGAGCCAATTTCTCTCGTTATCACCGACGTCCGTTCGCGCCGCACACGTCCCGAGGTGACTCGAGCGGCTCGCTTGGAGCCCTTCCAGGAAAGGGACAGCAGACCGAACCCGATCCGGGTTCGGTCTGTCCGTGGATCTCCGTGGAGATCCCGATGGCGGAGGCGGCGGGATTTGAACCCGCGACAGGGATTAACCTGAACCCGCTTAGCAGGCGGGCGCCATAAACCGGACTAGGCGACGCCTCCTCGCGCCCGAGCAGCGCGTGCATAGGCTACCGCCCCCCGCGACCGATGCCGAATCGGGTCAGGTGTGCCTGCACGTCGCGGACGAATGCATCGCGCTCCCCGGCCAGCACCTCGACCGGGATCGACGTGGTGCGGCCGTCCTTCAGCCGGAGCACCACGCACGGCGCGCCGGCAACTTCGGCGGTGACCGCGTCGTCCACATCGCCCCATCGGGCCCGCTTCACACCAGCGCCCCGCACGAACCGCACCTGGTAGCCCTCCTCACCCAGCCGGACGACATAGCTGTGCCGGGTGAGCAGGACTCCGCCGACGAGGATCGCGGTCATCGCCAGCGCCACGACCACGGCGAGGGCACCAAGTGGGCAGGCCGAGAACCGCGATCACGATGGTCCCCAGACACACGAAGATGCCGACCCCGGCCAGTCCGACCCCCAGCAATCGGGCGGCCAGCGGCGGCGAGAGACGATAGTCGGACGGCACGCACCCGATTAGACAAGACAGCGGCCTTCCCGGCCAAATGCCCCTTGTCCACCTGAGAGACCCGAGTCACACTCGTAGAACCCCCACCGCCCGGGAGGTCTCGATGACCCCAAGAACAGCTGGAACGCGAACTGCCTTGCTGGGTCTGGACCAGGCCCTCGACTCTCCCCGCATGCACGGCGCCCAGAAGCTGTGGCGGCGAGCGGTTCGACAACGGATGGCCTATCTGCACGAATGCCTCGACCGTGAGACCGCACCCGCCTCGGAGGGCTGGCTCGCCCCTCGCTCAGGGGCGATGGTGCGCGAACGCGACGCGCTTCTCGTGCCGGATGTCTGACCTGACTCCCCAGGTCCAGAAGGCCGGCGAGGTGGACAGCCTGCGCGCGGAGCTCAAGCGGCTCCTCACGGACGTCAGTCACCACGTGCAACGCCTGCACGACCTCGCGTACGACGACGTGGAGGCCGAGTTCGGCGGCTCCGAATAGCCGGTCGGCAGAGGGGGCGGGATTCGAACCCGCGGCTGACATCTCTGCCAGCGACCGCTTTCAAGGCGGTTCCGATCGGCCACTCCGGCACCCCTCCGTGGGCAGCCGTTGGAATACGGTCACCCGCTGGGGAAGTGTAGGCGACCCGCAGAACCGTTGCTTGCACTAGAGCAACGGGGCCAGGCGCCCGGATTCGGGCCGCACGGCGGCAGCCTCCTCGGCCCGTCGACCGCGGGCGCCGCGTGGGGCGGTGAGGGCGAGGTCGGCGCGGATCACGGCGTACCCGACCAGCAGTCCGATGACCACGCTGTAGACGACGGCGAGCACCGACTCGGCAACGCTGGCGTGCGGGTGCATCAGCCCGGCGGCCACCGATGTCGTGGCCGCGGCGCCGAACGCACACACCCACCAGCCCTGACGCCGTCTGGCACGCATGTGGCAGCCCCAGGCGAGGGCGGGGACCCCGACGAATGCCTGCAAGGGGCGCGCAACGGCCCCGAAATGGTCGCGCATCCACGAGACGGCGGAGTCGACTTCGTCCACGAGGCCCGGCGATCCATAGCGGCGCAACGCCTCGGCGTACGCCAGAGTGCCGGCCAGCGCCACACCTCCGACGACCACGATCGCGATGCCGCGCCGACCGAGGCCGTGCAGCCCGGCCCCGAGCCGGTAGACGATCATCAGCGCCAGGGCCAGACCCCCGGCCAGGATGGTGTACTCGAAGCGCCCGAGTGCGACCTCGGGTTCCAGGCCCACGACCGCGAGGGCGCCTCCTGCGGCGATCAGCACCGCCACGAGGACTTCCCGGGCCGCCTGGACGTAGCGCACGGCCGGCACCGTCGCGGTCACGGCGAAGACGCCCGTCACGATCGCGGTGAGGACGGCGGCGCCGCTGCGGAGGAAGTCCTCGTCGAGCCAGAGAGCGGTTACCCCGATCACGACGGCGAGGACGCCGTAGACCACGGGACGCCCGCCGGAGCGCAGCGCCAACGCCGAGGTGTACGACGCCGCGACGGTGACCGCGCCGATGCCGGAGAACGCCGCTGGCCCGACCTCGGCGAGGGCACAACAGAGCATCCCGATTCCGGTGAGCGTGGCGAGGGCCCAGACCGTCAGGGCCGCGCCGCGGCAGTGGGACCCGGGCGAACCGGGACTCCTCAGTCAACTTCCGACGGGTTTGGTCGGGGGAGGACGCACCTGATCAGGTTACAGCCGACGATTGGCGAGACTGGGGTTGGTCTCTCTGGCCTCGCGCACCCGGTCGGGGTGCAGGGTCGCCCGGAGCACGCCCGCCTCGGCATCCGCGCCGACCACCACGTCGCCGAGTGGGTCGATGACCGCCGAATGACCGGAGTAGCGCGGGCCGCACTGGCCCACGGCCACGACGTACACGGTGTTCTCGATCGCCCTGGCCCGGGCCAGGGTCAGCCAGTGGTCGACCTTCCGGTGGCCGGCGACCCAGGCCGAGGGCGCCACGAGGACGTCGGCGCCGGCGTCGACAAGCAGGCGTGAGAGCTCGGGGAAGCGCAGGTCGTAGCAGGTGAGCAGGCCCACCGTGAAGTCGGCGAGCTTGAAGGTCACCGGGTCGATCGCACCTGCCATCAGGTGGTCGGACTCGCGATAGCCGAACGAGTCGTAGAGATGGATCTTGCGGTACGACGTCTCCACCGTTCCGCGGACGACGAGGGTGTTGAACGGGCGTTCGGGGTCGGTGGACGGCTCGAACATGCCGGCCACGATCGTGGTGCCACGGGCGGCCGCGACCCTCCCGACCTCCTCGGCGAAAGGCCCGTCGAGTGGCTCGGCGAACGGCGCGACCGAGGTGCCGGGTTGCCCGAAGTCACGCGCGAAGGCCTCCGGGAAGACCACGAGGTCGGCGTCGTCGGGACACAGCTGCGCGAGCTGGGCCCGGTTGTCGGCCGGGTCCAGCGACGCGGCTGTCTGGATCAGGGCGACGTGCATCCCCCAACCCTGCCACGCAGATGGAACACTGCCCACCGTGGCCAGCCCCCAGTCCGGAACCGAGTCCGGAACGAGTCCACCGCGGAGTTCTCCGCGGTCGTCCTCGCCGGCGGCACCGCCGTCCGGATGGGCGGCGCGGAGAAGGCCGGCATCGAGCTCGGTGGCCGCACGCTGCTCCAGCATGCCCTCGATGCCGTGGTCGACGCCGTCGAGGTCGTGGTCGTGGGTGATCCGGTCCCGACTGACCTGCCGGCGACCTTCGTCCGTGAGGACCCGCCGTACGGCGGTCCGGCCGCGGCTCTGCTGACCGGTCTGGGCGCCCTGCTCAAGCGAGGCGCCCACGGTGGTGGTGCTGGCCGTCGACATGCCGAGGGTCACCCCGCACACGCTGCGCCGGCTCCGACTCGCGAGAGCCGGTCACGACGGTTCCGCCCTGGTCGACGCGACCGGGCGGCGGCAGTTGGCGATGGCGGTCGACGTGGGTGCGCTGCGGGCTGCAGCGTCGACGTACCAGGCCTGGGACGGGCTGCCGCTTCGCGACCTGCTGGCCCCGCTGGACCTGGTCGAGGTCGCCGCCACCGGCGACGAGGGCCGCGACGTGGACACCTGGGCCGACCTGCGCGACCTCCGGGATTGACCGGACCACCTCAGCTTGTGGCGGCCTTGTGGCGGTAGAGGGTTGCGGGGGGTGGCATAACCATAGAATCTGGGGTGGTGAACCTGCACGACTGGATCGACGAGCTGTGCGACGCACTCGATGTCGAGGCCGAGGTCGACGAAGCGCTCATCCTCGATCTCGCGCGCGACGCGGCCAAGTTCGTCGAGCGTCCCGCAGCACCGATCACGACGTACCTTCTGGGGTACGCCGCGGCCATGCACAACGCCAATCCGGAGCGGGTCGAGGCCTTGGCCGGAGCGGCCACGTTGCTGGCCGAGGGCTGGGATCGGCCGGCCGACGCACCGGACCCGATCGACATCGACGACCCGGTCCCCGACGACAGCGTCGTCGACCACTCCGCCGACCTCGAGGATCTCATCGAGCCGGACGAGGAGGACGAGGTCGACGAGCCCGCCCGGTGAGTCCCTAGGCCCGGTGAGTCCCTAGTGTTGACCTCATGCGCGCTGTCATCGCCACCGAGCCAGGTGGCCCGGAAGTCCTGACGATCTCCGAAGTGGCCGACCCGGTCCCCGGCCCTGGCGAGGTGCTGATCCGAGTAGCGGCGACGGCGGTCAACAAGGCGGACACCCTGCAACGGCAGGGCATGTACGCACCTCCCCCGGGAGCGTCGGAGATCATCGGGATGGAGTGCAGCGGCACCGTCGCAGCCCTGGGCGAAGGCGTCGACGCCTGGTCGGTGGGCGACGAGGTGTGTGCCCTGATGGCCGGCGGTGGGTACGCCGAGCTGGTGGCCGTCCCGGCAGGCCAGGTCATGCCGCTGCCGTCCGGGGTCGACCTGGTGCCGGCAACCGCACTGCCCGAGGTCGCGTGCACGGTGTGGTCCAACGTGTTCATGGTGGCTGGGCTGCAGCCCGGCGAGACGTTCCTGGTGCACGGGGGGTCCGGCGGGATCGGCACGTTCGCGATCCAGCTGGCCCATGCGATGTCTGCTCGCGTGCTGACGACCGCGGGCACACCGGAGAAGCTGGCGGCCTGTCGCGAGCTGGGTGCCGACCTGGCGATCAACTATCGCGAGGAGGACTTCGTCGCGGTGGTCAAGGAGGCAGGCGGCGCCGACGTCATCCTCGACAACATGGGCGCCGCCTACCTGGGCCGAAACGTGGATTCCCTCGCCACAGAGGGCCGGTTGGTCATCATCGGCATGCAGGGCGGCACCAAGGGTGAGCTCGACATCAACCTGCTGCTGCGAAAGCGCGGCGCCGTGATCGCGACCGCGCTTCGCGGCCGGCCGGTGGAGGAGAAGTCCGCGATCTGCGCGTCCGTGGTCGAGCACGTGTGGCCGCTGGTGGCCGACGGCCAGGTGCGGCCCGTCGTACACACGACGATGCCGCTGGCCGAGGCGGCGCAGGCTCATCAGCTGATGGACTCGAGCCACCACATCGGCAAGATCGTCCTCACTGCGTAGGGTGATCGGCATGAGCGAAGACGCCGAGACACCCGAGGAGCAACGGATCACCGTGATCGGCCCCGACGGCATGGCTGTCGCAGGTGGGCGGGACGATGGCGACGAAGAACGTCACGTCACCGATCTTGTCGAGCAGCCGGCCAAGGTGATGCGGATCGGCAGCATGATCCGGCAGCTCCTCGAGGAGGTGAAGGCGGCTCCCCTCGACGAGTCCGGCCGCTCCCGGCTGGCGTCGGTCCTCGAGACGTCGATCGTCGAGCTCAAGGACGGGCTGGCCCCCGAGCTCGACGAGGAGCTCAACCGGCTGATCGCGCCGTTCAGTGGGCCCACCCCCAGCGAGTCCGAGCTGCGGATTGCGCAGGCCACGCTCGTCGGCTGGTTGGAGGGCCTGTTCAGCGGCATCCAGACGGCGATCTATGCCCAGCAGATGGCCGCGCGTGCCCAGCTGGAGCAGATGCGCAAGGCCCTGCCGCCGGGGATGATGCCGCATCCACCAGCCGCTGAGGCGGCTCCCGGCAGCCCGGAACCGCACGAACCGGGTTCGCGCGGCGGGATGTATCTGTAGCGTCGTTCAGTGCACCCGTCCGACGCGCCGCAGGAACAGCAGACCGAGCAGCCCGATGATCACCAAGGCAGCCCCGGGAGCAGCGAGCCTCGGGAACTTGGTCGGGTTCGAGTCGTCGACCCGGGTGAACGTGGCCTGCGTCGGTGGTGCGTCCGGTGACGGCTCGGGACTGGTCCCGGTGCCGAGGACACCGGTGACCGAGGTGAGCAGCCGGTCGGTCGTCGGCGCCGTACCGCCGCAGGAGTTGACCTCGACCACGTCGCCCTGCTGGGTGCCGAAGACGACGTAACGGCGGTCGGCAACCAGGTTGTCAAGCGCACAGGACGACTTTGTGGACGGCGACTGGAGCGTCACACTGGTCGCGGCCGTGCCCTTGTAGACCCGCTCGACCTGCACGCCGTACGTGAGCGTCTTGCCGTCCCGCGCGGACGACGTCACCTTGCCGAGCAGGACGGTGGTGGCGTTCTTGATGTGTGCCGGGGTGTCGTTCTTGACGCAGGTGCACGCGTGCGCAGGCATCTGGGTCAACACCACTCCCGAGAGGGCGAGCAGCAGGACAACGAGCAATCGAGGCATGGAGAGAGCCTACGGGTTGGCCATCGGCCAGAGGTCGAACAGTTCGGAGAGAACCGTGGCCACGCCGTCGTCCTCGTGGCTTGGTGCGCTCTCCCCCGCTACGGCGACTGCGGCGGGGTGCGCGTTGGCCATTGCGTACGACGTTCCCGCCCACTGGAGCATGGCGATGTCGTTGGGCATGTCGCCGAAGGCCACGACCTCCTCCGCCGCGATGCCGAGGTCGACGCAGAGCCGTTCGAGCGTGCTCGCCTTGGTCACACCGTGTGCGCTCATCTCGAGCATCGCGAACGTGCTCGACCAGGTGACCGTGACCAGGTCTTCGACGATTTCCTCGACCTGCCGCCAGTAGGTCTCCGGAGCGATCTCTTGGTGGAAGGCGAGCAGCTTGACGACGGTGTGGTCGAGGATCTGCTCCAGCGGACCAATCACGATCTCGAGCGGTTCCTTGTCCCGGCTGTCGAACTGCTCCTCGCGCGCGAATCCGCCGGACTTCTCCAGCGCGAACTGGTGCCGGGTAGCTGCGCCCGGAGTCGCCTGGCCACCTCGAGTGCGGTGCCCGGGTTGATCGTCAGTGCGCGCTGGACGGTGTGGGTGGCGACGTCGTACACCACCGCGCCGTTGC
>CAVRBN010000053.1:0-63535 GCA_963719255.1 uncultured Actinomycetota bacterium | reverse complement strand
ACCGTCATCATCGCGGCTCGACTGGCTCGAGCTCGGCGATAGTGCGGGTCGAGATGATGGGCGTGCCGAGCAGCCAGAGGAACGCCAGCGCGCCGCCGACTCCGGCGAGGACGAGGGTCGGGCCGATGCCGATCAGCTCACCGCTGACGCCGCCGACGACGGCTCCGAGGGGTCGGACGCCGTAGTTGATGGTGGCGAACGCACCGGAAACGCGGCTGCGCATCGCGTCCGGTGTCACGGCGGTCTGCAGCGCGTTGAGGTTGATGTCGAGGAGCATCACTCCCGCGGCGCTGACGACCTCGACGAGGGCGAGGACGCCTGCCTTGGCCCAGACGGGTCCGCCGGCGAGGGGGATCGCCGCGGCCGGGGCGCTGAAGAGTACGGCGCCGACGGCGATGGTCGGCCCGACCCCGATCCGGCGGGCCACGGGGGCGGCGAGGACCGCACCGGCCAGCCCGCCGAAGGCCCCGATCCCGAAGGCAAGGCCGATCATCCCGGCTGACAACCCGAGCGTTCGACTGGCGAACAGCACCACCAGTGCGGTCACCACCAGGTTGAAGAAGTTGATCGTGGTGGCGAAGCGCAGCGATGCGTTGAGGTAGGCATGGCGCCGCACGAACCGCACGCCCATCCGGGCGCGGCGGAGCAAGGACTCCTGCGCCGGCTCGTCCCGCTCCGGCTCGTCGATCCGGACTCTCCGGATCATCAGCGCGGATACCAGGAACGACACCCCGTCCACGAGCATCGCGACCGGTGCGGTGAGGGCCTGGATCAGGCCTCCGGCGAGAGGCGGTCCCACGATGAACGAGCCGGAACGCGTCGTACTCAGCAGTGAGTTCGCCTCGACGAACTGGTCCTTGCGCACCAGCGCCACGAAGAACGGCTGGTAGGACGTCTGGTAGAGCACGCCGCCGGCGCCGGCCACGAGGGCGACGACGAAGAGCTGGGTGAGCGTGACCGCGCCGATCCAGTGCGCGACCGGGAGGGTGAGGACCGCGACCGCCCGGATCAGGTCGGCCCAGATCAGCAGCCGCTGCTTGCGGGGCTGCTGGTCGACCCAGGCGCCGACGAACAGGGAGACGAGGTTGGGCGCCCAGACCGCGGCGGTCAGGAGCCCGACGACGGTGGGACTGGAGTGCAGCATGGTCACCGCGATCAGCGGTATGGCCAGCTCCGAGATGCGATCGCCAAGCTGGGAGACCGACTGCGCGCTCCAGTACGTCGCGAAGTTGCGGTCCCGCCACAGCGGGCCCGTGGGCTCAGCCATCGGTCTGGTCAGTCCTCGCGGTCTGCTCGTTCTGCTCGGTCTGGTCGGGAGCCTCCGGCAGCGTGTAGCGGAGCAGCCGCACGCTCCGGGCAGCGTCGGGGATCGTTTCGGGATCCTGGTCCTTTCGCAGCACGTACGGCGTCAGCAGCCGCTCGATCGCCGCCTCGAACTCGCGGAGCTCGGCCGGCGTGACCAGGATCCGGGTGCTGGCCCGTCCGGAGAGATCGCGCCACTCGTCCTCGAGGTGCGGCTCGACGTCCCGCCGCCACATACCGGGCAGGTCTCCCTCGACCTGCTCCATCGCTGCCATCAGCATCCGCTGCGCCTCGCGCCCGGCCGGGTCCGCAGGCGTGAAGCGGAACCCGCGAGCAGAGGCCTCCCACCAGCGCTCGCGGCCGGTTCCAGGATGGTCAGAGTCGCGAACGAGCGCGTGCCTGGCGAGGTGGCGTAGGTGCCAGCTGGTGACCGAAGGGCTGGCGCCGACCTCGGGTGCCAGGGCGGTTGCCGTGCTCGGGCCGTGGCGCTGCAGCCGCTCGAGAATGGCCAGCCGGACCGGATGCGCCAGTGCCCGGATCCCCTGGGCGTCCAGCTCGATGTCGCCGTACGGGTTTGGCATCTCGGCCTCGCCTAACGTGAGAGTCTTCTATCGAGAGAACACTCTCACGTTAACGATCGAGCTGACAAGACGGGCGAACTCTGCGCATGAGAGGTTCGGACCATGGACCAGCACCCGAACGCGGGTGGATCCCGCCGTAGGCCGTCTGTGGTCGCGAAGGTCTTCGCCGTCCTCGGCCTCGTGCTCGTCGTCGGAGGCGGTGCCGCACTGGCGCACGGGGTGGCAGCAGACCGGTCCTGGGAGAAGGTCACCGGGATCGTCGGCGTGGTGCTCGGCCTCGCCTGTGTGCGTGCCTACCGGTGGATCCGCCGGGCGCGGGTGATGGCCCAGATCGGCCGCGACCTGCACGGCCCCGCCTGAGCGAGGGTGTTGGGCTCAGACCCGGCTACTCCGACGAGGCGTCGGAGATGTTGACCAACCAGGTCAGACCGAACTTGTCCTGGCAGATGCCGAACTCGTCGCCCCACATCTGCTTCTCGAGCGGCATCGAGACTGTCCCGTCGGAAGACAGCTTCTCCCAGTAGCCGCGGAGCAAGTCCCCGTCGTCGCCGCTCAGGCTGATCGAGACATTGTCGCCTGGGTGGAGCTCCATCCCGGGCGGCGTGTCGGCGGCCATCAGGGTGAAGCCGGCGTCGGTCTCGAGCTGGCTGTGCATGATCTGGTCAGCCTCGGGGGCAGCGGGATCGCCGTACTCGCCGAACGTGTTGAACGCCAGCTCGCCGCCGAAGACGTCGTGGTAGAAATCCATCGCCTCCCGGGCGGTGCCGGCGAAGCTGACGTAGGGATTGAGTTTCGAGGTCACGGGACACTCCTTCAGTCGTCGATCCGTTGCTGGATTCGGACACTAGTCCCGACCACCGACAGCGGCAGAGTGGCTCTCCCGGTGGATTCGCCCGGGCCTCGTCAGGCAGCGCTCTTGAACATGCCGCCGTCGATGATGTAGTCCGCGCCAGTGACGTTGCCGGACCGTTCCGAGGCGAGGAACAGCACCAGCGCTGCGATCTCCTCGGGCTCACTGATCCGTCCGGAGGTGATGGCCATCGACTCCGGCAGCAGCCGGTCCATGACGTCGTCCACGGTGTGCCGGCCTGGTCTGCGAGCAGGTGCGCGAACCCGCCGGGCCCAGTCCACAGCGGCGTGCGCACCGGACCGGGGAGATCGCGTTGACGCGGATCCCCTGAGGGGTGAGGTCCTCGGCGAGGGCCTTGTTCACGTTGGTCAGGGCCGCCTTGGCGGCGCTGTACGGCGCGATCATTCCGTCTGGCAGCTTGGCGGTGAGGGAGCTGATGTTGACGATCGCTCCGCCGCTGCGGCCCAGCATGTGCGGGACCGCGGCGCGGACGGTCCGGACGGCGCTGAAGAAGGTGATGTCGAAGATCCGCTGCCACTGGTCGTCGCTGAAGTCGGTGACCGACCCAGCGTTCGCTCATGGCGACGTTGTTGACGAGGATGTCGATGCCACCGTGGAGGCGACAGCCTCGTCGATCAGTTCCCCGACACCGGTGCGTGGCGAGGTCACGGCACGAAGCCACGTCGTACCCCTCACGCAGACAAGCCAGCTCCCAGAGTCGCGGGCGCCCACCACGACCCGCGCCCCTCGGCGGCGAGCCCGCCGCGATGGCGAGTCCGATGCCTCTGCTCCCACCGGTGACGATGGCTGTCTTGTCGGTCAGGTTCAGGTCCATGACACCAGTGTGGCGGCGCCTGGCCGTCTCACACCGGCGGCTTTCGGACGTCGCGCTCACCAAGCTGGGACTGCGTCAATAGCGGACCCGCACCGACCGGGACGCCGGGTCGATCCGGACGTCACCGCCGTTCGGGATGACCAGCTGGGGGTCGGTGTGGCCGAAGTCGACGTCGAAGACAAGCGGGATCCCCGGGTTGTACTCGGCGAACGCGCCCAGCACCGCCTCGAGCTGGGCGTCGACGTGCGCCTTCCGCTGCTCGGGGCTGTTCGGGCACTCGAACGACCAGGCTTTGGGTCGGCCCATCAGCAGAGCGGAGAAGCGTTGCAGCAACCCACGCTCGCCCATGCACATCAGCACCTCGCCGACGTACTGCGCCGAGGGCAGCTCCTCCGATGTCTCGAGGTGGAGCACACAGCCGTCGTACGCCGCATCGTCCGGGAGGTGCGTGCCGACGCGCAGGTTGAAGTCGACGATCTCGAGGCACCCACCCCAGAGCCGGCCCTCGACGACCTGGTCGATGCCGTACCACTGCCAGCCGGTGCCGGGGAGCATCTCGGGTTCGTGCTCGAGGTGCGCCGGGTCGGCCCAGTCCTTGTGCACATCTGTGAACGAGTCGGCCGGGCGCAGGTCGTACCAGTCGTGCGTGAACAGCGCTTTCGAGAACGCCTCTCCACTGTGCGGGTTGATGGAGCCGTAGCGGCCGAGCATCGTCATGATTGTGCCGCCGTAGTAGCTCACGATGCCGAGGTTCCAGAGGTAGGTGCACAGGTTGGTGTTGTCGCTGAGCCCGAAGAACGGCTTGGGATTCTGGGCGATCACGTCGGCGTCGAGGTGCTTGAGGATCTTGATCTGGTCTTCGCCGCCGATGCTGGTCAGGATCGCCTTGATCTCGGGATCGGCGAACGCGGCGTTCACGTCCCGGGCCCGATCCCGCGGGCTCGACCACACCCGAGTGGACGGGTACTCGACCGCCTTGACGCCGTACTCGCTCTCGAGCCGCCGGATCCCGAGCTCGAAGGGAGCCGGGAACATCTGGGGAAGGGCGGCGCCGGGGGAGAGCACGGCGACCTTGTCACCGGGTTTCGGCTTCTCGGGATAGATCACCATGCACGCGAGGTTAGTTGGCTGCGCGAGACGATATTGTGGAGCCTGGGGCGACGAGGGGGCCGGAGTGTTCTTTCGGGAGGCCTCGCACACCCGGTGCGGCCAGGTAAGCGAGAATGGGCGTAGGCCGGCAACGGCGACGGGTGACGGAAGCCGTCGATCGGATCGTCACTGAGTCCTGGGGTCAGTCGGGTGGCTGTGCGACTTGCGCTGTCGGTAGGCGCGGGTTTTGACGCGGTTGCCGCAGGAGTCCGGCGAGCAGTAGCGGCCGCGGCCGGGCCGTGACTGGTCGTAGAAGATCCATTGGCAGTCGTCGGCGGCGCAGGCGCGCAGTCGCCCCCACTCGCCGGTGAGTGAGAGGCGCAGCGCAGCGGCGCACAGCTGCCCGATCGCGTGGTCCACGCCGTGTTCGGGTATGCCGAGGCGAGGGCCGTCGTCGGTGTCGAGCTCGACCCGCAGTGACATCGTGAACGGGTGGGGCTGTGAGTCTTTGCCGGCGTGCCGATTGCCGTTGAGCGCCCCGCGCAGCGCGGTACGGAGCCGCAGGACCCGGCTGTGATCGGGGTCGTTGATGTCGGCGTCATCGGGCAGCAGGTTGCGCTCGGCGAGCCAGTCGCGCAGCGCGGGCGAGGTGGCCAACTCGTCCGTCGTGCCGTCGCGGTGGGGATGGCCTCTCGGCACGAACGACCGCCGGTCGCGCGTGTTCGCGAAGTCTTGGACCAGCTGCGCGTCGGCGGACGCCTCGATGCTCATCGACCCCTCCTTATGTGCGACGCCAGTAAACAGACTAGCAGGTGTTGACACAAACACCGACTAAATGATTAACTCGTGTCGTACACATTCAGAAAGTACCTCTGGAAGGAGACGCAGATGCTTCCCATCGCCGCTGAGATCGCCGTTCGCCTCACCCGCGAGCAGGCCCAGTCCGCATTGCCCAACGCACCGGTGATTCCGCTTGAGGAGTCCCGCCCGCCCGCATCGCTGCTGTCCCGCGTACTGGCCGTGGCACGGCGGACCGACCGTCGGAGCCAGCCGTCAAGGTCCGTCGCCAAGCCGCGCCACGCCTGGTGAGCTTGTTCATCAGGGTCGTCCCGGCGTTTTTTCGAGCCTTGATTCCGGGGCGTTTCCGGCGACCGTGGATCCTCCGTGCGGGTCTGTCCCGATTCAGCCGACCTTTTTTTTTTTTTTTTTTTTTTTTTTTTTTTTTTTTTTTTTTTTTTTTTTTTTTTTTTTTTTTTTTTTTTTTTTTTTTTTTTTTTTTTTTTTTTTTTTTTTTTTTTTTTTTTTTTTTTTTTTTTTTTTTTACCCGTCATGTCGCGCACGGCTTCGGGGCGGTGACCAGCCCTGGCGGGTGGGTGCCCGCTAGCCACCGGCGCGTCGCTGCGGTTGCGCCGCCGATGTTGCGCCAGCACCTGGGCGGCGGAGGTGCCGAGCTCCTACGGTTCTTGGAGTCCGTTCCTCCCGGTCTGATCGCGACGAACCCCGCTCTGAAAGGCTTCACCTTGTCTCGCTATCCCTTCCGTCCGGTTCGATGCGGCACAGGTAGAAGCAGTCTCGTCTTCCTCGTGGCTGTCGCGTCCATCGCCGGCCAGTCATCGACGACTCCATGTACCCCGCACCCGGATGTCCGCTGTCGTCATCTCGCAGCCGCTGGTTCGGTCGCCGTGCTCGGGCTGCGGCCTGGGGCTTCCTGCGCTGCGACGCTGCAGGTGGGCCGAGGTCGCACCGGCGCTGGGCCTGTTCGGGCTCGCGGTCTCGGCGAGGGCTCGTACTACTCGTTCGTCGTCCGCCCCAGCGGTGACGACTACACCGGCGTGTCACCCTGCCCGCAGCGCTCACGTTGCTGTGCCTCGGTGTCGTCGAGGTCTCGCGGTCGCGCAGCCTGGACGATCGTCGCTGTCGCGCTTCTCCCGCCGGGCGCTCCGTGGCTGTCGCGTGAGTCGCGCCAACATCTACGTCGTGATGCCCCTCATCGATCACGTACGGCTACACGCATCTCTCGCACCCTGACCGGCGCCCGACCTCGGTAGCGCCGACTCGCAGCACGTGTCGTTCGGACCACCGACGGCCTCACCCTCAAGGCTGGTACCTACCCTCCCGCAACGGTGCGGCCGTGATCGCCTTCGCCGGGCGCACCCATGCGCAGGACCCCGCCCGGTTCCTCTCCGCCCAGGGGTACGGCGTACTGCTGTTCGACCGTCGTGGCGAGGCCACCAGCGACGGCGATCCGAACGCCTTCGGCTGGGAGGCACGCGGGACATCGAGGCGGCAATCGAGTTCCTCGGCGACAGCCCGACATCGACCCCGAGCGGATCGGTGGCTCGGCTTCTCGGTCGGCGGCGAGCTGCTCGAGGAGGCTGCCGGGAACGACTCACTGAAGGCGGTCGTCTCCGAAGGCGCCGGCATCCGCTCGGTCCGCGAGGTGACGGAGGACAGCGGCGTGGAGAAGTGGCTGGGCATCCCGGTCTGGGGCGTGACGACCGTCGGGACCGCGCTGTTCTCGAACTCCATGCCTCCGCCCAACCTGAAGGACCTCGTCTCGGACGTCTCGCCAACGCCGGTGTTCCTCATCCATGCCGAACGCGGCCAGGGCGGTGAGCACCTGTCGGCGGAGTACCACGCCGTCGCGGTGCCGGGAGCCAGGATGGGTCACCGACAGCAGGCACGTCGGCGGCTACGACGCGGACCCCGAGGGTACGAGCGCCGGGTGACCGCGTTCTTCGACGACGCGCTGCTCGGTGGACGTCGGTAGCCGATGCCCACCGGAGGTGTCCGACGCCAAGGGATGACAGCGGTTCGGCGCCGGTAGACGCAGTCTTCCTGCACGAGCTTCTTCCACGCGCGACCAGGCCGCCTTCAACGCCCAGGACGCCGCTGCCTTCTTCGCGATGATGAACGAGGACGTCGTCTTCGAACACAGTGCGGCCCCGGGACCATGCACGGTCGCGCTCAGGTCAGAGCCTTCTACACGAATCACCCTTGGAAAGCCTTCCCGGACCTCACCCTGGAGATGGCGCGACGATGGGCGACACTGACTTGCCCCGCCCATCCGGGTCTCGCCGTGGCGTGGCCAGTTCGTGGACCCGCCGATGATGGGTCGCAGTGAACGCTTGTCCAACGGGACGCTGCGTTACGTGTCGAGTGGCCTGGCGCGGTCGCCACGAGCTTGTGTCCCTGTTGGCCTATGTGCGTCTTGGGTAGTGGTGGCCTTGGTGGACCAGGGTGTGGTGGCGGGGGCAGATCAGTTCGCCGTTGTCGATGGTGGTGCGGCCGCCATTGCTCCAGGGTTTTCGGTGGTTGGCGTCGCACCAGGTGGCGGGGCGTTCACAGCCCTCGATGTTGCACAGTCCGCCTTGGCGGAGGGCCATGGCGATGCGTTGGGGTTGGGTGAAGGTGCGTCGTCGACCGAGGTCGAGGAGTTGGGATTGGCTGTCCAGGACGGCGGGGATGACGCCGGCTGCGGCGGCCAGGCGGCGGGCCTGGCCAGGGGAGAGCAGGGTGTCGGTGCCCAGGATGTTCGCGGCGCGTAGCCCACCTTGGAGGGTGTCGAGGGTCATCGTGACGATCACGGTGGCGTTGATGCCTCCGGTCTGCGGGAGCCGGTCGGGGGGGAGGTGTTCGAGCAGTTCGCAGAACGCCTGCCCGTACACCTGGGGCGGCGCCACATCTTTTCGGGGGATCGGGTCGGGCCGGTTCGGGTTCGCGAAGGCCTCCAGAGCGGTGGTCAGGATCGTGCCGGTCAGGTCGGGGATCTTGAACCGGCCGTAGGTCGAGCCGTGGCCGTCGGACCAGGTCTTGAGGAAGCAGGTCTTGCGGGCCTCGGTTTCCTCGCGTTCGAGGTGTCGGGCGATCAACGCGTCGGCCTGGTCGGGGGCGAGGACTTCGAGCAGATGCCGGCCGAGGCCGCGGAGTGCGCGGGCGTCGTGCTGGTCGGCCAGCGCCAGCAGGTGGGCTTCGGCGTCCGGGGCACGGTCGGCCACCTCGGCTGGGAGCGCGTCGACGGCGGCCACGATCACGGTGGCCTGTTCGGTGTGGATCGCTCCCTGGGCCAACGCTGTGTGGGTCGCCGGGTGGGACTCGATCGTTCGGGCTTGCCGGACCAGGCGGGTGGCCTCGGCGCCGGTGACCCCCGACCCGGCCCGCACCCAGGCCGCGGTGCTGGTGGCGCCCGCCGACGCGGCGACGTCGTCGCGGTCGGCGTCGGCCACCACCGTGAACAGGTGGGCCTCGATCCGGGATCGAAGCGCCAGCAGCTCGGCGATCGTCTCGCCGCGCTCGTGGGGGGTCATCGCCCAGGTCGAGGGTTGGCCGATCTCGTCGAGGACCTCGTGGGCGCGGCCGGCGAACCAGTGCAACCGGTTGCGACGCAACGGCACCGGGGTGCGGAAGTCGCCCGCGTCCAGTTCCGGTGCCGTCGTCATACCCCAAACGCTAGCCGCGACCACCGACAGTGGTTGAGCGCCGAAAACCCTTGTGTGCACAGAGATCCTGAGAGAGATCGGCTAGAGACCTGATGGCTTGGATGGAGCAGACTGGCCATCGTGTCCCACAGTGCTGAACCCACGCCCGTGCTGCCCTCGTCCGGTCGAAGCCAGAAGGCGACCGCGGTACTCCTCGTTGCGTGCTGGGCGGTCCTCCTCGGCGTCGTCGCCGGCGTGGGATGGCTCCTCATCAATCCGCTCGAGGGCTCCGTGGGCGAGGTCGACGACGACGTGGCCCTGTGGTTTGCCGACGAGCGGACCGACCGCCTGAACGATCTCGCGAACGCCGGGACCTTCCTCGGGGACACGATCGTGGAACTCGTGCTGGCGCCGGTCATCGCTGTGGGCGTCTGGATCTGGCAACGGTCCGTGGTCCCCGCCCTGTTCCTCGCGCTGGTGACCTGTGGCATCGGCGGGATCTACTACGTGGCCGTCAACGTCGACCCCCGGCAACGCCCGCCGGTCGAGATCCTCGATCCTGGTCTCGACCCGACCCACAGCTTCCCGTCGGGCCATGTCGGCACGGCCATTGCGTTGTACGGCGGCATCGTCGTCCTGACCTGGACCTACGCACGCGCTGCCCGCTGGTGGGTGACGCCGCTGCTGCTGCTTCCCTTGGTCGTCGCGGTCGCGCGGTTCTACCAGGGCGCACATCACCTCAGCGACGTGCTCGTCAGCCTGGTATTCGCTTCCGTGTGGCTCGGCACCGTCGCGGCGCTCCTGTTGCGGGGTCACTCGAGGCGTTCGCCGAGGCACCGTACGGTGGCCTCATGATCGTGGCATTCAGCATCTCGCCCATGTCCGGCGACGAGACCGGTTCGGTGACCGACGCCGTGGCGGCCGCCGTCCGCGTCGTCCGCGAGTCCGGCCTTCCCAACGAGACCAACGCGATGTTCACCAACCTCGAGGGGGAGTGGGACGAAGTGATGGCAGTCGTGAAACGCGCCGTCGAGGTCGTCGCGGAGGTCTCGCCGCGCGTCGGTCTGGTCCTGAAGGCCGACATCCGGCCCGGGTACGACGGCCAGCTGACTGCCAAGGTCCAGCGCATCGAGGAGCACCTGGCCGGGTCCTGACAAGGGTCAGAAGATGCCGCTGTAGGCGTTGAGGGCCGGCTGGCCGCCGAGGTGGGCGTAGAGCACGGTCGAGTCCTGGGCGATGGTGCCGTCTCGGACCAGGTCGATCAGGCCCGGCCATCGACTTCCCCTCGTAGACGGGGTCGATGATCATGCCCTCGAGCTCGCCGGACAGCCGGATCGCGTCGACCGTCGACTGCACCGGGATGCCGTACTCGTCGCCTGCCCAGCCCTCGAGCACCTCGATCTCGTCGTCGCGCAGCTCGCGGCCGAGACCGATCAGGTCGGCGGTGTGCCGGGCGATCCGTTCCACCTGGGCGCGGGTCTTGTCCAGCGTCGCCGAGGCGTCGATGCCGATGCACCCGGCGCGGGCGGTCCTGGCCGGCGAAGCCGGCGATCATGCCGGCGTGGGTCGAGCCGGTGACCGTGCAGACGACGATCGTGTCGAAGAAGACGCCGAGCTCGCGCCTCCTGCCGCTCGACCTCGTAGGCCCAGTTCGCGAAGCCGAGGCCGCCGAGCTGGTGCTCGGAGGCGCCGGCCGGGATCGGCGTACGGCTTGCCGCCCGCCGCCTCGACCTCCTCGCAGCGCGTCCTCCCACGACGTGCGGATGCCGATGTCGAAGCCGGCCGGGTCGAGGCGGACGTCGGCGCCCATGATGCGCGACAGCAGGATGTTGCCGACGCTTGTCGTTGACCGGGTCCGGCCCAGTCGACCCACTTCTCCTGCACCAGCCGGGCCTTGAGGCCGAGCTTGGCGGCGACGGCGGCGACCTGGCGGGTGTGGTTGGACTGGTAGCCGCCGATCGAGACCAGCGTGTCGGCGCCCGAGGCGAGCGCGTCGGGGACGATGTACTCCAGCTTGCGGGTCTTGTTGCCGCCGAAGGCCAGGCCGGAGTTGCAGTCCTCGCGCTTGGCCCAGACTCGGCGCCGCCGAGGTGCGCGGTGAGCCGGTCGAGCGCGGTGCACCGGGCTCGGCCCGAAGGTCAGCGGGTAGCGCTCGAAATCATCGATGGACACGGTCGGGTTCTCCCATGGAAGTCAGTGTGGTCGTCGGGTGGTCAGCCGGCTCGGTGATGCCATGGCACGTGCAGACCGGTCCGAAAGTCAATGGTCGGCGACCGCTTGGGTGTGCGAACTTGTGGCTGTGGACCTGACGATCCGGCCAGCGCAGCCGACCGACAACGCATCCGTACGCCGCGTGGTCGAGACCGCGTTCGCGGCCGATGGCATGGTGGTCGCCGACCTGGTCGACGCGCTGGCCCGACACGTCGAGCTCAGCCTGGTCGCCGAGATCGACGCAGCCGTCGTCGGTCACGTGCAGCTCAACCGATCCTGGCTTGACGCCCGCGAGCGGCTGGTCGACGTGCTGGTGTTGAGCCCACTCGCCGTTCTGCCAGAGCACGAGCGACGCGGGATCGGCACCGCGCTGGTCGCAGACTCCCTCCAGAAGGCAAACGAACGCGGGTGGCCGGCGGTGTTCCTCGAGGGGTCGCCAGACTACTACGGCAAGCGCGGGTTCGAACGTGCCAGCGCTCGTGGGTTCACGCGACCCTCGACTCGTATCCCGGATGCCGGCTTCCAGGTCGCCGTGCTGGACCGGCACGAAACGTGGATGAGCGGGGCGCTGATCTATTGCGACCCGTTCTGGGCGCTGGACTGCGTCGGGCTCCGCGACCCGCAGCTCAGAGAGATGGAGGCTCGTTTCGGTCCATCTGCTGCACCTGGGACTGGTGCTCGGTCTCGCTGAACCCGACCGAGCGATAGATCCGGATCGCGAGGTAGTCGGGGTCGGCCACCATCACCAGAGTCTCCGCGCCGAGGGTCTCGAAACCGTAGCGACTCGCGTGATAGACCAGCGTCCCGGCCAGTCCGCGGCCGCGGGCGTCCGGATGCGTCTCCACACTCTGGAACCGGGCCAGCCCGTCACTGGCCCGGAACAGGCCCAGCCCGGAGACCATGCGATCCGCCACGAAAGCACCCCACCATGCGCCGTGGCCGGCCTCGGCGTTCGCCCGCTCGATCGATGCCTTGCGCGTGGCGAAGTCGAAGTAGTCGGCCGGCGGCTGGTCGTCGTTGCAGCTCGCCGCGAGGTGCACCCGCTGTTCCCAGTCGTCGTCGGACTCGAGGGGCCGGTACACGGCCTCGCGGTTGGGTCTCGGTGGCTCGTGCACCGCCTGCGCGGTCATCACGGCTCCCATGTCCAGGGACATCCCGGCCTCGACGAACGGGGCCATTGCCTCCCGCTGGTCTTCGACGCCGTCGACACCGAACGCCCGGTGTCGGCCGTCGGGGAACTCGGCGTCGTACGCCGTCAGCCATTCCCCGACGTTGGCATCCGTCGGCGGTTCGCTGAGCAGCATGAAGTTGCCCCAGTAGAACGTCGGGTTGCCGGGCGTCCGTACGACCAGGTGCGTGCCCCGGTCGGTGACTTCGGTCCCGCCGCGCTCCAGCAAGGCGAGATCGGTGCGGAAGGCAAGTGATCGCACATGCATAGGCGCGAACCTACTAGGTCCTGGTATCCAGCGTCGCGTCGACGACTCTTCATTGGGAGAAACCTCGAGCCGACGCAGGGAGCCACAATGAGTGGTGGACTCAAGCCGCATTCAGGCTGGCCACCGGGTTGGTACCCAGATGCCACAGCGGGTCCCGATCGGCAGGTGCGCTATTGGGACGGTCAAAACTGGACTCAACACGTGCGATCCGACCAGCCCGTGCGGACAGGGCACAGCGCAGCCCGTGCCCGTCCCGCGAAACGGTTCAGGACGATCCGGTGGTCGGCGGTCGCCATCTTCTTGCTCGGCACCGTCGTCATCACGGTCACCCTCGCAAGCGGTCAGGATCTCAGAAGCCTGGACATGTTCGGCGCCAAGTTCGAGTTCTCCAGCGCGACGGCCGCGGAGAAGCTTGACTCAGACACGATCGAGGAAAGTCAGCCGGACGTCGAGAACCAGGTCCGAGAGCTCGAAGCTCGGGCTCAAGAAGGCTCGGATGCGTCTCCAGCGCCGTCGGTCGACTTGACCGGCACCTGGACCGATTCGGACGGATCCGAGTATCTGATCCAGCAGTTCGGCTCCGAGGCTGTATTTCAAGAGAATTCTCCGTACGGAGTCACGGCCTACGGCATCGGCTCGGTCTCCTCTGGTGCATTCTCGTTCGACTACGAGGTGATCGACGGCTCATTTGGGACGGCGCAGTTGACCATCGTCGATTCCCGCACCCTGGAGGGGACGTTTACCAACTACCTTGGTGGGTCTGTCCCTGCACTGCTTCGCCGCCGCTGAGTCCTGCCTGCATGGCCGCCGATGGCACGATCGGGCCCATGGATTCCGAGACCAGGTCTTATCGAACCGGTGACCGCGAGGCCGTGTTGGACCTGACCGCTGACTGCGAGGCCTTCGCCGGAGGCGCGCGGCGATGGCCTGTTCCACGTGTTCGTGCCCCATGCGACCGCCGGCATCGCCATCCTCGAGACCGGTGCCGGCAGCGACGACGACCTGCTCGCGGCACTCGATGACCTCCTGCCTCGCGGACGACCGCTGGCGGCATCGTCACGGAAGCCGCGGCCACGGCCGGTCACACGTGATGCCGGCGCTGGTGCCGCCGTACGCAACCGTGCCCGTGCTCGACGGCCGGCTGGCACTGGGGACCTGGCAGAGCATCTGCCTGGTCGACCTCAACGTCGACAACCCGGTGCGCGAGGTGCGGTTCTCGTTCCTGGCCGGGTGGTGATCTCGATCAGCGGGGGAGCAGGAGCATCGAGTCTCCGAACTCGTGCCAGAGGTACGGCGGCCCGTCCGGTCGGGTGACCTCGGCGTACGCCGCATCGACGAGCGCCCGCCCTGCGACGGCCTCGAGGAGATGCAGGTGGCTCGCCTCCGGCTCGTGCAGTCCCGTGAGCAGCCCGTCGACGACCCGAGCCGGCCGGTCCGGTCCGAGGACGAGCGACGTCCAGCCGGAGGTCGGCACGACCCGGTCGCCGGCCGTCGCCGACTCGAGAGCACGCACGACCGTCGTGCCGACCGCGACGACGCGCCGGCCGGCGGCCCGGGTCGAGTTCACCAGGCGTGCCGTCGCCGCCGGCACGGTGAACCGCTCCGGTTGGGGTGGCTCGTGAGACTCCTGGCTGGAGACTCCGGTGTGCAGCACGATCGGTGCGAGCGCGATGCCGCGCGACATCATCCGAACCAGGAGCCGATCGGTGAGCGGGCGGCCGGCGCTGGGCATCTCGGCGCTGCCCGGGCGATCGGCGTACACGTTCTGCAGGTCCTCGATCGGCCATTCGCCGTCGAGGTAGCGGTAGCGGATCGGGTGGCCGTGCTCGGCGAGGTAGTGGACGGGGGAGACGGCGGGCAGCGGAAGAGTCCGCCACAGCCGGGACTGTCCGGACGGGTGCGGCTCGACGACCCGGAGCCGAAGCCCGCCAGGGAGTCGGAGCACCTCTCCGGGGGACGGCAGGGCCGGTCCGGACTGGTCGGGGCGCCGAACCTCGACGACCCACGAGCCGTCGTCGAGCTCGGTGGAGAAGTGCAGCGTCGTGGGGCAGCCGTGCCGGAGGAAGTCGACCGCGGCGGGCAACGTCGCACTGGTGTTCACGACGACGAGGTCGCCGGGATGGAGGTGGTCGGGGAGGTCGCGAGCCTGGGCGTGGACGACGCCCCTCGGGGAGACGACGGCGAGCCGAACCTGGTCGCGGGCCAGGCCGCGGACCTCGGGCGGCGACGCCGCCTCGCCCGCCGACGGCAGCTCGAAGCGGAAGGCGGCCTCGCTCACGCGGGCACCTCCGCCGAGACTGCGCTGCCGACGTCCGCACGCCCGGTATCGCCCGGACGGCGGCCGGCCGGCCAGCAGGGTCAGGAACGCGGGTACGGCGGCGGACGGGTCCGGACGGTCCGAGATGTCCTCGCCGGGGAAGGCGTCCTGGTGCATGGCGGTCCGCATGTCGCCCGGGTCGACGGCGTACACCCGGACTCTCGGCTCCTCGGCGGCCAGGATCCGGCTCGCATGGTCGAGGGCCGCCTTCGACGAGCCGTAGGCGCCCCAGGTGTCGTAGGCCTCCACGGCAGCGTCGGACGAGAGGTCGACCACGATGCCCGCGTGCTGGCGGAGCTGGGGCAGCAGCTCGCGCACCAGCGCGAGTGGGGCCACGACGTTGGTCTCGAGTACGGCGCGGTAGGTCGCCGGGTCGAGGTCGGCGAAGGCGGGAAGCGGGCTGGCACCCAGGGTGCTGGCGTTGTTCACGAGCAGGGCGGCGCCGCCCAGTCGAGCGGCCGCCTCGGCCAGGTCGCGCCGATGGCGGGGGTCGGTGACGTCGCCCGCGACCGGCACGTGCCCCGTCCCGGGAAGTTCGGCGAAGGCGGCGGCCAAAGCGGTCTGGTCACGGGCGTCGCCCACGACCGACCACCCCTGTTCGGCAAGGGCGTGGGCGAGCTCGCGGCCGAGCCCCTTCGAGGCGCCGGTGATGACTGCGACGGGCATCTGGGATCTCCTGAGTCGTTCTTGGTTGCTTTCTCTTCCCAGAATGCAAGTTCAAGTTAACTTGAAGTCAAGCGACGCCTGTCAAAGTCCGTCGGGAGATATGCCGAGCACCAGCAGGCCAGGTGTCGCTGCTGCCGGAGCCTCCCACCGGGTCGCGTAGTGGTCGAGGAAGATCTGCCCGACCAGCTCGCCACGGCTGCGCACCCCGGTCTTGTCGAAGATCGACTTGAGGTGGTCCTGCACGGTGTACCCGGAGAGGGACAACGCGCGAGCGATCTCTTTGGTGACCCGGCCCTGGACGCACTGCATGGCCACCTGGCACTCCCTCTCGGTGAGGCCGTAGGACAGCGCAATCACAGGCGCGACGTCCTGCGGCGTGGCCGGATGGATGATCACCGCGGTCCGCCCGTCCTGGTCCCCGCTCAGCCGGGTGCCGTACAGCAACAGCCAGGTGCCGGAGCGAGTGCGCACCCGGGCCCGGGCCGCCAGCTCGAGCGGGTCCGTGCCCGGCGCGATGGAACGGGCGCGGGCCGCGACGGCCTGCACGGGCTTCGACTCCCCGGGTGTGCTCGGGGCGGGGTCCTCGACCAGCTCGCCGATCCACCGCTCCGCGGCACCCGAGATCGATTCCGGCTCGCCGTTCGCATCGAAGACCACCACGCCCGGGCCGTGGTCGACCGTTCCGCCGACGTACGGCGAACCTGGCGGCGCCAGCATCGAGCGTCGCAGGCCGGCTCCGATTGCGGGAGCCAGCGCGACCAGCGTGCGCACCTCGGCGTCGGTGAACCAGGGTTCGTCGGCCTTGCGCAGGAACGCCGCCGCTCCCCAATAGATGCCGTCGACCACGAACGACACGCGCAGCTCGTCGTCGAAGCCATAGGCCTCGTGGGACCGGTGCCGGGTCGACCGGGACAGGTCGCCGTGGGTGTCGATGCTGGACGCCCCCGCGATCCGGCCGCTGTGGGCGAGGAACGACCACTTGTTGACGTCCTCGACGACGTACTCGTGGTGAGCCAGCCAGGACCCGGAGCAGCCGACGTTCCGGTTCACGCTCCCGGTGAAGAGAATGGTTCCCGGATCGACGGTGTGGCAGCACCAACCGTCGAAGGGGATGACGGTTGCCAATGCTTCCGCGACCGCGGCGCTGTAGTCGACCCACGTGAGTCCGCGCGCGCCGAGTCGCGCGATGTCGTCGCGGATCCGTGGCACCAAGGCTCCGGTCACTCTTGGAGGGTACGGCGGCCGCTGCATGAACTGGCACCCCCAGAATCGTGGGATGGCGGCCGCGGTAGCCGCCGCTCAGGCTGGGGGCATGACCACCACTCACGAAGCCCCCGCTGGGGCAGCCCAAGCCGTCGTAACGCCCGATCGGATCTTTGAGCTCGCGCAGGGCTTCATGGCCAGCAAACACTTGTTCGCGGCGAGCGAGCTCGGCGTGTTCGAGGCGCTCGGCGAGGGCCCGGTGGACCTCGACGGGCTCGCCGCGCGCACGGGCCTCACCCGGCGTACGGCGCGGATCAGCGCGGACGCCATGGTGGCGGTCGGCCTGCTGGAACGGCACGGCGACCGCTACGCGAACAGTCCGGTCGCGGCCGCGTTCCTGTCCGGGGCGACGCCGGCCGATCTGCGACCACTGCTCAGGTTCTGGGACCGGCTGAGCTACCCGGTGTGGGCCGACCTCGCCGGAGCGCTCGGCAGGGGCCGGCCCGCCCACGAGATCTTCGAGATCGACGACGAGCTGGTGCCGGTCATGTCAGAAGGCATCGCGGCCGCCACCGCTGCCGCCTGCCATGCTCTGCCGACAGTGGCCGGGCTGCCGGCGGCGAGCCGGGTGCTGGACATCGGCGGCGGCACCGGTTCCTGGTCGATCGCCCTGGCGGCAGCGGACCCGGCTCTCACCGCGACCGTGCTCGAGCTCGGCGGGGTCGCCAGCGTCGCCCAGTGAGCACCTGCGCACTACGGCGTACGCCGACCGCATCGACGTCCGCGTCGGTGACGTCCAGACCGACGAGCTGCCCCGCGGCTTCGACGCGTTCTTGCTCGCCAACGTGGTGCACTACTTCACCCAGGAGACGAACCAGTCGATCCTGCACCGGGTCCGCGCCGCAGCCGAACCCGGCGCGCGTTTGTTGGTGGCCGACTTCTGGACCGACCCGACCCACACCCAGCCGCTCCCGGCCGCACTCATGGCCGGCGAGTTCGCGATCCACGTCAACGACGGCGACGTGTACAGCGTCGAGGAAGGCACCGCCTGGCTGCAGGAAGCCGGCTGGCGCTACCTCGATCACCGGCCGCTGGCCGGACCGATGAGTGTCATCCTCGCCGAAGCCCGCTAGCTCGATGGGCTTGACGCTTCGCCGTAGGGTCGGCTCCATGGGCCTCGTCCACTTCCGCGCCACGCTCCAGCCCTCCAAGCAGCAGCTGTGCGAGGCATGGCTGCCGTCGCGGAGCTGGGCCGCCGGCGCGACACACGTCGACAAGCTCGCCGAGTACCGCTTCGACGACCCGGAGGGCGAGGTCGGCGTCGAGACGATCCTGTGGCGGACCGACGACGGCACCGTCCTCCAGGTGCCGTTCACCTATCGCGCGGCGCCACTGGCCGGGGCCGAGGACTTCCTGATCGGTACGTCGGACCACAGCGTGCTCGGGCCGCGCTGGGTGTACGACGGTTGCGGCGACCCGGTCTGGGCCGCCACCCTCGCGACCGCGATCCTCACCGGCGGCACCCAGGCCCAGATGGTGATCGAGAACGACGGCCAGATGGTCGACGTACCGGCGCGGATCCAGGTGCGGGGCTCCGGGTCGGCCGATGCCGCGGTGCCCGAGATCGTGTCGGTCGACTCGGTGGACGACACAGGGCCGGTGACCACGGTGACTGCGGGGTCGGTGACCCTGCTGCTGCCACGCGTGCTCGGGACGCCGGTCGAGGGCTCGGAGACGCTGACCGGGCACACCGAGGACACCGATCTCGGGGTGCTGGCCGCCCTGCGCTGAAGGGGTCGAACACATGTTCGATGGAGCGTATGCTGAGACGACATGGTCACCTACGTCGCTCCGCCGGGCTGGCCGGCCCAGGTGCGGCCGCCCGATGCGCCCGACTGGGAGCGCACCGCGACGAACTGGCTGCTCGACATCTGCCCCGCCCGACTTCCGGGGGTATCCCACGCTGCGCCACCACTCCGTCGTGCTCGCCCGGTTCGCCGCGCTCCAGATCGAGGCCTGCCAGCTCGCCGCCAGGAGAGGGCTGAGCGAGGCCAGGGCCGAGCTGCGCGACGTGGCCGACGAGGACACCGTCGAGGCGGCAGTGCAGACCTGGCACCGTGAGGCGGCCCGGCTGATCGCCGTACGACGCGAGCGTGGCGCTCGTCGAGGAGGCCCTCCGCGGCCGCCGGTTCCGGGCCCGGCTGTAGTGAGGCGACGGACCCCAGACTTGACCGCCGTCTCGGCCCATGTCTAAAGTGCAAACTCATCTACTTTAGAATTCGGAGCCACGACGTGAGCCAGTCCGCCCAGCTGCTCGAGACCCTGCCAGACCCGCTGCCAGATACCAGTGCCGAGCCCACGGAGGAGCGACTTCGTTGGCGCCCGCGGGTCACGCAGGAGGCGCCGCGAGTGGACCTCGAGGCGGCCGAGTCCGCGGCGGAGGCCATGCTGCGCGCGCTGGGGCTGCCGATCAGCGGTGAGGACATGCGAGAGACTCCGCGCCGGCTGGTGGCGGCGTACGCCGAGATGCTCACGGTGCCGGAGTTCGACCTGACGACGTTCGCGAACAGTGCCGGCTACGACGAGCTCGTGCTGGTCCAGGACATCCCGGTCCGGTCGCTGTGCGAACACCACCTCTTGCCGTTCGTGGGAGTCGCCCATGTCGGCTACTTCCCGGACGACCGGATCCTGGGCCTGTCCAAGTTCGCCCGCTTGGTCGAGTTCTTCGCCCGACGCGCCCAGACCCAGGAGCGCCTGACCACGCAGATCGCGGACCACCTCCAGCAGCGCCTGGCACCGATCGGGGTCGGCGTCGTCATCGAGGCCGAGCACTCGTGCATGACCCTGAGGGGTGCCCGGGCCGACGGGGCCCGGACGGTAACCTCGACCCTGCGCGGGAACCTGCGCGAAGACTCCGCCTCGCGCGCCGAGTTCCTGGCCCTGACCAGAGGAAGGGCATCTCGATGAATGCTCGCATCGTTGTGATCGGCGGCGGACTGGCTGCGGCCACCGCCGTCACCGAGCTGCGTGAGCAGGGCTTCGACGGCCCGGTCACGCTGCTGGCAGAGGAGGAGCACACGCCGTACGAACGGCCGCCGCTCTCCAAGGCCGTGCTGCTGGGCGAGAAGGAGCCGGAGTCCGCGATCGTCAAGCCCACTTCCTGGTACGACGAGAACGACGTGGACCTGCGCGTCGGCACTGCGGTCGACCGGATCGACCGGGAGGCTCACGAGGTGCATGCCGGGGGAGAGGTCTTCGGCTACGACAAGCTCCTGATCGCGACCGGCGCCCGACCGCGGCGGCTGGCGATGGCCGACGAAAGTGGCGCGCCCGTGTCCTATCTGCGCACCATGGACGACTCGAGCCGGCTCCGGACGCTGTTCCGTCCGGGGCTGCGGCTCGGCATCATCGGCGCCGGCTGGATCGGGCTCGAGGTGGCTTCCGCGGCGCGCAACGCCGAGGCGGCGGTGACCGTGCTGGAGTCCCTGGAGCTGCCGCTGCTCAGGGTGCTCGGGCCGGAGGTCGCGCAGGTGTTCGCGGACCTCCACGAGGAGCACGGCGTCCGGCTGATCACCGGTGCCGAGATCACCGAGATCAGCTTCGACGCGCCCGACATCGAGGTCACCCTGGCCGACGGCGTGACCGCCATTTTCGACCAATTGGTCGTCGGCGTGGGCGTGCAGCCCAACGTCGAGCTCGCCGAGGCGGCCGGCATCACCGTCGACGACGGCATCCGGACCGACGACCACCTGCGCACCTCCGACCCTGACGTCTTCGCGGCTGGCGACGTCGCCAGCGCGGACCATCCGGTGCTCGGTCGCCCGTTGCGGGTCGAGCACTGGGACACCGCCATCCAGCACGGCAAGGTCGCGGCGGCCAACCTCGCGGGCGGCGACGTCGCTGCGGACTCGTTGCCCTACTTCTTCACCGACCAGTACGACTTCGGCATGGAGTACGTCGGCAGTCCCGGTCCGGACGGGTACGACCGGGTGATCCTGCGCGGCGACGTACCTGGCAAGAACTTCACCGCGTGGTGGCTCAAGGGCGACCGGGTCGTGGCCGGCATGCACGCCAACGACTGGGACGCGATCGACCAGGTCCGCCGGATCGTCGGGAACGCCGTCGACCCCGACCAGCTGGCCGACGAGTCCGTCGCCCTCGGCGAGGTCAAGGTCAGCTGACGCCGGCTGGTCGACTGTCGTTTTCGACCAATTGGCGCGAAACAAGCCGCGCCGCGAGCCTGTTCCGGGTGCTGTTGTCGACCAATTGGTGCGTAACGACGGCTACGCAACACCGAGCCGGTCGAGGATCCAGGCGTACACCTCGGCCTCGTAGTCGAGGTGGCCGAAGCGACCCGAGGGCCCGACGTGCGATCCGGCGCCGAGCTCGCAGCGGAACACGCAGCGCGGAGACCAGGTCGGGTCGCTGTCGCGCAGGGCTGCCACCCACTTGGCCGGTTCGCGGACCATCACCCGCGGGTCGTGGACCGCGCCGGTGACCAGCAGGTCCGGTCGCACCCCCGCCGGGGGCAGGTTGTCCATCGGCGAGTAGGCCAGCATCCAGTCGAAGTCCTCACGACGGCGCGGGTCTCCCCACTCGTCCCGCTCGGTGACGGTGAGCGGGATCGAGGCGTCGAACATGCTGGTCACGACGTCCACGAACGGCGACTCGGCGACCACGGCTCGCCACCGCTCCGGCCGTTGGCTGAACACCGCACCTGCGAGCAGGCCACCGGCGCTCAGGCCGCGTGCGGCGATGCGCGACCCGTCGACCAGCCCGTCGGGCCGGTCGAGCCCGCCGAGACCGTCGGCGACCGCGATGAAGTCGTCGAAGGTGTGCTGCTTGGCGCCCAGTCGCCCGTCCAGCCACCAGGTCCGGCCGCCCTCGCCACCGCCCCGGACGTGGGCGTGCACGAAGACGACGCCACGGTCCAGCAGGCTCGGCAGCGCCGGGTCCCACTCCGGTTCGAACGTGTACTCGTAGGCGCCGTAGCCGTAGACCAGCGCCGGCGCCGTACCGTCAAGAGCGGTGTCGCGGTGCCGGATCACCGTCGCGGGTACGGCGGTGTGGTCCGGGGCGGTGAAGTGCATCGTCTCGCAGACGTAGCGCGACGGGGTCGTGTCCGGGTGCGTCCTCGCGGTACCGCTCGGTGACCGAACCCGAGGCGAACTCCACGTCCGACCAGACTGGTGGCTCGACATACGAGCGGTCGACGACCGTCACCGCGGAGGCGTCGTACGACGTGTTGCGCGCGATGTGCACCGCGCCCGCCGGGAAGCTGCTCGCGACCTCGCGCCCGGGCGCGGTCAGGTCGTCGAGGGGAAGGATCCGAAGCCGATGCTGGCCCTGGGTCCGCAGGCTGAGCACCGCAAACCCCTCGAACGCGTCCACTCGCTCGATCCGCTCCGTCGGTTCCTCGGGGCGGACCTCGCGCCACGTCGAGGCGTTCTGGTGTTCGCCGTCCGGTATCGGCGCCTCCATCAGCCGGAACTCGACCGCGTCGTCGTTGGTCACCAGCAACAGCCGACCCGGCCCGGCCTGCGAGCGGACGTGCTCGGCGCGGTAGACCACGCCCGGCCGGCGACCGCCGATCGAGAGGGGTGCCGACTCGGGTGCCAGCGCGTCGACCAGCCAGCATTCGCTGGTGTCTCGGCTCTCGCTCCAGATGAGGATCGCGGCCTCGCTGCGGCTCGCGCGCAGGTTCAGTTCGAAGCGCTCGTCGGTCTCGGTGAGCACGAGGACGTCCTCGCTCACCGGGGTGCCGAGCCGGTGCCGCCACACCTCGCAGGGCCGGTAGGCATCGTCGTGGACCGCGTAGAAGTAGTAGCCCGAGTCCGCGCTCCACGCGCCGCCGTAGTAGCTCCGGGCGACCACCTCGTCGAGGTCCTGGCCGGTGCGCAGGTCGCGGAAGCGGAGGACGAACACCTCGTCGCCGGCCGTGTCGACGGAGTAGGCGAGGACGTCCTCGTCCGGGCTCACGAGGCTCACCCCGAGGTCGAGGTAGCCGCTGCCGTCGGCGAAGCTTCCCACGTCGAGAAGAAGCTCCGGAAATGTGCTGTTTTCGTCGCGACTGGCCGGTTCTGCTTCGAAAACGCTTGCGGAAGCCCCCAAATCGTTACGATGTTCACGCAGGAGCTGTCCGTAGTCACTTCCGGCCGGGTGGCTTGTGTAGTAGGAAAAACGGTGACGGGCCCAACTGGCTGAACGTTCAGTCGGCGACACCCGCGAACCCATTTCGGCACGCAGCGTCGACACGAGGTAACGCAGATGAGCGCAGGACGTTTCATACCAGGCTCTTTCCGCAGCAAGATGCGCAAGCAGCGCCGGCGTCTCCTCGGCCATCCAGGCCCACGGGTCCGACCTGACCACGCCGTGCTCGGTGTGCTCGAAAGGGATGCGCGGCGCCGTCGGGGGACTGGTCACAGGAGGCACCGTACCGCCGCGGTCGCGGCCGGCGTGCTGGCTCTTGGGATGGGAGCGCTGGTCGGCGGCGTCGCCGTCCGCCGCCGGTTCTGACGACGAGAAGACGACGTTCACGGTCGCCCTGGACCAGGAGGTCGACTCCTTCAGCCCGTTCCTCGGGATCCTGGCAGCGTCCTACGAGATGTGGTACCTCACCTACGACTTCATGATCAGCTGGTCGATGGAGGACATGTCGCCTCAGCCTGGCCTGGCGTCCAAATGGACGACCTCGAAAGACGGCCGGACCTGGACGTTCGACATCCGTACCGGAGTGGACTGGTCCGACGGGGAGCCGCTGACAGCCGCGGACATCGCCTACACGTACAACCGCGTGCTGACCGGCGACGTCGAGGGCGGGACGTGGGCGTCGTACCTCGGCGGGGTCACGAAGGTGACTGCACCCGACGCCACCCACGTGGTCCTCGAGCTCGACAAGCCGACAGCGGTCCTTCCCCTGCTGCCGATCCCGATCATCCCCGAACACATCTGGAAGGACGTCGACGAGAAGGAGGTCAAGAACTACACCGCCGAGCCGAAGGACGGCCAGCCGGTCGTCGGGTCGGGACCGTTCCGGCTCGTCGAGGGCACGGCCAACGGCTCGACGTACCGCTTCGAAGCGAACCCCGACTACTGGAAGGGCGCGCCTCACGTCGACGAGATCGTGTTCAAGGTCTACAAGAGCATGGACCCCGCGATCCAGGCCTTGCTCAAAGGCGACGTCGACTTCGTGGAGGGCATCACCGCACTCCAGGTCGAGACACTCGAGGGCAAGCCCGGGATCACCGCGCACCTCGGTGACTCGCCGGGCTTCGACGAGATCGCGTTCAACACCGGCTCGGTCGACACCGAGACGGGCAAGCCGATCGGGGACCCACACCCGGTGCTTGCCGACCCGAAGTTCCGCCACGCGCTCGGCTTCGCGATCGACCAGCAGGTGCTGGTCGACAAGGTCTACCAGGGTGGTGGTGAGCCCGCTGAGTCCGTCATTCCCCCGGCCTACAAGGACTACCAATGGGTCCCGCCCGCCGACGAGGCGTTCACCTTCGACCTCGAGAGGGCAGGACAGCTGCTCGACGATGCGGGCTACGAGCTGGGCGACGACGGCAAGCGGACGATGCCCGACGGCTCGCCGATCGGGAAGCTGCGGATCGCGGCGCGTACCGACGGGACCTACTCGGTCGGTGTCGTGAACTATGTCAAGGAGTGGTTCGAACAGGTGGGTCTGGAGATCCAGGTCGACTCCTACACCGAGAACAGGCTGACCGAGGTGATTCTCGACGGCAACTACGACATGTTCGAGTGGGGATGGTACGTCGAGCCCGACCCGGACGCGATCCTCAGCTACTTCACCTGTGACCAGCTCGGCAGCTGGTCGGACTCGTGGTACTGCACCGAGGAGTACGACGCCCTCTGGGCCGCAGCAGCACGTGAGATGGACCAGGCGAAGCGCCAGGAGATCGTCAAGGAGATGCAGCAGATCATCTTCGAGGATTCCCCCTACCTCCTGACGTCCTACCAGACCGTCGGTGAAGCCGTGCGCAGCGACAGGTTCGTGTGCTTCGAGCCGCAGCCGAACCCCGGGGGAGTCTGGCTGGAACAGCTACGGAGGGCAGAACTATCTCAACGTCCGACCGGCGTCTGAGGCCGACCAGTGTGACCTCGAGACCAACGAGGTCGAGGCAACCGTCGCCTCCGCGGACGACGGGATCGGCACCGGCTTCCTGGTCGGCGCAGGTGTCGTCGTGGTCGGCCTGCTCGGGATCGGAGGCGTGGTCATGATGCGGCGCCGATCGAGTGTCGGCGAACGCGAATGACCCTGGCCGCCAGTGGTGAGAAAGCGCGAGCCGATTCACAAGGCGATCGGGCGAGCCGTGGCGGGTACGCAGGCTACGTCCTGCGCAAGGTCGCCGGCGCGTTCGGCAGCCTGTTGTTCGTGGTGGTCCTGGCGTTCTTCCTGTTCCGGGTTCTGCCCGGTGACCCGGCCCGCAGCTTGGGTCGGGGGCGGTTCACGACTCCGGAGCAGCTCGAGGCGTTCAACAAGACCTATGGCTTGGAGGAGCCGCTGCCGCAGCAGTTCCTCACGTTTCTGAAGAACACCTTCACGGGCGACCTCGGGATCTCGTTGAAGTTCCACGTTCCGGTCTCCGACCTGATCCTCGACCGCATGTGGCCGACGCTCCTCCTGGTCGGCACGTCGACGCTCCTCGCCACCGTCTTCGGCGTATGGATGGGCATCCGGGGTGCGTGGAAGCGCGGGAGCGGCTTCGACAAGACGTCGACGATGTCGTCGCTGGTGCTCTACTCCATGCCGGAGTGGTGGCTCGGCCTGCTGCTGATAGCCGCGCTCGCGGTCGGCATCGGCCCGCTGCCAGGCCTCTTCCCCACCGGCGGGCTGCATTCGGTCGACGTCGACCCCTCGTCAGTGCAAGGTGTCTTCGACACCGCCTGGCATCTGGTCCTTCCGGTCCTCACGCTCGCGCTGGCCTATCCTTGCCGACTACGCGCTGATCATGCGCAGCTCGTCTGCTCGACGAGCTCGGGGAGGACTACCTCAACACCGCGCGAGCCAAGGGGCTGCGTGATGTGCAGGTGCGCAACCGGCACGCCGTACCCAATGCGCTCCTGCCGACCACGACCCTCATTGCCATCAACTTCGGCTTCGTCGTGGGCGGTGCGATCACGATCGAGACCATCTTCTCCATTCCCGGCCTCGGGCTGCTCTCCTACGAGGCGCTGTCGGTCCCGGACCTCTGGGTGTTGCAAGGGACCTTCCTGGTGGCCGCGGGCGGCGTGATCTTCGCGAACCTCTGTGCGAACCTGCTCTACGGCCTGCTCGACCCACGGGTGCGGACATGAGTACGACGACCGTCGTGTCCGCACGCCAGCTGGCGTGGCGGCGCCGGCAGGCATCGTGGAGTCGGGGCTGGGGGCTCTTCCGCGCCAACCGGTCCGGCATGGTCGGCCTGGTGATCCTCACCCTGTTCGTCCTGGTGGCCGTCTTTGCTCCGTTCCTGGCGAGCGCCGAGGGCACGGAGGTGACCAAGGCGACGGGAGGAGTGCTGGACCCGCCGTCGGGAAGCTACTGGCTCGGGACCGACGCCGACGGACGCTCGATCACTCACGCTCCTGATCTGGGGGTCGCGCATCTCGCTCTTCGTCGGACTGTGCGCCACCCTGATCTCGATGGTGCTCGGGACCGTCATCGGGCTCACGTCCGGCTATTTCGAAGGCTGGATCGGAAGACTGCTGTTTCGGATCACGGAGTGGTTCCTGGTCGTCCCATGGCTGGTGCTGGCCATCGTGCTGGCAACCGTGCTGGACCGGGGGCTGGCCAGCATCGTCATCGTGATCGGGGTGACGTCGTGGCCCGGGACCGCCCTGCTGATCCGCAGCCAGACGCTGTCCATCAAGGAACGCGCGTACCTGGAGCGGTCCAAGGTGCTCGGCGCGGGACGGAGACACCAGATCACCAAGCACGTGCTGCCCAACGTGATGCCGATGGTCTTCGCGAACACGACCCTGACCGTGGCGATCGCCATCCTCTCGGAGACCACGCTGAGCTTCCTCGGACTGGGCGACCCGACCCGGGTGTCGTGGGGCACCATCCTCGAGGACGCCTTCAGCGTCGGCGCGATCACGACGGGGGCGTGGTGGTTCATCGTGCCGCCGGGCTTGTGCGTCGTGCTCGTCGTCCTCGCCTTCACCCTGGTCGGCCAGGCGCTCGAAGAGGTCCTGAACCCACGACTCAAGGGGCAGCGATGACCGACCTGCTGCGGATGAGGAACGTGTCGGTGACCTATCGCGCCGACGCCGGCGACGTTCCCGCCGTACGCGAGGTCGACCTCGACGTCGACAGTGGCGAGATCGTCGGGCTGGCCGGAGAGTCCGGCTGCGGCAAGTCCACGCTGGCCAGCACCGTCCTGCGGCTGCAGTCATCCTCGGCAACGGTGACCGGTGAGGTGCTGTTCGAGGGCAATGACGTGTTGTCGATGAAATGGGGAGACCTTCGGGCGCTCCGGTGGGCCGGCGCCTCGATCGTCTTCCAGGGGGCGCTGCACTCGCTCAACCCGGTGCAACGCGTCGGCGACCAGATCGCGGAGCCGATCCGGCTGCACGAGCCGGGGCTCGCCGACCAGCGCGTCCGGTCGCGGATCGAGGAGCTGCTCGAGCAGGTCGGGATGCCGCCGGCCCGGGCCCGGTCCTACCCGCACCAGCTGTCAGGCGGGCAGCGGCAACGAGTGATGATCGCGATGGCCCTCGCCTGCCAGCCGCGGCTCGTGGTCGCCGACGAGCCGACCACGGCGTTGGACGTCATGGTCCAGGCCCAGGTGCTCGGCGTACTCTCCGATCTCGTGCACGAGCTGGGCGTCGGCATGCTCTTGATCAGCCACGACCTGTCGGTGCTCGCGGAGATCTGCGACCGGATCGTGGTGATGTACGGCGGGCGCGTGGTCGAACAGGGCCCCTCGAAGCAGGTCTTCGCCGACGCGCTGCATCCGTACGCCGGGGCGCTGTCGGCGTCCTTCCCCCGGATCGGGGACCCGGCGGCCAGGTTCGCTCCCGCCGGTCTGGCAGGCGACCCCCCGGATCCTGCGAACCTCCCGCCGGGATGTGCGTTCGCGCCGAGGTGCTCGCGGGCGATCGACGAGTGCACGACCGCCGTACCCGAGCTCAGGGTGTTCGGCGTGGACCGCCAGGCCGCGTGCATCCGGGTGGGTCAGCCGTGAACCTGCTCGAGGGTCGAGAGCTTGGTGTCGAGTTCACCACGCGGAGCGGGCAGGTCGCTCGGGCCCTCGACGGCGCAAACCTGCAGTTCGGCGCCGGCGAGGTGCTCGCCCTCGTGGGTGAGTCCGGGTCCGGGAAGACGACCCTGGCGCGCACGTTGATGGGGCTCGAGCGGCCGGCGTTCGGTGAGGTGGTCTTCGGCGGTCAGCCGCTCGACTACTCGGGGCGAGGCCTTCATGCCTTCCGTCGCCGGGTCCAGATGGTGCTCCAGGACCCTGCGGGCGCGCTGAACCCACGGCACACGGTCTACGACTCGGTGGCCGAGGGTCTGCGCCTGCACCGGGTCGCCGCCGGGGACCCCGGAAAGCGGTCGGAGACCGAGCTGGTCGCCGCCGCACTGTCCTCGGCTGGACTCCGGCCGCCCGAGGCCCTGTTCCTGCGCTATCCGCACGAGCTGTCGGGAGGTCAGCGGCAGCGCGTGCTGATCGCCGGGGCGCTCGCCCTGGGGCCCGAGCTCCTGATCGCCGACGAACCCGTGTCCAGCCTGGATGCCTCGATCCGCGGCGAGATCCTGGCGCTGCTGCTGAAGCTGCGCGACGAGCTCGGCCTGGGCGTCCTCGTGGTCACCCACGACCTGGGCCTGGCCTGGAACATCGCCGACCGGATCGCGGTCATGTACCTCGGTCGGGTCGTCGAGTCCGGGCCCACCGAACAGGTCCTGATGGCCCCCCAACACCCCTACACGCAGGCCCTGCTGTCCGTGGTGCCGGAGATCCAACGCATCGAGCCGGTGGTCCTCAGGGGCGAGATCCCCGACCCGACCAGGATTCCGCAGGGCTGCCGTTTCCACCCTCGGTGCCCGGCGCTCGCCGACGGCTCGGCGGCTGCGTACGGCGTGGAGGACGCCTGCCGATCGGAGGCTCTCGACCTCGTGCCCGCCGATCCCCGGGGTCATCACGTCGCGTGCCACCTGGCCGTCATGCGGCTGTCATCCGATCCGGCCCCGACCGGGAAGGTGCTGTGAACGACCTGCAGGCGGCACTGCCACGCGAGATGTACGTCGACGAGGCGGCCTGGCTACGCGAGCGCGACCGGGTGCTGTTCCGGGAGTGGTACTGCGTTGGCCGGCTCGACGACCTCGGGCTGGCGTCGGCCAACCGGGTGGCGGTCGTCGACGTGGTGGGCGAGTCCGTGCTCGTGACCAGCGACGCGGCCGGCGCACTGCACGCGGCGTACAACGTCTGCCGGCATCGGGGTTCCCAGCTCTTCCCGACCGAGCCCGGCGCCGAGCCTTCCGTTTGTGAGGCCGGGGCCCTGCGCTGCCCCTACCACTCGTGGACCTACTCGCTGAGCGGGCAGCTCCTCAAGGCACCGCACACCGACGGTGTCGACCCGGCGGACTTCTCGCTGCACCCGATCACCGTGGACGTCTGGGCCGGCTTCGTGTTCGTGCACCTGTCGCCTGACGTTGCGACTCCTCTCGCCGAGGTGCTGGCCCGAGCGGCCGCGAACCTCGCCAACTACGCGATGGGCGAGCTCGTGACCGGGCGGGTGCTGAGCTACGACGTCGCGGCCAACTACAAGGTGCTCGCCGAGAACTACAACGAGTGCTACCACTGCGGACCGGTCCATCCCGAGCTGGTCCGGCTGGTTCCGGCGTTTGGCGGCGGCGGGTCCGGCCTGACGTGGGAGGACGGGATCCCGCACCGCGAGGGCGCGTGGACCTTCACGATGTCCGGCACCACGACGCGGGCGCCGCTTCCCGGGCTGAGTGCCGCCGAGCGGACCCGCCACAAGGGCGAGCTGGTCTACCCGAACCTGATGCTGTCCTGTGCGGCGGACCATGTCGCCGCGTTCGTGCTCCGCCCGCAGGGGGTGGCGCGCACGCGGATCGACTGCATCCTGCTCTTCGCCGCATCCGCAGTCGCCGACGCCAGCCTTCGACCCCTCGGACGCCGCCGACTTCTGGGATCTGGTCAACAAGCAGGACTGGGCGATCTGCGAGTCCGTCCAGCGCGGCATGTCGTCGCGCAGCTACACCCACGGCTGGTTCGCGCCGATGGAGGACGACAGCGCCGACATCCGCCGATGGCTGCTGCCCAGGCTGGCCGCCGAGCCCGATGAGTGACGAGTTCGAGTACGTCGTCATCGGGCTCGGCGCGCTCGGCAGCGCCACGGCGTACGAGCTGGCGCGGCGTGGGCACAAGGTGCTCGGCCTGGAGCGGTTCGAGCTGGGCCACAGCCGAGGTGCCAGTCATGACTCGAGCCGGATCCTGCGGCACAGCTACCACACGCCGGCGTACGTCCGCCTGACGCAGCAGGCGTACGACGACTGGGCGCGACTGTCGGCCGCTGTCGGCGAGGAGCTGGTCACGGTGGTCGGCGGCCTCGACCTCTTCCCGCCCGGTGCGGCGATCCCGATCGACGACTACACCACCAGCCTCGACGACGTCGGCATCGGCTACGAGCTGCTCGACACCGCCGCGATCGGGTCGCGCTGGCCGCAGTTCTCGCTGCCATCGGGGACGGTCGGACTGTTCCAGGGCCGGAGCGCGATCGTGCCTGCCGCACGCGGCACCAGGGCGATGCAGGAGCTCGCGCGGTCCCACGGCGCGGACCTGCGGGACCGGACTCCGGTCTCCGCCGTCCGCGATCTCGGGCCGCGTGGGATCGAGGTCGCCGCCGGTGCCGACACCTGGCGCTGCCAGGCGGCCGTCGTGTGCGCCGATGCCTGGACCAACCAGGTCCTGGCCGGGATCGGCCACCAGATCCCGCTCGAGGTGACGCTGGAGCAGGCGACGTACTTCCAGCCGGCGTCACCGGAGGAGTTCGCGCCCGGCCGGCTGCCGCTGTGGATCTGGATGGACGACCCGTCGTTCTACGGCTTCCCGACGTACGGCGAGCCGACGGTCAAGGCCGCCCAGGACTGCGGGGGACCGGTAGTCGACCCGGACGACCGCACCTCCGACGTGGATCCTGGCCGGCTGGCCGTCCTCGCCGAGCACATGCGCCGGATCCTGCCCGGATCCGGTCCGCCCGTCCGGTCCCTGCGCTGCCAGTACACGCTGACCCCCGACCGCGACTTCGTGCTCGGACGCGTGCCCGGCCACGAGGGCGTCCTCGTCGGCCTCGGCGCCGGGCACGGTTTCAAGTTCGCGCCCACCTTCGGCCGCCTGCTCGCCGACCTCGCGCTGACGGGTGCGGCTGGAGCTGACGTCGACGCCTTCCGCCTGGACCGTCCCGGCGCTCACCGAGCCGAACTACGCGACCCACTGGCTCGTGTAGCCCAGCCAGTCGCGTAACTTACGACGACTCGGATTGCACGACTCACCGGCCGGACGGCGCAGTCGTCGTAATTACGACGACTCCGGATTTGCGACGACTCACCATCGATACGATCGAGTGTTCCTGCCAGGTCCGGTGGCTGACCTCGGAATCGTCGCGGGTGGCCCGGACATCGATCTGTACGTCGTAGCCGGCGCCGGTGATCTTGACGTCCATCACGGAGTGGACCTGCAGCGAGACGTCCGGCCAGGTCAGGTCATAGGTGGTGTCAGCGTGAGCGCGTTGGACACGGGTACGCCGGTTGACGCTGACCCTGCCGCGGTAGTCCTCGCGAGCGGTGCCGTCGTACGGCGTGGAGTAGGCGGACACCGAGCGGGTGATCGCACGGGTGACCCGGCGCAGCACGTCGTTCCTGATCTCCCAGGTCACGCCCTCCAGGCTCTCGGCTGAGTGCTCGGCTCCCGGGCGGAAGGACGGCGTCGGGAAGTCGCCCTCGAGGATCGGCAGCTCGAGCTCGCCGTCGATGAACTCCATGTCGACTTCGTGCGAGTCCGCGACCGTGTTGGGCCAGTCGGCGTGGGCGAGACTGACCCGGAGCCTGTGGTTGGCGTAGTACTCGAAGGCGCAGGCGTCGAGCTCGAGCTCGATCTCGTAGATCCGGCCGGGCTCCATCACGGTCCGACGGCCGTGCACCCCATTCCGGTAGCGCAGGTCCAGCGTGCCGCGGGTGACGAGCACCGAGGTGCCGTCCCCTCCGACCGAGCAGAGCTTCACCGAGAGCGAGCCGATCCAGTTGGCGATTCTGAGCCGCAGCCGCACCTTCGGGTGCCCCACGATCGCCCCGCGGGGAGCGTTGAGGTCGAAGGTCAGGGATCTCGCGTCGTCGAAGCGCTGGTCGGTGGACTGTCCCCAGGGCAGGTGGCCGGCGCAGTCGATCCAGGCCGCCGTGCCCACATCTGGGTCGCCGATGTAGATCGACTGGCCCACGAGCGGCAGGACCGTCGCCGTGGTCGGCGGAACGCTCGGCAGTCGAAGCCATCGGCCGTCCGACAGGTCGAGGTCGGGCTCCGGGTCGGTCGACCGGCGGACGAACACATCGCAGCCGTCCTCATGCGCACCGGAACCGCGCAGCCAGTGGTCGAACCAGGCGACCATCTCGTGGTCGAAGTCGATCCGCGGACCCGGCATCGCGGTGGTGGGATCGGCATGCGCCCACGGGCCGGCCAGCAGCCGGTGGGGTACGCCGTTGGCGGCCAGCGCCTTGATCGTCCGGAACGAGTTGTTGCGGTAGCCATCGGCCCAGCCCGCGACCAGCATCACCGGGCACGCGATCCGCTCATAACCGCTGCCGTCGGGACCCAGCCGCACCGACCCGCGCCGCCAGTAGTCTCCGTACCGGTTCTCGCGCAGCCAGGTCAGCACCCACGGTTCGAAGGTGTCCAGCCGCCGCTGCCACTCGGTGTCCCAGCTCCGACCGTCGGGATGGCTCCACACGGCCGGCACGGGCGGCAGCACGGTCAGCGGGGTCATGTAGTGGCAGTAGTCGACGAGGTCGATCAACCGCAGCGCCCCGCCCCTCCAGTGCACGTCGTCGGTCCACCGGTCGTCGCTGGAGTAGATCGCACACACGGCCTTCAGCGCGGGCGGTCGCTCGCAGGCGATCTGGAGCGAGTTGAAGCCGGAGTACGACGTACCGAACATCCCGACGTTGCCGTCACACCAGTCCTCGGCCGCCAGCCACGCGATCACCTCGACCAGGTCGCGCTGTTCCTCGGCCGGGTACTCGTCGGTGGCGTCGCCCGCGGACGACCCCGTCCCGCGCACGTCGAGCCGGCACACGGCGTACCCGTGGTCGTCGCGCAGCTTCAGATAGCCCTCGGCGTACGACGAGGTCAGGTCGTCCTTGCGGTAGGGGAGCGCCTCGAGAAGACACGGCTGCGGGTCGTCCGCCTCCGGGAGGTACAGCGTGGCGGCGAGCTCCACGCCGTCGGTCATCGGGATCCGGACCTCGCGCGTGCTGCCGCTCATGGCCGAAGTGTTGCAGTATTCACCCTGTGGCGACGTCGACCGTGATGACCGTGCTGGGGCCGATTCCCGCCGACGACCTCGGGATCACGCTGCCGCACGAGCACATCTTCCTGGACCTGTCGCGGGAGTACCGCGGCGACGGGCTGCTCAACGACCCGGTGCTGGCCACCCACGAGCTCACGTTGTACGCCGAGGCCGGCGGCCGGACGATCGTGGACGTCACCAGCATCGGCCTCGACCGCGACCCCGTCGCGCTGCGCAGCATGGCGACCCGGACCGGCCTCAACATCGTGATGGGCTGCGGGTTCTACCGTCGGCCCTACTTCCCCGCGGAGCTCGACGAGCTGTCCACGGACCAGGTCGCCGACTGGATCGTCCGCGACATCGAGGTCGGCGTCCACGGCGTACGCGCCGGGATCATCGGCGAGATCGGCTGCGACCGGCACCTGACGGCGCTGGAGGAGCGGTCGTTCCGCGCGGCCGCCCGCGCGCACCGCCGTACCGGCCTGACGATCAGCACCCATGCCGCCCGGTGGCCGGTCGGGATCCCGCAGCTGGACCTGCTCGCCGAGGAGGGCGTCGACCCGCGCCGGGTCGTGGTCGGCCACTGCGACATGGTCCCCGACCACGACTACCACCTCGAGATCGCCCGCCGGGGAGCGTTCGTGCAGTTCGACACCGTGCAGGGGGAGACCGAGTACGACACCCGCTGTCGCCTCGACTGGATCAAGAGCCTGGCCGAGGAGGGCTACCTCGACCGGCTCCTGCTGAGCCAGGACGTCTGCCTGCGGTCCAACTACGCGACCTTCGGTGGCCCCGGCTACGCCTACGTCGTGACCGGGTTCGCCGACCGGCTGCGGGACGAGGGGTTCGAGGAGGCCGACATCGAGCAGCTGCTGGTCGACAACCCGCGGAGGATGCTCACGGGGGAGTAGCCGGGCGGCCGTACTTGGCCATCGCCGTCGAGCAGCAGCTCGTGGTCGAGGGCGTACGCGGTCGTCCCGTCCTTCCCGGTCATGGTCTCCGCGGCGAGGAGCGAGTTGAGGATCGCCTCCTCGGTCGCCTCGACCACCGCGTCGAAGAGCGGGTTCACGTGCTCGTTGCGCACCGTCTCGACCGTGCTGGTCACCGGCGCAGTCCCACCCAGCGCTGCCATGCCACGGTTGCCGGTCGAGAAGGCGAGGAACAGGTCGCCGCTGGAGTTCTCGCCCACGCCACCCATCCTGGCGACACCGAGGGAGCACCGCTGGGCGAGCCGCCGGCACTGCAAGGGCAGCAACGGCGCGTCGGTCGCGACGATGCCGATGATCGAGCCGCCGCCGGCTGGCAGCTTGCTCCCAACGCCGGGTACGACGTCCTTGCCGACCTCGAGGCCGACCGGCACCCCGTTGACCGAGAACCGTTCGCGGCGGCCGTAGTTGGCCTGCACGAGCACGCCGACCGTCCACTCGCCGGCCTCCATCGCGATCCGGCGTGACGACGTCCCGATACCGCCCTTGAACTCGTGGCACACCATTCCGGTGCCGCCGCCGACCGCGCCCTCCGCAACCGGCCCGGAGCTCGCGTTCCGGTAGGCCGCGCGCGCATGCTCGGCGGTCACGTGGAAGCCGTTGACGTCGTTGAGGGAGCCGTCCCACGTCTCGGCGACGACCGGAAGCGCCCAGGTCTCGACCCCCGCCGGGAGCTCCTCGACCTCGATCTCGACCAGCGCGTCTCGGACGATGCCGACGCTGTGGGTGTTCGTGAGGCCGACCGGGGAGTGCAGGAGGCCGACCTCCTCGAGCCAGGGCAGCCCGGTCATCTCGCCGTTGCCGTTGAGCCGGTGGTAGGCGGCGTACACCGGGTCCGACCAGACGTTGCCATCGTGCGGAACCACCATCGTCACGCCGGTGCGCACGTCGTCGCCGTCGATCAGGGTCGTGTGCCCGACCTTCACCCCGGCGACGTCGGTGATCGCGTTGCTCACGCCGGTCGGCAGCGTGCCGATCGTGATGCCGAGCTCGCGTGCCCTCATCGGAGAGCCCTCATCCAAGGATCCGCTTCGCGAGGTCGACGTGGAAGCGCGTCGACAGCAGCAGGTCGTCGACGTGGATGCGTTCGTCGGCGTTGTGGTAGCCCGCCGTGAGGACCTCGGCGGGTGTGCTGAGGAACGGCGAGAACCCGTACGCCGCCGTACCGGCAGCAGCCCGCAGGTAGACAGAGTCGGTGAAACCCGTGCCGAGCGAGGGCAGCACCTGCGCATCGACGCCCTCACCCTCGAGGAACGCGGTGACGGCCTCGATGATCGGGCCGTCGGCCGGCGACGAGCTGCCGGCGACGAGGATCTCGGGCCAGGTCAGCTCGTAGTCGAGCCCGTCACCGAGTCGCTCCCTGACCTCACGCTCGACGTCGGCCTCGCTCGTGCCGGGCAGGATGCGGCAGTCGAGCTCGACCCAGGCCCGGCTGGGCATCACGTTGCGCTTGCTCGAACCGCCGAGCATCGTCGGTGCCATGGTGGTGCCGACGAGTGCCGGGAGGAAGTGCTCGAGCTCGGGATGCAGACGTCCGGCGCGGGCCAGGGCATCGGCGAGATCCTCGCCGGGATCACCGACGAGGACGGTCAGCATCTGGTCGACGAGGTCCGACCGCTGAGGTGTCGGCATCCCGAGGCCGATCCGTCTGAGCACCTCACCGAGGAGAGGTACGGCGTTGTTGCCCACGCTGGGCGTCGACCCGTGGCCCGCCTGGCCGACGGCCGACACCCGGGCCGGGAAGGTGCCCTTCTCGCCGACTCCGACGCTCATCACGCTCCGGCCGTCGCTGAGCGTCCAGTCGCTCACCGCCGCCCTCGTTGATGCTGAGGTCCGGGCGGATGTCGGGGCGCTGCTCCAGCAGCCAGCGCATGCCGACGCCCGCCGTACCGTCCTCCTCGTCGGCGACCGCGAGGAACCACAGGTCGCCCTTCGGCTTCCAGCCTTCCCGGGCGAGGGTCGCCATCGCCACGGCACGCGCCGCGACCTCGTCCTTCATGTCGATCGCCCCGCGGCCGTAGAGCCAGCCGTGATCGTCGATGACGGCCTCGAACGGCGGGTGCGTCCAGTCCCGGACGTCCACTGGCACCACGTCGGTGTGACCGACGAAGGCGAGGCTCTGCGCGTCTGCGTCGGTACCGGGGATCCTGGCGACGAGGTTGGCGCGGTGTTCCTCCCGGGCCACCAGCTCGCACTCGATCCCGGCGCCCTCGAGGTAGTCCTTCAGGTGTTCGGCCACCAGCGTCTCGTTGCCCGGGTGGCTGGGCGGGGCGTTCGACGTGTCCAGCCGGATCAGGTCCTGGGTCAGCTCGACGACCTCGCGATGCATTGCGTCCATGTGGTCGGACGCTACCGCCCTCGGTGGTCGAGCTACCGCGTGCTCGGTGGTCGAGCTTGCATCCCTCGGTGGTCGAGCTTGTCGAGACCACTACCGTGTCCGGGTGGTCAACTTCGCTGGCGTGATCCTCGTCGACCCCGAGGGCCGACTGCTCCTTCAGGAGCGCGACGAGCATCCCCGGATCGACCCCGAGAAGTGGGGCCTGGTCGGTGGCCACGTGGACCCCGGGGAAGACTTCGAGCCGGCGGCGTACCGGGAGCTCCACGAGGAGACCGAGGTCGTCGCCGCACCCGGCTCGCTCACCCTGTGGCGCGAGTTCGAGGTGTGGCACGAGACCTACTCGAGCCTCGACCGCATGCAGGTGTACGTCGCCCCCACGTCGCTGACCGACGCCGACATCGTGTGCCACGAGGGCCGCCGGATCGTCTTCGTGGAGCCGGCGACCGCGCGGGCGCTCGACCTCACCGAGGCTGCCTCGCAGGTCGTCCCGACGTTCCTCGACTCCGATGTCTACCGGCAGCTGACCGGCTCATGAGCGCGACCGGATTCGACTACGTGGTGACCCGAACAGGTGAGGTCGTCATCTCCCACCACGGCAAGCGGGCGACCGTGCTGCGCGGCCCAAGGGCCCAGGAGTTCCTCGACGAGGTTGACGCCGACCCCCAGCAGGTGATGGCCCGGTGGACGGGCAACTACAAGCACGGCAACGAGCGGACGGCGAAGCAGCACCCGCGCAACCAGCAGCGCCGGTAGCAACTGCTCGGATCTCAGAGCTGCTGGGCGAGGCCGACGATGTGGCCCAAGGGATCGGCGATCAGACCGAACGAGACTCCGGGGGCCTGCATCGGCTCCTGGACGACCCGGCCGCCCAGCCGCGCTGCCTCCTTCATCGACGCGTCGATGTCCTCGACCCCGACGAAGAAGGTGACCAGGTCGCCGTCGCCCTGCAGCGGGCTGATCGCGGTGTAGAGGGCGTCCGGAACGCCCGTGTCGACGAAGGTGTAGCCCGGGAACGCTCCCTCGCCGGCGTAGGTCCAGCCGAAGAGCTCACCGAAGAAGCTGCGGGTGGCGTCCGGGTCGCTGGAACGGATCTCTGCGTGCACGATGGGGTGGCTCATGGTGTCTCCTTTGCTGGCGGGTCTCCTGGAGAAGGCCCTTCAGAAGAGAGACGTGCGAGGCCGCGCGGAATCGACAGCGGAGACCAAGGTTCAGCTCACTCGCTGGCCGTCGACCAGGAGGGGCTCGGCGAGCCGCCGCGGCCGTGAGCCGTCCTCGCTGAGGATCGGCTCGGCCGAATACTGGGCCACGTAGACGCGACGCATGCGGTCCGTCGTGTTGGGGCCACTGCGGTGCAGGAGCGTCGAGGAGAAGCAGGCGATGCTCCCGGCCGGCACGATCACCGGGTCACCTGGGTCGTCCCCGGAGTAGCCGACCAGGTCGTTGCTGTCCTCGTCGCGCGTGTGCTTGACGACGTCGCGCGTGCCGGCGCGCGAGTAGGGCAGCAGGTAGACGGTGCCGTTGGCTTCGGTCACGTCGTCGAGCGCGATCCAACACGTCAGGTACGGCCGGTGCGAGTCGTCGATGAAGCCCGAGTCCTGGTGCCAGCTGAACGACATCCCCTGCTCCGCGGCCTTCACGACGTACTGCTCGTTGAACAGGTAGACGGTGTCCCCGAGCGCGGCCTGGGCGATCTGCACCATGAGGTCCGAGGACAGGAAGCGCTCGACTGCGGGGCGCTTGCCGTAGGCGTGGACGAAGTAGCGGCTTCCGCGCCGATCGAGGTCGAGCGTGTCGACGCCGAGGCGATCCATCTCCCGGTCGCGCTCGTCGATGGCGTGCTGGCATTCGCCGCGCAGCGTGTCGAGGTCGCCCTCGGGTACGGCGTCCTCCAGGACGAAGAACCCCTCCTCACGGAACTGGCGCGCGTGCTCGGAGGTGACGCGCAGAGTCTGAGACGGCCATTGGTGCCCTCCTGTGATCGTGGACGGTCACATAATCTGCGGGAACTCGCAGGCTGTGTCTTCGCGGAGCTCCGCGACCTCTTATCATTTCTTGCGATGATCGACGATCTCGGAGTCCGGGCTGGTCTGGATGGACGCGTGCGTTCGGCACAGCGCCGGCGACGTGCGGCCCCGCGCCCATCGCCACGCCGAGCTCGAGGTCAACCTGGTCGTCCGCGGCACCGCCTCCTACCTGCTCGGCGACCGGCGCATCGCGCTCACGCCCGGCACGCTGACCTGGCTCTTTCCCGGTCAGGATCACGTGCTGGTCGACGAGTCCCCCGACCACGAGCTGTGGTGGGCGGTGTTCCGGCCCGCTCTCGTCGCGCGGATCGCGACGACCGCGGACGCCCGGCCCCTGCTCGAGGACGATCCCGTCGGGCAGTTCTCGCGCCGTCTGCATTCCAGCCGGGTCAGCCGTCTCGGCGCCCTCTTCCGCGACGTACAGGATGCGCAGGCGGTGGACGACGTTCTCGTCAACACCGGGTTGGCGTACCTCCTGAGCTTCGCCTGGCGAGCGTTTCTCGACAGCGACGACGTGATCGAAGGCGTCGATGTCCATCCGGCGGTGGAGACGGTCGCTCGCATGCTGCGAGGCGACCCGGAGGCAGGTGATCTCGCCACGCTGGCGCGGGCTGCCGGCCTGAGCCCGTCGCACCTGAGCCGGATCTTCAAGGAGCAGACCGGCGTTCCGATCAGCCGGTTCCGCAACCAGCAGCGCCTGCAGCGTTTCCTGCGTCTCTACGGCAGCGGTCGGCGCACCACGGCGCTGGCCGCCGCCCTCGAGGCCGGCTTCGGCAGCTATGCCCAGTTCCACCGCGTCTTTCGCGAGCAGACCGGGCGCAGCCCGTCCGCGCTGCGCAGCGCTGCCGCCGACGATGACCTCATGCGGGTTGAGGAGCGGGGTTGAATGCTGCCCTGAGTCGAGCCGAACCAGTAACGTCGGGCGCGATGTCTCAGGAGCCGCACCATTCGAGATGGCTCCTCGGCGTGGGCCTCCTCGGCCTGCTTCTTGCGGGGGTCGGTGCCTTGATGACGTACGACGACAGCTCACGGGAGGGCGCGAGCCACCGGACGGAGCTATGGGTGTCCTCGCCCACCGACTCCAGCAGGCGGCTGCTCCGGCTCGACGAGAGCCCGTCCGGCGGACCTGCCACCGCGCGGGTGCGGGTCGACCCTGACGACCGCCGTCAGCTGTGGCGAGGCACCGGGGCCGCGATGACCGATGCGTCGGTCCAGCTCCTGTCCGGGGCGCCGGATGCGGTACGCCGACTCTTCGACCCCATGGCCGACGATGGCGCTCGGTTGAGCTGGGTCCGGCTCCCGCTGAGCGCGACCGACATGTCTCCGGAGCTCTGGACCTGGGGATGGGACGGCAGCACGGCGTCGCCCAGCCCCCAGGCCGAAGCCGCAACGGCCCTGGTCGCCGAGGTGTCGAAGTTGCAGCCACACCTGCAGGTCGTGGCGACGCCGTGGACAGCCCCGAAGTGGATGAAGCAGCCCGCCCAGGTCAGTGGCGGAGCCCTGAGGGACGACGAGATCGACCAGTACGCCGCGTTGCTGGTGGCCCAGGCGGACGAGCTTCGGGAGCGCGGCGTACCGCTCGCCGCGATGTCGCTCGGCAACGAGCCCGGCTACAGCGCCGACTACCCGTCGATGACGATGACGGCCGCCCAGGAGGCGCAGCTGGCGAGGCTGGTGGGTCCCGAGCTCCACGAGCGCGGCCTCGAGCTGTGGGCCGTCGACCACAACTGGGCGGACCGGCCACGCTACGACGAGGTACTGGCGGGCGCTCCCGGTGCCTTCGACGCGGCCGCATTCCACTGCTACGCCGGTGCGCCCGACCAGATGGCGGGGATCGCCGTACCACCCATCGTGACCGAGTGCACCGGCACGAAGAGCTCGTGGAGCGAGGCGTTCGCGTGGGACGCACGGCACCTCGTCGCCGACAGCATCGCGGCCGGCTCGACCGGGCTGCTCACCTGGAACCTCGCCCTCGACCCCGAGGGCGGACCACGCGATGTCGACTCCGAGGACGGCTGCTCCTCGTGCCGAGGGCTCCTGACCGTCGACGGAAACGACGTCGAGGCCGGGCCCGAGTTCTACGTGCTCGCCCACCTCGCCCGCGCCGCCGACCCCGGCGCCCGGGTGGTCGGGTCCAGCGCCACCGACGGCATCTCGGCGGCAGCCTTCGACAACCCGGACGGAACCGTGGGAGTGATCGCCTTCAACGGCACCGGCAAGGACCGCGTCGTCGGCGTCGAGATAAGCGGAGGGCACCAGGTGCGACAACCGGTGCGTGCAGGCGAGCTGTTGACAGTCCGGATCGCTCGCATGATCTTCTGGCGCGTCTGAGGTTCACAGGCGCCGCCCGCATGCACCACGATGCCGTGCATGGTTGCTCTCAGGGGTCTGCTCGGGTTGGCGCTGCTCATCCTCGTGGCCGTGGCGGTCTCCCGACATCGCCGAGGGATCAGCGTGCGCACCGTCCTGGCCGCCCTGGGCCTGCAGGTGGTCTTCGCGTTCCTCGTGCTTCGCTGGCCGCCAGGTGAGAGGGCGCTGAACTGGGCGGCGGACCGCGTGCAGACGCTCATCGGATTCACCGCGGAGGGAACCGCCTTCGTCTTCGGTCCGCTGTTCGAGGTTGGCGAGAAGGACAGCCCGATCTTCGCCCTGCAGGTGCTGCCGGTGATCATCTTCCTCGGCGCGCTGATCTATCTGCTGTTCTACCTGCGCGTGGTCCAGTGGGTGACGTTCGTCATCGGTGGCGCCATCGCGAGGCTCCTCGGGGTGACCAAGGTGGAGTCGATGTACGCCGCGACCGTCATCTTCCTCGGGCAGAGCGAGGCTCCGCTGATGGTGGCGCCGTACCTCCGTCGCCTGCGGACCGCGCAGCTGTTCGCGCTGATGTCCGGTGGGTTCGCCGCCGCGGCCGGCTCCACGCTCGTGGGCTACTCGTTGCTCGGTGCGCCGCTGGAGTACCTTCTCGCCGCGACCGTGATGAACGCGCCCGCCGGGCTGCTGATGGCGAAGATCATCTGGCCGGACACGACTCCTGAGCCCGTCGTGGGCGAGGCCGAGGAGCGCCGACTCCCAGGAGGCCGACTCCGAGGAGGATGCGGCTGACTTCGACGTACGACAGGTGCGCGACGAGGAGTCCGCGAACCTGATCGACGCGGTGGGACGTGGCGCCCTGGCCGGCGGCCGGATCGCGGTGACAGTAGGCGCGCTGCTGATCGCGTTCATCGCTCTGATCGCGATGGCCAACGGCATCCTGTCCGGCGTCGGCGGCTGGTTCGGCGTGGACGGGCTCACCTTCGAGAAGCTGCTCGGGTGGGCGCTCGCGCCGTTGGCCTGGCTGCTCGGCGTGCCATGGTCAGAAGCGGCCGACGCCGGGTCGTTCATCGGGATGAAGACCGTGCTCAACGAGTTCGTCGCGTACGCCGCCTTCGGCCCCGAGGTGGACGACTTCTCCAAGGTGACCGTCGTCATCGTCACGTTCGCGCTCGCAGGCTTCGCCAACCTTGCCTCGATCGCGATCCAGATCGGGACCTTCTCCTCGTTGGCTCCCGAGCGTCGGGCGCAGGTGGCCAGGCTGGGCCTGCTCGCCCTGCTGGCCGGCAGCCTGGCCAACCTCACGAACGCGGCGATCGCGGGGCTGGTCGTCGCGATCTAGCGGCACGTCGGTCCAGGTCGACACTGCTGGCAGCTAGGTGTGTTTACCAACTCGAACGGCGAAGCCCTCAGTCGCGCAGCCGGGCGCGTCTCGGCGCGATCGTCGCCGCCGCTGTCCCGAAGGGCCTCGTCTAAGCGCACCGCCGCCTCGTGCTCGGGGCGCAGTACCAGCCAGTTCGTCCGTGTCGCCGCGGGTGGTCGAACCGGACGACCTCGACGCTGGTCGGCAGCGCGCTGACCAGCATCCCGGCACGACCGTGATGCCGCGACCTGCGCGACCGAGCCCCATCTTCGGCATTCCAGTCGCGGGCCACGTAGACGATCTCGGGCGTCGCGCCCGCAGTCGCCCAGGCGCCGAGCAGGCACCGAGGGGTCGGCGCTACCCGCGATCCAGCGCTCGCCGACAGCTCCGCGGGCGTGACACTCGCCCGCGTAGCCCGTATCGAAGCGACTAGCGATCAACAGCGATCATCGAACAGCGACGCTCCCGCTCGCGTGTCCGCACCAGTACCACGACTACTCGGCCACTGGCCGACCTCACGCTGAGCGTCGCCGTCCTCACCACCGACACGCGAAGCACGGTTCACGTCGAGCACGCCTCGATCCAGAGTGGGCCAACACGACCGTCGCCGTCGCAACGCCTCCGATACGTACGCCCCTCAAACCAGCCTCGGAGGTCGACATCGAGATCGCACCGCTTCCAGCTCGCCCGCACGCTTCCGCATGTCGGGTCACGAGCTCCGGCATCGGTGGGGCGACCCCGCGAGGCCCACGTTCGAACAGAGCGCGTACGGCGACACCTCGGCAAGCACGACCTTCAGCTATCGCAGCTCGCGCGCAGCCGCTCCGTCTGGCGGCGTCGGTGACGAGCCGCGGTCGACGACCTCGCGACGACCCAAGCGCGGCGTCAGGAAATCAGCCATGACCAATACGCATATCAGACTGCCCGACTTTCGCTACTCGCAACGCGTCGTTCTATCGCACGCATACTCCGCAATCCACGCCTACTCCGGCCCGTCGCCCTCCGAGGCTGGCCAACGACTTCAAGCGGCTCTTTCCAGGCGTGTGACCTGGGCGCGAGAATGGCATCCGAAGGACGTCCCGCTGGCCCAGATGCTGGACCGCTGATGCAGCAGCGCGTCGTACTCGAGCCGCGCCGAGATGTGCTCGCCGACGGCGACCATGTGTCGTCCAAGCTCGCCCACGGCGACGACGGTCCGCGGAGACCCTACCCGCAGACGTACTGTTTCATTTGCGCATGCGCGACGGCCAAATCGCCAGATCGTCGAGCACTGCGACACCGCGCTGGTCGAGCGCGTCCTGGAACTGCCCGCAGAGCTCGACCGTCGTCCCAGACCACCGACCGACCAGCAGACCAGCCAGTTCTGAGGCTTGTCAGCGAGCGCTCCGCGCGTCGCGTAGCGCTCGTTGGCGGCTGTTCAGCTGGCTCAGCTGGGTGAGTTGAGCCAGGGGTCCTTGAGGTCGTAGAAGCTGGGTTCACCGACGCTCAGCGAGTCCATCTCCTTCATCATCTGCTCCATCTCGGGCGGCGGCGGCTTCTTCTCGCCTTCGCGGGCGGCCTCCTCGGACGTGAAGTAGATCGCCATCGTCCAGGCGTCGCCCTCGTGCTGGATGGACAACGTGCCCAGGATCTCGGGCCGGAAAGCCTGCCAGTCAGTCGGGTCGTTCGCCATCAGCTCCTTTGCGCGTTCCGGGTCGCTCGTACGGCCCTGCATGACCTGGACGAAGCCGGCCTGAGACGGGTCGCCAGGGGTGTCGGCCTCGACCCCGATGCTGTTCTGGAACACCGGCTCGTCGGTGAAGAGCTCCGCCATCTCCTCCCACCACGCCGTCTGCTCCGGCCGATCACTGTTCTGTTGCGCGGCCTCCTCCGACTCGAAGCGAGCGAGCGCCACCACCTGGCCGTCGTCGGTCACGCCGGAGGTGCTGCCCAGCCATCCCACGGCGTTGGGCGCAACTTCCGCCACCCACTTGTCGAGCTGCGCATGCACCTTCGTCGCATCGGATACGTGGCCCTTGATCACCTGTACGAACATGTCGACTCCATCCTCCACATCGCCGTTGGGTCGCTTCGACGCTACTCCTGAAACGCGCAGGTTGGCAGGGCCCGATCGGGCCGGTTGCGGGCGCCGCGGGCCGCGCGGATCGCAGCGTCGACGACCGGGGCTGACGTCGCGACGGCCTCGTCTCGCAGGATCGACCAGATTTCCAGGTCGTTGAATCGTCCCTGGTGGAACCAGCAGCCTCGCATCACGCCCTCGAACGTGAATCCACTCTTGCCGGCAACGCGCTTGGATGCCTCGTTGTCTGGGTGGATGTTGAGCTGCAGACGGTTGATCGGCCGTCTGCCGAAGAGATAGGCGACGAGCAGCTGGAGGGCTTCGGGCGCGTACCCCTTGCCGCTGTGCTCCGCCCCGAAGAGGAGGTAGGAGATCTCGTAGCCCTGGAGATAGTGGGCGATCGGGTAGAACTCGATCTCCCCGACCATCACGCCAGCGCGATCCACCATGAGGAGCATTCCCTCGTCCTCGTCCCAGAACCCGGTCTTCTCGAACTGACGCCGAAACGTCGGCTCACCAGTCAGACCGAGCGGGAAGTAGCTGCCACGAGCATCCAGGTCCGACATGCGCTCGAACAGCCGGTGGAGATCGTCCTCCCTGGCCAGCCGCAACTGCACGACCTCACCTCGAAGCATGACCACACCTCCCGTTGAACGACGGCAACGACGAGTCTGCTCCCCTCCGGGCGCGACGCCAACCGCTCGGCGGCTGCTACGGCCGGCCTATAGACTCGATCAGGCCCGCGCCGTGTGCGGGCCGCTGCCGTAGTCGTCGACCATTCGGAGGACCCGCGCCCATGGGCTACCTGGAGTCGATCAAGACCCCGCGAGACCTCCGTGAGCTGACTCCGGGCCAGCTGAGCGACCTGGCCAGCGAGATCCGCGACTTCCTGATCGATACCTGCTCGCGGACCGGCGGCCACCTCGGCCCGAACCTCGGCGTGGTCGAGCTCGACGCTGGCGATCCACCGCACTTTCGACAGCCCGACCGACCGGATCGTCTTCGACACCGGTCACCAGGCCTACGTGCACAAGCTGCTCACCGGACGCGTGCAGGGCTTCGCCAAGCTCCGCCAGGAGGGCGGGGTCAGTGGCTACCCCAGCCAGCAGGAGTCCGACCACGACATCGTGGAGAACTCCCACGCGTCGACGGCGCTGAGCTACGCCGACGGGCTGGCCAAGGCCTACGCCATCCGCGGCGAGGACCGGCACGTCGTCGCGGTCATCGGCGACGGTGCGCTCACCGGCGGGATGGCCTGGGAGGCGCTCAACAACATCGCGATCGCCAAGGACAGCCGACTGGTGATCGTCGTCAACGACAACGGCCGCTCGTACACCCCGACCGTCGGCGGGCTGTCGCACGCGCTCACCAACCTGCGCACGAACCCGCGCTACGAACAGCTGCTCGAGCAGGTCAAGAAGCGTCTCAACGCCGTGCCGGGAGTCGGTCCGGTGGCGTACGACGCCCTCCACGCCATGAAGAAGGGCATGAAGGACGCGCTCGCGCCTCAGGGCCTCTTCGAGGACCTCGGCCTGAAGTACGTCGGCCCGGTCGACGGCCACGACCGGGCGGCCATGGAGCAGGTTCTCGCCCAGGCAAAGAGGTTCAACGGCCCGGTGATCGTGCACGCGATCACCCGCAAGGGCTTCGGGTACGACGCGGCCGAACGTCACGAGGCCGACCAGTTCCACTCACCGGGCCCGTTCGACGTCGACACCGGGGAGGAGACCCCCAAGGGCCAGATCTGGACCGACGTGTTCGCCGACGAGATCGTCCGCCTCGGCGAGCAGCGCCAGGAACTGGTCGCGATCACGGCCGCGATGACCCACCCGGTCGGGCTCGACAAGTTCGCGGCCCGCTTCCCCGACCGGTTCTTCGACGTCGGCATCGCCGAACAGCACGCCGCGACCTCGGCGGCCGGGCTGGCGATGGGCGGGCTGCACCCCGTCGTCGCCCTCTATGCCACCTTCCTGAACCGAGCCTTCGACCAGGTCCTGATGGACGTCGCGCTGCACAAGTGCGGGGTCACCTTCGTGCTCGACCGGTCGGGAGTGACCGGCGACGACGGGGCCAGCCACAACGGCATGTGGGACATGTCGATCCTGCAGGTCGTGCCGGGCCTGCGCCTTTCCGCCCCCCGTGACTCGACCCGCCTGCGCGAGCTGCTGGCGGAGGCGGTGGCGGTCGACGACGCGCCCACGGTCGTCCGCTTCCCCAAGGGGCCGCCGCCGGTGGACATCGAAGCGATCGGCACGGCCGGTGGAGCCGACGTACTCGTGCGCAACGGCCTCAAGGACGTGCTCGTCGTCGCCGTCGGGTCGATGGCCACCACTGCCGTCGACGTCGCCGGCCGGTTGACCGCCCAGGGCATCGGTGTCACCGTCGTCGACCCGCGGTGGGTCAAGCCCGTGGACCCGGCCATTGTGGAGCTCGCCCGCGAGCACCGGCTGGTGGTGTCGTTGGAGGACAACGGCGAGATCGGCGGCTGTGGAGCGGTGCTTCTCCAGACCCTGAACCGCGCCGGCGTCGATACCCCCTACCGACTGCACGGCATCCCGCAGGACTTCCTCAGCCACGCCAAGCGCGCGGTGATCCTCGACCGGATCGGCCTCGACGCCAAGTCCCTCGCCCGCGGGATCGTCGAGGACATGACGGCCCTCGAACAGGGCCGTACCCTGGCCGACTTCGAGCACAACTCCTGACCCAGGACGGTCGAAGGGTTCAGTCCTCGCATCGCAACCCCGATCGGCAGCTGGAACTCCCCGATGTCGTGCGGTAGAGCGGCCACGGTGGTCCTGCAGTCACCGCTTGACCGCGGAGCAGGTCAGCAGGCTCGGCCTGCCGTAGCCGGAGCCGGCGTCGTTCTCGATCGAAGACCATCGTGGCGAACGTGTCGTCATCCAGCCACTGATAGCCGAGGGCCCAGTCGTGCGCCGTGCTCGAAGGGCAGTTCGCCGCCGGTGTGGGCATCCAGCGCAGGAAACCTTCGTCGTAGTGCTCCGTGGTGAGGTAGCGGCCGTCCGAGGAGAGGTTGCCGAAGTCATCGAGCTGTACCGGCACTGATCCCGAAGGCGACACGATCGCACCCTTGCCGTCATCCCCCGCTTCCTTCGTGAGCAGGAGGCCCGCCTCGGCATCCACGACCCGGGGAGCTGTGATGCCCCGGACCGTCACCGCGCCGGTCGCGGAGTCCCAGACACCACACCGCGGGCGTCGACGAAGTACGCAGTAGTGCCGTCGAGCGCCGTGACCTGGGGCGCAGCGTCCTCTTCCGCGATCTCCTCGACGGCCGTGTGCGAGACCTCACCCGACCCGACGTCGAGCACCGTGACGCCGTCCTGCTCGTCGACCCAAGCCACGCGCGGGCCGTCCGCGACCAGTTCCGTCTGGTCCTTGTCGACCCGGCCGAGGGAACCCACGCGCTCGGCCGTGCCGTCGACGAAGGTGTAGACGGCGTTGTCCGTGGAGGTGAAGACGTAGCCCGCGTCGGTCTGCACGTAGGCGCGGATCGGGCGGCCCACGTCGAGCTCGGATTCGCCGACGTGGATGGTCTCGCCGGTGGCGTAGCTGATCGTGTACGGCACCGCGTCGCTGCCGTCCGTCACCTGCGTCGTCTGTCCACCCGAGGGTACGAACTGCATCGCGAGCGCACCACCGTGACCACACTCGCTGCTCCCACAGCGACGGCGGCAACGCGGCGGCGTCGGATCCTGCGGTCGCGCGTCGCGGAGGACCGCGTCGAGGTCGACGGGCGAGTTGCCCGAGCTCGTCGGCTCTCTCGTGCATGACCTGCTTCAACATTCCCGTCATCGGGTCACCACCAGTTCGTCGGGCGACGCGAGCTCGATCTGGTCACCGAGCCGGTCGCGAAGCTTCTTCAGTCCGGCTGCCACCTGGCTCTTCACGGTGCCCACCGCGCAGCCCATGGCCGCCGCGGTCTGCGCCTCGGTCAGATCCTCGTAGAAGCGCAGCACGAGGGCCGCGCGCTGGCGCGGCGGCAGTTGCTGGAGCGCGGCCCAGACCATCGACCGGTCATCGACGGCATCGGTCGTGCGTGTGGCCGGGTCGCTCCGGGAACGCGTCTCAGTCGGTCGTTCGTTGTCCCATCCCTTGCGCCGGAACCAGGTGATCGCGGTCGTGGTGATGGCCTTGCGGCAGTACGCCTCGGCATTGTTGGGGTCGCGAAGCCTCGGCCAGGCGACGTACGTCTTGGTCAACGCCTCCTGCACGAGGTCCTGGGCGAGCTGTTCGTCGCCCACCATGAGGTACGCCGCCCGATGCAGCGCCGGTCCGCGGCCCGCCGCGAACTCGGCGAACGCCGCCCTGTCCCGTCTGCTCACGTTTCCCCGTCTCCGGCCGGTCCCGCGCCTGTCTCACCATCCCAGACGAGGTGGGAGCCGCAAATGGTTCGTCGGGGTCAGCCCCGGACCACGTGGACGGGGGTCCCGATCCGGCCGAAGTCCCAGACCCGCTTCGAGAAGGGCTTCGGCAGCCGGACGCAGCCGTGCGACTCCCGCAGGTTGGTGCCGACCATCCAGGCGGGATGGATCTGGTCGCCGCTCGACTTGGACACCGGGATCCGGTGGAAGCCGAAGCCGCAGGGCGCGAACCGCACGAAGTTCTCCAGCCACAGGCTGCCGCCGGCGTCGCTGTTGCGCTTGATCCGGGCGGCCCGACCGCAGTAGGAGCCGACCTTGCCGGCGCCGGTGCGCAGCTCGCCCGAGTTGTCGATCATGCCGCTCTGCGCGACCGCGTGACCGTCCCGCTCGACCAGCCACACCCAGTTCTGCCGTTGGCTCACGACGATCCGACGGCCGTGTCCGCTGTGTCCGGGCACCGGCCGCGCGTTGCAGCGCTGGGCCTGGTCCGAGAACAGCCGGGTCCTGGTCGTGGAGTTGAGCCGCCCGGTCTGCCTGAAGCGGTGTCGCGACTGGAACCGGACGATGGCCGAGCCGGTCCACTCGCCCAGGACACCGTCGACGGGCCCGGCGTTGCAGCCCAGCGCGTTGAGCCGCGCCTGGGCGCGTTCGACTCCAGGGTCCGCACCCGCCGTCGCGGGCGACACCAGGGCTGGCGAGAGCAGAACGGCGGACAGCACGAACGACAGCAGGGCCGCTCGCAAGCCGAGGACGGTACGACTGCGCTTCAACATGGACATTCCCTTCGCTTAAAGCATCGTCTCCTTGACGCACGGTCGATGGGAACGGTTGCCTCCCCTAGGGTGTTTGTTGGGATCCGGCAGGCCGACAGCAGGGCCGACAGTAGAGGAGGCGACGTGGCAGACGGGACGAGGCTCGTGCACATCGTCGACGACGTGCCCGAGCTCAACGGGGAAGAGCCGGTGCTGTTGCTGGTGATGCACGGGTTCCTCGACGCGGGCAACGCAGCAGGGTTGGCCGGCGACCACCTCGAGAAGCTGGGTGGCGGCAAGGTGGTGGCCACGTTCGCCGTCGACGAGTTCTACGACTACCGGGCGCGCCGGCCACCGATGTCGTTCATGCGCGACCACTACGAGCAGTACGACGCGCCACGGATGAACGTTCGACTGATGCGCGACCAGCAGATGGCGCCGTACCTCTTCCTGCGCGGGCCCGAGCCCGACAACCGCTGGGAGGCGTTCACGGCCGCCGTCCAAGACGTCGTCCGCCGGTTGAGGGTCAGCTCGGTCCTCTCCCTCGCCTCGGTGCCGATGGCCGTCCCCCACACCCGACCGATCGCGATCACGCCACACGCGAACGACTCGTCGCTGATCGACGGTGGCAGCCGCTGGAAGGGCGAGCTGCGCATCCCCTCCAGCGCCCAGGCGCTGCTCGAGGTGCGGTTGGGGGAGTGGGGCCACCCCGCCCTGGGCTTCGTCGCTCATGTGCCGCACTACATCTCCCAGATGGACTTTCCCCGGGCCGCGATCGCGCTGCTCGAAGAGACCGAGCGGGCGACCGGCCTCTCCCTGGACCCGTCCGCCCTCCAGGCCGGCGCCGAGCACACCGAGGCCGAGATCGCGGGCTACCTGGCCACCAACGCCGAGGTCAGCGAGGTCGTGTCGGGCCTGGAGCAGCAGTACGACGCGTTCCAGCAGGCCGAGGAGTCCGGGTCGTCGTTGCTGGCCGACGACGCGACGATCCCGACGGGTGAGGAGATCGGGGCGCAGTTCGAGCGCTTCCTCGCCGGACTGGACCGGCCCGACCCCTCCGACGACGCCTGAGAGGCTCCGCGTGCCGCGCACCGCCGACGAAATCTCCGACCTCCTCGACCTCGAGGAGATCGATCTCAACCTGTTCCGCGGGCGCCAGCCCGACACGAAGCTGCAGCGGGTCTTCGGTGGCCAGGTCGCCGCGCAGGCACTTGTCGCGGCCTCGCGGACCACGCCGTCGGACTACCTGATTCACTCGCTGCACAGCTACTTCCTGCGCCCGGGCGACACCTCGGTTCCGATCGTCTACGACGTCGAAGCCATCCGGGAGGGCCGCTCGTTCGCCACCCGGCGCGTCGTGGCCCGGCAGCACGGCCGCGGCATCTACTTCATGACCGCCGACTTCCAGCGGCCCGAGGAGGGCTTCGACCACCAGGACCCGATGCCCGACGTGTCCCCACCGGCCGAGGGCACGGATGTCGCCGACTTCTTCCGCGGTCGTTCGAACCGCGATCCTTCGGCGTGGGAACGGGAGTGGTCCGCCCTCGATGTGCGCTACGTCGAGGAGGAGCCGGCGGGCAACGGACCCCGACCGGCGCATACCCGGCTGTGGATCCGGATCAACGGGGCCATGCCGGACGACCAGGTCACCCAGAACGCCGCGTTCACCTACGCCAGCGACCTGACGCTGCTGGGCGCAACCCTGGGTCCGCACGGCGTCCGCATCGGCTCGCCGACAGATCCAGCCGGCGTCGCTCGACCACACGATCTGGTTCCACCGGCCGTTCCGCGCGGACGAGTGGTGGCTCTACGACCAGTACTCGCCCTCCGCCTCCGGCGGACGCGGCCTGGCCCTCGCCCGGGTCTTCTCGCAGGACGGTCGGCTGGTGGCCTCCGTCGCGCAGGAGGGCCTGATCCGGGTTCGCAAAGCCCCGTCCGAATAGAGCGGGTCTCCGGATCCCGGTCAGCGGGCCGTCGTCCGACCCAACAGGTGCAGCGCGCCCGACTTCGGATCCTCCAGCGCGAACTCGTGGTCCGAGCCGACCCGCCGCACCCCGAACGACACGGTGCCCGGCAGGAAGATCGGCTTCTTGAAGCCCACCTCGACGGTGACCGCGTCCGGCAGCCGGTTCTCCAGTGCGGCGACGCAGCGGGCCGTACTCCACATCCCGTGCGCGATCTGGCGCTTGAACCCGAACGCCTTCGCGGTCACCGGGTAGAGATGGATCGGGTTCCGGTCGCCCGACACCGCGGCGTACCGACGACCGAGATCCGCCGGCAGCCGCCACGGGATCCCGCCAGACGGGCACGGCGGAGAACGTGCGGCCCGGGTCCGCGGCCCGATCGCCCTTGCCGATCCGGAGGTAGCGTCGACGTGCTCTGCCAGACCGACTCGCCGTTCGCGGTGACCTCGACCTCGACGTCGTAGACCTTGCCCTTGGCGTGGCTGCGGAGGTTCGACGCACGTGCCGAGAGCGCAACCGGCTCGCCGACCGCGACGGGGCGGTGCTGGGTGATCGCATTCTCCAGGTGGACGGTCCCGATGGCGGGGTAGGGAAAGGCCGGGTCGGCCATCAGCGCCATGTGCAGCGGGAATGCGAGCAGGTGCAGGTAGGGCAGCGGCGCGGTGTCCCTGACGGGGAAGCCGCAGACGGCGGCGTACCTCTCCACGTGATCGCGCTCGACCGCCGTCCTGCTCTGCACGACGACATCGGGGAGCGTGGTTCCGGACTTCCTCACGCCGGGCAGCTGGTTGACGACCGGCAGGATCGGCAGCGCGGCCTTCAGCAAGGCGGTCAGGCCCCCGCCCGACCCGTCGATGGTTCGGACCTCTGTCAGAGTCATGTCTGTCAGGCGCCCAGCATCATCAGTCCGCAGACCCGGACGACGTTGCCGTTGACCGCGGTCGATCCGGGGTTCGCGAACCAGGCAATTGTCTCGGCGACATCAATGGGTAGGCCGCCCTGGGACATCGCGTTGAGGCGACGTCCGATCTCGCGCATGGCGAACGGGACAGCCGCGGTCATCCGGGTCTCGATGAACCCCGGGGCGACGGCGTTGACAGTGATGCCGTTCTTGAGCTCGGCCGCGAACGCGCCGACCAGCCCGATCACGCCGGCCTTCGAGGTGGCGTAGTTGGTCTGGCCGACGTTCCCCGCAATGCCGGCGATCGAGGCGACGCCGATGATCCGGCCGTTCCTGTTGATCGCGTCGGCCTCGAGCAGCGATCGCGTGATCCGCTCGGGTGCGGTCAGGTTGACCGCGATCACGGGGTCCCAGCGGTCTTCGGCCATGTTGGCCAGCTTCCGGTCGCGGGTGATGCCCGCATTGTGTACGACGATGTCGACGCCGTCGTGCTTGGTCCGGACGTGACGCGTGATCCGCTGCGGGGCGTCGGAGTGGGTGATGTCGAGGGTCAGCGAGTCGCCGTTCAGCTCCGTCATCAGCGTCTGCAGCTCGCTCGCCGCCTGCGGCACGTCGATGCCGAGCACCGTCGCGCCGTCACGGTGGAGCACTCGCGCGATCTGCTCGCCGATCCCGCGGCTGGCTCCGGTGACGATTGCGGTCTTGCCGGCAAGTGGCCGCTCCCAGTCCTTGACCGCCACCGCCTTCTTGCTCCCGGTCAACCCGATCCGGACGACCTGACCGGAGACGTAGGCCGACTTCGGCGAGAGCAGGAACGCCAGGGTCGAGTCGAGGGAGCCTTCGGCTCCGGGGGCGACGTACACGAGCTGGGCGGTGCCGCCCCTGCCGATCTCCTTGCCGAGTGAGCGGGTGAAGCCCTCGAGGGCACGCTGGGCGATCCGCTCTTCGCCCTTGACGAGCTCAGGGGGCCTGCCGAGCACGACGGCCCGGGCGCAGGTTGCCAGGCTGCGCATCAGCGGAGTGAAGAAGCGTTGCAGCTGGGCCAGGTCGTCAGTGGTGGTGATGCCGGTGGCGTCGAACACGAGTCCCTTGTACTTCTCGCCGTCCGCGGGCTCACCGTGTGAACGATGCCGAGACGGTCGAGCGAAGCGGTGAGTGCCTTGCCCAGGACCCCGTCGCCGCCGACCACGACGGTGCCGTCGACGAGTGGAGCGCCCTCGGACCAGCGGTCCAGCTCGGTCGGGACCGGCAGACCGAGGCTGTTGACCAGCGTCTTGCCGACGGAGGTCTGGGTGAAGACCTGGTAGGGGTCGCTCATGTCGATGGTGTCCTTTCCCCGCGGGCACGACACGAGCAAGGATAGGAGGGCCCGAGACAACACCGAACCAGCACTGGGAGCTCACCATGCAGGGCACGTCCCGCCGCGTCGCCGTACTCGGCGGCAACCGCATCCCGTTCGCGCGCTCGAACACCGTCTACTCGACCGCGTCCAACCAGGAGATGCTGACCGCCGCCCTCGACGGGCTCGTGGAGCGCTTCGGACTGCACGGTCAGCGCCTGGGTGAGTTCGCGGCCGGTGCGGTGCTCAAGCACTCCCGGGACTTCAACCTGGCCCGCGAGACCGTCCTCGGATCCAGGCTCTCGCCCGAGACTCCGGCGTACGACGTCCAGCAAGCCTGCGGAACCGGCCTCCAGGCTGCCATCCAGGTCGCCAACAAGATCGCGCTCGGCCAGATCGACGTGGGCGTGGCGGGCGGCTCGGACACGACGTCCGACGCGCCGGTCGCCGTCGGCGAGAACCTCCGCAAGATCCTGCTCCAGCTCAACCGGGCCAAGGACCTGAAGGGCCGGCTGGCTGCGCTCGCCAAGGTGCGACCCGGTGACATCGTGCCGTCCATCCCGCAGAACGGCGAGCCACGAACGGGTCTGTCGATGGGCGAGCACGCCGCGCTCACGGCACTGGAGTGGGACATCGGCCGCGAGGAGCAGGACGAGCTGGCCGCCGCGTCGCACCACAACCTGGCCGCGGCGTACGACGCCGGCTTCGTCGAGGACATGATCACGCCGTTCCGCGGCCAGGAGCGCGACCAGAACCTGCGACCGACCTCCTCGGTCGAGAAGCTCGCCACCCTCAAGCCGGTGTTCGGCAAGGGTGTTGCGGCCACGATGACCGCAGGAAACTCGACGCCGCTGACCGACGGCGCCTCGACGGTCCTGCTCGCCTCGGAGGAATGGGCAGCCAGCCACGACCTGCCGGTGCTCGCCTACCTGACCCACCACGAGACCGCTGCCGTCGACTACGTCAACGGTCACGAGGGCCTGTTGATGGCGCCGGCCTACGCGATGCCGCGGATGCTGGAGCGCGCCGGCTACGAGTTCGGCGACTTCGACTTCTACGAGATCCACGAGGCGTTCGCCTCGCAGGTGCTGGCCACCCTCAAAGCCTGGGAGGACCCGATCTTCTGCAAGGAGCGGCTGGGCCTCGACCAGCCCCTGGGATCGGTCGATCGCACCAAGCTCAACGTCCACGGGTCGTCGCTCGCTGCCGGCCACCCGTTCGCGGCGACCGGCGGCCGGATCCTGCACACCCTCGCGAAGCTGCTCGCCCAGAAGGGCTCCGGCAAGGGCGTGATCTCGATCTGCGCAGCCGGTGGCCAAGGCGTCACCGCGATCCTCGAGCGCTAGCGCGCGCAGCAAAGGAGCCGACCCGGCGGTTGTTGACACAAAGGAGCGTCAGCGACGACTGTCAACAAGCGCCGGGTCGGCGACCCCGGGCAGGGCCCGCAAGGTCGTACGCCGACCGCAACCACAGCGGGTTGGCCTGAAACCGCAACCACAGCGGGTTGGCCTGAAACCGCAATCCAAGCGAGTTAGCCACGAGCACACACCGCAACCCAAGCAGGCTCGAAGAAACTCTTGAAATACTTCTTACACAAACCCTCGTTTCAGCCCCGATTCCGTCTCTTTGCTTTCTCTTTTTTTTTTTTTTTTTTTTTTTTTTTTTTTTTTTTTTTTTTTTTTTTTTTTTTTTTTTTTTTTTTTTTTTTTTTTTTTTTTTTTTTTTTTTTTTTTTTTTTTTTTTTTTTTTAAAAAATAAATTATCTTATTACTCTATCTATATCTATCTTATATACCTTAATAAATTTTTCATTATTGTCCTTTATAAAATATTATTTCTTTTGCTCATTTCATATCATTTTATTTATATATCTAATTACTTTTAAAATTATTTTTTTTTTTTTTTTTTTAAAAAAAAAAAAAAAAAAAAAAAAAAAAAAAAAAAAAAAAAAAATATTTTTTTATGATTCCCTCCCAGATGGCTGATATTTCGTCGGCGAAGCGACATAGGAGCGGAATAACTACGGAGAGAACCAGTCTATAGACCGATAATATTTCATACTTCTTAATACCTCAATTATCTTACATATTATCTCGCTTTCACTATTTCGTGGCTGGTTCTCTATGCGAGTCTGCTACGTCGTTCTGTCGGTGTGTGCTTATACTTCTATTCTTCTTTGACGGTTCATCGGTATTGCACGTACTTACCGATGAACGAGCTTGTGTTCAACGATATTTCTAACTTGCCTGACATACTTCGAAATATAATCTTTCAGGCAACCGTTGAGTTATGACAAACTCATGCGCAAAATTCATCATAATAAAAAAAAAAAAAAAAAAAAAAAATTTTTTTTTTTTTAAAAAAAAAAAAAAAAAAAAAAAAAAAAAAAAAAAAAAAAAAAAAAAAAAAAAAAAAAAAAAAAAAAAAAAAAAAAAAAAAAAAAAAAAAAAAAAAAAAAAAAAAAAAAAAAAAAAAAATCCCCTCATACAATAAACACTATATATCCTGCTTGGTTGAGTCATGTTGCATACCGTGTTGAACGGCTGCCTCGTCGAGGTTTGTGACCTCACGCGGAGTGGTTGCTCGACTTCGGCGCCGTCGCCGAGTCGAGAACGTCGTGCCGGCCGCGCCAAGCTGCGGGTCGCGGCGCAGTGGTGTGTGCTGCATCCGGCCACCGACGAGTCGGGGTTTGTGACCTGGTCCGACACCGGCCTCCCGGTCCTGTGCCCGGACGAGGAGGCAGCCGTGGGTGGGGAGGGGACGCCGCTGGTGGCGGCGTTCACGCCCGAACCGTTCGCGGTCGCGCTCGGGTGTCCACCGTTGACCGGGTTGCAGTTGTTGGCCGACGCCCTCGACCTCCAACACCGTCTCCCCCGTATCTGGAAGGCGGTCGAAGCGTTGGCGGTGTCGCCGTGGAAGGCCCGCAATATCACCCAGGCCACCTATAACCTCTCCCTAGCCGCCGCCGCGTCGGTGGACAGGCAGTCGCATATCGGAGCGGGTCGTGTGGGTGGCGGGCGGTCGGTTTCGCGGTCGCTCAGGCGATCGCCACCTATGATCCGCACCTGTTCGAGACCCGGGAGAAGCAGGGCAAGGATGCGTGGGGGGTGCCGCTCTGCACCGCGGCGTCTGCACCGACGGTGCCGACACTGGGTCGGCACCTCCTACCTCGAAGTCACCGGCGACACCCTCGACCTCACCACCTTCCACGACCTGGTCTGTGAGCAGGCCGCCCAGTTGAAAGCCCTCGTGACACCGACACCCTCGAGGTCCGCAAGGCCAAGGCCGTCGGCGTGATCGCCACCGCCAAGCCGCCCTCGACCTCGGCACCCTCCTCGGACGGCCACTCCGGTCGAGTCAGCCCCAACCGTCCCAGTCGGTGCCGCCTGCGGCCGAAGACCAAGCTCTACCTGCACCTGTCACTGATCGACCTGCTCGAGCTCGAAGCTCCGACAGCCGGGCGGCAGCGGGTTCGGGACCGTGGAGAGGTTCCGGCCGGCCACCATCGCCCGGATCAAGGTCTGGGCAGGCCGGAGCCGGGTCACCATCCAACCCGTCCTCGACATGGCGCGCACCGACGCCGTCGATGCCCACGACCCACCCGCCTCGATGCGCGAGTTGGTCATCCTCCGCGATCAGCACTGTATTTTCCCGTGGTGCAACCGGGACGCCAGAGCCTGCGACGTGGACCACATCACCCCCTATGAGGAGACGGCCCACCTGGCCAGAGCCAGCCCGACGCCCTCGCCGCCTTATGCAGACGGCACCACAGGGCGAAGACCTTCCGCCGATGGCGCTACCACCGCACCCCAGCCGGCCACTACCAATGGACCGGAACCCAAGTCCTGACCTTCCTCGTCACCCCGACCGGCACCATCCCCATCCCGATCAACTCAGTCTCGACACGTGGTTCCTGAGGAGGTTGCGAATCTACCTCTCGAAGCGCTCGATAAACGACACGCCCGGATCACCCCTCTATCAACCCTGTGATTCTGCTGCCCTCATGCTGTGAGCGCCTATCGCTAGCCGACGTCAATCGAACCTTGACGGCCATTTCAAGGCGGCTCGCCGGGCCCCGTCGCTACTCCCGACCTCACAGCCAGGTGGCCAGGCGGCGTACGTCGTCGATCGTGTCGGCCTCGTCGGCGGTCTTGTCGTCGCGGTAGCGCACGACGCGGGCAAACCGCAGGGCCAGCCCTCCGGGATAGCGCGTGGACCGCTGGACGCCGTCGAAGGCGATCTCCACGACCTGCTCCGGCCGGACCTGGACGACCCAGTCGTTGCGCTCGGTCATGAGTTCGGTGAACCGCTCGGTCTGCCAGGCCAGCATCTGGTCGGTCATGCCCTTGAAGGTCTTCCCGAGCATCACGAAGCCACCGGTCTCCGGATCCCGGGCCCCGAGGTGGATGTTGGACAGCCAGCCGCGGCGCCGACCGCTGCCCTCCTCGACGGCGAGAACCACCAGGTCCAGCGTGTGCACAGGCTTGACCTTCACCCACGCGGACCCGCGGCGACCGGCGTCGTACGGCGCCGCGAGGCTCTTGACGACCACACCCTCGTGCCCGGCCAGGAGTGCCGCGTCGAGTGCTGCCTGCGCCGCTGCCACGGAGTCGACGAGAGCCCGGGGGACCAGGTGCGCCGCCGGGACCAGGGCTTCGAGACGCGTCAAGCGCTCCGACCCGGGCCGATCGAGGAGATCCTCTCCGTCGACGTGGAGCAGGTCGAAGAAGTACGGCGTGATGACGGCTCCGCTGCCGGACGCCGTCCGCGAGGCGGTCTCCTGGAACGGCCTCGGACGGCCATCCGGACCGAGCGCGATCGCCTCGCCGTCGAGGACCAACCGGTCGGCCGAGAGGGCCCGGACGATCTTGACCACCTCGGGCAGCCGGGCGGTGATGTCCTCCAGCGTGCGGGTGGCCAGCAGGACTTCGTCGCCGAGCTTGTGCGCCTGGATCCGGATGCCGTCGAGCTTCGTATCGACCGCGGCGGGACCGCCGACCCTGGCCAGCGCTGCTGCTACGTCGGGCTCGCTGGACGCGAGCATCGGTGACACGGCCCGGCCGACCTCGAGCTGGAACTCAGCGAGGGCCGGCTCACCTCCGGTCAGCGCGGCACGAGCGATCGCGACCGTGGAGCCGGCGAGCATCGCGGCGCGGCGGACCGCCTGCAGCGGAACGCCCCCGGCTCGGGCGACGGCTTCCTGGACGAGCGCGTCGAGGGCGCCCTGACGGACCGCACCCGTGACCACTCCCCGCAACCAGGCCTGCTCGGGGGCGGTGGCCCGCCCGAGCAGGTCCGCGGTCGCGCTCGCCCGGGCGGCCTGGGACCCGGCCCCGCTCAGCCCGGCGATCGCGGAGAAGGCACCGTCGACTTCGGCAACGGTCAGGGAGGGCTCGGACGCGGGGTCGACGGCGGCGGTCATGGACCGCCACCCAAGGCCGGTGCGGCGCTGGAGCAGCGAGCCCGACAGGTAGGCAACGACGGCCTCGACCTCGACCGGCTCTGCGGAGGCGACCGCCTCCGCGAGGATCTCCACCTTGGTCTTGCGGGAGCGGGTGGCGCCGACGCGACCGGACGCGTCGACGACCTCGGCGAGCAACATGGACACATTGTGACGGGCCGGTCGGACAGTCGTGGTTGGGTTGGTGCGTGAACGAGGTCGGAAGGGTGTGGCGCCCCGACTGGCCGTGCCCGGTCGGCCAGATCCTGTCGGTGCTGCGGCACGGCCCGGGCGACCCGACGTACCGCATCGTCGGGCACGCGCACTGGCGCGCTCTGCGCACGTCCGACGGCCCCGCCACCTTGATGGTCCTGCCGCGACCGGCCGACGGTGAGGTGGAGGCGCGGGCCTGGGGGAGTGGAGCCGACTGGGCACTGGATCAGCTGCCCGCGATGCTCGGTGGCCTCGACGACCCGAGTGACTTCGCGCCCCTCCACGCGGTCGTCGAGGCCGCGCTGAAGCGCCACCCGCACTGGCGGATCGGCCGCACCGGCCTCGTCCTCGAGTCGCTGGTGCCCGCCGTCATCGAGCAGAAGGTGACCGGGCAGGAGGCGTTCGCCGGATTCCGCCGGCTGGTCTACCGCTACGGGGAGGTCGCGCCCGGGCCGGGTGCGGACCTCAGGCTCAGGCTTCAGCCCTCGCCCGAACAGCTGCGGATGATCCCGTCGTGGGAGTGGCTGCGCATGCACATCGATCCCGGGCGCTCGCGAACGATCGTCCGTGCAGCGCAGGTCTCTGACGCTCTCGAACGAACTACCGGGCTCGACCACGCGGAGGCCGATCGTCGCCTGCGCTCGTTGCCGGGGATCGGGGTCTGGACAAGTGCCGAGGTGAGGGTTCGGGCCCACGGGGATCCGGATGCGGTCAGCTTCGGCGACTACCACGTGGCTCAGGACATCGGCTGGGCCCTGACCGGGAAACCGGTCGACGACGAGCAGCTCGCCGTACTCCTGGAGCCGTGGCGGCCACAGCGTTACCGGGTCCAGGCCCTGCTCGCTCTAGCGGGCCATCGCCTGCCGCGACGCGGTCCGCGGATGGCACCCCGGGCACATCTCCCCACAAAGTGACCATTCGTAAGTAAACCTTCTCACTGGGGGTGGCTACTGGGGTTGACGAGGCTCATTACCCGGTGCTGTGCTCCGTGCGGACGGGTGTGTCCGACAACTTCATGTGGGGGAAACAAAATGAAGATCATCTCTGCAATAGGAGTGGCCTGTTCACTCTCACTGACGGTGCTCGGGCTGGCACCCGCGAGCCACGCAGCCAAGCCGGTCGGGCATGTCGTCGTGATCCAGGCCGTGCCCGGAATGTCAGTTGATGTCTCGATCGACGGAGAGTCGATGGACAAGTGGCGTCGAGGTCGGCACAGTCCTGGGTCCGTACGACCTGACACCCGGTTCGCACGAAGTGGAGTTCTCCGGGTCAGGGTTGGCGGTCAAGTCCAGTATCGACGTCGGTTCTGGGTCGAGCAGCGACGTCGTGATCCACCGCCCGGCGGCAGTCGGAGGCGATCCGGTTGTGCACTCCTACGCCACCCCGGTCAAGCCGATCGGTCCCGGCAAGGCTCGAGTGCTCCTCGCCCACACCGCGACCGTTGCGCCGGCGGATGTCCGCGTCGACGGCCAGGTCGCCTTCACCAACATCGCGAACGGTGAGTTCGCGGATGCTGACGTGCCGGCAGGGCCGCACAAGGTCGAACTGCTGCCCACGGGAATGACAACCAACCCGATCCTCGGACCGCTGGACGTCGACCTCAAACCACGCACCGCCACGATGGTCTACGCCGTCGGCAGTCCGAAAGACCAGTCCATGAACGTGATCGTGCACACCACACAGCTCGCCTCCGACGGTTCCACGATGCCCGAGACGATGGACACCGGGTCGGCGGGACTGGCCGCAGATGCAGGAGTGACGCCGTTCTCCACGGCCGGTGGCCAGGCTGATGCGGCGTCCGGCAGGCTGCCGGGCACTCTGCTCGCGTGGGCATTGGGTCTCGGATCCCTACTGGTCGGGTTCGTCCTCCTGTGGACCGCAGGAGTGCGACTGCGGCCGGCCACCGAAGGAGTTGTGGGCGATCGCAGATGGCGCGCTCGGGTGAAGTAAGGCCACGCTTCGGGATGCATCGGCGGCCACGCCCGCTGAGGCAGGTCCTGGTGGGCGTCGGTGCCCTGACCCTGCTGGTCGGCGGGTTGGTCGCCGCCCTCGTGTGGTCGATGGGTGGTCCCGGCGACTCACGGCCGACGCCGGACGTCGCCTCCGATCCTCAGTCGGCGGAGCAGACGCCGACGGGATCCGGGGAGCCAACCGAGCCAGCTGAGCCGGCAGTTTCCGCCGTACGCGCCGCCTCGGCCGTTCAGCCGGAACGGCCGGAAATGGCGCGGCTGCCCAGCGGTGCGCTCATCCCGATCCGGGCGGTGTCGACGCTGCCCGATCGGCGGCTCGACGTGCCCGACGACATCAGGACCGCCGGCTGGTGGCGCGGTGGTTCGCGGATCGGCGATCTGTTCGGCTCGACGCTCCTGGCCGCGCACATCGACTCCACAGCCCAGGGCCTCGGTCCCTACGTCGAGTTGCTCTCGGTCCAACCAGAACAACGCATCGTCGTGACGTCCGCGACTCTCGAGCAGTCGTTCGAGATCCGGTCCCTTCGCCTGTTGCCGCAGGGATCGCTGAACGGTGAGCGCTGGTTGTTCTCCCCCGGGGAGAGCGGCGGCTGACCCTCGTCACCTGCGCGCCGCCGTACGACGCGAGCCGCGGCGGCTATCAGAACCTGGCGATCGTCACCGCCACGGCCGTGGCCAATCCGACTGCGAGGGAGGACTGATGGGCAAACCAAAGAAGGCGCCGCCTCGCCCGCTCGACCCCGCGCGTCCGCGGGACGCCCAGTCGGCCACAGTCCCGAACCCGCGGAAGGCACAGGAACCACGGTCGTCCGCGGAAGCCGATACTTCGGCTGGGCAGGAGGCCGCGCCGAAGGCTCCCGTCGCCGAGTCGACTGCGAAGCCTGCGGCGAAGAAGGCTGCCGCACCTGCGAAGAAGGCGGCTGCGAGGCCCGCGGCGAAGAAGGCTGCCGCACCTGCGAAGAAGGCGGCTGCGAGGCCCGCGGCGAAGAAGGCTGCCGCACCTGCGAAGAAGGCGGCTGCGAGGCCCGCGGCGAAGAAGGCTGCCGCACCTGCGAAGAAGGCGGCTGCGAGGCCCGCGGCGAAGAAGGCTGCCGCACCTGCGAAGAAGGCGGCTGCGAGGCCTGCGGCGAAGAAGGCTGCCGCACCTGCGAAGAAGGCGGCTGCGAAGCCCGCGGCGAAGTCGACCGCCCCTGCCGCCGCCGTGTCCCTCGAAAAACCTGCGGCCAAGGCGGCTCCGTTGGTTGCTGCCGAAGCCGCATCGGCGCCGCCCACGGAACCCGTCCCTGTCGGCAACTGGGTCTATCCATCGTCGCCGCCGAAGACGTCGTCGCTCTTCCGCAGACCGTCGGCCCGCCTGTGGCAGGCACTTGGGTTCGCGGCGGTGGCCGCGATCGTGGCGGCCATCGGGATCGTCCTGATGCTGCGTCCGTTGCTGAGCCAGAACGACGACTCGACCGATCCCGGCCAGCCTCCGCGGACCATCCCGTTCATCCCACCCGTGGCGCTGCCCGCCAACGGGTCGTACGTCGAGACTGTCGTGCTCCCGTCGGGTGACCTGAGGGTCACGCACTGGATTCACACCAAGCTTCCAAAGACGAGCATCAAGCTGGTGGCGCCAGTGCTCGCAGGGATCGACTCTGGTGTGGTGACGGCCACGAAGGTGGAGGTCGCCGCGGACGAAATGATCGTGCCCGGTGCCGATTCGGTCGATGGCGTCAGCGAGGGCTATCAGTTCGTCGCGGCGAAGTCGATCTACGTCACCTATGTACTCTCCGGCGTCCTGGAGAGAAGCACCTCGGTCGAGAGTCGTGCGCTGGCGCGCATCACCGCCCTCGACCTCAGGTACCCCTCGATGAGCGGCACGAGCCTGCGGAGCGTGCAGGGTGCCGAGGTGCTCAATCTGGCCTGCTCGCCCGCCCGCAATCCCGATGCCGTGCCCGAGCCGTGCGGGAAGCCCGATCCGGACGGATGGAAGGTGCAGCTTGCCGGCGGGAACCGGAACGACCACGTGATGGCCCAGCTGCAGCTGAGCTGAGCGTTAGAGCAACGGGCGCAGCGGCCCCAG
>CAVRBN010000052.1:0-50070 GCA_963719255.1 uncultured Actinomycetota bacterium | reverse complement strand
CCCTCAGTGCTTGCTTGACGATCCAGTGAACGTGGCGGGACAGAACATGTGGTTGATCGGCTTCGTCGATCGCTCCAGTGGCCGCGGTTAGATCTGCCACCGCCAACAAGTCGGCGGTCAGCCCGTGCGTCAGCAGCGATTCGTAGAGTCCAGGTTCCACGTGGGGGAGCTTGTCTATGTCACGCCGATGCCTCGCGGCTTTCGCCGTCGAGACACGCGAGTCCTCGGTGCATGCGGAAATGCAGTACGGACTTGCCTGCTTCGAGGCCTTTGCGATTACTGCGACTGAGCCCTGTCATCCCGGCGGCAGCGGGGTCACAGGCTCGCCGCAGTCGGGACACTGGACGCTGTCGACCGACTCTCCCGGCCGGAGCACTCCCTGTTGGCCGCAGTATTCGCACACCCATCGCGCCATCTGATCACTCTCGGTTGATGGGTCATGGGAGTCAAGAACGCGGTCTCGGCGACAGTGTCTTGTCCTGAGCCGCTGTCAGTGCCGGCATCTAGGATGACCGCGTAAGGGTCCAGAGCATCCCGCAAGGGATGGTTCGTCGGCCGCACGCCTCCGGACGTGGCCGACCGGCAACCGCGTCACCCGACCCGGTGCCCTCCGGAGAAGACCCGGACGCACTCACTGTGCGTCAAGCCGGGTTCGGCTTCGGCCGGCCTCCAAACCGTTTGGAGGAACGATGAACGACGTCACACCTGAGGCGTGTCAGAGCTACGCCCAGGGTCATCAGATGCATTGGATCCACTGGAAACACGTCCGCAGGAGTGCTCCCTTGTCGGCGTCGGTCGTGCGGCTGAACAGTAAGGGGATCGTGCTGTCGGTCGATGTCGGCCGGCCCCGTCGACCCGAACTGAGCTTTTGGCATCACGACATGGAGCGGCTCGAGTCGATCATCGAGGCGGAGGACGCGATCTTGGTGTATCCGAAGTTGCATGCACTCCAGGTGGGGAACTTCATGTTCAACTGCTCCACCAAGCCAAGGTCATCGAAGTGCACGCTGTGGCTTGGCACCACGGTCGTTCGCGAGCCAGCATGAGGGATGGCCACGTCCGCGCGGCTCCGCACACGGGTCATCCGCGGGCTACTGGTGGTCGTGCTCCTCATTGGGATGGTGATCGGGTTGCTTTGGGCGCTGCAGCGGCAGCTCATCTACTTCCCCGACAATTCGCGGGTTCCGCCGGCTGGTGATGTCATCGACGGTGCCCGCGACGTCGAGGTGCACACCGAGGACGGGCTGGACCTCGGAGCCTGGTTCGTTCCCGCCGCTCGCCGCGATCCAGACCTGCAGATGGCTGTGCTGGTAGCACCAGGCAACGGCGGGAACAGGCAGGGGCGGGCCGGCTTCGCCGAGGAGCTGAGCCGCCGCGGGCTCGCCGTACTGCTGATGGACTATCGCGGGTACGGCGGAAACCCCGGGTCTCCCAACGAGGACGGACTGGCAGCCGACGCGCTTGCCGCCGCGGAGGCGTTGGAGGAGCTGGGCTACCCGCCCGAGCGCACCATCTACTTCGGCGAGTCCCTGGGCGGGGGTGTGGTTGCCGCACTGCAGGCGAAGCGCCCGCCAGCAGGGCTGGTGCTGCGCTCGCCGTTCACCGAACTGGCCGATGTCGGAGCACATCACTACCCCTGGTTGCCGGTGCGGCAGCTGCTCAAGGATCGGTTCCCGGTCGTGGAGCACTTGGCGTCGAGCCAGGTGCCGGTGACAGTGATCTACGGCGACCAGGACTCGGTCGTCCCGACGGAGTTGAGCGCTGAAGTGGCCGATTCGGCTCCGGCGCTGTTCGAGCGGGTGGTGATGCCCGGAGCCGACCACAACGACGAGGTGATGTTCGGGCCACGGGTCGCCGAGGCGGTCGTCCGGCTCGCGAGAGAAGTGTCGTAGCGAGACCGAGTCAGACGGTCGACGCCTTGAGCGCCCACGGCTGGAGCACGCCGTACAACGCCTGGCTCGTGGGTACGGCGACCCCGGCCAGCTCGCCGCGGCGGACCACCTCACCAAGCAGTGCGTCGAGCTCCATGCGATGACCGTGGACGAGGTCGTGGTGCAGTGAGGAGAAGGCGCCGGGATCGAGGCCGTCGGCGAAGCCAAGGGTCTTGTCCGGCAGGTCGTCCGGCAGCACGACTCCCTCACCGGCCGCGACCGCACACACCTCTGCGACGACCGCGCGGAACAGCCGGCGACCGGCCGGGGAGGACAGGATGTCGCCGATCGGAAGCCGGACCGCCGACGTGACCCCGGCCTGGGCGCAGATGAACGCGAACTTCGACCAGAGCACCGAGCGAATGTTGTCCGACTCGTCGGCCGTGATCCCCGCCGACCGGCAGGCCTCCACGAAAGCGCCCACCCGCGGGCTCTGCCCGCCTGCCCATTCCCCGACGACCAGGCTGGCCGGCCCACCGGTGTGCTCGATCACGCCTGGTTCGGAGATGGTCGCGAAGATGTACGCCGCGCCCCCGACGAGGCGGTCCGCACCCACCACCGCTGCCAGCTTCTCCTCGTTGTCCACGCCGTTCTGCAGCGAGATGACGGCGGTGTCGGGGCCGGTGAGGGCAGGCAGCAGCGAGGCGACCTGCTCGGTGCTGTGGGACTTGACCGCCACGACCACGTAGTCGGCGGTCCCGATGGCTGCTGGGTCTTCCGTGGCCTCGGCCCGGACGTCGAAGTCTCCGTGGATGCTCCGGACCCGGAGCCCCCGCTCCTGGATCGCGCGCAGCTGCTCACCGCGGGTCAGGAAGGCCACATCGAGCCCTGCGTGTGCCAGCTTTCCGCCGAAGTATCCTCCGACGCCCCCGGCGCCGATCACCGTCACCTTCACGGACCGCACCATACGTGCCGCCTGACCGCGTCGGGCTTCAGACCAGGACGCGGATCTCGGCTCCAAGCCGGGCTGAACGTTCGAGCTCGAGGTCGTCGCCGGACCAGAACCGGCCGGGGTCGTAGTAGTTGGTCGGCCGCCGGTCGTCCAGCAGCCCCATCGCGGTGTACGTCGCGGCCACGACCTCGGCACAGTACGTCGTCTCCGCGGCCGCCGAGCGTCGTACCCGACCGCGCGCCCAGCGGCCGACCAGCGCGGCGGTGGCCGGGAACGGCGTCCCGTCGAGGCGGGCGATGGTCCGCAGCAGCGCCGCCTCCATCTCGGGATCGATCGTCGCGTCGAGCTGCCGCAGCCAGGCCTGCTGCTCGTAGCGACCGGTCCACTGCTCGACGGCCGCGCGCAGGTCGTGCAGCTGCACGCCTCGGTGGTGGGTGCCGGTCCACACGTCCAGCAGCCCCTTGCCCAGCTCGGCGTGCCACATCAGCGGCGGCATGTCGTCGAGGACGACCGCCATCCCGACGTGGTTGACGGGCGCGTTGGTGAGCACCCGGATAGCCTGATCGGCAGCCGAGCGGCCGCGGAACAGCCACAGGTCCCCGGTGCGGGTCAGGTCGACTGCCCGATCGAGGCTCAGCTGGGTCCCGGTCATGGAAGGAGTCTGGTCGATGAAGGTGTGGAAGGTGCTCGGGCTCGCCGGGCTCGCCGGCGTGGCCGCCACCGGTGCCGTCATCGCCCGGGACCAGCGCCGCCGCTCGCAGCTGACCCCCGACGAGGTGCGCGACCAGCTGCACCGGCGGCTCGAGGAGATGGGCCGACCTCGGAGTCCGAAGAGGAGTAGCCCGACCCGCCTCGGCGTACTGTCGTGATCAACAGCCGGGCACGTGAGCAGCGGAGACGGGGCAAGCCGATGTGCTTCTCCGTCGAGGCGGACGTCACGGCTGGCCTCCTCCTGCTTCCGATCGGCGTTGCGACGCTGCGTGAGGTGAGGCGGGCTCGCGAGCTGCCGTTCGCCTCGCTGCCGCTGCTGTTCGCCCTGCACCAGCTGGTCGAGGCGCTCGTCTGGGCCGGCGCTGACGGCGACGTGTCGAGCGGGGTGCAGCATGCGGCCGCGGTGGCGTACCTGATCTTCGCGCTGCCGGTGCTTCCCGATCCTGGTGCCGTTGGCCGTGCTCATGCTCGAGCCGCACGGGTTGCGGCAGCGGGTCGCCCCGTTCGTCGTGCCTCGGCGCGGCGGTGTCGGCGTACTTCACCTTCGCGCTGCTCAGCGCGCCCGTGCGGGTGACGGCGCACGCCCACGCCCTCGAGTACCACACCGGGCTGCACAACGGCGATCTGTGGGCCTTGGTCTATGTGCTCGCCGTGATCGGGCCGTCATTGATGTCGGGCTACCGGACCCTCGTGGCGTTCGGCATCCTGAACCTGGTGGGGCTGTCGGTCATCACCGTCGCGTACGTCCAAGCGTTCCCCTCGCTGTGGTGCATCTTCGCCGGATGTACGTCGGTGCTCATCTGGCTGCACATGTACCGCCGGCGTCGACTGCCGGACTCGGACCGGCTGTATGCTCGGCGGCTGATCCCTCAGGAGGGCACCGCGGCGCGGTGACTCCAGCGGTCGGATCTACCCGGCTTTGTTCGTTGTTAGTTCTTGGCCGGGCGAGATCAAGCCAGTGCTCGATCTCGGATACTTGGTGGCCGGAGAACTCGGCTGGCTGATGTTCTTGGCAGCGCTTGTCACTGTCGCCTCACTCACCCTCTTCGCCACCCGCGGATCGGGTGAAGCTCGAGCAATTCGTCGTTCTGGTGAAGCACCGCGATCCACGGGACTAACGCGATCGACGGGGTGACGGATCTCGGCGTTTGTGCGCCATCCACAGGCGCTAGAAGAGGCGTTCGAAATGTCGGTGGTCAATGCTTGGATCGTTGTATGAGCATCGATGCAGGCCTTCGACCCGCGGGACTCCCTGCGGACCTCGAGGACCTGCGCCAACGCGTCGTGATCGATGGCACGACACGTTGCTGCCGGCGGCTCGGGCGGCCGACGAACTGATCGACGCCGTGGCTGCGATCGAGGCCCTCAAGTCCACCCTGGACGCGTTCGAGCTGCAGGTGGTGGCCGAGCTGGAGGCCACCGGCGCGGTCAAGCCGTTCGGGTGGGCATCGACGAAGGACTTCTGCACCGCCGTCATTGGCGGCCACCGCGGCACCGGACCGGCGATGGTCCGGCTCGCCGAAGATGTGGCCACGTCACGGTTCGCCCCGGTGGCCGCGGCGTTGCGCGATGGTTGGCTCTCGACGACCAAGGCGATCGTGATCACCCGCGCAGTCAACGATCTGCCGTCCACTGCTGATCACGAGCGCGGGGTCGCGGCTCTCCTTGATGAGGCGAAGCGGCTGGACGCCACCGAGTTGCGCCGCGTCGGACGCCATCTGCTGACCGTTCTCGATCCTTCCGGCACCGACCGCCGCGACGAGGCAGCCCTAGACCGCGAAGCCCGGACCGCCCACGACCGCAGGTATCCTGTCGATCACCGAGGACGGCTACGGCGGCGCCTGGCTGAAGGGGCGTTGCTCCGCGGAGGACGCGGCCATCGTCAAGAGCACCGTGATGAGCCTTGCTTCCCCACAGCCCGCCCACGCGTGCGATCCGGACGACTGCTCGATCCTCGGCTGCAGTCACGATGGACGCGATCCGCGTGACCACGGTGCCCGACTTCTCGACGCGCTGGTCGAGACCTGCCGGCGCGCGCAGACCGCAAACCTGCTGCCCGAAGCCCACGGTGCCACTCCGAGGCTGACGCTGCTGATGCAACACGACGCCCTTCGCGCCCGGCTCGGGGATGCGGTCACCGACGTCGGCATCGACCTCGACGCCGGCGCCGTACGCCGACTGTGCTGCGACGCCGAGGTCATCCCCGTCGTGCTCGGCGGCCCCAGCGAGGTCCTGGATGTGGGCCGGCATGGCCCGGCTGGTCACCGCGCCGATCTGGAAGGCGCTGGTCGCCCGGGACCGACACTGTCGCTTCCCCGGATGTACCCGCCCACCTCTGATGTGTCACGCCCATCACGTCGTCCACTGGGTCGACGGCGGGCCGACAAGCGTTGGCAACATGCTGTTGCTCTGCGGGCATCACCACCGGCTGATCCACAGCGGCCCGTGGCAGGTCGGGTTCGCCGCCGGCGGGAGTGTCGTGTTCACCCCGCCACCTGGCGTGGCCCGCCGCGGCCCGCCGGGTAGGCCCCGGGCGCCACAGCGAGAGTGACGGCTCACGCCGAGCAAGGCCCTTCGAAGTCCGCGGCGCACGCTGCCGACTCCGCAGTCGGCGAGTTATCCACAGGCGGGAGTTTTGGCCGTGGCTGGTGCTCTCGCCGGACAACTGGTCTCGCCAAGCCATGTCCGACGGAGTCTCCGGCTATCGCCTTACCTGACGCCGGGCTGCCAGACTCGCACCGGCTGGACGGTCAGCCATTTCCTGTGAGGAGGGCGCCAGCGTGGACGACAGCCCGGACGACGACGACCCGAGAGACCAAGGCCATCCTCAAGACGGTCAACGACTACTGGGAAGGCTGGTTCGGCGCAGACGCCGAGCGGATGGAACGGGCGCTGCATCCGACCCTCGCCAAAACCGGAGTCGGCATCGACGGGTCCGGCCGCCAGGTCCTGGGCTCGATGACCGCCGAACAGATGATCGGCTGGACCCGCGAGGGTGAGGGCGTGGCCGAGAAGCCAGCCGCCTTCCCGTTCGAGGTCACGGTCAACGACGTCTACCGCGAGGTCGCCACCGTGATGGTGCACAGCGGTGTCTTCCGCGAGTACCTCCACCTCGCCAAGACGCCGGAAGGCTGGAAGATCATCAACGCGCTCTACATGCGGGTGCGCGAGGAACCCCGTTTGTGACGGAAGCCGCCGGGTACGGGCCCCGGATGACCGCTCACTCGAACCCACAAGGCTGTCCGAACGCTGGCGGGGGTCGTCACCCTTGCCACCGCCGTCACCGGCACGATGCTGACGAGCCCGGTGTCCGTCCCAGCGAGGGTCCAGTCATCCCCGGAGGTCCAGGCCGGGCCGGGGGACAAGACAGTCTGGACCGAAGGCGACAAGGCCGGGTTCGGTACGGCGCGCACCTGGCGAAGCAACGTCTGGTTCACCCTCCAGCAGGGACGGACGAGCGAGGTGTTCTATCCCGACCTCTCCACGCCGAGCGTGCGCAACCTCGAGCTGATCGTCACCGACGGGACGTCGTTCGCCGACCGCGAGTCCACGGACATGAGGCACCGCACGATCCGGCCCGACGTACGCAGCCTGGGGTTCACGCAGGTGAACACCGCGAAGTCGGGCAAGTACCGGATCACGAAGCGGATCGTCACCGATCCGCGGCGCGATGCGCTCGTGATCAGGGTCCGCCTGCGGTCGCTGGACGGCGGCCGCTACCGGCTCTTCGCGCTGCACGACCCCGCGCTCGCGAACGGCGGGATGGACGACACCGGCAGGACGGTTGGCAATGCGCTGGTCGCCTCCGACGGCAACGTCGCCACCGCGCTGGTGTCGAAGCCGGCGTTCGGGGGGACGTCCAACGGGTTCCTCGGCGAGAACGACGGCTGGACCGACCTGAAGGACGACTACCGGCTCGACCAGCACAGTCAACAGGCGGGACCCGGCAACGTCGTACAGACGGGACGGATCCCCGGGGTGACCGGCAAGCGCGGCCACCGGTCGGCCACGCTCACCCTCGGCTTCGGCAAGACCGGGCCGCAAGCCCGCCAGACTGCGAACCACTCCAAAGCCACCGGTTTCCAGGTCACGAAGCGGCGTTATGACCGCGGCTGGCACCACTACCTCGAGTCGCTGAAGCGAGTCCCAGCGAGCGCCCGCGGCATGCGCAGGCAGTACCTCGCCTCGGCTCTCGTGCTCGCCGCCGCCGAGGACAAGCAGAACCCGGGCGCGTTCGTGGCCTCCCCGTCGGCACCATGGGCGTGGGGCGACGAAGACCCGGACCTGTCGTCGCCGTCCGATGCCTATCACCTGGTGTGGTCGCGCGACGCCTACGAGTTCGGTACGGCGCTGTGGGCGATGGGCGACAAGGCCGCCGCGAGGCGGATCGTGGACTGGCTGTTCACCGTCCAGCAGAAGGCCGACGGCTCGTTCCCGCAGAACTCCACGGTCACCGGCACGCCGGCCTGGACCGAGCTGCAGCTCGACGAGGTCGCGCTGCCGATCGTGCTGGCCCACCTCGTCGGGCGCGACGGCCCGGCGACGTACCGGCACGTGAAGGAGGCCGCCAACTTCCTCGCGAACTTCACCGACGACGAGACCGGGCTCGCGGCGCCGTTCTCACCCCAGGAGCGCTGGGAGAACCAGTCCGGCTACTCCCCGAACTCGATCGCCGCACAGATCTCCGGCCTGGTCTGCGCCGCCGCACCTGGCGCGGAAGAACGGCGACGACGCGTCCGCGGACAGGTGGCTCGCGCTCGCGGACGAGTGGAAGTCGAAGGTCAAGCGCTGGACGGTCACCCGGAACGGCCCGCTGAGCGACCAGCCGTACTTCCTTGCGCCTCACCAAGGACGGCAAGCCGAATGTGGGCACGACGTACGGAATCGGTGACGGCGGGCCCTCCGTCATCGACCAGCGACGCGTCGTCGACCCGAGCTTCCTCGACCTCGTCCGCTACGGCATCGTTCGGCCCCGCGACCCGGTCGTGCGGTCGACGCTCTCGGTGGTCGACCGGAAGCTGAGGGTGAGCACGCCGAACGGGCCCACGTGGCACCGGTTCAACTTCGACGGCTACGGCGAGACCCGCACCGGCGGGCAGTGGGACATCACCGACCCCGACACGTTCACGACGCTCGGACGCGGCTGGCCGATCCTGACCGGCGAGCGTGGCGAGTACGCCGTGACCGCGAGGCCGGAGCGCGCGCCCGCCATCTCGAGGCGATGGCCCGTGCGAGCGGACCCGGCGACATGCTCGCCGAGCAGGTCTGGGACGGCCGTCCTCCGACCCGTGGTCGGGCCGGTGAGGGCACTCGGTCCGCAACCCCGCTGACCTGGTCGCACGCGGGTCTGATCCGGCTGGCGTGGACCATCCAGCGGGGCCGCCCGGTCGACCAGCAGGCGATCGTGGCCGACCGCTACACAGAGCTACCAAGTAGGAGGAAGGCATGGCGCCGAGCCACCTCGAGGTCGAGGACAAGTACGACGTCGCGACCCGACGCTGTCCTGCCGGCGCTCGACGGACTGCCCCAGGTCGCGTCGGTCGAGACGTCGGAGCATCGGCTCGAGGCGACGTACTTCGACACGACGAACCTGAGGCTGGCCGCGGCCGGGATCACCGTTCGGCGACGTACCGGTGGCGCCGACGACGGCTGGCACCTGAAGCTGCCGGCCGACGGGGCGCGGCACGAGGTCACAGTCGGGCTTGGCCGCGGCAAGGCCACCGTGCCCAAGCGGCTGCGGGACACGGTGCGGGTCTTCGTGGGTGACGAGGCGCTGGGGCCGATTGCCACGCTGCGCACGCACCGCACCGAGCACCGGCTGCTCGACGAGTCCGGCCGGCTGCTCGCGGTCGTGTCCGACGACCTCGTCACCGCTGAGGTGGAGACCAGGGAGACCGGATGGCGCGAGTGGGAGGTCGAGCTGGCCGAGGGCGACGACGCCCTGCTGAAGGCTGCCGCCGCTTTGCTGCGCGACGCCGGAGCCCGACCGTCCACCGCACGGTCGAAACTGGCGCGTGCGGTCGGTGACCGGCTCACGGCCGCCGGACACCGGAGTCCGCCAAGACACCCGGGAAGCAGGACGCCGCGCGCGTCGTCGTCCAGGCCCGCCTGCGCGACCAGGTCGCCGAGCTTCGGCGGCGGGACCCGCTGGTGCGGCAGGACCTCCCCGGCGGCGTCCACAAGATGCGGGTCGCGACGCGCCGCCTGCGCAATGCCCTGGCGACGCACCGTCCACTGCTGGACCAGGATGTGACCGAGCCGGTCCGCGACGAGCTGAAGTGGCTGGCCGGCGCACTCGGTGACGCCCGGGACGCCGAGGTCCTTCAGGCCCGGCTCGTAGACAAACTGGACGGGCTCGCCAGACCGACCGTGCGAGGGCCGGTCCGGTCCCGGGTCAAGAAGGACCTCGGGACCGAGTATCGAACGGCACTTGCGGCTGTGGTCGAGACCCTCGAGTCCGACCGGTACTTCGCGCTCCTCGACCGACTCGACCAGTTGGCCAGCACGCCGCCGTGGACCAAGAAGGCGAAACGGCCCGTCCGCGACGTACTGCCCAAGCGGGTCCGGCACGACTGGAAGCGGTTGAAGTCGCGAGTCGACGCCCTTGCAGACGAGCCCGACGCGGCGCACGCGAAGCGCGCGTCTCCACGAGGTCCGCAAGGCCGCGAAACGAGCGCGGTACGCCGCCGAGCCGCTGGTCGGCGTCTACGGCAAGGACGCGAAACGGTTCGTCAAGGCCATGAAGCGGATCCAGTCGCTGCTGGGCGAGCAGCACGACACGGTCGCGGCGAGGATCCGCTTGCGGAGCATGACCGACCATGCGGCGGAGGAGGGCGAGGACACCTTCACCCTCGGCGTCCTGCACGCCCACGAGGAACGGGAAGGGGACGAGCTCGAGGCGGCGTTCGGGCCCGTGTGGGCCCGGGCGAGGAAGAAGAAGCTGCGCCGCTGGCTGTCCTGACCGGCGCTCAGTCCTCCCAAGGTTGGGTGTGCCGTCCGCGCGTTGCAGGATGGAGCAATGGCTTCCTTCGAACACGCCAACGCCAGCATGGTGACCGACCAGCTGTGGATCGGCGGCGACCTGTCGACGTACGACGAGGAACTCTCCGGCTTCGAGCTGCGCGAGCTCGTCGAACACGGGTTGACCCACATCCTCGACGTGCGCGAGGAGTGGTCGGACGAGGAGCACGTGGCCCGGAGTCAGCCCCAGGTGATCGTACTTCTGGCAGGGGATCCCCGACCTCGGGCAGGAGGTCGGCACGCAGTGGTTCGACGCGGGGGTCGAGTTCGCGCTGGAGGCCTTTGCGGAGCCCGACAACGTCGTCCTCGCCCACTGCCACGCCGGGATCAACCGCGGCCCGTCGATCGGGTTCGCGATCCTGCTCGCCCTGGGCCATGACCCGGTCGAGGCGCTCGAGATGATCCGGCAGGCGCGGCCGATCGTGATGGTCGCGTACGCCGAGGACGCCGCTCCGATGGGCGCATGCCCGGCTGGAGATGGACCATGACCTCGACACCGACCTGGCCCGGCTCGCGCAGTGGCGGGCGGAGCAGGAAACCGAGCTGGCCGAGGTGCTCCGCCTCCACCGCTACGCTGACGGCTCCTGAGAACGTCCGGAAGGAGCCAGCCCGGTGGAGCAGCGCGTCACTCGGCAGGACCGGCCGCACGGTGTCGGTCGTGGGCCTCGGCACCTGGCAGCTGGGAGCGGACTGGGGCGACGTCTCGGAGGAGGCTGCCCTGGAGGTACTCGAGGCGGCGGTGGCCGACGGCGTCACCTTCTTCGACACCGCTGACGTGTACGGCGACGGCCGGAGCGAGCAGGTCATCGGCCGGTTCCGCACCGAGCACCCGGACACGCCGTTGACCGTGGCGACCAAGATGGGTCGGCGGATGGAGCAGGTGCCGGACAACTACACGCTCGCCAACTTCCGGCAGTGGACCGACCGGTCCCGCCGGAACCTCCAGGTCGACACGCTCGACCTGGTCCAGCTGCACTGCCCGCCATCAGCGGTGATCGATGACGACGCGACGTACGACGCCCTGGACACGCTGGTTGCCGACGGTGCGATCGCGGCGTACGGACTCAGCGTCGAGACCGCTGATCAAGCGCTGTCGGCGATCGCCCGCCCCCAGGTGGCCAGCATCCAGATCATCGTCAACGCGTTCCGGCTCAAGCCGTTCGACGAAGTTCTTCCCGCCGCTGCCGAGGCGGGGGTCGGCGTCATCGCGCGGGTGCCGCTGGCCTCCGGCCTGCTCTCCGGCAAGTACGACTCGAACACCCAGTTCGCCGCCGACGACCATCGCAGCTACAACCGCGACGGCAGCGCCTTCGACGTGGGCGAGACCTTCTCCGGAGTGGACTTCGAGACCGGGCTCCGTGCCGCCGGGGAGTTCACCGAGCTGGTTCGGGAGTCCGGCCCGGACGGAGTCACCGCTGCGCAGGCCGCGATCGCGTGGCTCTGGCAGCGTCCGGGCATCTCCAGCGTCATCCCGGGCGCCCGCAACGTCGAGCAGGCCCGGTCGAACGCGGCCGCAGGCAGCGTCCCCGCGCTCGGCGGGGACTTCGACGCCGGGGTGCACCGCATCTACGACGCCCACCTGCGTGAGGCGATCCATCCCCGCTGGTGACCCGGCTCGTCGGAGCCGCTCGATCGGGGACATTTGTACCGACCGATTCACCACAAACTCCTCTGCCGCTGACCGGGGCGTCGTTCCTAGCGTGGGTGTGTCGCCCAGGGCGGGCGAGACCATGGAGGGAATACCGATGACGGATGTGGATCAGGCAGTTCAACTGCAGGAGAGCGAGTCGAGGCGCGCCCCGGCGCTCGGGGACGTCGGGATCGTCGTGGCCGCGACCGTGGCGGCCCTCGGAGGCTGGTTGGTGTGGCAGGTTGCCGGTGTCGACCTCACCGTGCGGTCCGCGGACCAGGTTCGTGACGTCGGGGCCGGATCGGTCGGGATCACCGCGCTGCTGGCTGCGCTGGCCGGAGTAGGTCTCATCCGGCTCTTGGCCAAGCGGGACACGGGGCTGCGCACGTGGACGATCGTTGCTGGCGTGGTCTGGACTGTCTCGATGCTCGGGCCGTCGGGTGCCACCACACTCTCAGCGGGCCTTAGCCTCGCGTCGCTGCACCTCTTGGTCGGCGCCATCGTGGTGTTCGGGGTGCGACGCGTGCATTGTGCCTGCGCGTAGCGTGGTGGGCGTGGCGAGATCGTTCGGATGCGCGGCACGGCGGCACGGCACCGTGCTCGTCTGGGTGCCGGTCCTGCTCCTGGGTCCCGCCCTGAACCTGCACGGTGGTGCCGGGTCGATCGCGAGCCAGGCAGTACTGATCCTGGCGCTGGGCACCGCTGCGGTGACCGCGGCGCTGACCAGCCACCCGAGCGGGCAGGGCGCCACGCCGTACGTCGCGCTGGGGGTCGCGGCCGCTGCGACGGCGATCGGTGCGATGCAGGGCAGCGGCTGGCTCCCGACGTGGATCCTCCTCGCCGTGGTCGTGCCTTCGGTGTTGCGTGGGTGGTGGCTGATCGCCGCCATCCCAGTCGTGACGCTCGGGTCGATGTGGGCGGCGTCCTACGGCGACGACGGGTCGACCGCCGGAATCTGGAGCGAGGGCTTTGTGGTGCTTCTCGCGGGAGTGACCACCGCGTCGTTCTTGAGGTTGATCGAGACGATCGAGGAACTGCGCCGCACCCGTGAGGAGCTGGCTCGGGTTGCGGTCGCCGAGGAGCGCGAGCGGTTCTCGCGGGACCTGCACGACCTGCTCGGTCACACCCTGTCGGTGATCGTGGTCAAGGCTCAGGCCGTGCGCCGACTCGTCGACCGTGATCCCGCTGCGGCCGCCGCGCACGGAGGAGACATCGAACGAGTGGGGCGCGAGGCTCTCGTCGAGATCCGGCAGGCCGTTGACGGGATGCGCGCGCTCACCCTCGACGAGGAGCTCGACCGGGCCTGTCGGGCACTTCAGGCCGCGGGCATTCGGGCCGAGGTGTCGTCGTACGACCGGCCGATCCCCACCGGCGCCGAGCAGGCGTTCGCCTGGGCCGTCCGCGAGGGGGTCACCAACGTGTTGCGGCACTCGGGGGCCGGGCGGTGCCAGTTCGACCTGCGTGACGGCGGCGGCCGGCCTGATGCTGACGATCGCCGACGACGGGGTCGGCGCTCCGGCCGAGAGAACGGACAGCGACGGTGCCGGCGAAGGGATCCGCGACGGTGGCCGTGATGGTGTCCGTGATGGTGGCCTGGACGGGCTGCGACGTCGACTGGTTGCGGCCGGTGGACGCCTGGACGTGGACCCGGACAGCGACGGGTTCCGGCTGACGGCGATGGTCCCCGTGGGTGCGGGGCCTCGACCATGATCCGGATCCTGCTTGCCGAGGACCAGGCGATGATGCGCGGCGCCCTGGCCGTGCTCCTCGGGCTCGAGGAGGACATGCAGATCGTCGCCGAGGTGGACGACGGCGCCGAGATCGTGCCCCAGGCGATGGCGCTCAAGCCGGATGTTGCCCTGCTGGACATCGAGCTTCCGAACGTCAGCGGTCTCGATGCAGCCGCCGAGCTCACCGCGCGACTCCCGTCCTGCCGCGTGCTCATCGTGACCACCTTCTCGAGACCGGGCTACCTGCAGCGGGCGATGGACGCTGGAGCCCGGGGGTTCCTCGTCAAGGACGGCCCCGCGGACGGTCTCGCGCACTCGATCCGGCAGGTGGTCGCCGGGGAGACAGTGATCGACCCGGAGCTTGCCGGCGCTGCGCTGCGAACTGCGAACTGCCCGCTCACGACGCGTGAACGAGAGGTCCTGGCGGCGGCTGAGAATGGCTGCGACCGTCGCCGACATCTCCGCTCGGCTGCACCTGTCCGGGAGCACCGTGCGCAACTACCTGTCCGCTGCCATCGGCAAGACCGGGACCCGCAACAAGGTCGAAGCCGCCCTCGTGGCACGCCGAAGCGGCTGGTTGTGAGGGTCGGCGGCCCCCGAGATGGTGGCCGCCGACCCTCCATCGGGTGCGGTCAGGGGACGATCACCTCGACATTCACGAACGAGTCGGCACCCGGCCCGCCGTTGGCCGCGTCGAAGCCCGGCCCGCCGTTGTGGTCGTCGTTGCCGGCGTTGCCCAACAGCCGGTCGTTGCCCGCTGCCGCCGCCGAGCAGGTCGCGGCCGTCGCCGCCGGACACCTCGTCGTTGCCGTCGTTCCCGGTCGCGGTGTCGTTACCGTTGCCGGTCTCGATCTTGTCCTTGCCGTCGTCGCCGAAGACGGCGTCGTCGCCGTCGCCGGACTTGACGTTGTCGTCGCAACCGCCGGCGAGCACCAGGTCGTCGCCGTTGCCGGCGACGATCCTGTCGTTGCCGCCAAAGCCGCGGATGATGTCGTTGCCGCCGAGACCGAGGATGGTGTCGGCTCCGGGGGTGCCGTTCAGGACGTTCGGGCCCGGCGTCCCCACGATCAGCTGTCCCGGCGCGTCGCAGGACGTGTTCGCGATGGCGGGAGACCCGGCGAGGGCCATGCAGCCCGCGATGGATCCGGATCCGACCAGGACGGCGAGTGTCTTCGGAATCTTCATGACTGCTCCTTCAGGGTCTGCGAGTGAGTGATCTCGCTGTCACCGGTGTGGTGACACCCGAAGGAGAACAGCCGGGCCTCAGCGTGGCGTCAGCACGGGATCAGTGGCGCGGGCCTCGCGGGCACAGGGCACCATGGGTGGACCAAGAACCACGGAGGACCGATGACGACACCGCCCTCACCACCGAAGCGCCCGAAGCACCTGATGGACCCCGACAACCCGCAGCGTGCCGTCCAGGGCTCGATGTCGCTGAGTCAGGTGCAGAAGTGGGTCATGTCGGCGCTGGCCGTCACCACGATCCTGCACCTGTCCGGCGGACTGGTCCTGGCCGCCTACTTCATCGACGAGGACCGGCCCGAAGCCCGGATCGGCCTCTCCGTGATCGCCGGCGCGTTCGGGGTCATGGCCGTGGCGGCCGCCCGCGCGATCCACGGCAAGCGGATCGTGAGCTCGTGGCTCCTGCTCGGCTGCGTGCCGGCGCTCGTCGGCGTCTGGCTGATCCTCGTCAAGTAGGTCAGTCGCAGTAGTCGCACATACCGGAGGCCGGTAGCTCCATGTTGCACTTGGAGCAGGTGTTGCCGTCGTACGGCGCGGCCTTCTTCGCGCGGTCGCGGCGGCTCTTCTCCTGGGTCGACAGGGCGCGGGTCCCGCCGCCGGTGGGCAGGTCGGCCCCGAAGAAGCGATGACACTCGAGCCGCTCCTCGGCGGCGTGCATGTCGCCGTCCTCGGGTGCCTCGCCCCGGACGCGCTCGCACGATCGCGACGTACCCGGAACCGACGCTCCCGGTCGCGTCGACACACAGTGAGGACAGGTTGGGTTCACCGCGACTGCTGCAGTCCTCGGCGACCCGGGACAGGACGTCACCGATCCAGTACGTCGTGAGCTGGGTCGTCGTGATGCCGGACTTCTTCTGGACCGCGGCCGCGAGCTCCTTGAAGGTGACCAGGCCGCGGTAGTTGCGGGCGGTCGGGACGAGAACGTCGCGAGCTGCAACGGCCCAAGCGGCCCGAGCTTCGTCGGGGCCGACTTCGGGTGCCGTGCGTTCGCTGGTTTCCATACTCCAAGGTAACCCGGGAAGCGCCTGCCCGTGGCATCCAGCGACAGCCCGACCTCGCCCAACCACGACTTCGGGCCTTGCGGCAACGCCACGACCGGAGCATCGTGGTAGGACCGGTATGGAGGTGATGGCATGCACGCCAAGGTGGGCGACCGACTGGTCGTGGAGGGAAACCGCGACACCGCGCCGCGACGCGAGGGCGACGTGGTCGAGGTTCGAGGCACGGACGGAGGGCCGCCGTACCTGATCCGCTGGAACGACGGACACGAGGGGCTGACCTACCCCGGCCCCGACGCGCACGTGGTGTCGCGCAGCGAGTAGCAGGCACGAAGTCGGCTGATGCGTGGCCGGGCGTGATGACCGCTCGGCCATGCGTGTTCAGCCCTGGCCGGCCAGCCTTTCCTTGATCTCGGTCTTGAGGACCTTGCCCACCTTCGAGCGGGGCAGGTCCGGCCATACCTCGATCTGCTTCGGGGTCTTGACGCTGCCGATCTGCTTCTTGACGAACGCGATCAGCTCGCCGGCTTCGACCGAGCGGGCAGGCTGCGGCTGGAGTACGGCGACCACGCGCTCGCCCCACTTCTCGTCGGGCAGCCCGATGACGGCACAGTCCTGGACGTCGGGGTGCTGCATGAGCGCCTGCTCGACCTCCGTCGAGTACACGTTGAAGCCGCCCGTGATGATCATGTCCTTCGCCCGGTCCACGATGAACAGGAAGCCGTCGTCGTCGAGATAGCCGATGTCGCCGGTGTGGTGCCAGCCGCCACGCGACACCTCGGCGGTGGCTTCCGGGTTCTTGTAGTAGCCGGCCATCACCAGGGACCCGCGGACGCAGATCTCACCGCGCTGACCAGCCGGAACCTGGCCACCGTCGGGGTCAAGGATCGCGACGGTGACCAGGGGCGCGGGGCGACCTGCTGAGGACAGGCGTTCGGTGAAGATCCAGCCGTCCGGCCGGAAGTGGTCGGCCGGCGGCATCATCGAGATCATCATCGGCGCCTCGGTCTGCCCGAACAACTGCGCCATCACCGGGCCGATCCGGGTCAGCGCCTCTTCGAGTCTGGCTGCGGACATCGGCGCGGCGCCGTACCAGAAGCACTGCAGCGACGACAGGTCCGTGGAGTCGAGCTCCGGGTGTGCGAGCACCATGTAGATCAGGGTCGGCGGCAGGAACGTGTGCGTGACCTCGTGCTCCTCCAACAAGGCGAGGAACTCGCCGACGTCGGGGGCCCGCATGATCACGACCTCGCCGCCGAGGACGAGGACCGGGAAGCACAGCACGCCGGCGGCGTGGGTCAGCGGCGCGAGCGCGAGATAGGTCGGGCGACCCTCGAAGGGGTAGCCGAGCAACGTCAGCGCGGTCATCGTCTCGAGGTTTGCGCCAGTCAGCATCACTCCTTTGGGCCGACCAGTGGTGCCGCCGGTGCCGACGATCATGGCGACGTCGTCGACCGGCGTGGTCACCTCGGCGGGCACGTCCGGAGTAACAGAGGCACCGAGGGCCAGGAAGTCCTCCCACCTGTACGCCCATCCGAGCGGGCGGTCGAGACAGATCAAGGTGGTGAGCTTGGGCAGGTCGTCCTTGATCGACGACACCAGGGGAGCGAACGAGGACTGGAAGATCAGCGCGACGCAGTCGAAGAGGTCGAGCAGCTCCCGGTTCTCCGCGGCCTCGTTTCGTGGGTTGATCGGGCACCACACGGCGGCGGCTCGGCTGATGCCGAAGACGCAGCTGAAGGCGACCGGGTCGTTGGCCGACAGGATCGCCACCTTGTCTCCCGGGGATACCCCGCAGCCGGCCAGGGAAGCGGCCACGCGCGACGACAGCTCGACCACCTCGGCGTACGACATGGAGTCGCCGTCGGTCGTCAGGCATGGCTGGTCGGGTCCGAGCGAGGCACCCTTGTCGAGATAGTCGACGAGCCGCATGTCAGCAGGTGACGGTCAGCTGCGGCTCCATGACCAGGCCGAAGCTGCGCAGCGTGCCGAGCAGCTCACGGTGCCCGAACGCCTGACACGCCGAAGCGAACCCGGCGCGCCTGGGCGCCTGTTGGAGCAGCGAGTACGCCGCATAGGCCTGAAGCAGCCCGGTCTGCTTGTAGTTGCAGTTGCCGTGGATCACGCAGTGCGCCCGCCCCAGCGGGCCGGACGCATAGACCGAGTCCAGCGACGTGTTCAACCGTGGGTTCTCGCGCGGTGGCATCGCGGCCTGCACCGACCCGGCGATCGCGGCCAGCTGCTCGTCCCGCTCGTCTGGTGGAAGCGGCTTGATCTGCTCCTCGAACATCTTGGTGGTCGCGATGACGCCCTCCATCACCGCGCGTTCGAAAACCCCGCCGCAGGCCTTCACGTTGGCCACCCGCGGGTCGTCCTTGAACCAGACCGGGTGGGCGGTGCCGCCCCACGGGAGCGCGAGCCCGGTCTCGTGCTGGCCGGGGATGTTGACGTTGAACACCTTGTCGATCGGCCACGGTTGGTACTGGTTCTGCTCGAGGTAGTACCAGTCGGCCTTGAGGATCGTGAAGATCGTCTGCGTCGACGCATAGGTCGGGAAGCCCTTCCACAGCACCAGGATGTCGAGCGTGTCCAGGCCCGGGGTCTCGAGGCAGATGTTCGCCGCGATCTCGCCCGTGGTGTACATCTGGGCGACGCCCGGCGACACCAGCAGCCCCTGCTCGGCGTACTTGGCTCCCCACTTTTCCTTGGCCTCGAGCACCCAGTCCTGCTCGCCGGTTGTGTCCAGGTAGTGGCAACCGGCGGCCAGCGCGGCCTCGGCGACGGTGTGGCCGTACTTGATGAACGGGCCCACGGTGTTGTTGACGACCTTGGATCCGGTGAACAGCTCCGTGAGGGCGCCGACGGTGTGCTCGACCTCGACCACGTCGTGGAGCACGTCGTCGATCCCCGGGATCCGCTCGACGACCGCCTGCACCTTGTTCTTGTCGCGGCCGGCGGCGACGAAAGGCACGTTGAGCTCACGGAGGTACTCGCAGATCAGCCGGCCGGTGTAGCCCGAGACGCCGTAGACGACGACGGGCTTGTCGGTCATGGAGCGTCGACCTTTCGAGGAGGGGAGGGGTCGGTCACATACCCATGCCACCGTCGACCGGCAGGCCGGCCCCGGTGACGAAGCGGGATGCGTCCGAGGCCAGGAAGACCACGGCGTCAGCCATGTCGGACACTTCTCCGAGGCGACCGGCGGGAGTCAGTTCGACTACCGCACCGACCGCCTCTGCGGGGTTCGAGAAGAGTCCGAGCTCGGCAACGTCCGTGGCCAGGCCGGTACCCATGGCCGTCGGAACCAGGCCAGGGAAGATGCAGTTGACGCGAACGCCGTATCCGAACTTGCCGGCTTCCATCGCGGCCACCTTGGTGAGCCGCTCGACGCCGGACTTCGTCGCCGAGTAGATCGAGATGCCGGGGAAGGCGATCGTCGCGGCGACCGACGCGATGTTGACGATGCTGCCGCCGTTGCCCGCGACTCCGTTCGGACGCATGGCGCGCAGGCCGTGCTTGAGCCCGAGCGCCGTGCCGAGGAGGTTGACGTCGAGCATCGTGCGGACGTCCTTGGTCTCGATCTCGGTGACCAGGCTGGTGATCTCGACGCCGGCGTTGTTGACCAGGATGTCCAGGCCGCCGAGGATCTTGCACCGTCTCCGCGACCGCCGACTCCCAGTTGTCGTCGTCGGTCACGTCGAGTCGGACGAACCCGTGCCCGTCGCCGAGCGCCTTGGCGGTCTGTGCTCCCGAGTCCTGGATGTCGGCGATCATCACGCTCGCGCCGGCAGCCGCCAGCGCCTGGGCCATCCCCTCGCCGAGGCCCTGAGCGCCTCCGGTCACCAGCGCCTTGCGGCCGGTCAGGTCGAACACGCTCATGGGGCCCCCTTGACGAATGGAGCGTGTAGTCATAGACTTACCCGTTCGCTTGACGCCTGTCAAGACTTTCTCTGGGCAACTGTCAAGTGTTGCCTCGGAGCGCGTAGACTCGCCGTCGTGACCACTGCCGCCGCGTCTGACACCGCGTCTTCCGCCCGGCTCAGTCAGGCTGCGCGCAGTCGCCAGGACAAGTACGAGGAACGTCGCACTCAGCTTGCCGAGTCAGCGCTCGCCACCCTCGGCGAGCTCGGCTATGCGCGCACCAGCCTTCGCGAGATCGCCCAGAACTCCGAGTTCTCCCACGGCGTGGTCCACTACTACTTCAAGAGCAAGGCCGAGCTGATCGTCCATTGCGTCCGCCACTACAAGGCGCAATGCGTGACGCGGTACGACGAGGTCGTGGCTCTGTCCACGTCGGCCGACGAGCTGGCCGAGCGGCTCGCGGACAAGCTCGTCGAGACGCTGACCGACGAGGCGCCGATGCACCGGCTCTGGTACGACCTGCGCACCCAGAGCATGTTCGACGACGAGTACCGCGCCGACGTGATGGCGATCGACGGGACGCTGGAGCAGATGATCTGGCGGATCATCGAGCGCTACTCCGAGCTCGCGGGTCGCCCTCCGGCGTTCTCCCCAGGCACCACCTACGCGCTCCTCGACGGGGTCTTCGAGAAGGCGGTCCTCGCCTATCTCGCCGATGATCCGGACGCGCTGCCCGACCTGCGCCAGCGGGCGCTCGACGTACTCCCGGTCCTGCTGGCCGACTGATCACGGCCTGTCGCGCCTGGTCGGTGTGGACCTCCGGCGTTCAGGCGGATGCGGACGCGTCGAGCTCATCGAGCGGCAGGGCATGAGGACGTCGTCGGTCGCGAGGTGGACCGTTTCGCAGGGCAGCCGGGCCTTCCGGCAGGCGCCGTACAGCCGGGCTGCCCAGGTCCTGTCGCGCTCGCCGGCGCCGTTGCGGCCGGGCCGACTGATCAGGAAGGCCATCCGGCTGCCGGGCTCCAGCGCATCGTCGGCAACGGCACGGAGGAAGTCCGCGAACCCGCTTTCCTCGTTGGCGTCGGGCGGGAGTTCGGCGTCCTCGATCTGCGTGAGGTGGGGGACCGGCTTGTGGTTGGGTTCGATCACCATCATCCAGACGGAGTAGCCGGAGAAGCCGAGCGGGCTCATGAGGTGACGCCAGGCTTTCTCGAGATCGGCCTGCGTGCGGATGGTCGGGCGGAACGTGTGGCTTGTCCATGACGCCGAGCGTGCCGCGGTTCGGGACATGGCGCGAACGCCTGTCCACAGGGCACCGGAATCCTGCCTGGCAGCCGTCTCTTCGACCCACAATCCGTCCACAGGCGACGTCGCGCTGGATCTAGGAACGATCAGAGCACCGAGCGGTAGACCTCCATCGTCCGTTCTGCGATGGCCGGCCAGCCGAAGGACTCCTGTGCCCGGACCCGGCCGGCACGGCCCATCTCGGCAGCCCGGTCCGGGTCCCCGACGACCTCGTTGAGGGCGGCGGCGAAGTCGGCGACGTACTGGTCCGGGTTCAGCGGGGTGCCGGTGCCGTCGGTGGCCTGCTCGATCGGTACCAGACGGCCGGTCTCGCCGTCGACGACGACCTCGGGGATGCCCCCGGTCGCAGTGGCGACGACGGCGGTCTCGCAGGCCATCGCCTCGAGGTTCACGATCCCGAGGGGTTCGTAGATCGACGGGCAGACGAAGGCGGTTGCCGCCGACAGCAGGGCGACGACGTCGGCGCGCGGCAACATCTCCCGGATCCACACCACGCCGGTTCGCGACGACGAGAGCGAGGAGACGAGCGAAACCACCTCGGCCTCGATCTCCGGAGTGTCGGGGGCGCCGGCGCACAGCACGATCTGCACGTCGGGCGGCAGCTGCGCCACCGCTCGGAGGAACAGCGGAAGGCCCTTCTGCCGGGTGATCCGCCCGACGAACACGACCGACGGCCGCGACGGGTCGACGCCGTGCGAGCGCACCCGGTCCGGATCGTCGACCGGCGACCAGAGCTCGGTGTCGATGCCGTTGTGGACGACCTGTACCCGCTTGGGATCGATCGAGGGATACGACGCCAGCACGTCGTCGCGCATCGCCGCAGACACCGCGATCACGGCGGAGGCGGCGAGGTACGACGTCCGCTCCACCCACGACGACACGGCGTAGCCACCGCCGAGCTGCTCGGCCTTCCACGGCCGCAGCGGCTCCAGAGAGTGCGCGGTGACGACATGGGGGACGTCGTACAACAGCGAGGAGAGATGGCCCGCGAAGTTGGCGTACCAGGTGTGCGAGTGCACGAGATCGGTACCCGCACATCCGTCCACGATCGACAGATCCACGCCGAGGGTCTGGAGGGCGGCGTTGGCCGACGCCAGCGCGTCGAGGTCGGCGTACGACGACGTCAGGGACTCGTCCCGTGGACCACCGAAGGCATGCACATGGGTCTCCAGATCCGACCGGGATCGCAGTGCCCTGACGAGCTCGGCGACGTGCACACCTGCGCCGCCGTAGATCGAGGGCGGGTACTCCTTGGTCAGCACGTCGACGCGCAGGTCCGAAGCCATGTGGTGAAACTACCCCTGCCCAGGCGCGCTCGGCAGGGCTAGCCTCGTGTTCGTGAACGCCGCGCCGCGCAAAAAGGTCCTGGCCATCGTCCTCGCCGGCGGCGAGGGCAAGCGACTGATGCCCCTGACGGCGGACCGGGCCAAACCCGCGGTGCCGTTCGGCGGCATCTACCGCCTGATCGACTTCGCCTTGTCCAACGTGGTCAACAGCGGCTACCTCAAGGTCGTCGTGCTGACCCAGTACAAGTCGCACAGCCTCGACCGCCACGTCACCTCCACCTGGCGGATGTCCACGATGCTCGGCAACTACATCGCGCCGGTCCCGGCCCAGCAACGGGTCGGCAAGCACTGGTATCTCGGCAGCGCCGACGCGATCTACCAGTCCCTGAACCTGCTCCGCGACGAGAGGCCCGACATCGTCGTGGTGGTCGGCGCGGACCACGTCTACCGGATGGACTTCGCGCAGATGGTCAAGCAGCACGTCGAGTCGGGCGCCGGGGCGACGGTCGCGGCGATCCGGCAGCCGATCGCGCTGGCGGACCAGTTCGGCGTGATCGACGTACAACCGGACGACCCGAGCCGGATCCGCGCGTTCCTGGAGAAGCCCACCGACCCGGTGGGGCTTCCGCACAGCCCGCACGAGGTCCTGGCCAGCATGGGCAACTACGTCTTCGACGCCGACGCGCTGGTCGAGGCGGTCACGAAGGACGCCGACCTCGAGGGGTCCAAGCACGACATGGGCGGCGACATCGTGCCGGCGTTCGTCAACGACAAGAACGCCGGCGTCTACGACTTCAAGGACAACGACGTGCCCGGATCGACCGACCGGGACCGTGGCTACTGGCGCGACGTCGGGACGATGGAGTCCTACCATGCGGCCCACATGGACCTGGTGTCCGTGCTGCCGATCTTCAACCTCTACAACTACGCGTGGCCGATGTACACGTCCTACGGCCCGCACCCGCCGGCGAAGCTGGTCCGAGGCAGGGCGGGCGAACCGGCCCAGGCGTACGACGCGGTGCTCTCGCCCGGTGTCGTGGTGACCGGAGGCAACGTCAGTCGGTCGGTCCTCTCGCCCTCTGTGCGCGTGGAGACCGGGGCCGAGGTCACCGACTCGGTCCTGCTCGACGGCGTGCTGGTGGGCCGAGGTGCGGTCGTCCGTCAATGCGATCGTGGACAAGGGAGTGGTCATCCCCGACGGTGGGACGCTCGGTGTCGACCACGACGCCGATCTCGCGCGCGGACTCCAGGTGCACGACGGGATCACCGTGATGGGCAAGGACGAGCGGTACCCCGAGTGACCTTGCGTTTGAGTGCGCTCCAAGAACTAGCGTCGAGGCGCATGACCACACCTCAGCGACCCATCGGTTCGGGCTTCGGACCCGACACCACCGCGGCAGAAGTCCTCGACGGCATCGACCTCACGGGCAAGCTCGCGGTCGTCACCGGCGGCTACTCGGGGCTCGGGCTGGAGACGACCCGGGCGCTGGTCGGCGCCGGCGCGGAGGTCGTCGTACCCGCCAGACGCCCGCAGGTGGCCGAGGACGCGGTCGGCGACCTCAAGGGAGTCGACGTGGACGAGGTCGACCTGGGCGATCTTGACAGCGTCGAGAGGTTCGCCGACCGGTTCCTGGCGTCTGGACCGCACCATCGACCTCTTCATCGGCAACGCCGCGATCATGGCCTGTCCCGAGACCCGGGTGGGGCCGGGCTGGGAGGCCCAGTTCGCGACCAACCACCTCGGTCACTACGCGCTCGTCAACCGGCTCTGGCCGGCGATCGACAAGACCGGTGGCGCGCGCGTCATCTCCGTCTCGTCGTCCGGGCATCGCAACTCCGGCATCCGCTGGGACGACGTGATGTGGGAGCACGGCTACCACAAGTGGAAGGCCTACGGGCAGGCGAAGACGGCCAACGCGCTGTTCGCCGTCCACCTCGACGCCCTGGGCAAGGAGGCCGGGGTCCGGGCCTTCTCGCTGCACCCGGGCGGCATCCTCACCCCGCTGCAGCGGCACATCCCCAAGGAGGAGATGGTGAAGCTCGGCTGGATCGACGAGGACGGCAACCCGCTCAACCCTTCGTTCAAGACACCCGAACAGGGCGCCGCCACCACGGTCTGGGCGGCGACGTCGCCCCAGCTCGAGGGGATGGGTGGAGTCTTCTGCGAGGACTGCGACATCGCCGAGAAGGCGGCCGAGGACGGCACCGCGCGCTTCGGCGTACGCGCCTGGGCAACCGACCCGGAACAGGCTGCCCGCCTCTGGGCGCTGTCCGCCGACCTGACCGGGGTCGACGCCTTCGGGGGATAGCCGTGACAGCGTCGTACGTCGTGACCGGTGCCGCCGGCGGTGTCGGCCGGGCGATCGTCGAGCGGCTCGCGCGCGACGGAGGAATGGTGGTGGCCCTCGACCTCGACGAGGACCAGCTGGGCTGGACGCAGCAGGAAGACAACGTGAGCAGCCCTCGCCGGTGACGCGTCCGACGAGGCGGTCACCCAGGCAGCCGTGACGGCGGCCGAGAGCCTGGCTCCGCTCACCGGATGGGTCAACAACGCCGCCGTGTTCCGCGACGCCTGGCTGCATGAGGCCTCCGTTGCCGCCGTCGCGGCCATGGTCCAGGCCAACCTCGAGCTCGCCCTCGCCGGCAGCCGCGCAGCCGTCCGGCACTTCCTGCAGCAGGAGCGACCCGGCTCCGTCGTGAACGTGTCCTCCCACCAGGCCCAGCGGGCTGTCCGCGGTGCGCTGCCCTACTCGACCGCCAAGGCTGCGCTGGAGGGGCTGACCAGGGCGATGGCGGTGGACTACGGCCCGGCGGGCATCCGCACCAATGCGGTGGCCTGGGCTCGATCGCCACGGCACGCTACGACGAGCATCTGGCGTCGCTGCCTGCCCGACCAGGCCAACGACACCGCCGTCGCCATGAGCAGGCTCCATCCGCTGGGACGAGTCGGGTCGGTCGACGAGGTGGCCGCGGCCGTGGCCTTCCTGCTCTCTGATGCGGCTTCGTTCATCAACGGTGCCGTGATCCCTGTCGACGGTGGTCGCGCGGCGCGAGGAGACGACCCGGAAGCCCGTGCCTAGACCCGGCACGGGTTTCGATTGGCCGGGTATCGACTGGCGACTCGACCGGGACGCCAGCGCCGCGCCGACGCCGCACACGACGACGCACAGCGGCCAGAGCATTCCCGGGGCTGCGGAATAGACCATGGTGCCGATCGGAGCGGCGAGCAGCGAACCCGAGGTCGCGGCCCCGGTGTAGAGGCCCTGGTACTGGCCGATCAGATGTTCGGGCGACGCGTCGAGCACGTGCGCGGTGGCCGTCGTCTTGTAGAGGATCTCACCGGCGGTGAGCACGACCATGCCGAGCACCGCGGCGACACCGACCCCCAGCCCGAGCGGACCCAACGCGAAGATGCCGAAGCCGGCACCCACCAGTCCGTAGCCGGTAGCAAGGATGGGTACGGCGGGCAGCCGGCGGAGTCGCAGCGCGACCGGGATCTCCAGCAACAGGATCAGCCCCGACCCGACCGCGATCAGGGCGGCGTACAGCCCGACCGGCTCGCCGTGGTCGCGCAGGAACACCGGCAGGGTCGTGTAGAGCTGCCGGTAGACGATGTCGACCAGCACGATCGCCGGCAGCAGCATCAGGATCGAACGGTTGGCTCGCAGCGACCGCCAGAGCCCGTGCGCGTGCTCCCCGGGAACGACCGCGTGGACCGCGGAACGGGGCAGCATCCGCGACGTCACCAGGCGGACGAGGAGAACCGCGGCACCTTCCGCGACGAACAGGAGCTCGTAGCTGTGCGTGGCCAGCAGCGCCCCGACGGGTGGACCGATCACGAAGCCCGCGTTCGACGCGGCCCGGCTGATCGCGACCGACGTACGACGCTCGCCGGGCGGGACCGCCAACGCGGCCAAGGCGCCCTGTGAGGTACCGGCGGTGGCGCTCAGGTAGCCCACGACCGGGAGTACGGCGGCGATCGCGACAGCCGGAAGCCACGGGATCGAGACCAGCCCGACGCCCACCACCGACGAGGCGAGGAGCAGGACCGAGCGGTGGCCGAAGCGGTCGCCCCAGCGCCCGCCCGTGAAGTTGCCGAGCAGCATGCCGGCGCCATTTGCGCCCACGATCAGGCCGGCGAAGGTGAGCGAGAGACCCCTCGGCCCGGTCAGGTACAGGGTCAGGAACAGCATCGCGAACGAGGTCGCCGAGGTGACGACGCGTCCGGCCGCGAGGACCCAGACCACCTTGGGTACGTCGCGCACGCCGCCTCCCTTCCGACACCCGCCGAAGCAGTAAGTTTCTTTTCGAAACTCACTATAGACTGACGCGATGACCAGGCCGCAAGAGGACGACTCGTGCGGAATCGCGCAGGCGCTCGGCGTCCTCGGCGACGCCTGGAGCGTGCTCGTGCTCCGCGACGTGGCCCGCGGCCACACGCGGTTCGAGCAGCTGCTCGCCGAGTCCGGCGTCTCGCGCAAGGTGCTGGCGCAGCGGCTCGAAGCACTGGTCGCCAACGAGGTGCTGGAACGGGTGGCCTACTCCGAACACCCACCGCGCTTCGACTACGAGCTGACCGCGCGAGGGCGCGGGGCCCTGCCCGTGCTGGCATCGCTCCAGGACTGGGGGGACCGGTGGATCCTCGGCGACGGGTCGGCCACGGTCGCCGGTGATCACGCCCGCGTGCACGAGCTGGTCGGAACGACAGTCCCGCGGCTCGCCACTCTGGACCCGGTCGCGGACACGCCGTACACCGTCCTCTACTGCTATCCCGGCACCGGGGTGCCCGGCCTCGAGGGCCTCGCCGGCGGGGTCGGCTGCACCCTGGAGTCGTGCACCTACCGCGACCGGCTCGGCGACTTCGAGTCGCTCGGTGCGAGCGTGTACGGCGTCAGCACCCAGCGTCCTGACGAGCAGGCCGACTTCGCGCGGCACAACAAGATCCAGTTCCCGCTGCTGTCCGATGCCGACCTCGAGCTCACCACCGCGCTTCGGCTGCCGACCGCCCGGGTCGGGGGAGCGCCGCGGCTGCACCGGCTGACGCTGGTCCTCGACCGCGACCGGGTGGTTCGGGGCGTGCTGCATCCGATCACCGATGTCACCGGGTCGGTCGAGGACGCGCTCGCGATGGTCCGGGCGCTACGCACCGCGGCCCCGCACCCGGCATGATGCAGCGATGAGCTCCACCGAGCCGACCGGGGTCGCATTCCCGACGGTTGCCGGCAGGCGGAGTACGTCGGACCTGGGCCGGGCGGTCGCGGCCGACGCGCTCCGACCGGTCGACCCGGTCGGCGCCCTGGCCGCGGAGCAGGAGACCAACTGGCGCAGCGGGTACCTCGCCCACTACCGGCGGCTGCTCGAGGCCGGGCTGGGCTCCAGGCAGGACGCCGTGGAGCTGGCCAACGCCGGTTTGGCCTCGATCCACCACCGGATGCGGATCCTCACCAGCGGGGGCGAGCGGCCGTTGTCCGAGTGGCAGTCCGATGGTCCCGGCCACGTGTTCGGGACAGCCGAGACTCGGGGGACTGCAGAACCGGAGATCGAGCTCTCGCTGCCCTACCACGGTCACCGGCTTCGGGGCGACCAGCTACGCGGCCGCCTCGACTCGTGGGTCCGGGACGGGATCGTGGAGCCGACTGCTCGCGACGTCGTCCATGCCGTGCTCGAAAACCCGGAGTGGCTCAGGCTCGACGGGCACGTCGTCGCCGTCCTCGGGGCCGGCGCCGAGATGGGTCCGTTGCGTGCGCTGCTGCGGTTTGGCGCGACCGCCGCCGCTGTGGACCTGCCGCGGCCGCAGCTGTGGAGCGAACTGCTGGAGGCTGCGACCGCCGGAGCCGGACGGCTGTTGCTGCCCACGCGAGCGAGACGTGCCGAACCGAACCCCTCCACGCTCGGCGCCGACCTCACGGTCTGAGGTACCCGAGCTGGCCGAGTGGCTCGGCGGGCTCGACGGCAAACTCGTCCTGGGCAACTACGTGTACGCCGACGGCGCCGAGAACGTCCGTGTGTCGGCCGCGGTGGATGCGCTGACAATCCGAGTCCTCGAGCAACGGCCCGACGCCTCGCTGGGTTTCCTGGCGACTCCCACCGACGTGTTCGCCGTACCTTCGGAAGCGGTCGACCACGCCACCAGGTCGTACGACGCGCGGTCATCGACTGCGAAGCTGCTCGGCCGGCCGCTGCGAGCGGTGAGCGGGGGTCGGCTGTTGCGCCGCGCCTATGTGCCCGGCTCCGACCCGGGGATCAACGACAGTCTCGTGTCGCAGCAAGGGCCCAACTACGCGCTCGCGAAGCGTCTCCAGCGCTGGCGGGCGGTCTCGGCACGCGATGCCGGCGTGACGGTGTCGATGAACGTCGCCCCGCCGACCCGCACTCGCTCGGTCACAAAGAACAGGGCTCTGGCGGCGGCCTACGCCGGCGCACATCGCTTCGGAGTCGAGGTCTTCGAACCAGCGACGTCCAATGTGCTGATGGCCGCGCTGCTCGTGCACGACCTGAACACTGGCGGCGGCCCGCGCCATGACCATCCCTGGCAGGACGAGGCCTTCGCCGCCGTGCACGGCGGGCTGTGGCGCACGGCGTACGCCCCGCGCAGCGCGCTCGGCCTCGCAGCGCTGATGGGGTACGGCGCCCGCGGCTGAGCCTGCGCGACTGTCGTTGCGCGCCAATTGGTCGATAACGGCGGTCGGTCTGCTCCTGGCGCGCGGTGTTCTGCGCCAATTGGTCGACCACGACCGGCCTAGATCACACCAGCCGCCCGCGCAGCCTCGGCGTACGCCGCCGCAAGCGACGCGACGGTCTCGTGGGCGTTGAGCCCGCTGGGGTTCGGCACCACCCAGCAGCTCCGCGCCCTCCAGCGGCTCCGGCTGCAGCCCGAGGGTCGGCGCGCCGAACGCCGAAGGCGGAGCGGTATGCCGTGATCCCCGCGACCGCAACCACGACGGGCGATGCCTGCCGCACCAGGGCCCGAAGCTCCGAACCGCCCGATCGCAGCTCGGCTGCCGATAGCTCCGATGCCTTCGCCGTCGCGCGCCGAACCAGGTTCGTGATCCCGATGCCGCGGGAGACGAGGTGGGCACGGTCCTGCGCGGTCATTCCGGCAGACGGTGACACCGGTTGCGTGATGATGCCGGCCCGCAGCAACGCTGGGTAGAAGCGGTTGGCGGGATGCGCGAAGTGCGTCTGGGTCGCAGCAGTCCACAGCCCGGGGTTGATCCCGACGAAGAGCAGGCGCAGGCCCGGTCCGAGCAGGTCGGGCACCTCGGCATCGCGGAACGACTCCAGCTGCGCGCGGGTGAACCCAGTCATTTCAGCGGGGCCATGCTCAGCAGGCCATCTCAGCGGGCGTTCTCGGCGCGCATGGCGGCCGCGGCCTCGTCGATGATCGAGCGCATCGCCGTCTCGGCGGCTTCCGGGTCCCGCAGGCGTACGGCGCGAGCCACCTCGTCGTGCAGCGCGATCGCCTCCGGGTTGGGCTGCGAGGGCATCATGCCGTGGTGGGTGCGCCCCGCCAGGACCTCGGTCACCACGCCCGCCAGCGCGCGCAGCATCTCGTTCCCGCTGGCCTCGAGCAGGGTTCGATGGAAGACCTTGTCCGCCAGCAGGTAGGAGTCCAGGTCACCCGAACGGCCGTGCACGACCATGTCGGACACCGCCGCCGCCAGGATCCGGCAGTGATGCGGGCTGGCACGTTCGGCGGCCAGGGCGGCGGCCACGGGCTCGAACCCGCGCCGCAGCTCGGAGAGCGAGAGCAGCTGCTGGGTGCGGTCTCCGACGTCGAGCCGCCACCGGATCACCCGCGGGTCGAAGACGTTCCACTGGTCGCGCGGCAGGATCGTGATCCCGACCCGCCGCCGGGAGGCCACGAGGCTCATCGACTCGAGCACCCGGATCGCCTCCCGGGCGACGCTGCGGGAGACGCCGTACTTGATGCCGACGTCGTCGAGGGTGAGCACCTGGCCGACCGCGAGCTCGCCCGACACGATGCGGGCGCCAAGCGCGCTGAGGACGTTGCCGTGCAGCTCGCCGGTAGGAATCGTCGCGGTCACGGAAACATCCTCTCACCTCCCCCCGATGTGCGTAAAGAACTGCTGAATTAGTCAAATTGCTTGCAATAGTATGACGAATGGTTCATGATGTGACGGCAGACACAAGACGTGAGCGCAGCCAGCCAGTCACAGACCCAGAGCCCGGAGGATCCCGACGTGCCGAAACCGCCAGTTCTCGTTGTGATGGGGGTGTCCGGCTCCGGCAAGTCCACGGTCGGCGCCGCCATCGCCCAGCGCCTGCGCGTCCCGTTCGCGGACGCCGACGACTTCCACCCCCCGGCCAACATCGCCAAGATGACCGCTGGCGAGCCGCTCGACGACCACGACCGCCATCCGTGGCTGGAGGCCATCGGCGAATGGCTCGCGGCCCACGCCGACGGTGGCGTGATGAGCTGCTCGGCGTTGAAGAGGAAGTACCGGGACCAGCTCCGGCACCACGCGCACACCGTCGAGTTCGTGCACCTGGACGGCAGCCACGAGGTCATCGCGCGCCGTCAGTCCACCCGGCCGGGCCACTTCATGCCGGCCTCGTTGCTGGCTTCCCAGTTCGCCACTCTCGAGCCGCTCGCCCCCGATGAGAACGGCGTGGTGATCGACGTCGACCAAGACATCGACGCGATCGTCCAGGGGTACGTCGACCAGTCCAATGACGACCAGAGCTCGATCAACGAAATCCAGAAGGAGTCCTGATGTCCGCCCTGTCCACTGTCCTACCCAAGGTCACCGCGATGGCCGGGACCGACGTCATCGAGCCGGTCGCGTCCGGCTGGCAGCTGATCATCGCCGCGCTGGCGGCGATCGCGCTGATCGTCGTACTCATCACTGTCGCGAAGCTGCACCCGTTCCTCGCGCTGATCGGAGGCGGGCTCACCGTCGGCATCGTGGCGGGCGTGAACGTCAATGACGTCCTGCTATCGTTCACCACCGGCTTCGGCACGACGGCCGCAGGTGTGGGCATCCTGATCGCGCTCGGCGCCATGTTCGCCAAGTTGCTGGCCGACTCGGGCGGCGCCGACCAGATCGTCGACACGATCGTCGGCCACGCCTCACCCAAGGCACTGCCGTGGGCGATGGCGCTGGTCGGCGCCATCATCGGTCTGCCGATGTTCTTCGAGATCGGCCTGGTGCTGTTGATGCCGGTCATCTACCTCGTCGCCCGCCGGGCCCAGGTCTCCCTGATCACCATCGGCATCCCGGCGCTCGCCGGCCTGTCGGCGATGCACGGCCTCGTCCCCCCGCACCCCGGCCCGCTGACCGCGATCGACTACCTCGGCGCCGACCTCGGCGTCACCTTGGCGCTCGGTGTGCTCGTCGCGGTGCCGACCGTGATCGTCTCCGGTCCGCTCTTCGCGAGGGCCGCGGGCAAGTGGGTCGACGTGCCCGCTCCGCACCTGTTCGACGCCACCAGGGAGGACGACGAGAAGGCGAAGCGGCGGCCGTCGTTCGGCGCGACCATGTTCAGCGTGCTGCTGCCCGTCGGTCTGATGCTGGGCAAGGCCCTGGTCGACATCTTCATCGAAGACGACACGGTGTTGTTCCGGCAGGTCTTCGACGTGCTCGGTACGCCGCTCATCGCCCTGCTGATCGCCGTGGTTGTCGCCATGTACACCCTCGGGAGCGGCTCGGGCATGGCCATGCAGCAGATCGCCAAGTGCGTCGAGTCGGCCCTACCCGCGATCGCCGGCATCCTGCTGATCGTGGCCGCCGGCGGCGGGTTCAAGCAGGTGCTGGTCGACACCGGCGTCGGCACCCTGCTCGCCGACTGGGCCAAGGACGCGAACGTCTCCGTGCTGCTGCTCGCCTGGGTGCTCGCCGTCCTGATCCGGCTCGCGACCGGCTCGGCGACCGTCGCCACGATTACGGCGTCGTCCTTGATGATCGGCCTCGTCGAGGGGCTCAGCACCGGGGAGACCTCGCTGGTCGTGCTCGCGGTGGGTGCCGGTTCGGTGTTCTTCTCCCACGTGAACGACGCCGGTTTCTGGCTGGTCAAGGAGTACTTCGGCATGTCCGTCGGCCAGACCCTCAAGACCTGGTCCGTGATGGAGACCCTCCTGTCGGTGACCGGACTGATCTTCGTGTTGCTGCTGGGCATCGTGATCTAGCTGGGTGATCTAGCTGGCCACGCACGAGAGCGTCTGATGCAGCTACTTGGGTGGCAGTGACCGTGCGTAGGCCACGCCGCGACCCACCCAGGACCGGAGGGCGCCGTCGGTGTGGACGGCGTCCTGGCTCACCCGGAGCCAGCCGTTCATCGGACCTCTACCCCGCATCTCGAAGCGACTGACGTTGGGCTCATCGAGCAGCGATTCCGTCTGAGCGGGGTCGACGCGAAGCAGCATTCCTCCCTGGCCGCTCGCGCTCGCGGCCAGGTGGCCGTCGATCAGGAAAGCCAGCCGCCGAACATCCGCTTCTCGCTGAGCCCGGGTTCACCTCTGACAACATCACGGATTCGGTTGGCGAGCACCTCGTCGTTCGCCAGGCGATAGTATCGCGGCCCGCCCGGCGTCTCAACGCCCGAGCCCCGGAGGCACGGAACCGGCCGCAACGGCGTACCGTCAAAACCACCATGCGACACACCCTCGGCATCCTGGTGGCCACCACGGCCTTGCTGCTCACTGCCGGTTGCGGCGAGGACGGCCCCGATACGGCCACCGACCAGCCGACGGAGACGCAGAGCAACCAGCCGACCGACCAGCACCGAGAGCCGACCGAGAAGCCGACCGACAAGCCGACCGAGAGCTCCGACGTCGTGGCAATCCTCTCGTCGAGTGCCGCTGGAGGGGCCACCTCCAAGGCAGCCGTCGACGTCGGCACCTCCGCCGGGATCAGCCGCCTGGTCGGCAGCCTTCGCGGCAACGCGTTGGCGAACCAGGTCCGGGCCAAGGTGGCAGCCACCGATATCCCGGATGGCCAACGCCTGATGGGCGCCGTCGTGAACGTCGGCTGTGACGTTCCGACCGGCGTGTCGGTGACGGGCGGACCCGGCGGGCCGCACCTCCAACCGATCTTCACCGGTGAACGGCTACCGGAGTGTCTCGTCGCGGTGACCTCGATCGCGCTGGTGCTCGTCGAGGCCTGACGGGCAGGCTCAGGCGGCTGTGGTGTCCGGCTGGCGGTCGCGCTGCGGGGCGGTCGGCTGCGGAACGGCCACGTCCGAGAGCTCGGGCACGGCGGTGACGCCGCCGTACGTCGGCTTCGGCCGCGGGAAGTTGAACGGGCGGGGGAGGCGACGCGGGAAAGCGGCGCGTATGTCGGCCTGGTGCTGACGGACGATGATCATGGCCATGTCGGGGGATCCGTAGAAGTTCATGCCCCTAGACAACGCGTAAGACGACCTGGGCGAATCGGGTGAACTCCCTATCTTGGCCCTGGGTACCGGCCGCGGCTCACCTAAGGTCTGCGCGAGTGCCTTAGCCGAGGGAAGACTCGTAGGCATCGACGACCTCGGCGATCGGGCCGTCCATGCGCAGTTGACCCCGGTGCATCCACAGGCCGCGGGTACAGGTCTGCCGGATCGTGCTCATCGAATGGCTGACGAGTACGACGGTGCCTGCGGTGTCGCGAATCTGGTTGATGCGTTCCCTGCTCTTCTTGCGGAACTTGGCGTCGCCGGTGGCCAGCGCCTCGTCGATGAGCAGGATGTCGGGCTGCGCTGCGGTCGAGATGCCGAACCGCAATCGGGCGGCCTGCCCGGATGAGAGGGCACGCATCGGCAGCCGGATGCTGTTGCCGATGTCGACGAACTCCACGACCGAGTCGAACCGCTCTTCGACCTGTTTGGGTGTCAGCCCCAGGGCCAGGCAGCCGAGCCTGATGTTGCTCTCGCCCGTGAGGTCCTTCATCAGGGCGCCGCCGACGCCGAGCAGGGACGCGGTGCCGTCGGTGTAGACGGCGCCGGAGACGAGCGGGACGAGCCCGGCCATCGCGCGCATCAGCGTGCTCTTGCCGGAGCCGTTATGGCCGATCAGACCGATCGACTCACCGTGATGCGCCACGAACGAGACGTTGCGGACGGCGGGGACGAAGTCGACCGCGCCGATGTGTCCCGCCATCCACTTGGGGCGGCGGCTGCCTTCGACCTGGCGCTTGCCGCCGAAGGTGCGAAAGGTGACGCTGACGTCGTCCATCACCAGTGACGGTTTGAGGTCAGCCACGGCCGTACTTCGCTTCCGCGCGCCAGAAGTAGATGAAGCCGAGGGCGAGGGTGATGGCCGCCCAGAAGAGACCCCACACCCATTTCATCGGGTCCACGGGGATCTCCTCGAGGAGTGCGGACCGGCCGAGCTCGAGATAGACCGCGAACGGCTGGTGCTCCATGACCTTGCCGAACCAGCCATCGCCGTAGCGCTCGATCGAGAACAAGACACCTGAGGCATAGAACAGCACCCTGTTGACGAACGGCATCAGGTTTGCGAGGTCCTTGACCTCGGACACCAGACGGGCGGAGAACAGCGCGAGGCCGGTTGCGAACGCATAGGCCAGCATCACGGTCGGGGCCAGCAGCAGCATCTGCCAACGGACTCGGCTCCCCGTTGATCAACGCCACCGCGAACAGGACGACGAGCGCCGGCAGCAGCTCGAGTAGGTCGGCAAGTGCCTGCGAGATCGGGATCAGCGCGCGCGGGAACTGCAGCGACCCGATGAGCGTCTTGTTCCTGTCGATCGACGTGGCCGCGTGGGTCATGGCACCCGACATGAACCGGATCAGGAACAGCCCAGTCACCAGGAACGCCGCGAAGTTGTCGATGCCCCGGTTGACGGGAAGCAGCAAGCCGAAGACCAGGAAGTAGAGCGCCGCCCACAGCAACGGCGTGAGGATCATCCACAGCTGGCCGAGGTAGCCGCCCTGGTTCTGCGAGTACGCCTTGCCGCGGGCCAGCGAGAAGGCGAAGTGGCGGCGCTCCCAGATCTGGGCGACGTACTTGCGCAATGGGGGACGACCGCCGACCTTCTTGAGGCCGTGCTCGTGCGCGAGTGCGGCACCGGAGAACGGGTTGCCTTCGTTCCCACTCGAGTGGCGTCCATGGCTGGTCACAACGAGCAATAGTACGGACAACCCGGGCTCGGCCACGGCATCCGCGACGACGAGACCTTGACCACTTCTCGCCCAGCCCGCGAGATCGGCGGGCCTCGGTCCCGGCGGCGGGCGACAACCCGAGCCTAGTTATCCACAGATGGCGATCTCGATGGTTCGGAGCTGTCCCTCGGGGGAGTGATGAGTGCATTCGCAAGGACCAGGAGCCCGCAATGGCAGCCATCGACTACGTCGGCCACATCGACATCTTCCCCGTCCTCAGCGAGGACGAGATCGACCAGCTCAGGGACCTCCGCAAGGCCCGGCATCGGGGTTCGGCGGAACCCGACGGGCGTAGCCCGTGGCTGCCCTGCCCGGACGGTTGCTGCCTGTCCGCGTCCGGGAAGGCGAGTTCCGGGTCGGCGACGTCGTGGTTGCGGTACCTGATCCGCCGCCACCTGTTCGGCCACGCCCTCGACGGCAAGGTCGTGGGCAGCCGCCGCGCCGACCGCGAGCTCTTCGTCATCGCAGTGCGGGACAACCGGGTCCGCGAACGCGTGCTGCACCCCGGCACCAACGCCCGGGAGTACGCCGTTGCCGCTGCCGGCCAGCGACGTACCCGAACCGTGCGTGACAACGTCATCCGCCTCGAGGCCCGGCGTCGCCTGAGGTCCCCTCGCTGACGGCAGGCTGCCTCACGCTGCGAGATCGCAGCTTGGACGCGCCGCGAGACTTCGACCAGCCAGCCTCGGTAGCCGCCTTCGTCGGGTGGGCGCCGATCAGGCGGTGCAGGGCAGGCGTGGCGCTTTCTGGCTGGCTCACGACGCCGAGATCGCGGCCTGGACGCGCCGCGAGACCTCGATCAGCCAGCCTCGGTAGCCGCCCTCGTCGGGATCGGCGATGTAGCCGACACCCAGCTCGTCCAGGTACGGCCTCCACCGCGTCTTCGGTGGGTACGTCTCGAGCAGCATGGCGATCTCGGCGGGCAGGGCGCGGGCGTGCTCGGGGGTGCCCAGCGATGAAGTCGTCCAGGGCGGCCCAGACGTCGCTCGTAGACGTCGAAGACAGTCCAGGTTGACGTAGGCGCCGATGAGGTGATGCAGGGCTGGTGTGGCAGTCACTTCGATCTCCTCCATCGGTGCTCGGATTCTAGCGATCATGGCTTCGGGAAGGCTGTCAGGATGCGGTAGCCGTCAGGGCATGGAGGGGTCCGCGCACGAGAACGACTCGGAGCCTGGTCGCGTCCTCGACCACGCCAGTTTCGCCGATCTGCCACGCGGCCGATCATCGTCGCCGGCTTCGGCGTCGAGTGGCAAGCTTTGCCATCTCCGCTCTTGAGCCAGTCATCGATGTCGGCTCTTCGTGCCGCCAGGACGTTCGAGATGGCTTCCTCGGCGATGGCCTCGTCAGTAAACGACGCGAGTGACTTGATGCTGGGTTCGGTCTCGAAACCGCTTGAGCAGTTCGTCGTCGGTCTTGCCGACATGTCGCTCCAGCGTGTGGCTGCCGTCCTTCTCGTGAGCTTTCAGTCCGCCGCCGGGGAAGGGGCGTTTGACGGCTGTTTCGGCGGATTGGGTGGCGGCTCGGGTGGTGCGGGCGGTCTTGAACTTGAGGAGTTTGGTGCGGAGGGGTTTGAGTGCGGTGGCGGCGACGCGGATGGTGTTGGCGGCGGCGGTGGCGAGGGTTTTGAGGTAGTCGATGATCCGGATCAGCTTGGGGGCCTCGGCGGCGATCTTGGCGAGGTTGATGGCGGCGGCGCCGGCGGCGGTGAGGCCGGCGGTGACGGCGCCGAGCAGGATCCCGATGCCTTGGATGATCACGGCGTCGCGGAGCAGGTCGTAGATCAGGTCGAGGATGTTTTGGCGTTGTTCCTCGACGTCGTCGGCGTACTGGTCGCAGGCTTGGCCGATGGCGCGCAGGTGGGTACCGAGATCGTCGATCATCGACTTGAGGTCGTGGGTGGCGTCGACGGCGAGGGGGATTTCGGGGGAGCGTTGGGTGTGGAACATGGTGACGGCCGAGTGCAGTAGTCGGTGAGTCTGTCGACGCCGTCGGCGGCGGTCTGCCAGGCGAGGCTGGCTTCGCGGAGTCGGCTGGTGTCGGCGTTGGGCCAGACGAAGCCCTCGACCTGGTCGAGGATCCAGTTCAGTTCGTCGGGGAACGAGGACAGGTCGCTGCCCAGTGAGGTGGGGATCGAGACCGGGAGTACGTCGACGTACCCGTCGGTCGGCAGCGGTGCGGTCCCGTCGTAGACGGTGGCGCCGCGCGAGGACCGAGTTGCGGTTGGCGTTGCGGTGGTTGGTGATCGAGGTGTCGGTGAGCCGGCCGACGTTGGCGAACGCGTCGACCAGGTCGTCGAGGGCGTCGACGGCGTCTTGGGCGCCGGTGTCGTAGGCGATGGCGAAGTCGGTGGAGGTGGAGTCGTTGCCGGCCATGCCGGCGTAGCCGCAGAGCTTGTCGGTCAGGTTGTCGTAGAGCAGGGCGGCGACCTGGTTGCCGTTGACGAACGCCTCGGTCGCGGTGTCGTAGCCGTGGTCGATCTCGAGCCTCATCCGAGCTGCCTCCACATCTCGAGGTTCGCGGTCGTGGCGGACTCGTAGTTGTGGTGGGCGAGCTGTGCTGCGGCCCGCAGGTCCGCGAGCGCGTCGCGCATGCCCAGGAAGCCGTGCTCCCATTCCGCCTGCGCGATCTGTTGCGCCATTGCCGCCTGTCCCTGCCACGTGGAGTGCAGCGTCTTGATCTGTTTCGCGAGATCGGCGGCGAGATCGCGCAGGTCCGACTCGCATGTCGACAGCTCGCCGATCACCCGGTGGAGATCCTCCGCGTCCACCGCGAAGTCGTCCGCCGTGAAGTTGTCGGCGCCGCGCATCAGCCCAGCCTTTCGACGATGCGGTGGGCGATCTGGTCGAGCCTGGCCTGCGAGCCTGCGTCGGCCACGACGAAGTCCTGGTGTGCGGCGTCGAGGAGCTGGCCCATCGCGACCAGGCCGTCGAGGACGTCCTGGGCGGCGACTCGCCACGCGTCCCAGCCCTGACCGAACGAGATGGCGGCTGCCCCCGTCCAACCGGTGTCCAGGAACCCGTCCACCTCCCGGTCGACCCGGTCGCGGGCGGCACGCAGCTGCCCCGCACCGGTGTGTACGTCGTGGATGGCTGTGCGGAACGCTTCGTGGATCACCTGAATGTTCATGCGTCCGGCTTGCCCGGGCGGCTCGGAGCCGAACCAGTCAGATTTGGACCTGTGGATAACTCATGGTCCAGGTCAGCGGTTCACTCCCACATGCTCAGGTCAGGCGGCACGTCGACGGAGTGCACGGTGAGCACGTCCAACGGGATGATCTCCAGGGCCCTCTCGTTCGTGGAGGCCAGCACGATCGGCGCCGCCACGCCATCCTCGTGGGCCTGCAGCCACCGGGCAGCGACCACGCACCACCGGTCACCCGGGTGCAGACCGGGAAACCCCCATTCCGGGCGCGGTGTGGACAGGTCGTTGCCGACGGACTGCTGGTGGGCCAGGAACTCCGCGGTCATCACCGCGCACACCGCGTGCAGGCCGATGTCGTCCGGGCCGCAGGTGCAGGTGCCGTCGCGGTAGAAGCCGGTCAGCGGCTCGGTGCCGCACAGTTCGAGTTCGCCACCGAGGACGTTGAGTTCGGTCGGGCGTTCGGTCACCGTCCAGCCTTCCACGATTTGAGATTCCAGGCAATTCGGAATGCGGCTAGCGGACCTCGAACCGGGCGTGGCCCTCGGGTGTCGACTCGGAGACGTCGACGCGCTGTACGACGGCGTGCCGCGGGCCCTTCCGACACCACTCGACCAGCTTCTCGACCGCTTCGGGGGGACCCTCGAAGTGGGCAGCGACCGTGCCGTCGTACTCGTTGCGAGCCCAGCCGCGCACGCCGACCTTCACGGCCTCGTCGAGGCAGGTGCTACGGAAGAACACGCCTTGGACGTGCCCATGGACGACCACGTCGCGGGCGATCTCGCGCTCTTCGGTCACGCGACCATCATCCGCCCCGGCAAGCGCGGCTGCGAAGGAGGGCAGGGGCTCAGCCGGCGGCGACATCAGTCGCCGATGTCGACAAACGCAGGCGAGAAGTGCAAAGGATCTCGAAGGGGCTGATGGGATGACCCGCTATGGGTTACGATTTCTCCGGCTCCGGGGGGAGTCGAGTGTCTTGTCCGGGGGGACCACAAATGTCACGTCAATGGATGTCGCTCGTCAGTCAACTCTGCACGCCGAACCAGCAGTTCGCGGTCTGGGAGATCGCCTCGGCACGGTCCGGTGGCGACAGGACCCAGCGGGCCACGACCGCGGATGCCGCCGAGCTGGCCCGCCGTTTCGGCATGACCAGCCGGGAGGCCGACGCCTGGGCCCGCGGCGTGTCTGCGGCGTCCGTCCTGGATTGGCCCGGGAAGCGCGCTCGACCTCGTCGAGCCCGTCGGGCTGTTCGAGGGCGTCGCTGTCGACGAGGTCGTTGCGGTCCTCGAGCGGTTGGCGTGGATGATGTCCGAGCCGGATGACGCCGAGCAGCACGGTCTGTTCGAACCAGCCCTTGCCGGATGATCGTGTCGTCGACGTAGGAACAGGCTGCAGGGACGGGCTGGCCCGTCACGAGGCATTTGGTTGGATGGGGTCAGACGCTCGAAGGGGACCCCATGAAGATCCGTCCGATCATGAAGGCCGCGACCCAGGCCGGGAAGATTGCGGTGAAGTACGGGCCGCAGGCCAAGATCGCGTGGGACAAGGGCGGCAAGCAGGGAGCCGCCGCCGCGCGCAAGCGGGCAATGTCGCTCAACGCCCGGCGCAAGGCTCTCAACCACGCGTCGGGACTGGTCGAAGGGCTCGGTGCTGAAGGTCGCACCCGAGGGCAAGACGGTCTACGTCGTCTTCACGGGGGAGCGGCCGGTGGCGGCGTATCCCAGCCAGGACCTCCCATTCACGGCCCTGATCGAGCACGCCGACCTGACCAAGCGGTTCATCCTCGCGAAGCCGGCAAAGCCAGGGAAGAGCCCCAAGCGAACGTGAGCACTAAGGTGCCGTCGTGGTGTGGAACGTGTTCATCGAGGGGGACAACCTCGACGTACTGCCACGCCTCGACGAGTACGTCGACCTGATCTACATCGATCCGCCGTACAACACCGGGAACGACTTCGCCTACCGCGACGACCACGGCACCGGGCGCAACCGACACCTGGAGTGGACCCGGATGATGCGGCCGCGCCTCGAGGCCGGCCGCGAGAGACTCAAGGACACCGGGGCGATCTTCGTCAGCATCGACGACAACGAGGCGGCGTACCTGAGGCTGCTGATGGACGAGGTCTACGGCGAACAGAACTTCCTCGCGCAGATCGTGGTCAACCTGAACCCGAAGGGCCGGCAGCTCGGGAAGCATTTCGCGACCAGCCACGAGTACCTTCTCGTCTACGCCAAGGACGCGCCCCAGACCGTGCTCGACGCCGCGATCGCCAGCATCGTCGACGAGACGGACTTCCCCCGTGCCGATGACTCCGGCCGGCGCTACCGACACCTTCCGCTGCGCAACACCAACAAGAAGTTCAACCCGGTCACCGCGCGCACGATGCACTTCCCGATCTGGGGGGATCCCGAGACTGGAGAGGTACGCACCGAGCAGTTCGCCGGCGCCCAGCAGATCCAGCCGGTGTTCGGTGATGGAACGCCGGCGGTGTGGCGCTGGTCAAGGCCCAAGATCGACGCACGTCCTGGCGACCTCGTCTGCCGGGAGGTGAACGGGGTCACCGGCCGGCGGATGGACGTGTTCCAGAAGGACTGGCTTCATCCCTTGACCGGTGGCCGGACCAAGAAGCTCAAGACCATCTGGCTCGCCGAGGAGGTGGGCTCGACCGACACCGCGGTGCAGGAGCTCAAGGACCTGCTCGGCCATGTGTTCGAGAGTCCCAAGCCGACCGGCCTGATCCGGCGGATCCTGGAGACCATGCCGGACGACGTGGTGGTGCTCGACTACTTCGCCGGCAGCGGGACCACGGGCCACGCCGTCGCACTCGCGAACCAGCTCGACGGCGGGACCCGAAAATGCATCAGCATCAACTCCGCCGAGCCCACCAGGGCGGGCTCCAACGCCGACCTGCACGGACTGAAGACCGTCAGCCAGATCACCGAGGCGAGGCTGCGGAGAGTCGCAGAGACGATCGGTGGCGGTCTGAGAACAGAGAGGATGAGCCCATGACCAGACGCGTAGCACTTGTCACCGGCGGTTCCAGCGGCATCGGCGAGCAGACCGCGCTGCACCTGATGAAGGCCGGCTTCGAGGTGTACGCCGTGGCGCGGCGGGTCGACCGGATGCAGTCCCTGGCCGACAAGGGCGTTCAGGTCTTCGCGATGGACGTGACCGACGACGCCAGCATGACCGCGGGCATCAAGCGGATCATCGACGAGCGGGGACGGATCGACGTACTCGTGAACAACGCCGGGTACGGCTCCTACGGCGCCCTCGAGGACGTCCCGATCGACGAGGCAAGGCGACAGTTCGAGGTCAACGTGTTCGGCCTCGCCCGGCTGATCCAGCTGGTCACGCCGCACATGCGCGAGGCCGGGCAGGGGCGGATCATCAACATCTCCAGCATCGGCGGGAAGTTCTACGAGCCGATGGGCGCGTGGTACCACGCCACCAAGTTCGCCGTCGAGGGCCTCAGCGACAGCCTGCGGATCGAGCTGCGGCCGCATGGCATCGACGTCGTGATCATCGAACCCGGTCCGATCCGCACCGAATGGGCCGAGACGAGCCGGGAGAACCTGGTGACGAACAGCGCGGACGGTGCGTACGCCGAGCAGGCCAGGAAGGTCGCCAACGTGCTCGAACGGGCCGACCGCAGGCGGATGTCGAGTGGTCCCGGAGGTTGTCGCCCGCAAGATCGTGAAGGCCGCCACCTCGAGCAGCCCGCGCGCACGTTATCCCGTCGGCCGCGGAGCCGGCACGATCCTGACCGCACGCAAGTTCCTGCCCGATGTCGCCTTCGACGCGATCGTGAAGAACGTCTACAAATAGCCGCGACGCTAGATGCCTGCCGCCTTCTCCAGGGCCCTCAGCTCGACGTCGAGATGGGTGAGCAGCCGTTGCAGGTGCGGAACCGTCCGGCGGCAGCCGGTCAGCCCGAAGCCCATGCTTCCGGCGTACGAGTTGCAGGTGATGTTGAGCGCGTTCCCGTGGAACGGTACCGAGAGCGGATAGGTGCCGGTCAGCTCCGCCCCGTTGATGTACTGCGTCGTCCGCGGCCCGGGCACGTTGGAGATGATGATGTTGAACGGTGGTCGCCCGTAGCCCGTCGCCTTGAGCAGAGGGTTGAGCATGATCGGCGACATCCCGATGGCCGACATGGCCAGGATCTGGAGGGGTGTCATCGTCGACATCGCCTCCTTGCCGTCCTTCATGCTCTTGTGGATCCGCGCCAGCCGGACACCGGCATCATCGACGTCGGTCGACAGCTGCACCATCACCGCGCCGACCGCGTTGCCGCCGTCCTTCTCGCCAGGGACGTTGCTGCGGCCGTGGAGGCTGACCGGCACCATCGACACCAGGCTCTCGTCGGGGAGCCCGTCGAGGTCGAGGAGATAGGTGCGCAGGGCCCCGCCACACATCGCGAGTACGACGTCGTTGATGGTCGCTCCGCTGGCCTTGCCGACGGCACGCATCCGGTCGATCTCCCAGCTCTGGGCGGCGAAGCGTCGGGCACCGGTGATCGGTTGGTTGAGCAACGTCTTGGGGGCCCTGAAGGAGATGGGCGACGCCTCGCTGCGTGCACTTCGGCTGAGGCTCTTGACCAGCGCGCCCGGCAGACCTGCGGCGTCGGCACTGATGCCGAGCGCCGACCGCAAGGCCGCAACGGGAATCTCCCTGATTCCTTGCTCTGCCTCGGCGCGGGCCTGCTCGACTTTGGCCACCCGCGGGCGGGCAGCCCACGGCGGCGGCATGTCTCGGCGGTCGGACTCGGGGCTCATCGCCGACTGCAGCATCTTCATCGCCGAGACGCCGTCGACGAGCGTGTGGTGCATCTTCGTGTAGAGCGCTACCCGCCCGTCCCGCAGACCTTCGATGACGTGGGCCTCCCAGAGCGGACGGTCGAGGGCCAGCCTGGTGCCGTGCAGTCGCGAGCACAGATCCAGCAGCTCCCGGACGCGGCCGGGCTTGGGCAGTGCACTGTGTCGGACGTGGTGGTCGATGTCGAACAGGTCGTCCTCGGTCCAGACGTACTGTCCGGCCGTGGTCAGCGACCGTGCCGGCCGCTTGAGGAACATCGGCGCGATCTGTTCGACGTCGCGCCAGTTGTGGTACCACTCCTGGCCGTAGTTCCGCCCGGCGTCCGCCGGCTTCTTGAACAGCTGAAGGCCACCGACGTGCATCGGCATGCTGCGGTTCTCGGCGTAGAGGAAGACTGCGGATGCGGGATCGATGGGGGTCACCACGTCAGTGTGTCTCCTTCATGGGTGGTGCTGTTGATCCTGCCGCTGGTTGAGGGCCCGGGACAAGAGCGGGGACGAGACCCGCACCAGCGCTGGGCAGGTGAACCGAACGAAAGCACGCTCGGCTATTCCACATGACGCCGGGGTGGTGTTATGTCGGATACATGCCCTTTCTTCGACGCGGTGTGTCGGGTCTGGTGCTCGCCGCTGCCGTTGTCTCGATTCCGGTGGCAGCCCACGCAGACACCTACTCCGCCCCTCTGAGAACCGCGATCACCGACCTTCGGACCGCGACGGAGGTCCGCACCGGCTACGACCGGGACCTCTTCCCGCACTGGATAGACGCCGACGGCGACGGGTGCAGCACCCGCAACGAGGTGCTGATCTCCGAGGCCGACGATCCGGTGACCGTCGGGCCAGGGTGCTCGCTGTCCGGCGGCCGCTGGTTCAGCTACTACGACCAGCGGTCCTGGACCGACAAGGGCCGGATCGACATCGACCACATGGTCCCGCTCGCCGAGGCGTGGGACTCAGGTGCCCGGACCTGGACGACGGCTACCCGTCGCCTCTACGCCAACGACCTGGGGGACACCCGCTCCCTGGTCGGGGTAACCGACTCGGTCAACCAGGCCAAGGGCGACCAGGATGTCGCGCAGTGGCAGCCGCAGTTCAGCAAATGCCGCTACCTGCGTGAGTGGGTGGCCGTCAAGCACCGTTGGCGGCTGAGCGTCAACAGCGCGGAGAAGACGGCCATGTCCAGCCTCGGCGCCACGTGCACGAACAGCACGATCACAGTGACCCTGGCGAGATAGCTGGCTCGATAGCTCGCTGGCGATCGATAACTGGGTCTCGGATAACCGGCCCGCTTTTCGCGCACAGGACCCTCTCGATCGGACTGTTCTCCACAGGCCCCTTGAAGCGAGCCCCGGGCGTCGGTCGCCTCTTCCTAGCGTTGCTCGGGCCGGAACCAGCCGGCTCTCGAGAACGGAGGATCGATGAAGAGATGGTGGGCAGCGGTCGGGGTCGCCGCGGTGGCATTCCTGCTGGGAGGTTTGACGACGGCGGTGGCGCAGCCGGCGCACCGAGTGTGGACGCCACCGGCCGACACGATCGTGAAGGTGACCGGTGACAAGGCCAACGGGTTCGGGATCTTCTACTACGACGGGAGCTCGATCTTTCCGCCGACGGACTCGGAGTCCCACGCCGAGTGCAGCGAATACTCAACGCGGGTCGAGCGGGTCCGCTGCAACACCGAGGTGCGCATCTGGTACCGGGATCTGGGTCAGCTGAAGCGGTCGATCAACTGGGCGCGGCACTCGGCCGGCACGACCTGACCCGGTCTCACCCGGCGCGACCCTGACCCGCCTGCCGCTCTGGCAGGATCGGCGCATGGAGGCCAACCCGCTCGACCGGATGTGGACTCGCGGTCGTACGTCGGTCGGGGAGCGCGTAGCCCGCCTGCGCTCGAAGGGCTTCCAGATCGGCCAGTGCGCCGTCGCCGCGGGAGTGGCTTGGTTCCTCGCCGAGCAGATCCTCAATCACCCGTCGCCGTTCTTCGCGCCGATCGCGGCCGTGGTCAGCCTCGGCACGTCCTACGGGCAGCGGTTGCGCCGGGTCGTCGAGGTGACCATCGGGGTGGCGGTCGGGGTCCTGGTCGCCGACCTCCTGGTCCACCAGATCGGCACGGGCTGGTGGCAGCTGACGATGATCGTGGCGCTGGCGATGTCGGCGGCGTTCCTGCTCGACGGCGGCCAGCTGCTGGTCACCCAGGCCGCCGTCCAGTCGATCGTCGTGAGCGCCCTGGTGCCGGATCCCGGTGCAGCGTTCACGAGGTGGACCGATGCCCTGGTCGGTGGGGCCGTCGCGTTGGTGGCTGCGACCGTCGTACCCGCGGCGCCGTTGCGGCGGCCGCGGGAGCAGGCCGGGGTCGTGATGGAGAAGATCGCCGGCCTGCTCAGGGCCGCGGGGGAGGTGATGGTCAACGGCGAGGTGGAACCCGCGCTCGACCTGCTGGCCGACGCCCGGACCACCGACCACCTCATCCGCGAGCTTCAGGACGCCGCGGACGAGGGACTCTCCGTCGTCGCGTCCTCGCCGTTCCGGATCCGGCACAAGGGCAACCTGCGCCGGATGGCCGAGCTGGTGGACCCGCTCGACCGAGCGCTGCGAAGCACGCGGGTCCTGGTTCGGCAGACCGCGATCACGGCGTACCACCGCAGGCCCATGCCGCCCTCGTATGCCGGACTCTGCACCGATCTCGCCGCTGCGGCGGACTCGGTGGCCGCCGAGCTGAAGGCAGACCGAATGGCGGAGGCGGCGCGTCCGTTGCTGCTGGAGGTCGGCAACGAGACGGCCCGGGTGGAACGCACGGACGAGCTGTCCATCGAGGTCGTGCTCGCCCAGATCCGGTCGGTGGTCGTCGACCTGTTGTTGCTCACCGGGCTGGACTCGTTGGAGGCAACCGACGCGTTGCCGCCACCGAGCAGGTGATCCGGGATGACTGGCGCAGGCTGGGTGTTGCACGTCGACCTCGATCAGTTCATCGCGGCTGTCGAGATCCGGCGGCACCCCGAGCTCGAGGGTCTTCCGGTCGTCGTCGGCGGTCGCGGAGATCCCACCGAACGGGGCGTGGTGTCGACCGCGTCGTACGCCGCCCGGGAGTTCGGCGTGGGTTCGGGGATGCCGCTGCGGGTGGCCCTGCGCAAGATCCCGGACGCGGTCTTCCTGCCGGTCGACGGGCCGGCGTACGACGAGGCGTCGGCGGAGGTGATGGCGACGCTGCGGTCCCTGGAATGGGGTGGCGTTCCTGTCGTGCTCGAGGTGCTCGGCTGGGACGAGGCGTTCCTCGGGGCGGGGCCGGGACACGGCGACCTCGGCGACCCGTTCGAATTCGCAGCGGGCATCCGCGATGCGGTCTTCGAGGCCACCGGGCTGCACTGCTCAGTGGGGATCGGCGACAACAAGCTCAGGGCCAAGATCGCAACGGACTTCGGCAAGCCGCGAGGGGCCTACCAACTCGTCGACGCGAACTGGTTCGAGGTGATGGGAGAGCGGCCGACGACCGCGCTGTGGGGGATCGGCTCCAAGACCGGGAAGAAGCTGGCCGCCCTGGGCATCGAGACCGTGTCGCAGCTGGCGGCCGCGGACGCGGCACGGCTGGCGGCCGAGCTCGGGCCGACGATGGGGCCGTGGTACCGCCGGCTCGGCCGGGGCGTCGACTCGAGCCCGGTCGACGCCACGCCCTGGGTGCCGCGCGCGCACGGCCGGGAGACGACCTTCCAGACCGACCTGGACGACTGGAGCCAGGTGGCGGCCGAGGTCCGGGCCTTGACGGTCCGGGTGGTCGATGACATCAACCGCGAGGGCAGGCCAGCGGCCCGGGTAGGGATCAAGGTGCGCTACAAGCCGTTCATCACGGTCACCCGGAGCCTGACCCTGCCTGCCCCCAGCAACGATCCGTCGCTCCTCGGCGACGCGGCGGTCGAGCTGCTCGAGCGGGTGGACAAGGACCGATCCGTGCGGCTGCTCGGCGTTCGCCTCGAGATGGTCGAGCCCCCCGAGAGCGCGCCCGGCTGACTCCTGATCTCGGTCTGATCCCGGTCTGTCCGGTCGCCGAGCTCAGGACCCACCTGTCGGGGCGCCCTCGATCGAGTCCCGCAGCTCCCCGACCACCGAGTCGACCACCGCGCGTAGATCGCCGTCGTGGTCGGCGGCGACGGCGAGCTGACGCTGGTACGACGCTCCCTGCAGCGGGATCTCGGCCACCGAGGCGAGCTCGTCCGCGCAGCCGAGCCGCCGGGCGACCGGCGCGAGTCTCTCCAACAGGTCACCGAGGTCGTCGGTGACCAGGCGTTCGCTCGAGTCGGCGTCGACGATGATGATGGCGTCGAGGCCGTAGCGGGCGGCCCGCCACTTGTTCTCCTGCACATGCCACGGGGGCAGGGTCGGCAGCGTCTCACCGCCGGCGAGCCGGGTGTCGAGGTCGACCGCGAGGCAGTGCATCAGCGCGACCAGTCCGGCCATCTCGGTCAGGTTCGTGACCCCGTCGCAGATCCGGTTCTCGAGAGTGCCGAGGCGGGGCGAGGGACGCAGGTCCCAGCGGATCTCGGAGATGTCCTCGATCACGCCGGTCGTGAGCTGGTCCTGGGTGAACGCTCGAACTGTGCCCAGGTCGAGAACTGGAACGGTAGGCCCGCCGTCGGAAGCTGCTGGAACATCAGAGCCCGGTTGGAGGCGTAGCCGGTGTCGATGCCACCCCACAGCGGCGACGAGGCCGACAAAGCCTGCAAGTGCGGGTAGTGGTCGAGCAGGGACGACAGCACGGGCATCACGCGTTCCTGGGACGGCATGCCGACGTGCACGTGGACACCCCAGATCAGCATCTGGCGGCCTCATCACTGGGTCCGGTTCACGAGCTCGGCGTAGCGATGTCCCTCGGACAGCAGCTGGCGCGACCATTCGCCGAACGGGTGGGTGCCGGCGCCGTACAGGTCGACCCCGACCTCGTCGGTGATCGGGAGTACGGCGCTCAGGGTCGTGCGAAGGTCGTCGATGGCCTCGCCGACCGTGTCGCAGATGCCGGTGACCACTTCCACGGTGTTGCGGAGGAACTCCTTGTGGAGCCGGTCGGCGCCGACCCGTCCCGTGGCGCGCTCGAAGACCTCGGAGGCGGAGTTGGACAGGTCGCGACTGGACTTGTCGACCAGAGCAAGTTCCCACTCGACGCCCAGGGTCGGTCTGGACGACTCCCGGAAGTCAATCTCCACGCGACCAGCGAAGCACATCGAGCCAGTGACCTGGCGTGGCAGGGTCGAACGGTGGAGCGCCGGTCCGGACAAGCCGATGGATCCGGTCGCAGCTCTCCGAGGCGAGTGCCACGATCTCGTCGGGATAGCCCAGCCTGATCCGGTGGTCGGCGAACTCGTCCTCGTCGTCGATCCAGACCCCGGCCGGTCGCGCCGCGCACCACGTCGAGATCGAGGTCGACCGCGCGCACGACCGGCCCGTCCCAGGTCGGTGGGGTGGTCATGTCGACGTAGACGCTGACCGGGCCGCCCGCGGCATGGAAGGTGGCCAGGAAGCTGCGCCGGTCGTCGGCCCCCGTGGCCTCGGGGACCAGGCAGACCTGGTCGACCGGGGCGACGTAGGTCGCGCCCGGCCGCGACATGTGAGTGTCGGCGGAAATGCCGATCCAGTCGCCGTGCCCGTCGGAGCCCAGGAAGACGGCGTCGAACTCCCAGTGCGGCCGGCCGCCCCACTTCGACATCTCGATGCGGATCGCGCCGCCCGCAGTAGGGCGCGCGCCACCGGTCGGTCGTGCTCGATGAGACCCCGTCACAGCACCCACGTTTCTTCCTGGCCGTGGTCCGGTGCCCGGTCTCGCGACGGCGGTGCGGGAACTGCCAGTTGGTCAACCTGGCGAGATGGTGTCGGCGGCCATGGCGGGGTTGGTCGGCCGGAGCTGTCCGGCCGGTCGACCAGAGTCGTCCGGCTCCCATGCGGAGTCGCGCAGACGCAGCGACCCGCGGGCGACTCGCATGGCCAGGCTCGGGCGCAGCAGGTCCGCCGGCCGGTCCGCGAGGTTGTTCACCCTCAGGAAGGCCGCGGCCAGCGTGGGGTCGTTCCGCGCAGCGCAGATCAGGTGGGCCAGGTAGGCGTTGACCATCCGGGCCCCAAGTGGCGGCCCGTCGTCCAGGTCCGCCGACCGCGGGGCGGTGCCGACGGCGATGGTCCAAGGCGTGTCGATGTGGCCCGCAGCCAGCCGTGGAAGCGGCGGGCCAGGTCGGTCCGCCCCTCGGCGAGGCACTCCCCGAGTTCCTTCGCCTCCAGGGCGGCCACCGTCATGCCTTGGCCGTAGACAGGGTCGAACGCGCAGAGCGCGTCCCCGGTCACGAGCAGTCCTTCGGGGAACTCGGTGAGCCGTTCGTAGTGCCGGCGGCGGTTGGCGGGGAAGCGGTAGGTCA
>CAVRBN010000051.1:0-101547 GCA_963719255.1 uncultured Actinomycetota bacterium | reverse complement strand
AGGGGATAGTGACTGGATTTCTCAGCTAGAAGATTCCGCTTTAGGCCGCCCCTTTCGAATTACAGATTTGTAGTTAATTGTGAAGGGTGTTGCTGATGTTGCTTATGTGTTTAAAGTGACTTCGCTGGCCCGAGATTCGGCCGAGGTTTCCGACTCTGGTCCCCCGCTCGGCCCCCGACCCGGCCACCCACCATTGGAGAGCGTCATGCGCACCGTCGTCCGCCGATTCGGATCCCCTCTCGCGGCCGTCGGCATCGGCCTGCTGATGGTGCTGACCCTGGCCCCGGGGGATGCTGTCGCGCGCGACAATGTGACCACGCCCGGCAACTTCACGGGCTACGGGTTCGACCAGTGCCTGGCACCGGAACAATGGGAGATGGACCGCTGGCTCAACAACTCTCCCTTCCTCGCGGTCGGCATCCACATCTCCGGCGACTCCCGCGGCTGCCGGAGCCAACCGAACCTGACCAGACGCTGGATCTCGACCCAGCTGGAAAAGGGCTGGCGTCTGCTGCCGATCACCCTCGGCCCGCAGGCGTCGTGCTCGCCGCACTTCCCGAGGTACGACGACGACGAGACGATCGACCCGACCCCGGGCCCTGGCGACGGGTACCCCGACGCCAGGAGCCAGGGCCGTGCCGAGGGCAGGAAGACCGTTCAGGCCGCCGCCGCACTCGGGATCAGCGAGGGAAGCACGATGTGGTACGACCTCGAGGCCTTCGACCACACCCAGACCAGATGTCGCGAGTCGGCACTGCGCTTCCTCAGTTCGTGGGTGACGAAGGTGAGCGCACTCGGCTACAACACCGGCGTCTACTCCAGCGCCGCTTCGGGGATTGTGATGCTCGACCAGGCCCTGGCCGCCGGCCGCGACTTCGCCTACCCGGACTACATCTGGATCGCCCGGTGGGACGGGGTGGCCAACACCAGCACGTCGTACATCAGTGACGAGCGGTGGAACCCGCACCGCCGCGTCAAGCAGTACGAAGGCGGCCACAACGAAACCTGGGGGGCGTCACGATCAACATCGACCGCAACTACCTCGACGTCGGCCGGGGAACGGTCGGGCCGAGGCGCGTCAAACACTGCGGCGGAGTGCGGATCAACTGGTGGGACTACAAGCGGCTCACTCCCGGCAACGCCCAGCCGTCCAGGGTCAAGACGCTGCAGTGTCTGCTGAAGATCAAGGACCTCTACGCCGGCCGGATCCACGGCCGCTACGACGCCGCCACGATCCAGGCTGCCAACAAGTGGCAGCGTCGGGTGGGCGCGACCCCGTCGGAGACGTGGACGATCAACAACTGGGTCACGTTGCTCGCGGACGGAAAGACGCCCGTGGTCAAGATCGGCTCCGGCAGTTACGCCGTACGACGGCTGCAACGGACGCTCAACGCCGCGCTCGCCAACCATGACGTGCGTGCCACCGGTGTCTTCGGCCCCGAGACCAAGCGTGCGCTGCGGGCCTGGCAGGGGCGTGCCGGGCTCCGGCGAACCGGAATAGCCGCCGCGAACACCTGGGCAGCGCTCCAGCGGTAGCCCGCCTCAGATCGCGCGCATCCGGTTGTTGCGGGGGTTGTGCTCCAGTTCGGCAAGGCCGAGGGCTTCCATGAGCGGGGGCAGGTACATGCCGAACCGGCCGCGGTAGCCCTTGCGCAGGCCGTACCACCCGCCGAGCGGGTTGTCTTCCGCCCGGCCGAACGCCTCGACCGTGCCGTCCTTCGCCGGCTTCTGCTCGTCGGCCGCCCCGAGCGGCACCCAGTCCCCCTGCTCGCTGAGCCACGCGTGCAGGTCGTCGAGGCAGCGGGCGTCGTACATCAGCTTGGTGCTAGCCGACCTGACAGACGATCGCGGGCGGATCGGCGTCGTCGTCTCGGTACATCACGTACTCCGACGTGCCCGGAGGCGTCTTCAGCACCCACGGATCGTCCTTCGTGCCCTTCGCCATGCTTCCTCCCGGTGAGCCGATGGGCTCATCCTGCACCGGCCGGGCCGCGCGTCACTCGGGCTGCGTCACTCAGGCATGGGTGAACGCATCGAGCGCGCTGGTGAAGAAGCCGAGTCCGTCCGTTCCGGGCCCGCACAGATCCTCGACGGCGTGCTCCGGGTGTGGCATCAACCCCACCACGTTGCCGCGCTCGTTGGCGATGCCGGCGATGTCGCGCAGCGAGCCGTTCGGATTGTCGTGCAGGTAGCGGGCCACGACCCGCCCCTCCCCCTCGAGCCGGTCCAGGGTGTCCGCGTCGGCGACGAAACCGCCCTCGCCGTTCTTGAGCACGATGGTGACCTCGGCGCCCTCGGCGTACGCGGAGGTCCAGGGGTGCGGTTGTTCTCGATCCGCAACCGCTGGTCCTTGCAGACGAACTTGCGGTGGTCGTTGCGGATCAACGCACCCGGCAACAGGTGCGACTCGCACAGGATCTGGAACCCGTTGCAGATGCCGAGGACCGGCAGGCCGCGGCCGGCAGCCTCGATCACCTCCGTCATGACCGGCGAGAACCGCGAGATGGCACCGCAACGGAGGTAGTCGCCGTACGAGAAACCGCCGGGCAGCACCACCGCGTCGACACCCTGCAGGTCGTGGTCGCCGTGCCAGAGCGCGACCGACTCGTTGCCGCCGATGCGTACGGCGCGGCGGGCATCGACGTCGTCGAGCGAACCAGGAAAGGTGACGACGCCGATCCTCACGCGCCGTTCCTTCGACAGGCTCGACGGCCCTCGACGTGGACCGCGAAGTCCTCGATCACTGGGTTGGACAGCAGGGTGCCGGCCAGTTCGTTGATCCGCGCGAGGACGTCGTCGGTCACCTCGCCGTCGACCTCGAGCTCGAACCGCTTGCCCTGCCGCACGTCACTGACCCCGGTGAAGCCGAGCCGCGGCAGCGCGCCGTGCACGGCCTTGCCCTGGGGATCGAGGATCTCGGGTTTGAGCATGACGTCGACGACGACACGGGCCACGGGTTGGCTCCTAGGCAGAGTGCGTGCGGTTGCACGGCCGAGTCTAGGGCCGACCGTCACAATTGATTCATGCAGACCCCACAGCCCCGATCCGGTAGCGCCCTCGCCCTGGAGTTCCCGCAGTCCCTCGCCGTCTACGACGACTACACGAAGGCGCAGAAGGCCGTCGACTTCCTCTCCGACAACCAGTTCCCGGTGGAGAACTGCATGATCGTCGGCACCGACCTCAAGCAGGTCGAGCGGATCACCGGGCGGCTCACGACCGGGCGCGTGGCGCTCGCCGGCGCGCTCTCCGGACTCTGGCTCGGCCTGTTCATCGGGCTCATCTTCTCGATGTTCGGCGACGACTCGATCCTGGCGCTCGTCTTGACGACGGCGACCATCGGGGCGTTCTTCGGCATGGTGTGGGCGCTCGTCGGCTACGCCGCAACCCGGGGGCAGCGCGACTTCTCGTCGATCACCCAAGTGGTGGCCACCCGCTACGAGGTGCTGGTCGAGCACAAGCACCTCGCCTCGGCCCGGGAACTGCTGGCCAAGCTGCCGGGCGGCCTCCCCGACCCGTTCGCGTGAGTCAGGTTTGCGGACCTTCACGGTGTGCGCAGCTGTAGCGCGGGGTTGCCGTCGCAACCCCGCGCTACAACGGACGCATCAGCCGGTCAGCGGCTGATCGTGCTCTTGCCGAAGGCCAGCCCGATGCCGAGCACGACCAGGTAGATCGGGCCGAGCAGGGCGGGCACGCCCGGGACGCCCATGCCGGCCACCATGGCCGTGGTCTGGATGACGGGCAGCAGGCTCACGATCCCGATCCAGCGGGACACCGTGCGCTCCCGCAGCCCCATCCAGGCGATGGCGGCGGCTGTGATGACGACACCGAGCCATCCGATCCAGGCGCCGAAGTCACACAGCATGTAGTAGACGTACAGCCCACTGCTGTCGAACGAGCCGGCCTCGGGGCCGTCCGGCAGGTAGAGCCCGAGTGCACCCTTCCAGCCGTAGCCGTACGCGAGGCCGGCGGCCGAGGCCACCAACCCGAGCGGCGCCAGGTACGCCGCGGTCGAGCCGGGCACTCGCGGTTCCACCCTTCGGCGCCACTGCGCGGCCAGGAGGAGCAGCATGGCAACAGCCAGGTAGCCCGTGACCATGCTGAGCCGGTAGGTCATCGGCGAGAGATCGGTGAACAGGTTGTCGCTGAGGCTGATGTCCGTCGCGGCGCCGCGGCCGTCGAGGACGAGGGTTGCGGTGAAGCCGAGCAGGCCGGCCGCGCTCGCGGCCAGCGGCCAGTGGGAGCGCTTCTCGTCGCCACGGACGCTCGCGTGGGACTCGAGGGGTTCGATCTGGGTGGTCATGACGGTTCTCCTTGTTCCGGTCCGGATTCGGACTTTGGTCTTGTCGATCGGTGATCGATGACCACAGGTTGCCGCGCCCGGTGTCCCCGGAACGAGGGACACCGACCCCCTCATTCCGGGACGTCGTATCGGGCAGGATGGGCGCCGTGACCTCCCCGTCCGACGCCCGCGACCGTCGCCTGGTCGCGACCGCATTCTTGCTGGCTTCGGTCTCGGTCATTTGCTGTGCGGCAGCGGTACCGCTTCAGCGTTGGCTCGACGCCCCGACTGCGGACCTCGCCACGGAAGGCGACATCGTTCTCGGGACCGTGTGGCCGGTCGTCGGCGCGCTCGTGGTCCGCGCCCGACCGCGCAACCCGGTCGGATGGCTGATGCTCATCCCGGCACTGATCGGCCCTTACCAGGTGCTTTCGGTGTACGCCGCCTGGTGCGACGGCGAGGGGCTGCTCGGCGGCTTCGCCACCTGGGTCTCCGTGTGGGGGTTCGCGCCGTACTTCTTCACACTTCCCGTGCTGCCACACGTCTTCCCGGACGGCCGGGTGCCGAGCCCCCGCTGGCGTCCGGTCGTCCTCATCGTGGTCGGCGTCGCCATCGCCACGACCGTGACGCGGATGTTCTCGCCGATCGAGCCCGACATCGCCTACGAGCTGACGAACCCACTCGGGATCCCGGGAGGCGAGTGGCTTCGCTACATCACGCAGACCGGCGCAGTGTCCCTGTTCGTTCTCGGGATTCCGCTGGCCGTCACCTCGCTGGCACTCCGGTGGCGCCGCGCGCGCGACGTCGAGCGCACCCAGCTCCAGTGGTTGTTCCTCGGGGGCCTGGTTCTGCTGCTCGGTGCCCTGCTCCCGTTCTCGCAGGCTGTCGGCGAGGCCGGTCTTGCCGTCGGGTTGGCCGGCTTCCCGGTCGGCATCGGCATCGCCATGCTTCGAGCCGGACTCTTCGACGTCGAGCTGACCCTCAACCGGACCTTGGTCTTCGGGCTGCTCACGGGTCTGGTCGTCGCGGTCTACGCGGGCGTGGTGTACGGGGTCCAGGCGGTCGCGCCCGGGTCGCACTGGGGTGTGCTCCTGGTAGCCCTGTCCGCACTGGCCGCCGCCGCCGGTCGCGACCGCGTCCAGGAGCTCGTGGACCGCTGGCTGTTCGGATACCGGCACAATCCGTACGCCGTGGTCTCGCGGGTGGGCCGCCATGTCGCCGCCGCATCGCAGCCGGTCGAGGCGCTCCAGCGGCTCGTCGACAGCCTCCGTTCCACGCTGCGGCTGCCGTCGGTGGCGTTCACCAACGCCGACATCAGCGTGGCGTCTGGCGCCCCGCTACACGGGAGTCGGGTGGTCGAGTGCACGGCCCTGGGCAGCTCGGTCGGCCAGCTGCATGTGGGGCTACGCGCTCCGCACGAGAAGTGGTCGGCGGAGCAGACCGCGGCGATCGAGGAGGTGGCGGCCCGCGCCGGCACTCTGGCGTACGCCGCCGCGCTGGTCGCCGACGTCGCGAAAAGCCGGGGGCGGATCGTGGTGGCTCGCGAGGAGGAGCGACGTCGGCTCCGGGCCGACCTGCACGATGGCGTCGCCCCGAGCCTCGCCGGGACGGCCCTCCAGCTGGAGTCCCTGGCCCGCAAGCTCGACGGCGAGCAGCAGGAGGCGCTTGCGCGACGTGTCCTCGACCTGCGTGACGGGCTGCGCGGCACAGTCACCGAGCTGCGCGCACTTGTGCACGGGCTGCGTCCCCCGGTGCTGGACCAACTCGGCTTGGCTGGGGCGTTGCGGCAGCTTGTCGCCGGACACGACAACCCGTCGTGCACGGCCGACATCGCGGACCTGGGCACGCCACATGCGGCGCTCGAGGTGGCGGCGTACGCGATCGCAAGCGAAGCGTTCGGCAATGCCTTGCGGCACAGTGTCGCCAGCCGGGTCCGGGTGTCCGCGAGGATTGGCGACGGCGAGCTGGTGGTGGCCGTCGAGGACAATGGCATCGGACTGCCCGCTCGACCGCGGGCGGGAGTGGGGATGGTCAGCATGAGAGAGCGAGCGGCAGAAGTCGGAGGCAGGCTGGATCTGTTCGCGACCGCGGGTGGCGGCGCGACCGTGCGCGGCACGCTGCCGCTCGAGCTGGACCGGTGAACGTGCGCGTGGTGATCGCCGACGATCACCCGGTGTTCAGGGCCGGCATGGTCACCGTGCTTGACGACCTCGCAGCCGTCGAGGTCGTGGCCCAGGCTGCCGACGGCGAGGAGGCGATCGCCCGGGTCGCAGAGCATGCACCGGATGTGGTGCTCATGGACCTGCGGATGCCGGGCGTCGGAGGCCTCGAGGCGACCGCGCGCATCCGGGTCGAGCACCCGGACGTCGCCGTCGTGGTCCTCACCATGGACTCCGACGACGACTCGATCTTCGCTGCGCTGCGCGCGGGCGCCCGTGGGTACCTGCTCAAGGAAGCTGAGGCCACCGACATCGAGCGCGCTATCGCCGGCGCCGCGCGAGGTGAGGCGGTGTTCGGCGCCGGGATCGCCGAACGGGTCTTGGCGTTCTTCGCCGCCGGGCGCCCCGCGGTGGGTACGCCGTTCCCTCAGCTCACCCCTCGCGAGCACGAGGTGCTCGAACTGATCGCGCACGGGCTCGACAACGGGTCGATCGCGCGCCGACTAGTGCTCAGCGACAAGACCGTGCGCAACCGGGTCAGCGACATCCTCGCCAAGCTCCATGCCCGCAGCCGCGCCGAGATGGTGGCCCTGGCCCGGGACGCCGGGCTCGGCACCTGAGCCTCCTCAGGAAAGCTCGCGCTTGAGGATCTTGCCGGTGGCGGTCATCGGGAGCTCGTCGACGACCTGGACCAGGCGCGGGTACTTGTAGCCGGCCATCTGTTCCTTGCCCCAGGCGACCAGCTCGTCGGGAGTGGTCGCGGTGTCCTTGTTGAGGATCACGAACGCCTTGATCTCTTCGCCGTGGCCTTCGTCCGGTACGCCGATCACGGCGGCCAGCGAGACAGCGGGATGGGTCATCAGGACCTCCTCGATCTCGCGCGGGTAGACGTTGTAGCCCCCGCGAATGATCATGTCCTTGGAGCGGTCGACGATGTAGTAGTAGCCGTCCTTGTCCCGCCGGCCCAGGTCCCCACTGCGGAACCATCCGTCGCGGATCGCCTCGGCCGTCGCTTCCGGCCGGTTGTAGTAGCCCTTCATGATGTTGTGCCCCTTGATGGCGATCTCGCCGATCGCGTCCGGGTCGTCCTCGATCTCGTTCCAGTCGTCATCGATCAGCTTCATCTCCACCCCGGGGATCGGCACCCCGATCGAGCCGACCCGTGGCTCCTGTCCGTACGGCGAGAAGCTGGCCACCGGCGAGGTCTCCGACAGCCCGTAGCCCTCGAGGATCGTCACCCCGAACTTGCTCTTGAAGTCCTTGTGCACTTCAACCGGCAGCGCCGACCCGCCCGCCACTGCCGTCCGGATGCTGGCCGCCAGCGCCTTGACGTCGACGGAGTCGTCGAGTGCGCCGAGCAGGCCCCAGTACATGGTCGGAACGCCCGCGAAGTAGGTCACCTTCTCCTTGGCCATCAGCGCGAGCGCGGCCCGTGCCTCGAAGCGCGGCAGCATCACCACGGTTCCGCCGAAGGCGAAGGCGCCGTTCTGGACGACGCTCTGGCCGAACGAGTGGAACAGCGGCAACACGCACAGGTAGGTGTCGGGGTCCTCGGGGTTGGCACCGAACAGCTCCGTGCCCGCAAGCGCGTTGTCGCGCATGTTGCGGTGCCGCAGCTCGGCGCCCTTGGGCTGGCCGGTGGTTCCGGACGTGTAGAGGATCACGGCGGTGTCGTCGGCGTCGGTCTCGACGGTCTCGAACGTCGGCGGCTGGCCGGCGACAGCGGCGCCCAGCGTCGTCATGGCGTCGACCGGAGGCTGGGCCGCGGGGTCGGCCGTGATCAGGATGAAATGCTCGCAGGTATCGGTCTCGGTGAAACCGCGGTGCCCCTCGGAGCCCATCGGCAGCTCGGCGGTGCCCTCGAAGCAGAAGTAGGCCTTCGCGTCCGAGTCGGCGAGGTGGTAGGCGATCTCGCGCGACTTGAACAGCACGTTGAGGGGTACGACGACCGCGCCGGCCTTGAGGATCCCGAAGTAGACGATCGTGAAGTACGGCAGGTTCGGGCAGGTCAGGGCGACCTTGTCACCCGGACGGATCCCGCGCTCCACCAGCAGGTTCGCGACCTGGTTGGCCGCAGCGTTGACCCTGGCGTAGGTCAGTCTCGTGTCACCGAGCACCACGGCGTCCCTGTCGGGGTACTTGCGGGCTGACTCCTCGAGGAACTCGGAAAGGTTGGGCATGGCTCCTCCAACGGACGCACGGGGATCGTTGAGGCGAAACCTACAGCGTGCGCGCGGCGTGATCGAGGTCGTGCCGGACGGCGTACGGCGCCAGCCGCGCCAGGGACCAGCTCAGCGGCCGCAGCCACGGCCGTCCAGTCACGACCACCGTCGCGCGGACGGTGGTTCCCCCACCGGATGCAGCGGCCTCCTCGAACTCGAGCCGGAGCCCGGCTGTGATCCCGCGCCAGCGACCGATCTCGGCCCAGGTCCGACCGTGGGTCGCCTCGACGACCTCCATCGCGGGACGGGCACCGACGGCAGTGACGTCGACCCACGTCGTCCCGACTGCTCCCGTGCCGCGCAGACCCTCGATGCGGCGCAGGCTCCACTGCCATTCGGGGCGCCGCGCCGGATCGGAGAGGTAGGCGTAGACGTCGTGAACTGGCTGTCGGAAGGCGACGACTACCGCATCCATCAGAAGGTGGTGCCGGTGAGCCGTTCGAACGCCTCGACGTACTTCGCCGGGTCAGGTCCACGACGTGCGAAGGGAGATCGGGCGGCGGCTCCCCAGAGGACCGGTCCCAGCCGCTCTCGGCGGAGGTCAGCCAGTCGCGGACGATCTGCTTGTCGTACGACGGCTGGCTGCGGCCGGGCTGCCACTGGTCGGCCGGCCAGAAGCGACTCGAGTCGGGGGTGAGCACCTCGTCGGCCAGCACGACTGCTCGCTGGTCGAGCTTGTCGAGACCAAGTCGTCGTCCGAACTCGAACTTGGTGTCGGCCAGGATGATCCCCTGCTCGCGGGCGATCGCCTCAGCCCTGGCGTAGACATCGATCGTGAGCTCGCGGAGAGCCCGGGCGTCAGCTGGACCGACGGTGTCGACGACCGCGTCGTACGACACGTTCTCGTCGTGCTCGCCGAGCTCCGCCTTCGTGGCGGGAGTGAAGATCGGCTCCGGCAGCTTCGAGCCGTCCTCGAGCCCGGGCGGCAGTGCGACCCCGCACACCTCGCCGGTGGCCCGGTAGTCGAGCAACCCGGAGCCGGTCAGGTAGCCGCGCGCGACGCACTCGACCGGAAACATGTCGAGCCGCTCGCAGATGACTGCGCGGCCGGCCACCGAGGGCGGGAACGTCCGTCGAGACCACGTGGTTGTCGACGTCGAGGCGATCGAACCACCACAGCGACATCCGGGTAAGGATCTCGCCCTTGTCGGGGATGCCCGGTTCGAGGATGAAGTCGTACGCCGAGATCCGGTCGCTGGCGACCATCAGCAGGTTGCCGTCGCCGAGGGCATACAGGTCGCGGACCTTGCCGGAGTGGATGTGCGTCGCACCCTCGATGACCGGCGCGGCGGGGATCCTCATGCCGACGAGCGTACTGGCGGGCGCCGACGGTGGTCGACGCCCGCCAGTGCAGCAGGTGGCTAGTCCCCCTGACCGCAGCCGAAGCTCTGGGCCACCTGGCGGGCCGGCCGTCCGGCCACCATCAGATCGGCCGTGCCCCACACCTCCTCGGACCAGCCACCCTGATCGGCCATCTCCCGAAGGACGTCCCAGTCGCGGCTGCCGTCCATGGCAGCGGCAGCCTCTGCCACGCCCGCCTGGTCCCCCGCGGCTTGAGCATCGGCGTAGGCCTGGACCCAGGAGCACGTGACCTTGCCCGTGACCGGTGCGCCGACGTGGTAGCGCTCGTTGTAGCCGTCCACCGTGATCGACTTCGGATCGAAGCCGTCGGGCACGGTGATGTCACTGAGCATCTCCGCGATGGTGGCGTCCTGCTCCGTGGGCGTGACGATGTTGGGCGGTAGCGATGCCTCGAAGTCCGCCGGATCGACCTTCTCCAGCTCGCCCAGCAAGGTGCGGTAGGCCGCTTCGTCCATTCCCGCTCCGCGCACCTCGAAGAAGTGGTCGCCGTGCACCGGACCGATCGTGGTGTGGTCATTGCCGCTGTAGGCCCACATTGGCGAAGGATCGCCGAAGAGGTCCACCTCGACCGAGTCTCCGATGTCGCTCGCGGTCGGTGACATAGCTGTCGTACTGGTCAGCCGGGCGCCAGTGCACGTCCAGCTGCCGCCCATCCGCGACGTAGCGAGATCTCGCCCTCCCCGGCGTGACTCGGAGACGTGGTCGACCGACCAGCCGGGTGCAGTGAGGACCGCGCGCTCCCCCGTGGAGCCCGGTCCTGCGAATTGCTGCTCGGGCGCGTTCCTTGCGTCGTCGTCCCGCGAGGTCCAAGAGAGGAACGGCGATGACGAGGGCGACCGCAGCCGCGGCGGCCACGGCAATCGCCCAGCCGCGGGTACGACGCGGCGGGCGCGGAGGCGATTCGACGGTGTCGATGACGGGTGTGGACATGATTTCCTCCAGAAGCTCCTGCCTCGCGACGGAGAGCGGGAGCCCGGAGACGACATCATCGGTGAGGCGGGTGGGCAGGTGGTCGGTCATCTCTCCTCCTTCGTCACGAGTGGCGGATGGTTACTGGGGACATGTCCGCCGAGTCGCGGATCGTGACCGAGTTCGCGGCGCAGCCGGGATCGGGCCCGGGAGAGTCGGGCTCGCGCGGCGACGGCTGAGGTTCCGAGCACCACCGCGATCTCGCGGGGCTGGAGGCCCTCCCACTCGGACAGCTGGAGCACCTCGCGGTCCCGGTCTGCCGAGCTGGTCCAACGCCTGGTGCAGCAGGTGGTGGGTGGTCACGTCATCGGCCAGGTCGGGCACCACGAGCGCGAGCTCAGCGCCAAGTCTTTCGCCCAGATGGGTCCGGCGGGCATCGCCCCGCCGCTGGTTGGCCAGCGTCCGCCGGGCCACGCCGTACAGCCAGAGACGCGCCTGCTCACCTGGTGGTACGTCGCGTTGTCGCCGCCAGGCAACGAGGAACGTGTCCGCGACCACGTCCGCGGCATCCTCGGGCCGAGCGGTCCGACGCAGGGCGTAGCCGAGCAGCGCGTCGAAGTTCTCGTGGTACAGCCTTCGGAAGGTCTCGTCTCGCCCGGCAGAGATGTCCCTCATGCCTCCCCCATGTCCGGATGTCACAGCATCGTGACACGCCGATCGAGCATCGACCGGGTCGTTTTGACCGGCGCATCGCCCCCACCGGTCGGGTCACTGCCCGGCGGTGGCAGGGTGATCCCATGCCCGAATCCGCAGAAGAGGTCTACGCGAGGGTCGTCGCCGCCGTCGGCGAACAGGGTCGCCTGCCGATGCCGCCGGTGCACGAGTGGGACATGTTTCCGTGGGAGGTCGTCGACGGCGTGCTGCAGCCGAAGGTCGTCCAGCCGCCGTACCCGGACGCCGAACCGTCACGCTGGGGCGAGTCCGACGAGAAGCCGTGCAATACCTGCGCGAACGACAGACGGCCTGCGCGTTTGGGAGAACGAGCGCTGGGTCGTCACCCGGTCCGAGAAGCCCGGAGGGCTGCCGCTGGTGCTGATCCTGCGGAGCAAGGAGCACCTGGACTTCCCGGACATGGACGACAAGCTCGCCGGTGAGTACGGCCGGATCGCGACGTGGCTGTGCCGGATCATGTCGCACCTGCCGAACATCGCTCGGGTGCACGTCAACCGCTGGGGTGACGGCGGCTCGCACCTCCATGTCTGGTTCATCGCGAGGACGGCCCGGCTTCCGCACATCATCGGCAGCATGGCGGCGGAGTGGGAGGAGATGCTGCCCCCGGTCCCCGAGGACGTCTGGCTGGCCGACATCAAGACGGTGGCGCGCAAGCTCGCGACCCACGAGGGCCGCGCCCTGGTCTGAGCCGTCTGAGCCGTCCGCCGTCAGCAGCCGCAGGTGTAGTAGGTGACGTCCCAGTGGTTGCCCTCGTCGGCGTAGATGTTGCCCGAGGCAGCTTGGTACATCGGGGCGCCGTCGCCGCGCAGTCCGATGTAGGTGTAGGTGCCGTGGACCCACGAGGTCAGGCAGGTCGAGCGCGTGAAGTCGAGCTTGTAGCCGTTGGCGTGGCTGTAGCTCGCCGCCCGCGTGCCCGACCTCTGTGCCGCCGGTGATGTTGAGCGCGCAGCCGCTGGCGTTCCTGAGCGTGACGCCTCCGTCGACGGTGGCCTGGCGCAGGCCGTCGAACGAGGTGCAGGTGGGGTTCGTCCGGTCGGTGCAGCCGCCTGATGAGCTCCAGGTGATGCCTGCGGACTGGAACGCCGCCTCGGCCTGGGCCTGGGTCACCGCGGAGGCGGATCCGGCGAGTGCCACGCTCCCCACGACACTGAGCAGGGTGGCCGCGGACAGCGTGCCCAGACGCCGGAACAGGCGGGTGTGGGGACGGTGGGTCGGCTGGATGGCTGGTGTTCCCGAGATGGACATGTATTCCATCCTTACCCTGTCAAGACGCGTCCCGCAAACGATTCGACGCGATGCCGGACGCCGACACGCCGCGCATTCAGAGGATGTTTCCGGGCGTGTACGCCGCCGCCTCCGGATGCGCCTTCGCGACCTCGTCGACGCGGCGTACGACGGCCTGCACCTGGTCGACAGCCGCACCGGTGAACTCGATCGGTGCGGCCACCAAGGACGCGATCTGGGCGTGAGTCAGGCCGAGTCGAGCGTCGGCCGCAAGCCGGTCGAACAGGTCGTTGACCGCCAGCCCCTGACGCATCTCGAGGGCGACGCCGACCGCGTGTTCCTTGATGGCTTCGTGGGCAGCCTCGCGGCCGACGCCGTTGCGGACCGCCGCCATCAGCACCTTCGTGGTCGCGAGGAACGGCAGGTAGCGGTCCAGCTCGCGCTGGATGACCGCCGGGAAGGCGCCGAACTCGTCGAGCACCGTGAGGAACGTCTGGAACAGCCCGTCGGCTGCGAAGAAGGCGTCGGGCAGCGCGACCCGCCGTACGACCGAGCAGGAGACGTCGCCCTCGTTCCACTGGTCGCCGGCGAGCTCGCCGACCATCGAGAGGTGCCCGCGCAGGATGACGGCGAGTCCGTTGACGCGTTCACAGGACCTGGTGTTCATCTTGTGCGGCATCGCCGACGAGCCGACCTGGCCTTCCTTGAAGCCCTCGGTCACGAGCTCGAGGCCGGCCATCAGCCGGATCGTGGTGGCGAGGTTGGACGGGCCGGCGACCAGCTGCACGAGAGCCGAGACGACCTCGAAGTCGAGAGAACGCGGATAGACCTGGCCCACACTGGCGAGCACCGCGTCGAACCCGAGATGTGCGGCCACTCGCTGCTCGAGTGTCGCCAGCCGCTCCGGCGAGCCGTCAAGCAGGTCCAGCATGTCCTGGGCGGTGCCCATCGGCCCCTTGATGCCGCGCAGCGGGTAGCGCGCCAGCAGTTCCTCGATCCGCTGCAGGGCCATCAGCATCTCGTCGGCCACCGTGGCGAACCGCTTGCCCAGGGTGGTCGCCTGCGCCGCGACGTTGTGCGACCGACCGGTCAGCACGGTCGTCTCGTGCTCGGCGGCCAGCCGACCCAGCCGGACCAGGGCGGCGACCCCTCGGTCGCGGAGGGTCTCGAGTGACTGCCGGATCTGGAGCTGCTCGACGTTCTCGGTGAGGTCGCGGGACGTCATGCCCTTGTGGATGTGCTCCTGTCCGGCGAGCGCGCAGAACTCCTCGATCCGCGCCTTGACGTCGTGCCGGGTCACCCGCTCGCGGGCAGCGATCGAGTCGAGGTCGACCTGGTCCGCCACGGCCTCGTAGGCCTCGACCACGCCGTCGGGGACGTCGACTCCGAGGTCCTGCTGTGCCTTCAGGACCGCGATCCACAGCTGGCGCTCGAGAAAGATCTTGTGCTCAGGGGACCAGATCGCGGCCAGGTCCGAGCCGGCGTACCGGGTGGCCAGCACGTTGGGGAAGCTCACGTCGTGCGCTCCTCGGTGGTCGAGCGCTCCTCGGTGGTCGAGCGCTCCTCGGTGGTCGAGCGCTCCTCGGTGGTCGAGCTTGTCGAGACCACTCCATGAGCTGCGGCGGCAGCGATGTCGGTCCGGTGCTGGGCTCCGGGGAAGCTGATCGTGGCCACGCCCTCGTAGGCCTTCGCCCGCGCGTCCGCGACGTCGGCGCCGACCGCGGTGACGGCGAGCACGCGCCCGCCGGCGGTCACCAGGTCGCCGTCGGGGTTGCGGGCCGTCCCGGCATGGATGACGTGGACGTCCTCCTCGACGTCGAGCGTCTCGGTCCCGATGATCACGTCGCCGCTCGACGAGGACTCCGGGTAGCCCTTGCTCGCCATCACCACGGCCACGGCGGCGCCGTCCTTCCACGCCGGGGGTGGTACGTCGTGCAGCGTGCCCGTCGCCGCGCCGAAGAGCAGCGGGCTGAGCGGAGAGTCGAGAAGGGCCATCAGCGGCTGCGTCTCCGGGTCGCCGAACCTGGCGTTGAACTCGACCACGCGCAGACCGGCCGAGGTCAGCGCCAGCCCGGCGTACAACAGTCCGCGGAACGGCGTCCCGCGGCTGGCCATCTCGTCCACGGTCGGCTGCAGCACGTCGCGCAGCACCTCGTCGACCAGCCCCGGCGCCGCCCACGGCAATGGTGTGTAGGCGCCCATCCCGCCGGTGTTCGGTCCCTCGTCGTCGTCGAAGATCCGCTTGAAGTCCTGGGCGGGCTGGAGCGGATAGACGGTCGCCCCGTCCGTGATCGCGAAGAGGGAGACCTCCGGGCCGTCGAGGTGCTCCTCGATCACGACGCGTCCGCAAACCGCCGCATGGTCGATCGCGGCCTGCCGGTCCGAGGTGACGACCACGCCCTTCCCGGCGGCGAGGCCGTCGTCCTTGACGACGTAGGGAGGGCCGTAGGCGTCGAGGGCGTCGATGACCTCGGCCTCGGTGGTGCAGAGCCGGGCGGCAGCGGTGGGCACGCCCGCGGCGCGCATCACGTCCTTCGCGAACGCCTTGGACCCCTCGAGCTGCGCGGCGGCCGCCGACGGCCCGAAACAGGCGATCCCGCGTGCGGTGACGGCATCGGCGACCCCGGCCACGAGCGGCGCCTCGGGCCCGACGACGACGAGGTCGATGTCGAGCCGGGCGGCCAGGTCCGCGACCGACTCGCCCGACATGGGGTCGACCTCGTGCAGCGTCGCGACGGCGGCCATGCCCGGGTTGCCGGGGGCGGCGTGCACCTCGGTGACGCCCGGGTCGCGGGCCAGCGCCCGGGCGAGTGCGTGCTCGCGCCCACCTGTGCCGATCACGAGGGTTTTCACGTGTCGCGAGTCTAGTGGTCCGGCTAGTGCGATTTCAGCCGGCGGGACACCGATGCGGAGTACGCGCGCCGGACGGTAGCGAAGGATGGGGTCGTCGGACAGCTCGATCCCGTCGACGATGCGGGCCGGGTCGAACACGACGACCGAGCCGTCGGCCTCCGGGTCGGGCTCCACCGTGGTCACGTCGAGGTGCCCGGCGAGCAGTTCGCGCGCGCCCGTCCAGACCGACATCGGGTCGTGGGGGTCGTCCCGTGGGCCGGCAACCTGGACCCGCAGCTCGTAGCGGACCGGGCCATTGGCCAGCCGGGCCGCCATCTCGTCCTGGAGCCGCTCCTTGCCATCGAAGTCGCCCTCGGGACGGTCGGCGGGCGTGGCGAGCGGCACGAACGTGTAGCGAACCCAGACGCCGGCCCCGTCGGCGTCGAGCCAACGGTAGGCATGGATCGGGTAGTACGTCGGCTCCGCGTAGCTGAAGGGCGGGACCAGCGACTTGGCCTTCGCGTTCGCGATGAGGGCGGCCACGGTGCGCGGGCGGCTGGCGAGGAACAGCAGCAGTCGCGCCCGCGTCCGGCCCACCTCCAGCAGTTCGATGAAGTCCTCAGGCGTTCGGACCGGGAACCGCGGCGAGGTCTGCCCGAGCAGGTCGGTCGCCCCGCCGTCGGGCAACCGGAAGGAGACCGACAGCCCCCGTACGTCGGGCTTGTGGTCCCCGGTCGTGGCCCTGGGGCTGCCGTTGGACCAGCGCACCAGCACCGGCACCGGGTCGCCCTGGAGGTGCCCGGCGCGGCAGAGCGCCGTCGCCTCCGGGGTCGCGGTGAAGGTTCCGCTGTAGAAGCGGCCCTTGGCGTGCAGCGTCCGGTACCCCGGAGGCGGGTCAAAGGCGGCGTGGATCCGGTCGACGGCCTGCTCGGGGTCCAGCATGAGTCGAACGCTAGTGCGCGCCGTACCTCGCTGGCCAACACCGATGTGTGCGTCACAACGGTGCACGGTGTTGAGTTGCAACGAGTGAGTCGCTGAATCTCGATGTCCAAATCGTGCACTGGGCACGTTTGTGCAGTTGCGGGCTTGGGGGCAACGTGCTGGCCCTGCGGGGGCATCGTGATATTCACGTATCAGGCATCGGTTCGCTGAAGGAATGGAGTTGGTCGTGGACTACACCGGGTTCGTGAAACGCCTCAACCTGCCGACCGGTTGGACGGCACCGACGGAACTAACGCACGGCCGCATCCGCGCCACCGCCATCACGCGGGACCACCTGAGCGACGACGTCCGAGGCATCAACGCCAGCCTGGACCTGATCCGTCGAACGCGTGGCGGATCCTGGCCGACCGAGCCGGTCACCGAGGACTTCAACTACGTCGACCTCGTCTGGCACGAGTGCGAGTTCCGGGAGGGCGAGTCGTTCACCTATGCGGTGTACGACGCCGGAGACCACTACCTCGGCTGCTGCTACCTGTATCCGATGGGACGGCGCACGCCGCTCACCGACGAGCTGCTCGGCTACGACGTCGACGTGAGTTGGTGGGTGACTCCCGACGCCTACGGACGCGGACACTACACGGAGCTGTACCTCGCGCTCCGCCACTGGATCGCCAACGAGTTCCCGTTCTCGGAGCCGTACTACTCCAACGTGGAGATCCCTTCCTCGGGCGGTTCGTGACCAGCTCCGCCCAGCGCGCGGTCAGTCGCGGACGAGCACCGTCTGCTCACGGCCCGGGCCGACGCCGAGCCCCCAGAACGGGGTGCCGGACATCTCCTCGAGCGCCTCGACGTAGACGCGAGCGTTCTTGGGCAGATCCTCGAACGACCGGCACCCGGAGATGTCGGTCTTCCAGCCCTCGAACATCTCGTAGACCGGCTTGGCGTGGTGGAACTCCGACTGCGTCATCGGCAGCTCCTCGTGCCGCGTGCCGTCGATGTCGTAGGCCACGCACACCGGGATCTGCTCCCAGTGGGACAGGATGTCGAGCTTGGTCAGGTAGTAGTCGGTGAGCCCGTTGACCCGCGACGAGTAGCGGGCGATGACAGCGTCGAACCACCCACAGCGCCGGGTCCGCCCGGTGGACACGCCGACCTCGCCGCCGATCCGCTGCAGGTCGTCGCCGTCCTCGTCGAACAGCTCGGTCGGGAACGGCCCGGAGCCGACCCGGGTGGTGTACGCCTTGATCACGCCGATGACCCGGTCGATCCGGGTCGGGCCGATGCCTGCGCCGGTGCACACGCCGCCGGCGATGGCGTTGCTGCTGGTGACGAACGGGTAGGTGCCGTGGTCCACGTCCAGCAGGGTTGCCTGGGCGCCCTCGAAGAGCACGGTCTTGCCGTCGTCGAGGGCCTTGTTGAGCAGGGCGCTGGTGTCCTGGACCATCGGGCGAAGGCGGTCGGCGTACGACAGCAGGTCCTCGACGACCTCGTCCACGCTGATCGCGCGGCGGTTGTAGACCTTGGCCAGCAGGTGGTTCTTCACGTCGAGGGCGCCCTCGACCTTCTGGCGCAGGATCGACTCGTCGAACAGGTCGGCGATCCGGATGCCGGTGCGGTTGATCTTGTCGGCGTACGCCGGACCGATCCCGCGACCGGTCGTTCCGATCTTGTTCTTGCCCAGGAAACGCTCGGCCACCTTGTCGATCGTCGAGTGGTACGACGCGATCACGTGCGCGTTCGCGCTGACCACGAGCGTGGACGTGTCGACGCCGCGGGCCTCGAGCCCGTCGACCTCGCGGAAGAGTGCCTCGGGCGAGACGACGACGCCGTTGGCGATGACCGAGGTGCAGCCCGGCGTGAGGATCCCGCTCGGCAACAGGTGCGTCGCGAACTTCTCGCCGTTGACCACGATGGTGTGACCCGCGTTGTGGCCGCCGCTGGTGCGGACGCAGTAGTCGATGGTCGTGCTGGTGGCCAGCAGGTCGGTTGCCTTGCCCTTGCCCTCGTCGCCCCACTGGGCTCCGAGGATGACGATTGCGGGCATGGGTCACCCCTTCGTGGATGGTCTGTTCAAAATGAAGGAAACCCCGGCACAAGGCACGGGGCTCTTGCGGCCACACGTTACCAAAACCGGCCGGTGGCTACTGTCGTGGACATGGACCCGCTGCTCGTCATCACCAACAGCGATGCCGGCTCTGATGACCAGGAAGGTCTCGAGGCCGCGCTCTCGGTCCTGCGCGGGCGGGCGTCGGTGGAGGTGGCCGCGACGGCGAACCCGGGCGAGCTCGACGGCGTCCTGCATCGGGCGGCGTCACGTCGGATCGTGGTCGCCGGCGGCGACGGGTCGCTGCACGCCGTGGTCGCGGCGCTGCACAAGCGCAACGAGCTCAAGGACAAGGTTCTGGGTCTGATCCCGCTCGGCACCGGGAACGACTTCGCTCGGGGCACCGGCATCCCGCTGGAGCCCGCGGACGCCGCCGAGCTGATCCTGTACGGCGAGGTCCGGCCGGTCGACCTGCTCGTGGACGAGCTCGGCGAGGTGGTCGTCAACAACGTCCATGCCGGCGTCGGCGCGCAGGCCAGCCGGCGAGCCGCGGTCTGGAAGACCCGCCTCAGCCCCGTCAAGCTGGGCCGGCTGAGCTACCCCATCGGCGCCGCGATCTCGGCGTTCCGTCCCCACTACACCCGCCTGCACATCGAGCTCGACCGCAAGGTCGTCGTCGATGTCGACCAGCGAGTGCTCCAGGTCGCGCTCGGCAACGGCTCCCACGTGGGCGGCGGCACCGAGCTCACCCCGGACGCCGACCCCGAGGACGGCCGGATCGACGTGATGATCTCGCTCGCAGCCGGCTGGCCAGCACGTGTCGGGTACGCCCTGCACCTGTCCCGCGGCGAGCATCACGAGCGGACCGATGTGCTCTATCGACGCGCAAACGAGGTGTCGGTCTCCGGCGGACGAGTTCTGGTGCAGCGCCGACGGAGAGATCTTCGGCCCCGAGCGACAGCGGACCTGGCACGTCGAGCAGGCGGCGTACGCGATGACCCTGCCGTGACCCTGCCGTGACGGGCGTTCAGAGCAGCCCGCGCCGGACCGCCTCGACGCCCGCCTGGAACCGGCTCTGCACCTGGAGCTCGTCGAGGAGCTCGGCCACCCGGCGTCGTACGGTGCGCAGGCTGATGCCGAGCGCCCTGGCGATCTGCTCGTCCTTGGCGCCGGCCGCGAGCTGATGCAGCAGGAAGCGGCGATCGGTGCGGGTCCGACCGTGCTCGAGGTCCGGCACGGGAGTGGCTCGCTCCCACATGCTCTCGAAGAGCATCGTGAGGCTCTCCACGATCGCCGGCTGGCGGATCAGGAGGCGGGGTTCGTCTGCGTAGCCGAGCGGCTCGGGAAGCACCACGTGCGTGCTGCCGATGATCATCATCCGGGTCGGCAGGTCCGCCAGCAGCCGCACCTCCTCACCCGCTTGAGCCCGGGCCCGGAGCACCTCCGGTGCCTCCTGCAGCGCGCGGACCGGATAGATCGCCCTCGACCGGCGGCCCGACTTCACCGCTGACGCGACGACGGCGGTGATGGCGTCCTCCCGCGAGACCCGCCACGTGTCCGGGCGGAGCCAGAGCAGGTCGCCGCGGCTGTTCTCGATGAGCGCCGTCAGCAGTTTCAGCGCGTTGCCACCGGAGCTCACCTCACCCTCGAGCGCGCTGACGTCGGTGACCTCACCCGGCCCCGGCCGGACCGTCGCGGCAGTGAGGTACGGGATCGCCCGGGAGAGATGGTCGAGCCGTTCGTGCACCTTCGCCGCGCTCTCGGCCTCGCCCATGATCATCGTCGAGATCGCCCCCGAGAGAGGCACGACCCGGAGCCAGTCACCGTCGACGACGACCAGGCCCCGTTCCTCCAGCGGCCGCAGGTCGCGAGCCAGGTCGTCGGGGTTCGCCGACAGCCGGGTCGCCACGGCGGCAAGTGCGCTGCCGGAGTGCGGAGCGAGACGTTGGTAGAGACGCTCCTGCTCCGCCGACAGCCCAAGGGCGGAGAGCAGCGAATCAGCGGTACGGCGAGCCATTTTGGCAGTTTAGTGACATTGGCCGGATCAGGGGCGACGTGGCGCCGAACTCGGTGACACCATTGGGACAGAGACGCAAACCGTCGACTGCCGCACCACGGGGGATGTGACTGTCGCACCGCTCGCGTCGTTCACGGAAGGCGCTGGACTCGGGGCAAGGCTCCGGTCCAGCGGCTTTCGCCGGTTCCGGACCGCACCGGCGCCTCGGGTAGCGTTTGCCGCTCATCGACAGCGCAGGAGCGGCACCCCACATGGCACGAGGCGGACAGCAGAACCCGACCGACTGGGTCACCCGGGCGGCCGACGACGCGATCCGGCACGCCGGTGGGCCGGACGCCGTCGCCGCGGGCGCCACCGTCACGGTCGCCTCGGGCATCAGCCCCTCCGGCCCGATCCACCTCGGCAACCTGCGCGAGTTCCTGACCGTGCACTTCGTCGCCGAGGAGCTGCGTCGCCGCGGGGCGAAGACCCGCCACCTCCACAGCTGGGACGACTTCGACCGGTTCCGGAAGGTGCCGGTGGGTGTGGACCCGTCGTGGAACGAGCACATCGGGCGACCGCTGTCCGCCGTACCGGATCCGTGGGGCGAGTACCCCTCGTGGGCGGACCGGTTCAAGGCTCCGCTGCGCGAGGCGCTGGCCGCGATGGGCTGCGAGATGGAGGAGATCTCCCAGACGCAGATGTACCAGGCGGGCACCTACCGTGAGCAGATCCTGACCGCCGTACGCCGCCGCGACGAGATCGACGAGGTGCTCGGCCGCTACCGCACGAAGCAGAAGCCGGCGCTGGGCGAGACCGCCGAGGAGGCCGCCGCCCTCGAGGACTCGGTGGCTCTCGATGACGAGGAGACCGGCTCGGGCGACCTGGCCAGGTTCCCGTTCAAGCCGTACTGCCGCGACTGCGGCCGGGACACGACGATCGTGACGTCGTACGACGACGCGACGACCGATCTCGGCTACGAGTGCCAGGTCTGCAGCCTACTCGGGCGTCACGAACCTGTCCACCCAGAACGAGGGAAAGCTGGTCTGGAAGGTCGACTGGCCGATGCGATGGGCCTTCGAGCGGGTCGACTTCGAGCCCGCAGGTGCCGACCACGCGAGCCCCGGGTCGTCGTTCACCGTCGGGCACGAGCTGGTCGAGAAGATCTGGGACTGGCGCCCGGCCGTCGTGGTTCGGCTACTCGTTCGTGGGCGTCGCCGGGATGGCGAAGATGTCGTCCTCCAAGGGCGGCGTGCCCACCGCCAGCGACGCCCTGAAGGTGCTGGAGGCGCCGATCCTGCGCTGGCTCTACGTGCGCCGTCAGCCCAAGCAGTCGTTCAACATCGACTTCGGGCCCGAGGTGGTCCGGCTCTACGACGAGTGGGATGCCCTGTCCAGGAAGGCCGCCGACCCTGAGCGCCGCGACGCCCAGGTGCTGGCGTACGAGCGCGCCGCGGCCACGTCGACGGCCGGCACGCTCCCCACACCCGAGGTGGTCGTCCCGTTCAGGGTGCTGTCCTCGGTCGCCGACGTGACCGCCGGTTCGGCCGATCTGATCAGCGACATCGTCGAACACGTCGGATACCCGCACGCTTCCGTCGACGACCTCGAGCCGCGCCTTTCCCGCGCCATGACCTGGACTTCCGAGTTCGTCGCCGCCGAGGACCGCACCGTCGTCCGCCCGGAGGCCGACACCGTCCGGCTGGCGTCGCTGACCGAACGCGAGGCGCGGTGGCTCGAGCTGCTGCTGACGAACCTGCCCGACGGCGAGCCGGACCTCGAACCGGTCACGAAGCTCGTCTACGGAGTCCCGAAGCTCGCCCACGGTCTCCCACTCGACGCCGACCCGACCGACGAGGTCAAGGCCGACCAGAAGGAGTTCTTCAAGCTCCTCTACAACCTGCTCGTCGGCAAGGACCGAGGTCCGCGGCTGCCCACGCTGATCGTCGCGCTGGGTCCCGACCGGATCCGGTCGCTGCTGACGCCCTGACGACGGGTCAGCCGAGGAGCTCGACGTACGCCGTGTGGCTGGAGTCTTCGAGGAAGGCCGAGCAGCGGTCCCACTCGTCGGTCTCGCCGATCGCGCGGGCGGACGTGGCCAGCAGCGCGAGGCAGCGCAGGAAACCCCGGTTGGGTTCGTGCTCCCACGGCACCGGGCCGTGCCCCTTCCAGCCGTTGCGGCGCAGCATGTCGAGGCTGCGGTGATAGCCCACCCGGGAGTAGGCGTAGACAGTCACGTCGTCGGCCCCGTCCGCGCGGGCCTGAGCCGCGAGTGCCGCCCACGCCGACGGTGATGCGGGATGCCGTCGTACGACGTCGACGGGATCCGCACCCCCGGCCAACTCGGTGGTCGCAGGATCCTCCGGCAGGTGGGTCGGCGGCGGTCCGGCGAGGAGATCGGCAGGGCTCATGGGCCAACCCTAGATGGGGCTCGGAATGGCTGTCGGTCGCTGGGGTGTTGACTGGAACCATGGCTGAAACCGTGCGCGAGACCCCGACCGCGAAAGCCGCCGACGAGGTCAACCCGTGGCCCGCCCTGTTCGCGCTGTGTCTCGGATTCTTCATGATCCTGGTCGACACGACGATCGTCTCGGTGGCGACTCCCGCGATCATCGCGGACCTCGACGCCGAGGTGAACTCGGTGATCTGGGTGACCAGCGCATACCTGCTCGCGTACGCCGTTCCCATCCTCATCACCGGCCGGCTGGGTGACCGCTTCGGCCCCAAGAACGTCTACCTGGTCGGCCTGTTCGTCTTCACCTTCGCGTCCCTCTGGTGCGGCCTCACCGACAGTGTCGAGGCGCTGATCTTCGCCCGGGTGGTCCAGGGCTTCGGCGCGTCGATGATGACGCCGCAGACGATGGCGGTGATCACCAGGATCTTCCCGTCGGAGCGCCGCGGTCAGGCGATGGCCCTGTGGGGTGCCACCGCGGGCGTGGCCACGTTGGTCGGGCCGATCCTGGGCGGCGGACTGGTCGACGGCCTTGGCTGGGAGTGGATCTTCTTCATCAACCTGCCCGTGGGCCTGCTGGCCTTCGTCCTGGCGGTTCGTCTGGTCCCGAGGCTGCCGACCCATGCTCACGCGTTCGACTGGCTCGGTGTCGCCCTCAGCGGCCTCGGCATGCTCGCCCTCGTGTTCGGCATCCAGGAGGGCCACCAATACGACTGGGGGACGATCACCGGCCCGATCAGTGTGTGGGGCCTGATCATCGCCGGTCTCGTCATCCTCGCCGGGTTCGTCGCCTGGCAGCACTTCAACCGGGCTGAGCCGCTCGTTCCGCTCAGTCTCTTCCTCGACCGCAACTTCTCCATCTCGGCCTTCGCGATCTCCACCATGTCCTTCTCGGCGACGGCCATGGGTTTCCCGATCATGCTGTACGCACAGCTCGTGCGCGGCCTCTCCCCGACCGAGTCGGCATTGCTCCTGGTGCCGATGGCGGGAGTCTTGATTCTGATGGCACCGATCGTCGGCCGGTTCACCGACACGATCCACCCACGCTTGTTGTGCGGCCTCGGGTTCGGGTTCGCGGCTGCGTCCTTGGGATGGCTCTCGCGCGTGATGACTGCCGACAGCGCGACGTGGGAGATCCTGCTTCCGATGGCCCTGTTCGGATTCGGCATGGCCGCGATCTGGGCGCCGCTCGCCGCCACCGCCACCCGCAACCTGCCGATGGAGTCAGCCGGCGCCGGTGCCGGGGTCTACAACGCCACCCGTCAGGTCGGGGCGGTTCTGGGCTCGGCCGCGATCGCCGTGATCATGGACGCCCGGCTCTCGGCTCAGGGCCTGGGCTCCGCCGGCTCCCCCGAAGGCGCCGGCGGCGCCTTCCCCGCGCAGCTGCACGTCCCGTTCAGTGAGGCGATGTCGCAGGCGATGCTCCTGCCCGCGGCGATCCTGCTCCTGGGCGTGCTCACCGTGCTGTTCTTCGCGACACCACGTCACCTGAGCGCTCCCGCGCCCGTCCCGCCCGAGCTGTAGCGCGGCGTTCGGCTCAGCTGTAGCGCGGGTTTGTTGACACTGAACATGGCGCCTGCGGCCCACCCAGCGCCAAGAACACCGCATCACCGTGGTCAGGCGGTTCGGCGGCCGGCCATCTCCCGGGCGAACCGCTCGAGGTGATCGGGCAGGACCGTCCCCAGTTGGGTGGCCGTGAGCTGGTACTCCGCCTGAAGCCGCGCCAACGCCCGCGCTCGAGCCGAGCCCCAGTAGTCATCGAAGATGATGCGCGACACTCCCAGCCCTTCGGCACGGATCAATCGCTCTCGCTTCTTCTCCTCCCAGATGACCTCCTCGACCGGCCGACTGGCGACCCCGCCGTCGGCTTGCCTCACGTATTTGATCCGACCGTCGAACTCGAAGACGTGCCGGCCCAGCAACAGGTCGCACCACACCACGCCCGGTGGCGATCCGTACTGGGAACTGGGTCCTCGGCCGCCCGTGGCCGAGCTCGGTCACGAGCAGACGTGCAAGGGACTCACCCACTGTCTCCGCTCCGGGGTCGGCATGGTCGACCGCCGCACGCGCGCGGGTGATGTTGGGCCAGCACCACATCGTCTCGAGTTCCGCCGCAAACTCTTGCCGGGTGACACCGGCTCGCATCGCGCCGTCACAGGCCACAGTGCCCGCTTCGAAGCCGTGCTCCCGACCGAGGTCGAGGGCCGTCCGAGCGAGCCCGGACACGGGCAGCCCGTCGATCACGGAGACCTTGCCGGGTGTCAATCTCGACAGATGGTGCTTGACGCCGTGTTCGGTGCGCGAGCCGCCGACGCCTGGTCTCGTGACGTGGACGAGCTCATGCTTGGGCCTCAACATCGGCAGCCTGTGAGCGCGCGCAGCCGAATCGTGACTCATCACATGAGGCACCCGCATCACCAGGTGTGCGGCCCGATCACGCAGCACAGCCTGCTCGTCGTACCCGGTGAGGCTGTCCCAGAACGCGCGCTCGGCGTACACCCCTCGCCGGACCACCACCCAGGGACCGTGGACCGCGGTCATCGTGCGCAACTCGCGCTCGGTGTAGCCGGCATCGACGGCCTGACGTCTCGTGACCAGCCCGTTCTGGGTGGCTGCCCAGGCAGCAAGTTCGGGTCGCATGCCGGCAAGTGTCGGTCGGACTCGTCGCTCCCGCCCGGTCGGATCGGCGTCCTGTGGACCGGCCATCAGTTTGGTGAGGCTGTGGGCAGGATTTGGCCAGCGGAGAACCCGAGCTTCTGGCACGGTGTTCATGACGCTGAGTGCGTCGCACACGGGATGTTCAGCGTCAATAACCCCGCGTCAGTGCGGGGTGGGTCGAGTCAGGCGCCGAGCGTCGTACCGGCCGAACGGAGGTTCTCGCAGGCCTCGACGACGCGGGCGGCCATGCCGGCCTCGCCGGCCTTGCCCCAGGCGCGCGGGTCGTAGGCCTTCTTGTTGCCGACCTCGCCGTCGACCTTGAGGACACCGTCGTAGTTGCCGAACATGTGGCCGGCGATCGGGCGGGTGAAGGCGTACTGGGTGTCGGTGTCGACGTTCATCTTGATCACGCCGTAGTCGACGGCAGCGCCGATCTCCTCGGCCGAGGACCCCGAGCCGCCGTGGAACACCAGGTCGAACGGCTTGGACCCGGCGGGCAGCCCCAGCTTCTCGACGACGGCCTCCTGGGCGATCTTGAGGATCTCCGGGCGCAGCTTGACGTTGCCGGGCTTGTAGACGCCGTGCACGTTGCCAAAGGTGAGCGCGGTCAGGTAGCGGCCGTTCTCGCCCGTGCCGAGCGCGGAGACGGTGTCCAAGGCGTCGTCGGCGGTGCTGTAGAGCTGGTCGCCCGCCCCACCCTCGACGCCGTCCTCCTCGCCGCCGACCACGCCGACCTCGACCTCGAGGACGATGTGCGCAGCGGCCGCGAGGGCGAGCAGTTCCTGCGCGATCTTCAGGTTCTCATCAAGGGGTACGGCGGACCCGTCCCACATGTGCGACTGGAACAGCGGCTGCTCGCCGCGCTTGACCCGCTCGGCCGACAGCTCGAGCAGCGGGCGGACGAACCCGTCGAGCTTGTCCTTGGGGCAATGGTCGGTGTGCAGTGCGATGTTGACGGGATAGCTCTTCGCCACCTCGGCGGCGTAGGCGGCGAAGGCGACCGAGCCGGTCACCATGTTCTTCACCGTCGGGCCGGACAGATACTCGGCACCACCCGTCGAGACCTGGACGATGCCGTCGGAGCCGGCGTCGGCGAAGCCCTTGAGGGCGGCGTTGAGCGTCTGGGAGGACGACACGTTGATCGCGGGGTAGGCGAAGGCACCTGCCTTGGCCGCGTCGAGCATCTGGGTGTAGATCTCGGGGGTGGCGATGGGCATGGGAATTCTCCTCGGACCGGCTGCGGGACGTCGCAATCACCCTATTCGCTACCGGCGGGTCACCGAATCCCCCTTCCAGCACCTGGACCAAATTCAGACGCCAGTTCAGGGCAGGCTCACGGCTGGTCACGGGTCCGGTGCAGCAGCCAGTCCTGTCCGGTACTGGATGAGCGCGTAGCGCACCGACCCGGTCCGCCCGTGCAGCACGAACAGCAGCCGGCGGTCGTTGCTGCCCACGTCCTCCCACCATCCGGTGTCGACGATCGACTTGTGCTCGTCGGTGTAGGTCAGGTGCTCGAGGCCGTGGTCGGGTACGGCGACCGCCAGCCGGTCCTCGCTGCTGTCGGTCGGCAGGCCGCGGGGGACGGCCCACGACCGGAGTACGCCGTCCTGCTCGAGACGGAGGTCGAAATGCAGCCGAGGCCGGCGGTGCTCGTTGAGCACGAATGCCGGCCTCGGCTGCTTCTCGTCAGACGTCACGCGATCAGGCTGCCACGGAGTCCCTCGACAGCGCAGGTCGTCGCGGCTACGGCTGGCTGACGCCGACGCCAGGCGTAGTAGCCCAGGCCGATGGACGCCGCAGCCATGGGCACGCTCGTGATCAGGCCGGCAAGGCCGTTGCCGGGGATCACGAACGTCAGCAAGGTCGCCAAGGAGAGGATCGGCACCCACTTCGGCACAGCGTGCGATCGCAGCAGACCAACGGCGAGGAGCACGGTCCCGACGATGACCAGGAGTGCTCCCGGAATCATCACCGCGAACAGGTGGATGGAGTCCTGGTTGGCCGCCTCGATGACGGCTGTACCCGCCGCTGGGTCGACCGCTGAGTCGGTCGGAAAGAAGTAGGCACCGGCCCACGCGGCGACGCCTGCGGCCTGCATGCCAGCACCGAGCCACATGAGAGCGGCACCCAGCGTTGCCCAGGTGGCCCCACGTCGGCGTACGAGCAGTAGTGCAGCCAGTGCCTGGGTGGGGATGTTGAGGATCGCCAGCACGCAGAGACCCATCAGGAGTCCCCACCACAGGTTGCGGATCGGTTCGATGTCGGCGTACGTGTAGGTCTCACCGCCGCCCGCGGGTTCGGGCCACAGCAGGCCACCGAACACGGCGGCCACGGACGTGACGGCGATGACAATTGCGAGGAGAGCAACCCGGCGGCTGGTCGTGGAGTCGGTGCTCTCTTGGCGGCTGGTGCCGGTTGTGGTGTCGATCGACATCTCGGATACCTCCGGTCGGGGAACTGGTGCTCCAAGGGAACCGCCGAGGGCCGGTTCCGCACATCGTGGCGGCCTCGGAGATCGGACCTCAGTGCTGGCACGGAGGCGTGCTGCTCGTGCTCGGCCCTACAGTTCACAGATGCGGTGGCCGCGGTTGGTCTCGGTCGGGATCCTCGCCCTCGTCGTGGCGATGGTGGGGGGCTGCGTCTGGCTGTTGGTCGACAACCACCCGGGTCGAGGTACGGCGGTCGCGTTTGCGGGTCTGGGCGCAGTCGGTGTCTTCACCACCGTGCTGGGTGCTCTCGTTGCCTGGCGGGTGCCCGACAACCCCGTCGGCGTACTCCTGACCTGGGCCGGCGGCATGGTCGTCTTCTTCTCTGCGCTCGACGTCTACTACACCTGCGCCGTCCGCGACCCAGGTGCGTTGCCTCTCGACAACCGGGTCGTCGCCGTCCTGAACGAGAGCCCCTGGTGGCTGTTCGTTGCGGTTGCTCTCCTCCTGCTCTACTTCCCGGACGGCCGGCTGCCCAGTGCGCGATGGCGCTTCGTGCCGCCCGCCCTGGTGGGGCTCTGCGCGGCGCAGCAGGCCTACGGGGCGGTGGACTCGCAGCCTTACTTGGCGCCGTTGCAGGAAATGCCCCACGCATGGGGCCCGCCGTCTCTGGCCGTCGAGATCGCCGGGAACGTCGCGTTTGCTGCGATGCTTGCCCTGCTCCTTGCGAGCGGCATCTCGTTGGTCATCCGGTACCGCAGGTCGTCGGGGCAGCCGCGCGCCCAGCTCAAGTGGCTCGCTCTGGCAGGTCTGGCGGGGGTCATCTTCCCGTTCGTCTGCCTCGCCGAGATCGTGATCACGGGATCGACCGGGCCCGTGGCGACGGTCGAAGGCATTGCCGCGCTGGTCCTCCTGCCGGCGTCGGTCGCGATCGCGATGCTGCGCCACGACCTGTACGACGTCGACCGCGTCGTCGCCGACACCGTGAGCTATGCGGTCGTCGTGGTGGTCCTGCTCGGAACGTATGCCCTCCTCGCGCTGGGCCTCGGCCTCGTGGTGGGTCGCGGATCGGCAGCGGCCGCAGCCGGAGCGACCGCGGTCTGCGCGCTCCTGTTGTCGCCCCTGCGCACGCGCCTGCAACGCCTGGTCGACCGTCGACTGTTCCCGCCGCGCAGGGCAGCTCTGGCGGCGATCGAGGACTTGCAACGGCGCGTGCACACCCAGGGCGCGCAGCCGGAGGAGCTGCAGTCCGTGCTCCGTACGGCGTTGCGCGACCCAGATCTGCGAGTCGGCCTGTTGGTGCCCGGCACAACCGGGTTCGTCGACTCCGACGGGGTGCCGGTGGTCGACAACGGGCTGGTACCAGTGACCCTCGGCGGCGTCCAGGTCGGCGCCCTGGGCGCGTCTGCCGCCACTGGACCCGCCGTACTCCGAGTGATCGCGACGGCCTCCGCCAGCCTCGTGGAGGTCACCCGGCTGAGAGCCGAGCTGGCCCAGGCCCTTCGAGAGGTCGAGGCCAGCCGGGCCCGGCTCGTCCAGGTGGGCGACGCTGAACGGCTGCGGCTCGAGCGCGACCTGCACGACGGCGCCCAGCAGAGGCTCGTCTCGCTGGGAATGGCGATGCGGCTGGCGCAACGACACCTTGGCAACGGCACCGTCGACGTCGACGCACTCCTCGACCAGGGCGTCGCCGAGCTGGCCACCGCGATCGCCGAGCTGCGCCAGGTCGCGCATGGCCTGCGCCCCAGCAGCCTCGAGGACGGTCTGCCCGCCGCGCTGGCCTCACTCACCAATGCGTTGCCGATCCCGGTGCGAGTTCGATGTCTGCCCGGCGCCGCTCGCCGACGACGTGGCCACCACCGCCTACTACGTGGCCGCCGAGGCGATCACGAATGCGGCCAAGCATGCGAACGCGACGGCAATCAGGGTCCGCGTCACCCAGGGACTCGGCGGGGTCGAGGTTCGGGTCCAGGACGACGGGTGCGGAGGTGCAGCACCACGAAACGGCTCCGGGCTCGCGGGTCTCGCCGACCGGGTGGCCGCTGTCGGCGGGTCGTTGCAGATGGACAGCCCCGCCGGAGCCGGTACGACGATCGAGGCTGGTGCTTCCATGCGGATCGTGATCGGCGAGGACTCCGCCCTGTTTCGGGAGGGGTTGGCCAGCCTGCTCATCGATGCCGGTCACGACGTGGTCGGACGCGCGGCCGACGCGGACACGTTGGTGAGCGTGGTGGCGGCCACGTCGCCGGACCTGGCCATCATCGACGTGCGCATGCCGCCGGACCTCACCGATGACGGTGCCCGCGCCGCCCGCAGGATCCGGGCAGACCAGCCGGACGTGGCGATCGTGCTGCTGTCGCAGCATGTGGAGACTCGGCACTCCGTCGAGCTGGTGAGCAGCGGAGGCTTCGGCTATCTCCTGAAGGATCGCGTGCTCGACGTCGACGAGTTCCTGGACACCTTGGCTCGCGTTGCGTCCGGTGGCTCCGCCCTCGATCCGGAAGTGGTCAGCCGGCTGATCGGTCGGCGCAGCGCGCCCTCGGCGCTCACTCCTCGCGAGCGTGAGGTCCTCGCGCTCATGGCCGAGGGCTGCACCAACGTCGGCATCGCCCGAAGGCTGTGGCTCAACGAGCGAACCGTCGAGACCCATGTCGGCAGCATCATGGCGAAGCTCGGTCTCGTGAACAATGTCGAGGAACACCGACGGGTGCTCGCCGTACTCACCTATCTCGGCCAGCGACTACCCATCTGACCGAGCGTCAGGCTGCCACGGACTCCCCCGGCGCGGCGGACGTCGCCGGTTCCAGCGCCAGCGCGAGGATCTCCTGCACGTCGGACACCAGGTGAACGGTCACGGCCTCCAGCACCTCGGCCGGCACGTCGTCCAGGTCCGGCTCGTTGCGCTGCGGCAGGAAGACCTCGGTCAGGCCGGCCCGCTGGGCCGCGAGCAGCTTCTGCTTGACGCCACCGATCGGGAGCACCCGCCCGGTCAGCGAGACCTCGCCGGTCATGCCGACCGTCGGAGCGGACCGGCCTGCCGGTCGCGAGCGACACCAGCGCGGTCGTCATCGTCACGCCCGCTGACGGTCCGTCCTTGGGCACCGCACCAGCCGGCACGTGCACGTGGACGGGTACGTCGAGCGCGGCCGGATCGACCCCGAGAGCCGCCAGCGTGCGACCGGACGTAGGACAGCGCGATCTGCGCGGACTCCTTCATCACGTCGCCGAGCTGGCCGGTCAGGGTCAGGCCCGCCGACTCACCCGGGAGCGAGGACGCCTCGATGTAGAGCACGTCGCCACCCATGCCGGTCACCGCGAGGCCGGACGCGACGCCGGGGACCGACGTACGCTCGTGCGCCTCGGGCGTGAACCGCGGCCGCCCGATCAGGTCCTTGAGCGCCGGCTCGTCGATCGACACGGACGTGGCACCGGTCGCGAGCCGGGTGGCCGCCTTGCGGAACGCCTTGGCCAGCAGCCGTTCGAGGCCGCGAACTCCGGCCTCTCGGGTGTAGTTGGCCGCGATCTCGCGGAGCGCGTCGTCGCCGATGGTCACCTCGTCGGCGGTCAGCGCCGCCCGGGACAGCTGGCGCGGGACCAGGAAGTCGCGGGCGATCGCGACCTTGTCGTCCTCGGTGTAGCCGTCGATCGTCACGAGCTCCATCCGGTCCAGCAGCGCCGGCGGGATGGTCTCGAGGACGTTGGCGGTGGCGATGAACAGCACGTCGGACAGGTCCAGGTCGAGCTCGAGATAGTGGTCGCGGAAGGTGTGGTTCTGCGCCGGGTCGAGCACCTCGAGGAGTGCGGCCGCCGGGTCGCCCCGGAAGTCCGAGCCGACCTTGTCGACCTCGTCGAGGAGGACGACCGGGTTCATCGAGCCGGCCTCCTTGATGGCGCGCACGATCCGGCCGGCCTGCGCCCCGACGTACGTCCGCCGGTGGCCGCGGATCTCGGCCTCGTCGCGGACGCCGCCGAGGGCGACCCGGACGAACTTGCGGCCGAGGGCGCGGGCCACGGACTCGCCGAGCGAGGTCTTCCCGACGCCGGGCGGGCCGGCGAGGAGTACGACGGCCCCGCTGCCGCGGCCGCCGATCACCTCGAGGCCACGCGAGGCGCGACGGGAACGGACGGCGAGGTACTCCACGATCCGCTCCTTGACCTCGTCGAGGCCGTGGTGGTCCTCGTCGAGCACGACCCGGGCGGCGACGATGTCGGTCGAGTCGGTCGTGGTGACGTGCCAGGGCAGCTCGAGGACGGTGTCCAGCCAGGTCCGGATCCAGCTCGTCTCCGGGCTCTGGTCGCTGGAGCGCTCGAGCTTGTTCACCTCGCGCAGCAGCGCCTCGCGGACGTGGTCCGGCACGTCGGCGGCCTCGACCCGGGCGCGGTAGTCGTCGGCGCCGTCCGGCTCGCCCTCGCCGAGCTCCTTGCGGATCGCCGCAAGCTGCTGGCGAAGCAGGAACTCCCGCTGGTTCTTCTCGACCGACTCCCGGACGTCCTCGCTGATCTTCTCGTTGACGTCGGCCTCGGCCAGATAGTCGCGGGTCCACTCGACCAGAAGCGTCAGCCGCTCCTCGGTGTCGGGAGTCTCGAGCAGCTGGCGCTTGCGGTCCATCGAGAGGTACGGCGCCCAGCCGGCCGTGTCGGCCAGCGTCGCCGGGTCGTCGATCGCGTTCACCGTGTCGACGATCTGCCAGGCCTCGCGCTTCTGGAGCACGGCGACCACGAGCTTCTTGTACTCCGCGGCGAGCTCGACGGCCCGCTCGGTCACCGGCTGCTCCGTCCACGTCCTCGACCTCGACCCACAGGGCCGCACCGGGACCGGTGACGCCGCTGCCGATGCGGGCCCGCCGACCGGTGCGCAGCACAGCCGCGGACTCGCCGCCACGGAACCGGCCGACCTTCTCGATGGCCGCCACCACGCCGTACGACGCGTAGCGGTCCTCGAGCCGGGGGGCGACCAGGAGCTCGTCGTCGGAGCCGGCGGCAGCGGCGTCAACCGCTGCCTGGGCCGACTCGTCGAGCTCGATCGGCACGACCATGCCCGGCAGCAGCACGACGTCGTTGAGGAAGAGAACAGGCAGACGCTTGGTGGTCATCGAAGCCCCTCGGGAAAGGTTGAGTGATACCGGCTCAACTGTCGGAGGGGGGTCGGTGTTCCGCCGTACGCCCGTGTTCACCGAAGGCGAACGGGCATCCGTGACAACCAGACAGGCCTCGCTTTCCGTTTGTCCAGGGAGGAACCTGTAGCGGGAAGGACAAGTGAATGCGACAAGCAGAGCGAGATGCGACGTTCAGCGAGTACGTCGTGTCGCGGCAGGATCGCCTTCGCCGGGTCGCCTACGCGATCTGCGGCGACTGGCACCAGGCCGACGACCTGCTGCAGACCGCGTTCACCAAGCTGTACGTCGCCTGGCCGCGGATGCACCGCGCCGGAGGTGAGGACGCCTACGTGCGCCGGATCCTGCTCAACGCGCACGTCGACGAGTCCCGTCGACCCTGGCGGCGGGAAGCGCCCGGGCTGGAGGGCTTCGACCTCGAGGCCACCGAGGGAGCTGACGTGGCGGGACGCGCCGAGCTGGTCGCGGCTCTCCAGAAGCTGCCGCTGATGCAGCGCAAGGTCGTCGTGCTCCGGCACCTCACGGATCTGTCCGTGGAGGAGACCGCGGCCGACCTGGGGATCTCGACCGGCACGGTCAAGAGCCACACGTCTCGCGGCATCGCCCGGCTGCAGGAGCTCCTCTCCACCCCACTAGCGCAGGAGAACTGACATGCCCGATCTGATGCAGCGTTTCGAGGAGCTCGGCCACAACGAGCCGGCGCACCCGCCGGTCCGCGACCGGCTCGACGCAGGGCACCGGGCCCTGCGCCGCCGCCGGACCGCGGCGGGTGTGGCGACACTGGCAGCCGTCGTCGTGGTCGGCACCGGAGCCTGGGCGCTCGGCGGAGGCGAGAACGCGGCCGACCCGGGACCGGACTACGCCAGCGAACCCACGACCAGCCCGTCTGCCGCCACTGTGCCGATCAAGATCCCGGTCGGCTCTCACGAAGACGCTCGCAGAAGACGAGTGGCGAGGGCGTCTTCTACGACCAGCACACTGGTGAGCTGAAGCGAGCCGCCGGGGCCGTGGTGACCCGCCTCGTGCCCGAGCCGATCCCCACGGACGCGACGGAAGAGCATCGCCCTCGAGGTCGACTACCGGGGTGAGACGCGCTGGCTGTACCTCTACTGGTCTCCGGACGGCGGCGGCGCCGGCTCCGACTCCGCCCACGAGGGCGAGACCTTCGATGACTGGGTGGCCAGCCTGGATCCCGACACACTCCAGGACAGCTTCGGCTACGGCGTCGCGAAGCCCATCCGCGGTGGAGCCGGACAAGGACGCGGGCAAGAGTCGCTGACCTCAGCCGCGCCAGGCAGCGTCGCCGGACAGGTCGGCGTACTCCCTGATCCAGGAGTGCATGGCGATCGCTGCCGCGGCCGACGCGTTGATCGAGCGGGTCGAGCCGAACTGGGCGATGGAGAGCGTCCCGTCGCAGACCTCCCGCGCCGACTCCGACAGTCCCGGGCCCTCCTGGCCGAACAGGAAGCACACCCGGCGCGGCACCGTCATCGTCTCCAGGTGCGCGGAGCCGGGCAGGTTGTCGATGCCGAGCAGTCGCACGTCGATCGAGTGCAGGTAGTCCGCCAGCTCGGCGGGCGTCGCGTGGTGCCGGATGTGCTGGTAGCGGTCGGTGACCATGGCGCCGCGGCGGTTCCAGCGCCGGTTGCCGACGATGTGCACCTCTGCGGCCAGGAACGCGTTGGCGGATCGCACGATCGTGCCGATGTTGAAGTCGTGCTGCCAGTTCTCGATCGCGACATGGAAGTCGTGCCGTCGGGCGTCGAGGTCCGCGACGATCGCGGCCATCGTCCAGTAGCGGTAGCGGTCCACGACGTTGCGCCGGTCGCCGCCGGCCAGCAACGACGGGTCGTACCTCGGGTCGGTCGGCGGTGGGCCCTGCCACGGGCCGACCCCGACTTCCGCGGGGCCGTGCGGCATCGGGTCGTACGGCGCCCGCTGGTCGCCGCCCTGGTCCGAACCGCCGCTCGTCATGACACGCGAGGTTAACCGCAGTCCGGTTAGGGTTGCGCCGTGGACGCTCTCGACCTCATCCAGCCGATGCTGCTCGGCATGGACTGGATGGAGCCCGAACTGGCTGCTCGACCAGTTCGGCCAGGAGCTGTTCTGGATCAGCCTGCTGATCATCTTCGTGGAGTGCGGGCTGTTCTTCCCGTTCCTCCCCGGCGACACCCTGCTCTTCGCCATGGGGCTGTTCATCGCCGGCGAGAAGGTCGACATCCTGGCGGCGCACGAGTTCATCGACCTGACGTTTGCCCTTGCCCTGTTCACGGTCGTTCGCCTTCTTCGGCAACGTCGCCGGCTACGAGATCGGCCGGTGGATCGGACCACCGCTCTACGAGCGGGACGGACGGATCCTGAAGCGCAAGTACTTCGACCAGACCGCCACGTTCTTCGACAAGCACGGCAACAAGGCCCTGGTGATCGGCCGGTTCGTGCCGTTCGTGCGCACGTTCATCACCGTGGTCGGCGGGCGTGACGCGGATGCAGCGCCGGCAGGTTCTTCGTCTGGAGCGCCGTCGGTGCCGTGCTGTGGGTCCTCAGCATCACCCTGCTCGGCTACTTCCTGGGCGCGGCCATCCCTTCGCTGGGCGAGAACATCGACTACGCCATCATCGTCATTCTGGCGTTCTCGGTGATCCCGGTCGCGTGGGAGTGGTGGCGGCATCGTCGCCAACACGCCCAGGTGAGCGACTGAGGCCCGTTTCCGGCGGGCCGGGCCCGGCCTACTAGTCTCGGCCCATGCCGCGTTTGTCTCGACGATTGCAAGGTATCCCGCCCACGATCTTCACCGAGATGTCGGCGCTGGCCATGCGCACGGGCGCGGTCAACCTCGGGCAGGGCTTTCCCTGACGCCGACGGCCCCCGCTCGGCGATCCGGCGCGCCAGGCAGGCCCTCGAAGACGGCGAGAACCAGTACGCTCCCGGCCCCGGGCGACCCGAGCTCCGCGCCGCCATCGCCCGGCACCAGCAGCGGCACTACGGGATCGAGCTCGACCCGTCGACCGAGGTGGTCGTCACGACCGGGGCCACCGAGGCGATCGCCGCTGCCATCCTCGGGCTGGTGGATCCCGGCGACGAGGTGGCCGTGCTCGAGCCGTTCTACGACTCCTACGTCGCGGTCCTGCAGATGGCCGGCGCCGTACGCCGTCCGGTGACGCTGCGCTCGCCTGACTTCCGGCTCGACCCGGACGAGCTTCTGAAGGCGGTCACCGACCGGACCCGGTTCCTGCTGATCAACAGCCCGCACAACCCGACGGGGACCGTCCTCACCAGGGACGAGCTGCAGGCTGTCGCAGACGTCGCGATCGAACGCGACCTGATCGTGATCACCGACGAGGTCTACGAACACCTGACCTACGGGGCCGAGCACATCCCGCTCTGCACCCTGCCCGGGATGTCCGAGCGCACCATGACGATCTCCAGCGTCGGCAAGTCCTTCTCGTTCACCGGCTGGAAGGTGGGTTGGGCTACCGGCCCGGCCGAGCTGGTGGGCGCCGTACTCTCCGCCAAACAGTGGCTGACCTTCACCTCGGCCGGACCGTTGCAGACGGCGGTCGCCGTTGCCCTCGACGAGGAGGACACCTGGCCGGCCGGCCTCGCAGCGGACCTCGAGTCAAGGCGCGATCTGCTGTGCGACGGTCTCGCTGCGATCGGGCTGCCGACTCGAGTGCCGGAGGGCACCTACTTCGCCACGACCGACGTACGCCATCTCGGGTACGACGACGGGCGGGCCTTCTGCCTCGAGCTGCCCGAGCGCGCCGGCGTCGTGGCCATCCCCCTGCAGGGGTTCCACGACGACGCGGACGCCGGGCGGCATCTCGTCCGGTGGGCGTTCTGCAAGGACCGTGCAGTCATCGAGGAGGGCTTGCGCCGGCTGGCCGCGGCCGACCTCCGCGCTAGCTGACGTTGACCGGCGCCTTCGGCCGGCGGCACCACGCGGCCGCCTGCCTGCCCAGGAGCAACCGCATCGCCACTCCGCTGGCGATCAGCAGCGGAAGCGCGATGACGTTCAACAGGACCGCGAGCACCCCCAGGACGGCAGTGAGGCCGGCCGAACAGATCAGCGTGATCCGGGCCCATTCGCGGCCCTTCCAGACGAACCAGGCCACCACGACGGCGAGCAACGACCAGACGAGCAGGGCAACGATGACGAGGGCGACGCCGATCAGCAGCGCCCGGTCGCTCATCCCGGCGTCGGCCAGGTCGGGATTCTGGCGCATGGCCTCGTCGATCACGCTGCTGCTGTCGGCGATCAGGCCCACTGAGCCGGCGACCATGGTCACGATCGTCATCGCGCAGAATCCCCAGGTCAGCAGGCAGGCCCACGTCACCTGGGCAGGACGCGTGCGTTCGGCGGTCTCGACCCCGGCGGGTGCGCCGAAGCCGGCGTACGGCGCCGCCTCGAAGCTCGACTCCTGACTCGGTGACCGGCTCGCTCCCGGGTTCCCTGGCCCCCGACGGATGCACGATCTCCCGCCTGGGGCGGGTGACGCCGTCGAACCAGTCGCGGGCGGGCCGCGTCCACAGCATCAACGCCGAGGCCGCGACGAGCGACGAGAAGAATCCACCGGCCACCATGCCGGTGAAGAACAGCGGGACGGCGATGACGGTCAGCGCGACGCGCGAGGCTCGGTGGCGTTTCAGGACGTGCCAGCCCAGGACGGCGGCAGCCGTGGCGCAGCCGGCGGCGACCATGGCCATGACCCGCAGCAGGCTCAGACCGGTGTCGGCCGAGAGACCGAGCCCCTTGGCGGGAGGCTCGCTCAGGAACTTCTCGACACCCTCCCGCGCCTCGACACTGTGTGGAAGCTGCCCAGCTGGTCGAAGACGCTGAGGACGACGATGGCAGACCCGACGATGACCATCCAGGCGGCCATGGTCACCTGGCTGGGACGGATCTGCTTTGCGTCGCTCACCCCTCCATTCCACCATTCCGGTCCCAATCCCGGCGGCGAAGGGGTCAGAGCAGCCGGAGGCGGTGGGCGGTGGCGGCGGCCTCGGTCCTGCTGCGGACTCCGAGCTTGGCGAGGATGTGAGTCACGTGGACGCTGGCCGTCTTGGGGGAGATGAAGAGCTCCTGGGCGATCTCGGCGTTGCTGCGGCCGGAGGCCACCAGCGTGAGCACCTCAATTTCCCTCGCCGTCAACGCGAGGACTTGGGGGCGCCGACGACCCTGGCTGTCGTCGTCCGCTTCAATCTCGATGCGGCCTTGACGCACCAGATCAGCGAGGGCCGCCTCGAGGGGCTGCGCTCCCAACTCCTCCCCGATCAGGCTGGCCTGCCGTAGCACGCCGGCTGCCGCTCGCTTTTCGCCAGCGGCGACGTGGCACTCCCCTGCGCGCAGCAAAGCCCAGCCCTGGTCGTGGACCTGACCTATTCGTCCCCACAGCTCGGCGGCCCGTGATCCAGGGTGCTGAGTCCGTTGCGCCCGCGAAGCGTCCGCACTCGGCGTCGAACTGCGCCGTCCAGGCGCGGCCGAGGTCTCCTGATCGGTGGAGCCGGGCGGCGACCTCCCCCATCCGTTCCATGTGCTGTTCCGCCGCGAGGCTGGGGGTGGAAGGGCGCCCACCCCCACGTCTCCCCAGGTGCGGCAGGCCAGATCGGCCTCCAGCCGTGCCGCGACGAGCAAGGGTCGCCACATGATGTCCGAGGCGATCTCCAGCCCCTGAATCTCCCACAACGCGGAAACCTGGTCGCGCACCTCGTTCAAGTCGTCCTGGGCAGCCCCGATCTCGGCGTGCAGCCATCTCACCCAGCCCCGGATCGCCGGCCATACTCGGTCCTCGCGGTCGGGGAGTCGGGACTGTGCGGCCTGCGCGGCCCGTTGGGCGGCTGACAAGTCACCGCGATAGCACGCCAAGATCCCCGCGAGGACGTCCAGCACTGCTCCACGTGTGCCTGTGACGCCAACCGACGTCGCCTGATCCAGGCGACTGGCTGCCTGGTCCCATCGACCCCGCGCGATCAGGGCGGCGCACAGATGAGCCGTCCCGACACCCCAGGTCCTGCGGGCCTGCTCGGGACGTGCGATCCCGTTGACGGCGCGGAGCCCCATCTCCTGGGCCTCCTGGTACTTGCCCAGACAGCACAACCACCAGGCACAGTCGGCTTCGATTTCACTGGCTTCGGAGGGGAACCGAGTGCGCACCGACGGAAGCATCTCGAGGCTCATGCTGATGGCGTCTTCGACATCGCCCACCAATGACAGGTGCCGAGCCATCGCCGACTTTGCCCAGAGCAGCTTGCGCGGACGACCGAGGCCTTCGGCCACCTCGACGGCGCGCGAATGGGCACGACCGGCAACCTCGGGCGACTCGGCGACGAGATCAAAGCCGAGACGAATCAACGCCTCGACAACCAGCGGGCTGGCAGGAGCATCTATCAATTGTGCGAGCAGGGACGGCAGCTCGGACTGCGTCTCGTCGTCTTCTTGTCCGAGCTGTTGGACGAACCACCGGCGACGCACCCGCAGGGCGGCGCGACGAATGGTGTCCTCCGCGGCCGCGGGTTTCGCGAGTTCGTCGTCGATCAACGCCAGTCCGGCCGTCCACTCGTCTGCCTGGATCAATGCGTCGATCGTCTCGTCGAGGATCTCGTCCGGGCTGTTGCCTGCCCGAGCTGCAGCATCGGGAACCTGAGCCCAGAGCCGCAGTAGTCGCTGCATGAGCGCGGCCCGCTCGCTCGACGCGCCCACGGATCTGGCGATCTCGACGGCTTCGAGGGTGGCGCTGAACGCCCGGTCGGCGTCACCAGTCCGCTCCCAGTGGTGGGCTGCCGCGATCCGCCCGAATTCCTTGTCTGGTGAGGATTCGTCTGCCTCGAGCTCACGTGCCCACCGTTGATGCCAGTGCAGCCGGTCGGCAGGAAGCAACGCAGCGAGAACTGCTTCGCGCAGCAAGGCATGACGAAACCGGTAAGCGACGCCGGTCTCGTCGACCTCCAAGACCTGGGAGGCGACAGCTTCCGCACACGCGTCGGTCATCACGGCGTCGGGAAGCTCGCACACCTTCGCGAGCAGCTGATGCCACAAATGACCGCCTGCCACCGAGCTGGCCCGGACCACCGTCGAGGCCGGGTCGGACAGCTCATCCACCCGATCGAGCATGAGGTCGAAGGCGCTGTTGGGCACCGGTCCCGAAGCCTGCAGCCCACCCAGGACCAGTTCCTCTGTGAGGAACGGAATGCCCTGCGCCAGAGAAACCGCTCTGTCGAGAAGCGCGCGGTCCCCAGGCTTCTTGAGCAGGTCAAGGATCTGGTCGCCCACCTCGTCGCGCGACAGCCGACCCAGCTCGATGCGCTGCACGCTGGAATTTCGAGCAAGCTCGTTCACGAAGCGTGACCCAGCCCGATCAGCAACCCCGCCGCGGCTTCGCAGCGTGACGGTAACCAGCAGCTGGGCCGACCCGACCACTCGGACGAGGTACGCCAACAGATCCCGGCTCGACGTGTCCGCCCAATGCAGGTCCTCGGCCACCAGCCACACCAGTCGGTCCGTGCCGATCGCCGAGACCAGGTTGACGAACGCGTCGAAGATCTCAACTCGGCTCGGCTCGCCGGCATCCTTCGCCAAGCCCGGGACCAAAGAACCGAGGATCTCGCACGCATCCGGGGACGCGGCGCGCACTGCAGGGACACCCTCGCGACGGATCAGGTCGCGCAGGGCATCGGCGACAACGCCGAACGGAAGCTCGCCGCCAGCGAGGTCGACGCCATGCCCGATCATCAGGGCATCCCCAGCCATGGGGAGTGACAAGGTCGCCTCCCGCACGAGCCGGGACTTCCCGATCCCCGCTTCACCCTCGACCACGACGATCGTCAACGACCCACTGCGCGCCAACCCCATCGCCGTCCGAAGCTGCAGCATCTCCTCGGTCCGTCCGACCAGACGAGAGCCTCGTGTCCGTGCCACGCCCCCATGTTCGTCCTCGACGGCGACGCTGTCATCGGCCGCGCCGACTGGCTCGACCTGGAATCCGACATTGGGCGGCCGGGCGAGCCTTGCGTAGGCAGCGAAGATAAGGAGTTCTCCGGACGACGCGGCGCCGCCTTACGGCGAGGCTCAAGGACAAGAGAGGCACCCACAGCCAGACCCGAAGGAGAAGTCCAATGAACGAGATCTCGCGCCAGATGTGCAACCAGGTCATTGCCGATCGGATCCGTGCGGGCGAGCAGGCCAGGCTCGCGCTCCAGTTCAAGAAGCCCCGGACGTGGTCGCTGATGAGTGCCCTGCGCGCGACGTTCGCGCACCTGTCCCGGCACGCGTCGCCGACGACTGGCGGGTTCACGCAGGGCACCGTCGTCCCGCGGTGATGAGCTCGCCCCGGCGAGGGGCGGTTCAGCTCACGGTCAGCGTCAGCCCTTCGTCGCCGACGTCGACGGTGACCGACCCGCCGTCGTTGACCTTGCCGGAGATCAGCAGCCGCGCAAGCGGGTCGCCGATGGCGGTCTGGATCAGCCGGCGCAGCGGCCGGGCGCCGTACGCCGGGTCGTAGCCGGTGTCGGCCAGCCAGGCCTGCGCCGCCTCGGTGACGTGGATCGTGATCCGCCGGACGTTGAGCCGCTTCTCGAGCAGCTCGAGCTGCAGGTCGACGATGTGCGTGAGCTCTTCCTTGGTGAGCGCGTCGAACAGGACGACCTCATCGAGCCGGTTGAGGAACTCGGGCTTGAAGTGCTGCCGCACCAGGCTCATCACCGACTCGCGCTTGACCTCCTGCGACAGCGAGGGATCCACGAGGTACGTCGAACCCAGGTTGCTCGTCAGGATCAGCAACGTGTTCCGGAAGTCGACGGTGCGTCCCTGCCCGTCCGTGAGCCGACCGTCGTCGAGCACCTGGAGCAGGATGTCGAAGACCTCGGGGTGAGCCTTCTCCACCTCGTCCAGGAGTACGACGCTGTACGGCCGACGTCGGACGGCCTCGGTGAGCTGGCCGCCCTCGTCGTAGCCCACGTAGCCGGGCGGCGCACCGACGAGCCGCGCGACCGAGTGCTTCTCGGAGTACTCGCTCATGTCGATGCGGACGATCGCCCGCTCGTCGTCGAAGAGGAAGTCCGCCAGCGCCTTGGCCAGCTCGGTCTTGCCGGTCCCGGTCGGGCCGAGGAACAGGAACGAGCCGGTCGGGCGGTGGGGGTCGGAGATTCCGGCCCGGGAGCGCCGTACCGCATCGGAGACCGCGTTGACCGCGGACTTCTGGCCGATCAGCCGCTTCCCGATCACCGACTCCATCTCCAGGAGCTTCGCGGTCTCGCCCTGCAGCAGCTTGCCGGTGGGGATGCCGGTCCAGGCCTCCACCACGTCGGCGATCTGCTCCGCGCCCACCTCCTCGCCGACCAACGGCTCCGTGTCGGCCTTCTCGGCTGCCTCGACGCTCTCCAGCTTCTTCTCCAGCTCGGGGATCCGCCCGTAGTTGATCTCGCTGGCCTCCTGGAGCCGGCCCTCCCGGAGCAGCTTGTCGGCCTCCATCCGGAGCTGGTCGAGCTGGCGACGCAGCTCGCCCTCGCCCTCGAGCGAGGTCTTCTCCCGCTCCCAGCGAGCCTCGAGCCCGCGCAGCTCCTCCTCGTGGTCGGCGAGGTCGGCACGCACCTTCGCGAGCCGGTCGACCGACGCGGGGTCGGTCTCCTTGGCCAGCGCGAACTCCTCCATCTTCAGCCGCTCGATCGACCGGCGGAGCTGGTCGATCTCCTCCGGTGACGACTCGATCTCCATCCGGAGTCGTGACGACGGCCTCGTCGATCAGGTCGATCGCCTTGTCCGGGAGCTGGCGCCCGGTGATGTAGCGGTCGGACAGGGTCGCGGCGGCCACGAGCGCGGCGTCGGTGATCCGCACACCGTGGTGCGCCTCGTACTTCTCCTGGATGCCCCGCAGGATCTGGATGGTGTCCTCGACACTCGGTTCGCCGACGAACACCTGCTGGAACCGGCGCTCCAGCGCGGGGTCCTTCTCGATCCGCTCGCGGTACTCGTCGAGGGTCGTGGCGCCGATCATGTGCAGCTCGCCACGCGCCAGCATCGGCTTGAGCATGTTGCCGGCGTCCATGGCGGAGTCGCCGCCCGCGCCGGCGCCGACGACGGTGTGCAGCTCGTCGATGAACGTGATGATCTGGCCGCCGGCGTCCTTGATCTCCTCGAGCACGGCCTTGAGCCGCTCCTCGAACTCGCCGCGGTACTTCGCGCCCGCCACCATCGCGGCCAGGTCGAGCGACAGGAGGCGGCGGCCCTTGAGGGAGTCGGGTACGTCGCCGGCCACGACGCGCTGGGCGAGCCCCTCGACCACCGCAGTCTTGCCGACGCCCGGGCTCTCCGATCAGCACCGGGTTGTTCTTCGTACGACGGGACAGCACCTGGATGACGCGCCTGATCTCGGCGTCCCTGCCGATCACCGGGTCGAGTCGCCCCTCGCGGGCTGCCTCGGTCAGGTCGACGGAGTACTTCTCGAGCGCCTCGTACGTCGATTCCGCCTCCGGGCTGGTGACCCTGCGGTTGCCGCGGACGGCGGTGAGGCCGTCGCGCAGCCCGTCGGCGGTCAGTCCGGCGTCCAGCAGGAGCTTCTGGGCGGGACTCTCGACCGAGGCCAGCCCGATGAGCAGGTGCTCGGTGGCGACGTAGTCGTCCTTCATGGACGTGGCGAGGTCCAGTGCAGACGCGAGCACGCGCGTCAGCGCCGCGGAGGCGCCCGGCTGCTGCACGGTCGCCCCACTGGCCCTGGGGAGCGCCTCCATCAACGCCTCGGCCCTCGCCGTCAGGGCGGACGCGTCGACGCCGGCGTTGGCGATCAGGGAGCGGCTGGTCCCGTCGGTCTCGCGCAGGAGCGCGACCAACAGGTGGATCGGCTCGGTGTGGCTGTTGCCGTCCTTGGTGGCGGAAAGCTGGGCGGCCTCGACGGCCTCCCGGCTCCGGGTGGTGAACTTCGCTGCGTCCATGCGGTCAACCTTTCAGTGCTGTCTGTGAGGCTGCTGAGCCTCAGCGCCCGGTCCGGCGCCAGACGACCATCGACTGGCCCGGTTGCCGACCGCGCAGGGCGGGCAGCTTGCTGATCGGCAGCGGCTCCGCGGCCGCGCGCTGCCGCAGCTTCTCCCGGGTCGCGTCGAGCTCGGCCTGGAGCTCGGCGTTGCGGAGCTGGAGGGCGTCGAGGCGGTGCTCGAGCTCGAGGATGCGCCGTACGCCCTCGATGCCGATGCCGTGTGAGGTGAGGTTCGCGATCTCACGCAGCAGCTCCACGTCGTGGTGGGAGTAGCGTCGGCCGCCACCGCCCGTACGACCCGGCGAGATCAGGCCCAGCCGCTCGTAGCCACGCAGCGTCTGCGGGTGCAGTCCGGTCAGCTCGGCGGCCACGCTGATGACATAGACGGCAGCATCGGACGACGGTGGCGCAGGGCCCCCGGCCGTCGGCTGGCCGGGAAGCCCTCTCGAAGCCGACCCTCGTCGTCATGACCCCTCGAACAGATTGGTGCGGAGGGCCTTTCCTGCAGTGGCGGCACGATAGGCCTCGACGGCCTCGCGGGCGGGCTGGTCGAGCACGGCGGGCACCTGCACCTCGACCGTGACGAGCAGGTCGCCGTTGATGCCGTCGGCCTTCTTGGCGCCCTTGCCGCGGATCCGGAACGTGCGCCCGTTGGGGGTGCCCGGAGGGATCTTCAGGGTCACCGGCGCACCACCGAGGGTCGGGACCTTCACCTCCGCACCCAACGCGGCCTCGTCGAACGAGATGGGTACCTCGAGCGTCAGGTTGTCGCCCTTGCGGCCGAACAACCGGTGCGGGGTCACCTTGACGGTGACGTAGAGGTCACCGGGCGGACCCCCGTTCTCGCCGGATGCGCCCTTGCCGCGCAGGCGGATCTTCTGGCCGTCCTTCACGCCTGCTGGGATCCGGGCCTGGATGGCGCGTGCGGACATGCCGCGGCCGCTGCCGTGGCAGGTCGGGCAGGGCTCGTCGTAGACGAGCTGGCGGCCACCGCACGCCGGGCAGGTCTCGTTCATCGTGAACGCACCCCCCACGTTGGCCACCACGAAGCCGGCGCCCTCGCACTCCGGGCAGATGTGCGGCTTGGTGCCGGGCTTGCCTCCGGTGCCGGAGCAGTCGGGGCAGGGCGCGTCGCTGGTGAGCCGCAGGCTGACCGTCACGCCCTCGATCGCGTCGGCGAACCCGATGGTCGTGGTGGTCTCGACGTCGGCGCCCTTCTGGGGTCGCCGCTGCTGCTGGGTGCGGGTCCGACCGCCGCCGAAGAGGTCGCCGAACATGTCGCCGAAGCCACCGCCGCCCGCCCGGTCGCGGAGCAGGTCGTTGATGTCGAAGCCACCGCCGCTCCCGAAGCCGCCGCCGAAGCCCCCCGGCATCGACCGGATCTCGTCGTACTGCTTGCGCTTCTCGGCATCGCCGACGACGTCGTAGGCCTCGGCAACCGACTTGAACTTCTCGTGCTTCGCGTCGTCGCCCGGGTGGGTGTCGGGGTGGTTGGCGTGCGCGAGCTTCCGGTAGGCCTTCTTGATCTCCGCGAGGCTGGCGTCCTTGCTGACACCGAGCTCCTTGTAGAAGTCCTTCTTGGCCCAGTCGGCGTTCGTCATGTGCGCACCCCCCTCCTCGCTGGGTTCGAGCTTGCTTCCTCGCTGGTCGAGCTTGCTTCCTCGCTGGTCGAGCTTGTCTTCCTCGCTGGTCGAGCTTGTCGAGACTAGTTGTCGTTGCTTTCGAGCGGGTCGACCACCAGCACCTGCGCGGCGCGGACGACCCGGTCGCCGATGCGGTAGCCCGCCTTGGCGATGTGCTGGCAGGTCGTGACCTTGACCTCGGGGTCCTCGCCGATATGGCTCAGCGCCTCGTGGATGTTGGGGTCGAACGGGTCGCCGGGCTCCCCGAACCGGGTCAGGCCCAGGTTGGTGACGATCCGCTCGAGCTGCTCGGCGACGGCCTTGAAGCCCCCTTCGAGCTCACCGTGCAACCGCGCCCGGTCGATCGTGTCGAGAACTTCGATGATCGGCGCCAGAGCGGCGTACGTCGCGTTCTCGCGGATCAGGTCGCGGTCCCGGTCGACCCGGCGCTTGTAGTTGAGGTACTCGGCCTGCAGCCGCTGAAGGTCAGCCGTGCGCTCGGCGAGCGCCATCTGGGTGACCGCCAGCTCGTCGGCCGCTGCCGTGTCCTCGCCTTCCACCTCGGTCTCGTTGGCCATCTCCGCGGCAGCCGCGCCGAACGAACCCGGTGACTCCCCGAGGGTTGAGGAGAGCGTCCGCGCTCCGTTCGGGACCCGGTTCCGCGGGTTGCGCAGCCTCGGAGGGCTCGAACCCCGGTTGGGGAGCCGGTTCGAAACCCGGCTCCCCTTCCGGCGTGACGTTGCCTTCCGTCACTTGTCGTCACCCTCGTTTTTCTCGAAGTCGACGGGCTCGTCCACGATCTCGGCGTCGACGACGTCGTCGTCCGCCTCACCGGTGCTGCCGGTCGAGCCGCCGGCCGCGGCCTGCTCCGCCTCGGCGGCGGCGTACATCGCGGCACCCATCTTCTGGCTGGACTCACCGAGCTTGGTGACTCCGGCGGTCAGCTCTTCGCCGGTCGCCTCGGCGTTCTCCAGCGTGGCCTTGAGCGCGTCGACGTCCGCCTGGACCTCGGTCTTCACGTCCTCGGGCAGCTTCTCGCCGTTGTCGGCGAGGAACTTCTCGGTCGTGTAGACGAGCGAGTCGGCCTGGTTGCGGACCTCGACGGCCTCGCGGCGCCTGGCGTCCTCCTCGGCGTACTGCTCGGCCTCCTTGACCATCCGGTCGATCTCGTCCTTCGACAGCGCGGAGCCGCCGGAGATCGTCATCGACTGCTCGCGGCCGGACGCGTGGTCCTTGGCGGAGACGTGCACGATGCCGTTGGCGTCGATGTCGAAGGTGACCTCGATCTTCGGGACGCCACGGGGCGCCGGGGGCAGACCGGTCAGCTCGAAGTTGCCGAGCGGCTGGTTCGCAGCCCACATCTGGCGCTCACCCTGGGCGACCTTGATCTCGACCGACGGCTGGTTGTCGTCGGCGGTCGTGAAGATCTCGGACCGCTTGGTCGGGATCGTGGTGTTGCGCTCGATCAGCGTGGTCATCACGCCGCCCTTGGTCTCGATGCCGAGGCTCAGCGGGGTCACGTCGAGGAGCAGGACGTCCTTGACCTCACCCTTGAGCACGCCGGCCTGCAGCGCGGCACCCACGGCGACGACCTCGTCGGGGTTGACGCCCTTGTTGGGCTCCTTGCCACCGAGCAGCTCCTTGACCAGGTCGGTCACGGCGGGCATCCGGGTCGAGCCGCCGACCATGACCACGTGGTCGATGTTGGCGATGGCGACGCCACCGTCCTTGAGCACCTGCTTGAACGGCTCCTTGGTCCGGTCGAGCAGGTCCGACGTCAGCTTCTGGAACTCGCTGCGCGTCAGCTTCTCCTCGAAGTGCAGGGGTCCGGACTCGCCGTGGGTGATGTAGGGCAGGTGGATCGTCGTCTCGCTGGAGCTCGACAGCTCGATCTTCGCCTTCTCCGCGGCCTCCTGGAGGCGCTGCTTGGCGATCTTGTCGGCCGACAGGTCGACACCGTTGTTGTCCTTGAACTTCTTGACCATCCACTCGACGACGCGGGAGTCCCAGTCGTCACCACCGAGGTGGTTGTCGCCGCTGGTGGCCTTGACCTCGACGACGCCTTCGCCGATCTCGAGCAGGGACACGTCGAACGTGCCACCACCGAGGTCGAAGACCAGGATCGTCTGGTCGTCGCCCTTGTCGAGCCCGTAGGCGAGGGCAGCCGCGGTGGGCTCGTTGACGATCCGGCTCACGTTGAGGCCGGCGATCTCGCCGGCTTCCTTGGTGGCCTGCCGCTGGGCGTCGGAGAAGTACGCCGGCACGGTGATCACCGCGTCGGTGATGGTCTCACCCAGGTAGGCCTCGGCGTCCCGCTTGAGCTTCTGCAGCACGAACGCGCTCACCTGCTGGGGGGTCAGGGCCTTGTCGTCGATCTTGACCGACCAGTCGGTGCCCATGTGCCGCTTGACCGAGCGGATGGTGCGGTCGACGTTGGTGACGGCCTGCCGCTTGGCGACCTCACCCACGAGGACCTCGCCCGACTTCGAGAACGCGACCACCGACGGGGTGGTGCGGGCGCCTTCTGCGTTTGCAATGACGGTGGGTTCGCCACCTTCGAGTACGGCGACGACGGAGTTCGTCGTGCCAAGGTCGATACCGACCGCGCGAGCCATCTGTTTACCTCCGGTTGAACTTAGGTTTGTGGTGCCATCCTTGACCACGGCGGCCAGTCTGGCAAATTAGTTGAGTCCGATCAACTCAACTCTGTTCAGTGGGTTGAACGAAGGTATGGGCCGGCTTGTTCCCGAATCCCGCACTCTTCTGCCTTCTCGGCCTCGGCTAGCGTGCAGGCCATGCGCGGTCGTGCCCACGTCCTGATCTCGGCGCACCGGTGCGGGTTCAGGGAGGGCGCGGGCTACGACAACTCCGTGGCGGGAGTTCAGTACGCCGCCTCGGTCGGAGCCGACTACGCCGAGTTCGACGTACGACGGTGCAGCGACGGCGTGTTCGTGTGTCATCACGACCCGACGATCACGCTCCCCACGGGCGAGGTCGTCCCAGTCGACGAACTGTCCTCCAGACGAACTGATGGCGCCACGAGCCGCAGGTCGAACTGCTCGCAGATCTGGCCCAGGCCGCGTCCGAGGCGCGAGTCGGGGCGCACGTCGACCTGAAGTTCGTCACCCCCGACGACGTGCTGGTCACCGGGGAGTCGTGGGAGGTGGCCGCGGCGGAGGTCTGCGCCACGCACCTGGACCCGGCCCGGACCGCCTTCACCACGAACCGGGAGATCGGGCGTCGTGGCGCTGCGCCGCTGGGTCGACGAGCACGGGCACCGCTGCCTCATCGGGCTGACCTTCGGACAGAGCACCGCGGGCCTCGGTCTGCTGGACGCGGTCCGCGCGCGGCTCCGTGAGCTGTTCCCGGCGCGGTCGTTCCGCGAGTCCGGCGCCACCCTCCTGGTTGCCCACCACGCACTCGCAACTGTCCGGTTGAGCCGCTGGGCCCACCGACACGGGATACCGGTGCTGGTCTGGACCGTGGACGGTCGGTGGCTCACCTGGCGGATGCTGCGCGACCCGCGGGTCTGGATGATCACCACCAACTGGCCGGCTCGTGCGGTGGCGGCTCGAGGCGGTCCGGACCCGACCTAAGGCATCGGTCGGCAGATCTGAGGTGCGCGCCCGATGTCCGGGGCCGGACACCTCACGAACCATTGCCGGCATGACAGAACACGACAACCTGACAGAAGCGGCCGCCCGGGTCGCCCAGATCACCCTGCCGGGCCAGGCCGCCACGGTCGACGGCCCGCTCGACATGACCATGATGTACGTGATGCATCACGCCTTCCGGCGTGACCTGCGCGCGCTGACTGCCGCCGCGGCGGCGACGCCCCTGAGCTCGCGATCCACCTGGCGTGCCCTGGCCCGGCGCTGGGACCTGTTCGCCTACGTCCTGCACCACCACCACACCGGCGAGGACAACGGCTACTGGCCGCTGCTCGCCGAGCGGGTCGACAGTTCCGACCTTTGGACGCTCGAGGAGATGGAGGCCGAGCACGCGGCGATCGACCCGCTGCTCGCCGAGTGCGGTGTCGGGTTCGCCCGCCTCGCCCATCGCACGGCCAGGGTCGCCTCCGAACGCGATCGGGTCACCCTGGTCGAGACCCTCCGCCAGGCCGTCGACCATCTCGACGCCCACCTCGCCCACGAGGAGACCGAGGCGATCCCGCTGCTCCACAGGCACATCACTCCAGCTGAGGACGAGCGCATCGAAGCAGAGCACTTCCGGGCGGGAGTCCCGCTGAGCAAGGTCGCCGAGATCGTGCCGTGGGCACTGCACGAGCTGCCCGACGACGTGCGGGACCGGGTCTTCACCTTGACCGGCCCGGCCTACCGGCTGATGTGGCTGCTCACGCGCGACCGCTTCGAACGGCAGAACCGGAGGGCGATGCGCTATGTCTGAGCGTCCGCTACGTGTGTTGTTCACGGGTTGCCCGGCGTATGGGCACCTGCTCCCGATGCTCCCCATGATGCGGGCCGCGACCCGGGCGGGCCACGACGTCCGGGTCGCCACCGGCCGGGACATGGTGGACGCGATGCGTCGGCGCGGGCTCTCGGCGTACGCCGCCGGGCCGACCCTCGCCGAGATGTTCGAGACGCGCGCCGCGATGCCAAGCCCCGAGGGGAGTTCCGAGGAGGAACTGATCCTCGCGTCCGCGCGCGGGCTGTTCGGCATCCCTGCCCGCCGTCGGGTCGCGGACCTGACCGAGCTCGCCACGGAATGGCGCCCCGACCTGGTCGTCCACGATCCACTGGAGCTCGCGGGACCGATCCTGGCGCGGCGGTTCGGCGTGCCGAGCGTGACGCACGGCTACGGGCCGATGTTCCTCGAGTACGACGCGTTCGCACCCGCGGCCGCCGAGGCCGCCGGCGACCCTGAGGCCTGGGAGCACATGCGGTCACAGGCTGCACTCGACATCTGCCCACCGTCCCTGCGACCCGTCGGCGACGCGATCTGGCCCGACGCCATCTCACTGCGGCCCTCGGCGGGAGAGCCGGGCGAGGTCAAGCTGCCCGACCTGCGGCGGCTGACCCGCCCGCAGCTGGCCTACCTCACCCTCGGCACCGTCTCGAACACGGCACCCGGCGAGCTCGCGAGGGCAGTCGAGGCGGTACGCGACCTCCCCCTCGACCTGATCGTGACGACCGGCCCGGGTCTGGATCCCGGCACGCTGGGACCGCAACCGCGCAACGTGCTGGTCGCCGAGTTCATCCCCCAGACCCAGGTCCTGGAACGGGCGTCCCTGCTGGTCTCCCAGTGCGGCGCGGGCACGATGCTCGGTGCCCTCTGCCACGGGCTGCCGCAGGTGTGCCTGCCGCTCGGCGCAGACCAGCCGTGGAACGCAGCCGCGGTCGCGCGCGCCGGCGCGGCGGTCGTCGTACCTCCCGAGGACCTGTCCCGTGAGTCGATCCGCGCCGCCGTCGACAAGATCCTGACCGATCCGTCCTACGCGGAGGCCGCTCGGCGGATCCAGGCCGAGATCCTCGCCATGCCGACCGCCGACGAGGTCCTGCCGAGGGTGCTGGAGTCGACCGTCGAGATGGCGACGACCTGGTGAGCGGACGGATGGCGGGTCGGATCGGCCGGAACGGCACCGGCTAACTTGTCCGGATGCACGATCGTCGCCGCGAGATCGAGGAGCGCCTGTCCCGGGTCGTGGACGAGCGCATCCAGCCCGCCATCTACTCGAAGGTCGCCGACCTCACCCTCGAGGTCTGGCACGTCCCGTTGAACGCAGACGGGACGGTCGGGGAGCCGGTGCCGTTCGAGAAGGCCCGCAGCCAGAGCTACGCGCCGGCACAGGTGGGCGACCGCTGGGGACCGGCCTGGGGCACGAGCTGGTTCCATGTCACGGGCAGCGTCCCCGCAGAAGTCGAGCATCCGGAGGTCCGCTTCGACCTCGGCTGGGCGACCCGGAGGCCGGGGATGCAGGCCGAGGCTCTCGTCTTCACCCCGGACGGCGGACACGTGAAGGGCCTGAACCCGCGCAACAGCTGGATCCCGGTCCAGCCCGGCCAGCGGATCGAGTGGTACGTCGAAGCCGCGGCCAACCCGGTCCTCAACGGCTTCCAGCCCACGGACCTCGGGGACAACCGCACCTCCACCAGCCGAGCCGCTCTACACGGTCTCCCGGGCCGAGGTCGGCCCGAGTGCATCCGGAGGTGTTCGAGCTCGCTGCCGACGTCGACGTCCTCAGGGAGCTGATGCTCGCCCTCCCGATCGAGGACGGTCGGCGGATGGAGATCGCCTACGCCCTCGAGCGGGCGATGGACTCCCTCGACGTCCAGGACGTGCCCGGCACCGCCGGCGACGCCCGCGCCGAGCTGGTCGACGTACTCAGCAGGCCGGCGCACGCCAGCGCTCACCAGGTCTCCGCGGTCGGCCATGCCCACATCGACTCGGCCTGGCTGTGGCCGGTGCGCGAGACGGTCCGCAAGGTCGCGCGGACCGCTGCCAACGTCGCTCACCTGATCGACGACAGTGACGACCTGGTCCACGTGATGTCCAGCGCCCAGCAGTGGGAATGGCTCCAGGATCACCACCCGCAGCTCTTCGCCCGGGTGCGGGAACAGGTCGACGCCGGCCGGTTCGTGCCCGTCGGCGGGATGTGGGTCGAGTCCGACACCAACATGGTGGGCGGCGAGGCGATGGCCCGGCAGTTCGTGATGGGCAAGCAGTGGTTCATGGACAATCTCGGCGTCGAGTGCGAGGAGGTCTGGCTGCCCGACTCGTTCGGCTACACCGCGGCGCTGCCGCAGATCGTGAAGCTGGCAGGCTTCCGGTGGTTCCTCACCCAGAAGATCTCGTGGAACACCGTGAACAGGTTCCCGCACCACACCTTCTGGTGGGAGGGCATCGACGGGACCCGCGTCTTCACCCACTTCCCGCCGGCCGACACCTACAACGGCACGCTGTCCGGCTCGGAGCTCGCGCGGGCGGCCGCGAACTTCCGCGACAAGGGCGCCGCGTCGCGCTCCCTGATCCCGTTCGGGTACGGCGACGGCGGTGGCGGGCCGACCCGCGAGATGCTCGGCCGCGCGCGTCGTACTCGGCGACCTCGAGGGCTCCCCGCAGGTCACCGTCGAGACGCCGCGCGCCTTCTTCGAGAAGGCCGAGGCCGAGTACGCCGACGCGCCGGTGTGGGCCGGCGAGCTCTACCTGGAGATCCACCGCGGCACCTACACGTCGCAGGCCCGGACGAAGCAGGGGAACCGGCGTTCCGAACACCTGCTGCGTGAGGCGGAGCTCTGGGCGACCACCGCCGCCGTACGAGGACTGCGTCGACTACCCGTACGCCGCCCTGCGAGCGGCGTGGAAGACCGTGCTCCTCCAGCAGTTCCACGACATCCTGCCGGGCAGCTCCATCGCCTGGGTGCATCGGGAGGCAGCGGACAACTACGCGCGCGTCGCGGCCGACCTCGAGGCGATCATCGAGGCCTCGATCTCCGCGTTGGCCGGTGAGGGTTCCGACGAGATCACCTTCGACGCCGCGCCCGGCTTCCTCGACGCCCGGGTCGTCTCTCCCACGCGAGCCACCCGGCACGCGCTCAGGCGGACGACTCGAGCTGGACAACGGCCTGCTCCGGGTGCGGCTCGACGACGACGGCGTGATCCGGTCGATCCGGGACCTGACGGCCGACCGGGAGGTGCTGGCGCCCGGCGGCGCGGCCAACCTGCTCCAGATCCACCCGGACGTCCCGATCAAGTGGGACGCCTGGGACCTCGACCGGTTCTACCGCAACAGGCGCGCCGACCTGACCAGCGCCGACGACGTGACCCGCGACGGGCGACACGATCGTGGTCCGGCGGACCTTCGGCGACTCGTCGGCCACCCAGCGGATCAGCCTGCGTCCCGGCGCCCGGCAGGTGGACCTCGAGACCGAGGTCGACTGGCATGAGCGCGAGAAGGTCCTCAAGGTCGGCGTTCGACGTCGACGTGCACACCGACCACGCCCGCTACGAGACCCAGTTCGGGCACGTCGTCCGGCCGACTCATCAGAACACGAGCTGGGACGCTGCCCGGTTCGAGGTCTGCGCGCACCGCTGGGTCCAGGTCGAGGAGGCCGGGTACGGCGTCGCGGTGGCCAACGACGCGACGTACGGGCACGACGTCACCCGGCACGCCCGCGACGGCGGCGGCACCTTCTCGACGGTGCGGTTGAGCCTGCTGCGGGCGCCGCGCTACCCGGACCCGGAGACCGACCAGGGGTCCCACCGGTTCCGTTACGCACTGGTGCCCGGCGCGGGCGTGCTCGAGGCCGCCGCGGCCGGCTACGCGCTCAATCTGCCTCCGCGTGTCGGCAACGGGGTCACCAGTGCAGCCGCTGGTCAGCGTCGACGGCGACGTGTTCGTGGAGGCGGTGAAGCTCGCCGAGGACGGCTCCGGCGACGTCGTCGTACGCCTCTACGAGCCGCGGGGTGCACGTACGACGGCAGCGGTGACACCCAACTTCGAGACGACCGGCGCTAGCGAGGTCGACCTGCTCGAACGGCCGATCGACCCGGTCGCCTGGGACGGCCACCGGCTCGCCGTCAGACCGTTCCAGATCGTCACGCTGCGGTTCGCCCGGTAACACCTCCCGGTGGTTGAGACCCTCCATCGGAAACTTGGCCGGCCGTGGTTGTCTGGCCAGCATGACGATTCCCAACCTGACCCTGAACGACGGCACCACCATCCCGCAGCTCGGCTTCGGCGTCTTCCAGGTCCCGCCGGCGGAGACCGCCGAGACGGTGACGAAGGCCCTGGAGATCGGCTACCGCCACATCGACACCGCGGAGATGTACCAGAACGAGAGGGGCGTCGGCCAGGCGATCGCGGCCTCCGACATCCCCCGCGACGAGCTGTTCGTCACCAGCAAGCTCAGCAACCGCTACCACGAGCCCGACGACGCGCGCCGCGCGTTCGACCAGACCCTGACCGACCTCGGCCTCGACCGGATCGACCTCTTCCTCATCCACTGGCCGCTGCCCACGCTCTACGGCGGCGACTTCGTGTCGACCTGGAAGACCCTGACCGAGTTCGTCGGCGACGGCCGCGCCCGCTCCGTGGGCGTCTCCAACTTCCAGCCCGCCCACCTGACCCGGGTCATCGACGAGACCGGCGTGATCCCTGCGGTCAACCAGATCGAGGTGCATCCGTTCTTCACGAACGAGGCCGCGCGCACCGCCGCGCACGACCACAACGTCCTGGTCGAGGCCTGGTCACCCATCGCCCAGGGCAAGGTGCTCTCCGAGAAGGAGATCAGCGCCATCGGTGGCAACTACGGCAAGTCGCCCGCGCAGGTGACGTTGCGCTGGCACATCGAGCGCGGCGACATCGTGTTCCCGAAGTCGATGAAGGCCGACCGGATGCGCGAGAACTTCGAGATCTTCGACTTCTCGCTCACCCCCGACGAAGTGGCCGCGATCAGTTCCCTCAACCAGGGCGAGGCGGGCCGACTCGGCCCGAACCCGGACGTCTTCGCGTGGGTCCCCCGCTGACCGGAGTCACGGCGTGCGCACGGTGGTGGGCGTGAGCAGCGGGATCAGCCGGGCGACGCAGGGGCCGATGAGGACCACGACGATGATCGTGCCGACGCCGAAGTCCGCCCCGCACAGCCAGCCGATCAGACCACCGAGGAACTGAACGGCCGAGTAGCTCCACCTGAACGGGACCGGCGGGTCCCACGCCAGCGCCGCCACCTCGGTCGGACCCGCGCCGAGGTCCGCGGCGAGGTAGCCCGCCACACCGAGGATCAGCAGCACGAAGGCGAGCGCGAGCTCCCCGGACCGCGCGCCCAGCGAGTCGGGCGTGGGCAGGACCGGCAGCAGCGCGGAGACGACGAAGCCCACCACCACCGGCTGCACGACCGTCCCGAGACCCGGCGTGCGGCCGCGCAGCCATGCCAGCCCCACGAAGACCACGCCCACGACGACGTTGACGACACCGAACTCGACACCGGTCGTGATCGAGAGTCCGTTGATGAGCATCGAGTAGCCATCCGAGCCGAGCCGCGCGTCCAGCAGCAGGGCGACACCCGCCCCGAGCACGACGCACGACACGACCAGCTGGACCACTCGACGTACGGCCCGGTCAGGCATGGAGCGACCTGCCCAGCGTCTCGAGGAGGCTGGCCAGCCGGGTCCGTTCGAGGTCGGAGAGGCCGGCGAGCAGCCGGTGCTCGTTGGCCATGTGGGCGGTGAACGCCTTGTCGATGAGCTTGTCGGCCCTTGGCGGTCAGCCCGATGACCCGGCCGCGGGCGTCGTGGTCGCTGATCCGACGGGTGGCCAGCCCTTGCTCGACCAGCCGGTCGACCCGCTTGCTGATGGCGCCCGAGGTGACCATCGTGCTGGCGACGAGCTCTCCCGGCGTCAGCTCGTACGGCGCTCCGGAACGCCGCAGCGTGGCGAGTACGTCGAAGTCGCCCTCGCTGAGTCCGAACTCGGCTGTACTCCGCGACCAGCTCCTCGGTGAGCCGGGCGCCGACCCGGTGCAACCGGCCGATGACACCCTGCGGTGACACGTCCAGGTCCGGACGCTCCGTCCGCCACTGCGCCATGATCCGGCCGACGTGGTCTGGTTCTCTCTCCATCCCGACCAGTGTATCTTCCTTGGAAACTATTTTCTCTTCCATGGAAGATAAATCTTCTGGCACCTGCCGTGCTCAGGTCTCGCCGCCGATGTCGAACTGGTAGGCCTCGAAGATGAGATCGGAGCCTCGCTGCCGGTGTCGGACGAGTCTCCCCAGGAGCGCCGTACCCAGGCCGCGCACTCTGGCCACGTCCTCGATGACGTCTGGTGCTGTCACTCGGGCCAGCAGGTTGTCGACCTGACCAGAGATCAGCACGTGTTCGCGAGTGAGGCTGGCTACGGCACCGGACAACCGTGGCGAGGTCTTGAGAATGTCGTGATACAGCCCGTCAGGAGACTCGGTGAGGTCGATGTGCTCACGAAAGTCGCCGGAGAGCTCCACCAGAGCAGCCTCGACACGATGGGCCCAGCGCGCTTGATCGGCGGTGGGTGGCGCGGCCAGGGCATCCTCCAGCGCGCCAATCGACTCGCGCAGTTCCGCACGGTGCCGCCGCAGGTCCTCCCGGAAGGCCTGGCTCTGGTGTGGACGGGTTCGGTTCCATCGAGCCTCCGGATCACGTTGACTCACCAGTGTGGCGCGTTCCCCGTTGCCTGGCGATACCCGTGCCGTGGAAGCTGACTGGTCTGACCGCCCGCAGCGCTCAGAATTCCGGCAGCGTCGTCGGCACCAGAACGATCAGAGCGACGAGACATCCCGTTGTGCCGGCGCGGCCCAGCTCCCTCCGAAACGGTTGTCCGGATCGAAGTTTCGCAACCAACTGGGAGGGAACCGGCGGTCTGTGCCACCGCGGCGCAGACCCGCGAACTGATGTGGAACGGCCTCCACCCAGACGACGGAACGTGCATCACCGGGCCAACCGGGCTGGCTCCTGCGGGCGTTGCCTGGGGTGGTGCGCCCGTCCTTTTGTGCTATGGCGCGGACGGGATCGATGCGAAACACTGCCCGCAGGAGCGTGGTTCTATGCGGTTCGTCAGGGTCCGGAGAGTCTTCAAGTTGGCCGCGGCGGCGGCCTTGGTCGCGCCGACCATCGTGATGGCTTGCGCGTCGCCGGCACTGGCCGACGACGGCGATCCGTCTGGACCACCGGCCTCGGCTCCGACGGTCAGCTCGGCACTGGCGGGACCGGCAGCCGGACGACGTTCGCGCGGGTCACGAGCCTGGCAGACGTCGACGAGGTCGTTGGCGGTCGCGAGCACGTCGCCGCTCTCATCAACGGGACAGTCTGGACCGGGGCGACGGCGCCAAGGGGGCCACCGGCCTGGGCAGCACAGCCGACCGCTCCGTCCCGACTTGGTGACCGGTGTCGCGACCGGCACCACGACCGTGACCAACATTTCGGCCGGGCACTATCACACCCTCGCCCTGCTCTCCGACGGAACCGTGCGGAGCTGGGGCTACAACAAGACGGGTCAGCTCGGTGACGGTACGACGGCGAGGCGGCTCAGGCCGGTCACTGTGACGGGTCTCTCCAACGTGATCGACATCGTCGGCGGCCGCGACATGAGCTACGCGTTGCTCGCCAACGGCACCGTCAGGTCGTGGGGTGGCGGGGTCAACGGCGAACTCGGCAACGGGTCGCACACGGCCATCCAGAGCACACCGGTACCGGTCACCGGGCTGACCGACGTGGTTGCCCTCGCCGGAGGACGCAACCACGCCTTGGCGATCCGGTCCGACGGCAGAGTCATGTCGTGGGGTCTGAACAGCTCCGGTCAGCTCGGGGACGGCACCAAGACCAGCCGCGCGACGCCAATCCAGGTTCAGGGTAGTCACCGACGCCAGCGCGGTCGTCGCGGGCGCGAACCACTCGGTCGCGCTTCGCGCGGGCGGCACCGTTCTCACCTGGGGCGAAGCCGGCCTGGGCCAGCTCGGCTCCGGCAACAGGGTCGACCGCACGGTGCCCGCGCCGGTCAACGGCCTTCCCCCCGTCGCCTTCGTCGGATGCGGCCGTGACCAGACGCTCGCCGTGACCGTCTCGGGGCAACTCTGGGACTGGGGCCAGAACGACTTCGGCCAGCTGGGCGACGGAACAGTCACCCGACGGCTCACGCCGATTCAGGTGCCCGGCATCGCGGACGCGGTCGAGGCACACGGCGGACGCGGCTACTCCGTGCTTCGCCGCAACACCGCCTGACGAGAACCCAGCGGTGAGCAGCCGTTAGGTGACGGACTACGTCGTTCGCTGAATGCTTCGGCACCAGGCCCTGAGATAGCGTGCCCGAGTGCCCACCGCAGCGGACGATCTGGTTGCTACCTACCTGCAGGCCCTCACCAACGCAGATGCTGAGCTGGCGGTCAGTCTCTTCACAGCTGATGGCTCCGTCCATTCCCCGCTCTACGGACCGCGACCAGCCGCCGACTTCTATCCGGCGCTGTTTGCGGACACGAGTCAGGCGAACCTGACGTTGAAGTCCGTCATGAGCGGCAACGACCAGACCGGCGCGACGACGGTGAGCTTCTGGTTTCACTTCGACTGGCGTCTCCCTCCGGCGCGGCGGCTCCGTTCGACGTCGTGGACGTGGCGACGCTCGCGTCTGACGGCAGGATCAAGGACCTGCACGTCATCTACGACACGGTTGATGTCCGGCCCGCTTTCGAGGCTGATGTCGGACGGTCGTCGTGGCGTCCTCCGCAGCCCTAGCCCAAGCTCGGGAGCTGGGATGGGTCGGATCGAGGAACTGCGCCGCCGGCTGGACACGGAGTTGCCACGCCTGATTGCCGCGCACGACGTTCCTGGGGCGTCGGTCGCGGCGCTCGTCGATGGTCAGACGCTGGAGGCCTCGGCCGGTGTGGTCAACCTGCGGACGGGGGTCGAGGCCACACCAGATGCGTTGTTCATGATCCAGTCGATCACCAAGGTGTGGACCGCAACGTTGGTCATGCAGCTGGTGGATGAGGGGCTTGTCGAGCTGGACGTTCCGGTGCGGGTCTGTACCTGCCAGGCTTCCGAACCGACGATCGAGCGGGCCAGCGCGGTTGTCACTGTCCGTCATCTGTTGACGCACACCGGCGGGTTCGAAGGTGACATCTGGGCCGCGACCACCTCCGGCGACGATGCGCTGCAACGGTTCGTCGAAGACCTGGTCGCCCGCGCACCTCACGCTCTCGCCCCGGAGAGTTGTTCTCGTATTGCAGCGCCGGCTACGGGGTGCTCGGCCGGCTGGTGGAGGTGCTGCGGCAGATGTCGTATGCCCAGGCCCTGCGCCGCTACCTGGCTGGCCCGCTGGGGATCCAGGAGCTGGCCTTCTGCGCTGACGAGGCGCTCCTGTTCCGAACCGCGATCGGCCACGGCCGGCCGAGCCCGGAGGCGGCTCATCGACCGCTGAAGGCCTGGGCTGTGATCCATCTTCCAACCCGGCAGCCGGCAACCAGCTGGCGATGTCGGCCCGTGGGCTGATCGCGTTTGCCCGGATGCACCTGCCGACGCCATCGCGCCGGACAGCACTCGCTCCTGTCGAGCCGGCGCGACGGCGATGCGCTAGCGCCAGATCGACCATCCGGTCGCGATCGGTGCCCCCAAGGGGCAGGTCTGGCTGGGCGTCGCGTCGACCGGTGGTCGAGCTCGGCGCGACACGTCGCGTGCCTCGGCTGCGAGGTGCCCAAGCGGGGCGTGGCGATCGCGGGCTGAGCAACGGGGCCGCTGGGCTGCTCATCGACGAGCTCATCGATCCCCTGCTCCGCGATTTGGCCGCGATCCAACTCGCTCCCCAGCTGCCGCCCCGGACGGCGTTGACCGGTCGCCGCGCCCCAGCGGTATCTGGCCGCTACGAACTCACCCAGCCGTGCACGAGTGACGCTCGTCGAGGCAGCTCAGCTCTGGCTGACCTCGTCCTCGCGCATCGAGCGCTCTACAGGCCGATCGCCGGCGGCCGAGCGACCCGCAGCGCTCTAGCCGACCGTCGTTCGATCTTCGTCTTCACGACCCGTTCGGTGTAGCCATCAAGGCCGTTGAGTATCTCGGGCGCAACGCCGCCGGCGCGCACGCTTCGTCCACGCCGGACGCGCCGCACCACGAACCGCATGATCCACCGGAGGAGAGCCAACATAAAGCCAAACCCACCCCTCTCCCATCTTACCGCGCACGAGTTTGACGCGGCCGCCACGACACAAAACAAAAACAAAAAACACATCAGCTCGTCGGGACTGCGAGCGCCATCTGGCAGCTCGGCCGCACAGTCAGCCAGCCCCCTGGTGAGTGGCCTTTCGACCGCTGGCGAGCTTCACGGAGATGGGGATCTCATACACGTCGCCGTTGCGGAATGCGGCGACTTCATCGTCGAAGGCTGCGCGGATGCGCCGCCTGGTTGCTTCGGGCTGGTGAACGATCAAGCGCCCTGGTCCGGACCGTGCTGGTCAGGACGCCGTCCCAGATCGCGTCAGCGGTTTCGGCTCGGTGGTTGAACGCAATCGTCGTCACCTTGACGTCGGTCAGCCCGCTTCCCCGCAAGAGGGCATCGAACTCCTGGTCGTCGGAGAACCGGAAGAACGGTGGGCCGGGAGGAATGTCTTGGGGCGGTGTCGCCCCTGCTCTTGCGATGGCCTCCAGGAATAGTCCGAGGAGACGCATCCGCTCCGGTTGGTCCCAGGTGGTGAGCGCAAGGGCGCCGCCGACCTCGAGTACCCGCGCCAACTCGCCGACGGCCTGCTCCGGACGCCCCAGATGAGGCACGATGAAGTTGCTGACGACTGCGTCGAACGAGCCGTCCTCGAACGGGAGCGTCTCCGCGTCCGCCGCCCGAAAGTCGATATCCGGATAACGGCTGCCGGCAAGCTGCACCATCGCCGTCGCGACATCCACGCCGACCACCGAGGCGCCTCGCGCGTGCGCCGCGGCAGCCGCGTACCCTGGCCCGGTCGCAACGTCGAGGACCCGCGAACCCTTGCCCACGTCGGCGGCGTCGAGCAGGCTGGGGACGACTTCGCGAGTGATCTGGCCGAGGAAGTCGTCGTACGTCGGGGCCCGTTGCTCCCACCCGGCCGACTCGAATGCGCTGAACGCCTCGGCATCGACGGCTCGCGAGGACCCGGCTCGCGCCCATCGGTGGCTTCCATCAAGACTCGCCTCCTCGGGGCAAGCGACCACCTGGACCGGCGCTTGACCCCGTTGGCCAAGTCTCGCACCCCGTCGCCGGTCGTCAACCCCGCGCGAGCAGCGTTGGCGGACCGGCCGCCGAGGAGCCTTTCGACATCCTCGACCTCCCGGGCGCAGAATCAGACGGGTGCGCCGGAAGCCGAGCAGCGAGACCTCGTTCCGGCTCCGTGACATCGCCTGGGTGGCGTACGGCCCGTCGTTCGTCAGCGCCATCGGCTACGGCGCAACCATGCCCGTGGTCGCCCTCCGCGCCCGCGAACTGGGCGCCGACGTCGGTACGGCGGCGTTCGTGGTCGCGCTCATGGGCATCGGCCAGCTGTGTTCGAGCCTGCCCTCAGGTGCTGTCGTCGCCCGGATCGGCGAACGGCGCACCCTGGTCATCGCGGGTGCGGCGGACGCGGCCGCGATGCTGCTGGCCGCCAGTGCCAGATCCGTTGTGGTGCTGGGTGTCGCGATAGCCCTGAGCGGCGTGCTCTGGTCGGCGTTCCTGCAAGCCAGACAGGGATTCATGATCGACGTGGTGCCCGCGCCGAACCGAGCCCGCGCACTGTCGACGCTCGGCGGCAGCATGCGGGTCGGGATCTTCGTCGGGCCGCTCCTGGGGGCAGGACTGATTCACGTCAGCGGGATCCCGGCCGTGTTCGTGCTGGCGGCGACCACGTCCTTGCTCTCCGGCCTGCTTGCCCTGCCCATGCCCGACCTCACGGCGGAGACGCGGGCAGGCACCCTCCGGCAGCCGTCCGTGTGGAGCGTGATGAACCGGCACCGGTTCGTGCTGCTGACCATCGGGACGTCGGTCGTCGTACTCGGCGCTTCGCGGACCGCCCGCCAGTCGCTCCTGCCCCTGTGGGCCGACCACATCGGGCTGTCCCCCGCGCACACGTCGCTGGTCTTCGGGCTGGCCGCGTTCATCGACATGGCGTTCTTCTACCCCGGCGGCTGGCTGATGGACCGCTACGGCCGTTCCGTCATCGCGGTGGCCGTGACCGCGGCGATCGCCACCGGCGTACTCCTGCTCCCGCTCGTCGACGGCGCGGTCGGCCTCAGTGGCGTGGCCGCGCTGATGGCAGTCGGCAACGGTCTGGGCTCCGGCATCGTGATGACCCTCGGGGCCGATCACGCGCCCACCGAGGGACGCGCGCAGTTCCTGGGGGCCTGGCGGCTGTGCGGCGACGTCGGCGGCTCGGCCGGACCACTGGTGATCTCGCTGGTCGCGAGCCTGGCACCTCTTGCCGCCGCCTGCGCTGTGGTCGGGGGGCTTGGCTGGGTGGGTACCGGCTGGGTCGGCTACTGGACCCGGCGGGTCAGCCCACCTCCACCTTGACCGTGTTCGACGTCGTTTCGGTGTCGGTGTCCATGACCCGGAACTCGTTGATCCCGGTGTGGGAGGTCTGGACGTACGACGAGAACGTCCCGCCGCCCACCGAGATGGTGACCGGGAAGTCCGTCCACTTTCCCCCCTCGAGTCGTTGAACCTGGAGGATGGCGCCCTCGCCCAGTGGATAGGCACCGGTCAGGTCGATCCGCTGGAAGGAGGCCACCGACGTCTGCCCGGCCGACAAGGAGATCTCACGTTCCCGCTTCTTCGTCTTGGTCTCGCTCGGGCCACCGGACCCGTCCGTCGGTTTCGCCAGGAGCGAGCGTGATCAGCGGGCCGGTGCCGCTGCGGGTGGCCTTCGGCTTCGGAAGGTAGAGCGAGTCGCCACCCGTCGGGTCGCTGGTCGTCGTCTCGGCACCGCTGATGCCGAGCACGCGAGTCCCGAACAGTGCTCCGATCCCGAGCAGCGCGCCGACCACGGCCGCGACCGCGACCAGGGCGATGAGCCCGGTCAGAACGGGCCTCTCTTCTTTGTCCACCACGCCCTCATTGTTGCAAGGCCCCGTCAGACACCCGCCACCCGCCTGTTTCCACAGCTGCCGACTTTGCCCGTTGGCACCTGCGCCCACGCTGCCTACGGTCGCCGCATGAGATCCCCGCAGTTCAACCCCGAGGCCACCTCTGAGCTCGATCGCCGGCTGGTGGGCCGCGACGACATCTCGATCGGCGTACCGTCAGGCTGGCGGCAGTCGTCCGACCTCGACCACGGCATCGTGATGGCCGCCCGCGCCCCCGTCACACCGGGCAGCGGTTTCGTGCCCGAGTTCGTGCTGGACGCCGAACCCGTCGACTGTTCCTTCGAGAGTTGGCAGGAGAAGGCGCTGGCCGCGCTGAGCGACCTGCTCCAGCGCTTCGACGAGGAGGACACCGACGACTACCAGCTCGGCCCCGGACTCGCGCGCTACCGTCGGGTGTCCCACGTCTCGAGCGAGCACAACCTGGTCTCCGAGCAGTGGTGCTGGCTGATCGAGGGAGTCGGCTTCACCCTGACCGGCACCGTCGCCCGCGAGGACTACGCCGACTTCTGCGACCTGTTCGAGGATGTCGCGGGCACGTTCAGCGTGCGGCGCCGGCCCTCGGCCTGACGCCGCACGCTGGAGGTCACGGGGACTCGGCGCCGTACACGTCGATCTCCGACATGTCGGTGTACTGGCAGCCGGAGAAGTCGCCGCCGGGGCAGTTCGTCTCGAAGTCCGGCGTCTGGTTGCTGAGCATCGTCAGCTTCACGAAGCGCACACCATCGGCTCCCGCCGCTCGGAGTGAGCTCGTTGAGCTGACCCAGATCGTCTTCGGTGAACGTGCCCTCGGCCGCAGTTGTCCAAGCCGTGCCGTCCGGCGAGGTCTCGATCCGGAACTCCGCCAGTCGACGCACTGCCGCCGTCCCCACAGGTCGCCGACGGGTCCACGGCGAACTTGCTGATGTCCACGTGCCTGTCCATGTCGATGACGATGAACTTCGGGATGAACTCATTCGTCGGGGTGCCGTCGTCGTCACCAGTAGTGCTGCCCCAGCCCGACGACTGGCTGTCGTCGATTGCCTCGTCGGGGCCACATCCGAACCCTGAGTAGTCCGGGCCGTTGAAGTCGGCGATGGACGCGCCACCGCTGGACGCCGCCCAGTCCTTGCGCACCGCGAAGTCGCGGGTGGCCCCCGAGGGCGTCACCGTGACCGACTTCGTGGCAGACGAGGAGGCCGGCCCCGCTGACCGTGAGCTTGCGATAGTGACCCACCGGGACCGGGCCGAGTCGGTAGCTGCCGTCCGCCTTGGTGATCGCGGTCGGGTTGACGATGCTGTTGCCGCCCTGGAAGGCCAGGGTGACCGGCACTCCAGCCATCGGCTGTCCCGAGTCCTGGTCGGTGACCTGGCCCGTGATGAACGCCCTGCGCACCTTCGTCGGCGGCACGTGGCGGTCCCAGGCCGGAGCGCCGTCGTTGCCGCCCAGCGTGCCGGCGAAGAAGCCCATGCCGCGGTGGGCGAAGACCTGCCAGATGCGCGTCCTGGTGGCGCTCGGCGTAGATCGCCCTGTCGGCCAGCAGGATCGCGTTGCGCATGTCGAGGAACGACGGGTTGTTCGGCGCGACAGCTCCATCGCCCGGGTGACGAGCGACTCCGCCATCTTCGAGCCGAGCCTGTTGCGGAGGTCCCACAGGGTCTGCGCCCAGATCTCGCCGTCGTCGTGCACCTCGGGGGCGCCGACGACCTGGCCGTAGTCGGCGTAGGTGTAGCCGCCGCTGTGTCCGGTCGCGCCGCCCGTGCACCTGCCTGGCGTCGGACGCCGACCTGCAGTCCAGCGGCTCGGTGCGGTCGAGGAAGACGCCCTCGCCGTCGTACTGGAACATCATCGACGTCGGCCACGTGCCGGGCGGTCCTTCTGGAGCTCCTGCGTCACCAGGTAGTCCATGGCGTACCAGTCGCCCCAGGCCTCGCCCATCGCGCCGGCCTGGCACGCCGCCCAGCGTCGAGATGCCGCCCGGCGTCGACGACGAGCCGGTTGGACAGGCCGTGCGTGTACTCGTGGTAGACGGTGTCGGCCTCGTCGCCGACGTTGGTCGGGCGAGAACGGGTCGCCGTCGGGGTACGACGTGCCCGGCTGGTGCTGGAGGTACATCTGCATGACGCGGCGCCATGCCGTCGGGCGGGGTCGCCATGTTGGCGTTGTCGATGTGCGCGCCGTCCGGCAGGCCGTCGTCGGTGTTGGCACCGTCGTCGGTCTGGGTGTTGACGGCGTCGCCGCCCTGGCCCTGGTTGGTGTAGTTGCTTGCGCTGGAAGTTGCCGGCGGCCTCGGTGAAGCCGATCGGCGCAGTCCTTCAGGTGGTCGTGCCACTTGTTGACGAAGAAGAACACCTGCGCCCCGTTCTGCTTGCGGTTCGTCCGCCAGGAGAAGGGCTGGTCGGGGTTCCAGGAGCACGGCCAGGGGTTGTCACAGAAGGAGATGTCGCGGCAGGTGGAACGGGCTTGAGCCGGTAGTTCCAGCGGTGCCTGGACGAGGGCGGGATCTCCTCGTGCGCCTGCGCCTTGCCGTCGTCGTTGACGTCGGAGTAGGTGTGCGAGTTGTTGCCGTTCAACCGCGTCGCGGTCCTCGCCAGCCAGCCGCGCTTCGTGTAGTTGACCCTGAACGGCTTCGCCACCCCGGGGCCGGTGATCCGGGAAGTACGCGAAGGCGAGGCCCTTGCTGGCCCTGGCCCTGGCCCGCTCGCGGTTCGACTCGTCGTGGCCGAGGGGCTGCCGGAAGAGCAGCCGACCGGTGCGGGCGTCCAGGACGCTGAGCGCGGGCTCGGCGGCAGACATGGTGATCGTTCGCCAGGCCAGGTAGGTGCGGTCCGGGGTCACGAAGAGGACCCGCTTTGCGCGGTCCTGGTCGCCGGGAGTCAGGCTCGCCTCCCCTGCGCTCTCGCGGGCCGCCGCGATCGCGTCCGACGGAGTGGCAAGCTTGCCGCCGCTGGTCCGGTCAGCAGCGAAGCCGGGACCGGGGACCCACCGATCGTCAGCAGCCGACCCTTGTCCGTGACCGAAGCCTGGAGTCCGTAGCCGAAGATCTCGACTCCGTCGATCGTCTGGGTCCAGGAAAGGTGGTGGGTGCCGGTGATGTCGGTGTAGTCGTTGCGGAAGTGGAAGGTGTTCAGGTCGCTCGCCACGAGACCGAAGGCAAACAGGTGGGCCCGCACGAAGCGAAGCGCCACGCGCTTCGGGTTCCCGCGGCTCTTCCGGCGTCAGGAACCCGTTGAGTCCTGGCGACCAGGCGCGGAGTGCCGGTCGTGCCGTCGATGTCCACCAGCGCAAACCTGCCGAGCCAGTTCATGAAGGCCTTGGTGGCCGGCCGGGCCGCCGCCTTGGACGCGGCGAGGTACTCGGCCGATTTGGCCGCGGTCCCGGTCCCGCGACGTACGTCGTAGAAGCCACGGGCCTCGGCTTGGCTGGTCTGACGTTGCCGCAGCGCCCGGTGGGGCCGAAGCTGCGTTCCCGGCCGCGACCGAGTTGGTCATGGTCAACGCCGTGACGCCGGCGAGCGCACATGCCGCCAATACCTGAATCGAATGACTGCGCTTCATTCTGAACACCCTGTCGTCCCTCGCTTGCTGCCCCGATGGCAACTCAGCCACTCTTGCGCCTCACCTGAAATGCCGCAAGAGGGGACATTTGCCCCAACTTGGGTCAGGGCGTGGGAACCGCAGCAGCGTGCGGCAGCCGACGGATGCCGAGAACCTCGTGACTGGGGACCGGGTTCTCGCGGGTGGCTCGACAGGTCAGCTGGTGCAGGTCGTCGCCACGGGTGGTTCGCAGCCGCACTTCGTACGCCGCGCCGCCGAGCCCGAACACCGCAACCGTCTCGCCGCCCTCGGTCCGCGCTGACAGCGCCCGCACGGCATCGTCGCGGGTCTCCCAATGGTGGCGGCGCAGCGCGATCTCCGCAGCCTGGACCGGCATCGGCAGTCCGGACCGGCCACGCAGATGGTCGAGGTCGAGCTGTCCGGCCAGGTGGGCTCCCCCAACCGCGACCGCACGACGGGGCATCCAGTCGGCCGTAGTAGAGCCCGTGCGGGAGCACCAGCAGATTGCCGGAGAACCGGTCACCACCGATGTGGGAGACCTCCCAGGTCTCCTCCGGGTGGGCGGCCGTCAGCGCCGCGGCGATCGGCCGTCCGCGCTCCGCGCAACAGGCGTCGTGGCGGCCATGCGTGCAGACGCAGAAGAGACTGCCCTCGGCTGTCGTGAGGCCGGGTGAACGCCCGGCGCCGAGAGCGCGCAAGGTCGAGGTCGAGCAGGTCTTCGGACCTGGCCAGCAGGGCAGTCTCCAGCCAGGGTGCGACTGGATCGGCGTGGGCCGCGAACACGCGGAAGCCGTCGCGTGGTGCCCGCCGGTGGTAGCGCCGGATGAACAGGACCCTGACCCCTGCGGCGCGGGCCGCGGCACCGAGCCCGCCCTTCACCTGATGGGGCAGGCGGTTGTCGCGGAGGGCGTCGACCCCCCACGGACCGGGGTTCTCGACCAGCAGGAAGGGCCGCACGGTCGACGCCGTACCGGCGAGCGGCTCGTCGCGGAGCCCGCTCGCGGCCGCACAGCGGAACGGCAGCGCTCACCCGACGACCTCGAGCAAGCCCTCGCGAACCAGCCGGCGGCAGAGCACCAGGCAGCTCTGGGGGTCGAGGTCGAGGTCGGTCGGCGCGAACTGGTCAGCCGCTCGCACGTGCTCGAGCGCGGGCCGCAGCCAGCCGGGGACGTCGAGCTCCCGGTCGCCGAGCAGGACCCGCAGGCGGTCATCCCGATCGATGAGGACGCACGGGTGGCCGGCGCGCCGCCGCAACCGGGTGGTGCCGGTCAGCTTGCGCACCTCCAGGACGTCCTTGAGCCCACCGCGCAACCGGGACGGCCGACTGGTGAGGAACCGCTCCACCTCGGCGGCAGCGGCCGCGTCCGGATCCACGTCGCGGAGGGATCGGCCAGGCCGGACAGACGGTCGCCGCAGGCCGCGAGCCAGGTCGGAGGGGTCGTCGAGGTATCCCGCCGGCAGGTGGGTGTCGTCGACGCCCTCCAGGAGCGGTCGCACGGCCCGCTCGACCAGTCCACGCCAGGTGAGCTGGTTGATACCGAGCGTCACGTGCAGCGAGACCGTCTCCTGTGCGCGGGCCGCGTGCGGGGTCCCGGTCGGGAGGTACATCGACAGGCCGGGCTCGAGGAGCACGTCCTCGACCCCGTCGTCGGTGTGCACCTCCCACTGCTTGGAGCCATGGGTCTGGAACACGAAGACGTCGTGGCTGTCGGAGTGCACCGCGAACCCCTGCGCGCCCGGCGGGGTCAGGTAGGCGTTGGCCTGGCAAGGGTGGCCCAGCTCGAGCTCGAGTTCGGCCACGAGCGCGGCAAGCGGGGGCCAGTACCGATGCAGGCCCTGGAACACCACTGTCGCGCCGTCGTCGAAGAGTCGCAGTGCCTTGCGGCCGTCGACGAGACCCGTCACCGCCGTACCGGCAAGCGTTGCGGCACGGGTGTACGACGACTCCTTCAGCACGGTGCCGTCCCGCGCAATCCGGATCGCGGGTGTGCGGATCGCCGACTCGGTCAGCAGGTGGTCGGCGTCGTCGAGCGAGAGCAGCTCCACGAGCCGTGCGGGATCGGCGCGGTGCAGATGGCGGTGGGACGCCCAGATCTTCTCGAGGAAGACCTGGGCGTCACCGCTGAGCAGTTCGAGTGCGCTCAGTGGGCTTACCCGTCGGTCCCATCGGCGTCCGTGGAGTCGCCGTCGGCTGGTGTCGGTCGCGTCGCCGTCGGTCCCGTCGGCGTCGGTCCCGTCGGCGTCGGTCCCATCGGCGTCGGTCCCATCGGCGTCCGTGGAGTCGCCGTCGGCGGTGTCGGTCGCGTCGCCGTCGGTCCCGTCGGCGTCCACCGGCGTCGCCGATCCTGAGCTGGGGTCACCCGAGGTGGCCATGTCTGCATCGTTGAGCGGCTCTTCGGGGGTGGTCGTCATCGGTCCTCCTGTGCGCAAGTGTGACGGGTCATCCGCCATGGGTTCGCCGTACCCGCGGCGACTCTTGTCCATACCTCGGGCACGCGCCCGATCCTGCCCCAGGGCACCGGCTCGTCAGTCGAGCAGCCCCTGACGGCGGGCGATGGCGGCGGCCTCGGTGCGGCCGGAGGCGCCGAGCTTGCCGAGGATGTTGGAGACGTGGACGCTGACGGTCTTGGTGCTGATGAACAGCTGCTTGCCGACCTCGCCGTTGCTGCGACCCTGCGCGACGAGGGCCATGATCTCGAGCTCGCGAGGAGTCAGGGTCGCCGAGCCGGCCTGGCCGCGGGCCGGCGTGATGCCGATGGCCTTGAGCTGGTCGAGGAGGACGGTCGCCCCGAGCTGATGGGCGACCTCCCGAGCCTGGTCGCCCTGCTCACGCGCTCCGGCAGCGTCGCCGGTGGCCCGCAGGATGCCGGACAGGACCGTGCGCGCGACCGCGGTCCAGTAGACGTGGCCGAACTCGTCGAACAGCAGCACCGTCTCGCTCCAGGCCTGGACGAGGACCTCGGCTGGCGGCGCGTCGACGCCCGCCAGCCAGCGCAACCGCAGCATCTCGGCGTCGAGCCGCTTGACCCAGGCCTGTCCCTCGGGACCCCAGTGGTTCGACGGGTCCTTGCGGCGCTGGAGCACCGTGTGGCCGTCGGCGTGCAGGCGCTCGCCCACCGGGACGTAGGACGCCTGCTCGTCGGCGGACAGCGTCGGCATCGCATCCGCGATCGCGCCGAGAGTCATCGCGGCCAGCCGGATCCGGGCCACGAACCATTCGTGCCAGATGCCGGTCAGGACCTCGACGCCATCCTGGTAGGAGGCGACGGCTGCCGCGGCGTCACCACGTTGCCCGGCTCGCTCGATCCCGAGCGCTGCTCCGTAGATGGCCACGAGCCCCTCCAGAGGCCAGTGCCGGCGCAGCGAGGCCAGCTCGGCCGTGACATCGCGGCCCCGGGCCGACTCGATCGGCAGGCGCAGAGCCGTGAGCGTGCCCTTGACCAGCGCAGGCGCCGACTGACCGGTCACGTCGAGGAGCGCGAGCGCCTCGTCCCACTTCCCACGGGTGTCGAGCAGCCAGGCGAGGTTCCAGCGCGCGTCGAACGAGAACGGCGCCCAAGGGATGCCGGCCTCGATGCCTCGCTCGTAGCCGCTGCGGAACCACTTCTCTGCCTGGTCGAAGTCTGCCCAGTCCTGGTAGGACCGGCCCAGAAGGAACCGACCGCGCAGCTCGGGCTGCACGGCTCCCGACTCCTCCGCCCGGGTCACCGCATCGACCAGGGCCTCGCGGAGACCCTCCACCGGTCCGGCCCGCTTGAGCCCGCTGAGGGTCGTGATCGCATCGCTGGCCAGGCCGCTGAGCTGGAGCTTCTCGGCCAGGGCGAGCGCCTCGAGCCCGGTCGCCTGGGCCTCGTCGTAGCGGCCCATGCTGGAAAGGATCCGGGCGTGGATCGCCAGCACCTTGGCGCGCAGTCCGCTTGCCTCCGGAGGCAGCAGGCGCACGGCCTCGGCGGAGAGCTCGGCGGGGTCCTCGTCGGACTCGATCGAGATCAGCGCGCTGGCCCGGATCGCCAGGAGGCGAGCCCGCCAGGCGTCCGGAGCGTCGGCGGGCAACCGGCCGAGATGTTCCTGGACCAGGGCGGCGGCCCGACCCGGGTGGCCGCTGGACGTGAGTGCGTCGGCGGCGTTGGCGACGAGCTTGGACAGATCGAAGTCCGGGTCGGGCATGCGGCGTGGGTCGGCCAGCATCTCGAGGGCCTGTTGGTAGTGCTGGGCAGCCTCGTCCGGGCCGCCCACGGACATCGCCTCGTCGCCGGCCCGGATGCTGGCGTCGATGGCGGTGTCGTAGTCCATCGCGAGCCGGGCGTGCCGGGCCAGTTCGGCCGCCGTCCCAAGGCCGTGGCCCTCGCGCAGCGCATCGGCGAAGCGGGCATGCAGTCGGACGCGTTCGCCCGGCAGCAGGTCGTCGTACGTCGCCTCGCCGAGCAGCGCGTGTCGGAAGGAGTAGCGGGAGCCCTGCGCCACCAGCACGTTCATCTCGACCGCCTTGCGCAGCGCCTCCTCCAGCACGCCCGGCTCGACTCCTGAGGCAGCCGCCAGCAGCCCGTGGGTCACCCGGCGGCCGGCGACGCTGGCGGCCCGGACGACCTGGCGGGCGGTGTCGTCGAGCCGGTCGAGGCGGACGAGAAGGAGGTCGGCCAGGTCGGCCGGCACCCAACGACCGGGGCCACTGGCCGCTCCGACGAGCTCCTCCACGAAGAACGCGTTGCCCTCGGCCCGATCGACGATGTCGGAGACCTCGGCGTCGCCGATGGGCTCGGGGTGCAGCTGGTGGACGAGCGTGCGCACGTGGGCGGGCGAGAGCGGGTCGAGCTGGAGACGATCGACGCCCCGGACGCGCGACCACTCGGCGACCTGGGAACGCAGCGGGTGGCGACGGTGAAGGTCGTCGGAGCGGTAGGACGCCACGATCCCCACCGGACCGAGGAAGGGCCGGGAGAACAGGAAGCTCAGCATGTCTCGCGTCGACTGGTCGGCCCAGTGGGCGTCCTCGATGACGAGCAGCACCGGCGCCTTCTCGGAAACCGCCTCGAAGACCGCATGCACCGCATCGAACAGGTCACCACGGTCAAGCGCGGAGCCCTGGCTGTCGTCTCGACCATGCCCACCGTCGGACATCATCCGGCGACCGGGCTGGAGCCGACCGAGGGCGGGGTAGGCGTCGGCAACCGCCGTGACCACGTCGGGCAGGTCGGTGGCCAGGCGCCCCATCACCTCCGAGAAGGGGAGGTAGGGCAACGCGCTGTCGCCGAAGTCGAGGCAGTGCCCCGCGAACACCTGCCAGCCCTCGGCGAACGCAACGTCGCGGAGCTCCGTGAGAAGTCTGGTCTTGCCGACGCCGGCGTCACCGGACAACAGGACGGCATTGGGCATGGCGGAGATCCTGCTTGCGCGCAGGACGAACGCCGAGCAGCGAAGTGATCTCCGCCAGCTCGGCGTCGCGTCCTATCAAATGTCTGTCTTGATGTCCGGGCGGTGCCACGTCACCAATCATCGCAGTGGCCACCGACAGTCCGTCCACTCGCTTTGTCACCTCGCGGTCGTTGATCAGGCAACCTTCTGGGCCGGCGTCCGGGGACGGCGTACCCGGTTGACCTTGCGGCTGCGGCGCATCGTCTCCGTCAGGCGGGCGGAGCGGTAGTCGATCTCGGACTTCAGGTACAGGTCCATGCTCATCTCTGACTCCTCATATTCGTTGATATGAAGAGATTCGCCGACTGAGGTAGGCGCGCACATCGGTCAACCGCCTTATCTGTGCCTGACGACGGCGCCTTAGACGACGGGACGGCCCCGGATCCAGGTCTGAGTCACGAGCGGGACGCCGGGACGGTAGGCCAGGTGCACGTACGACGGGGCATCCAGCACCACCAGGTCGGCTTGCCTGCCCGGCGTGAGCGACCCGACGTCGTCACGCCCCAACGCGGCGGCGCCGCCTGCCGTTGCCGACCACAGCGCCTCGGCGGGCGACATGCCCATGTCGCGGACCGCCACGGCGATGCAGAACGGCATCGAGCTCGTGTAGCAGGAGCCGGGGTTGCAGTCGCAGGCCAGCGCCACCGTGACGCCCCGGTCGACCAGGGCGCGAGCATCCGGGTAGGGCTGCCGGGTCGAGAACTCGACGCCGGGAAGCAGGGTGGCGATCGTGCCCGACGCCTGCGAGCGCGTCGACGTCCTCGTCGGTGAGGTAGGTGCAGTGGTCGACGGCCACCAGGCCGAGCTCGCAGGCGAGCTGGACGCCGGGGCCCTCGCCCAGCTGGTTGGCGTGCAACCTGCCGCGCAGCCCCCTTTCGGTGCCCGCCTGGAGGATTCGCCGCGCCTGGTCTGCGTCGAACGCGCCGCGTTCGCAGAAGACGTCGATCCACTTCGCGTGCGGGGCGGCGGCGTCGAGCATCGGGCCCGTCACCAGGTCGACGTACGTCGCCGGGTCGGTGTCGGCGGGCACCACGTGGGCGCCCAGGAAGGTGGTGTCCTCGGTGAACTGACGGGCGATGGCCAGGCTGCGCGCCTCGTCCTTCGTGGTGAGGCCGTACCCGCTCTTGATCTCCAGGCTCGTCGTACCCTGCCGCTGCATCTCCTGCACCAGCTTCGCGACGTGGCTGGTCAGCTGCTCGTCGGTGGCGGCCCGGGTGGCGGCGACGGTGGTGCGGATGCCGCCGGCGGCGTAGGGCTCGCCAGTCATCCGGGCCTCGAACTCGGCCGCCCGGTCTCCGCCGAAGACGAGGTGGGAGTGGCTGTCGACGAAGCCGGGAATGACCGCGCGGCCGGCCACGTCGACCATCGAGTCCGCGGCGGGCGCCTCGGCGGCGCCGCCGACCCAGGCCACGTTGGCGCCCTGCAGCACGATCGCGGCGTCGCGAATGATGGCCGGCTCGCCGTTGGTGACCAGTTCGCCGATGTTGGTGACCAGGGTGCTGGTGTCCGTCACGCCCAGACCTTTCCGATTGCCTCGTGCAGCTCGCGTCCGATGTCTTCGCGGTCACCCTGCCGTACGACGACGCGCCCGTCGACCATCACCTGCAGGACGTCGGCGGCGGTCGCGGCGAAGACGGCGGTGTGTTCGTCGCCGCCGGTGCCCGCGGTCCGAGGACTGACCGTGTCGATCGTGACCAGATCCGCGCGCTGACCGACCGCGATCCGGCCTGCGTCGGGCCAACCGAGGGACTCGTGTCCGGTGGCAGTGGCGGCCTCGATCAGCTCGGCCGCCGTCCAGTGCCCGCGCTGCTCGGTGGCGAGCCGCTCGTCGAGCTCCACGGCGCGCATCTCCTCGAACAGGTCGATCACCGCATGACTGTCGGAGCCGAGGGTCAGGCGCGCGCCCGACTCGTGGAGGCGCCGGCTGGGGCCGATCCCGTCGCCGAGGTCGCGTTCGGTGGTGGGGCAGAAGTCGACGAACGTCCCGGTCTCGCCGAGCAGCCGGATGTCGGTGTCGGTGAGGTGGGTGGCGTGCACGACCGTCGTTGCCTCGCCGAGCACCTTGGCCTCGGCCAGCACCTGGGTCGGGGTCAGCCCGTAGGCCGCCAGGCACTGCTCGTTCTCGGCACGCTGCTCGGACAGGTGGGCGTGGAAGGGGCCGGCCATCACGTTCATCTGGTCGCGCGGCACCGCGCGGACCGAGTGGTAGGCGCTACCGACCCGCACGCCGGCGCTCTCCTTGATCAGGCTGACCCGATCCGCCCAGGTCTCCGCGTCACCATCGGAGAACCGCTGCTGGACACCCTCCGGCGGCCGGCCGATCCCGGCCGCGAGATAGAGGGTGTCGAGCAGGGTGATCCGGATGCCGGCCTGCTTCGCCGCCTCGATCAGGGCGAGGCCCATCGCGTTCGGGTCGTCGTACGGCGTGCCGTCGGGCTGGTGGTGCAGGTAGTGGAACTCGCCCACGCTGGTGATGCCGCTGGCGGCCATCTCGCGATAGATGGCCAGGGCCAGGTCGAAGTAGGTGTCGGGATCGAGCCGCCCGGCCACGGCGTACATCTGCTCGCGCCAGGTCCAGAACGTGCCGCGTTCCCGTTGGGTCCGCCCGCGCAGGGCACGGTGGAACGCGTGGCTGTGGCAGTTGGCCAGCCCGGGGATCGTGAGGCCGGGCACCCGTTCCGCTGCCCTGCGTCCGCTCGGAGTCGACGCTTGTGAACCGGCCGTCCTCGACGGTCACGAGCACGTTGTCGGCGACGCCGTCGGGGAGCAGCGCCCGTTCGAGGAGGTACGACGTCATGAGGCCAGCCGTTCGAGGGTGTCCGCCAGGGCGTCGACTCCGGCCAGGCAGTCGGCCATCTCGGCAGACTCGGCAGGCGAGTGCGAGACGCCGGTCGGGTTTCGCACGAACAGCATCGCGGTGGGGATCCCGGCGGCCGACAGGATCCCTGCGTCGTGGCCTGCCTGGGTCGGGATGATCGGCCAGCCGTGGGGGTCCGCGATCCGGTGGGCCAGGTCGGCATCGAACGCAACGGATCCCGACACCGACTCGGCGGTCACGGCCAGGACGGTCCCGTCGCGGCCGGCGCGCTCGGAACCCTGCCGCTCGATCGCGTCGACCAGCTTGGCCAGGGCCTCGTCGGTCGCGCAGCGGGCGTCCAGCCAGGCGGTCACCTTCGAGGGCACCGCATTCGTGCCGTTCGGCTCGACCGCGACCCGCCCGAACGTCGCCCGCTCGCCGGCCAGGCGGGCCTGCTTGTTGGCAGCCAGGGCGGTCATCGCGTAGGTCAGCATCGGGTCGTGCCGGTCCTCCATCCGGGTCGTCCCGGCGTGGTTCGCCTCACCGTCGAACTCGAACCGGTAGCGCCCGTGTGGCCAGATCTCGCTGGCCACTCCGACCGCCGCGCCCCGGTCGACGAGGTCCCGTCCCTGCTCGACGTGCAGCTCGACGAAGCAGCCGACGCCGTCGAGCAACGACGATCCGGCCGTCGGGTCCAGCGCTGCGGCCGCCCAGGCGTCCCCGAGACGTACGCCGTCCCGGTCGGCCAGCGCTTCGGCCTTGTCCACCGTCGTGGCCCCGACCATCAGCCGCGAACCCAGGCAGGCCAGCCCGAACCTGGACCCCTCCTCCTCGACGAACGACCCGATCCCGATCCTCGTCGCTGGCGTGAAGCCCCGGTCGCGCAGCAGGTCCACCGCCGCGAACGCCGACACCACACCCAGCGGCCCGTCGTACGCTCCCCCGTCGAGCACCGAGTCGAGGTGCGACCCGGTCAGGACCGCGGGCCGGGGGGATAGTCCGAGAGGAAATGGCCCCTCTTTCGGCGTGTCGGGAGCCATTTCCTCTCGGACTATCCCCGCGGGCGGGTTCCACCAGGCAACGGCGTTGCCGAACCCGTCGTACTCGAGATCGAGGGAGCGGGCCACGGCCTCCTGGGCGAACCAGGCCTGGCACTCGCGCTCGGCGGTGGTGAACGGTTGCCGGAAATAGCCGCCGCTGGCGGCCGACCGGCCGACCGGGGCGAGGTCCCGCCACATCTGCTCGAAAGTCACCGCCCCAGTCCATCGACTCCGCGGTCACGGGTCAACGCACCGGGCCGCTCCCTGGTCTCGGATTCGAGACGTCCGGCCCGATAGTCCGAGGTCGAAAGCACGGGAACGACCGGTTTTGGGTGCCGTCGACCTCGGACTGTCGAGCGGGACGAGGCCATTCGGTCAAGACGCCGATACATCCCAGGTAATTAAGGGATGATCGGCATTATGTCGGGGTTCGAAGTGCAGACGGCCAGCCTGACGCCGGATCCGGTCCGGCGCGCCGCGCTGCACGCTGCCTACTACCTCGTCGAAGCCGTCCAGCTTCCGGACGTCGTCGCGGCGCGCGTCGAGATCGCGGACCGACTGGCCGAGGCGGAGCGGTGCGGCTGGTCCGAGACCACCGCAACCCTGCTGTTCGCGCTGGCCGTCGACGCCCTCCACAACCTCCCCTACAACACTGCAGCCGCGGTCGACCTCGTGATCGACAGGGCCGAGGCGCTGGGCGAGGCGGGCATGCTCTCCGCGGGCCTGACCCTCCGTGCTCGACTCGCCCTGCGCGACGGCGACGTCGTCCGGCACCTCGCGGATGCCAGCCGGGCCGTCGTGGTCCTGGAAGACGAGAGCGATCCGCTGGCCCGGGGCAGCGGCCTGATCGGCGCCGCCAACGCGTATGACGACCTCAGCCTGTGGGAGATCGGCGACGAGATGCACGACCGCGCCGCGGAACTGATCCCGCTCTGCGACCTCCAACTGTTGCAGCCGGTCATCGAGATCAACCGTGGGCTCAACTGGTTCTGGTGGACGGCCGCCCTGCTCGAGGTGGGCGAGGTCGAGCAGGCCGAGCAGCTGCTGCGCGACCGCACCGAGGACCTGGGGGTCGAGCTGCCGGACTCCTGGGCCCTCGAGCTGCGGATCAGCCGGCTGGCCCGCCTGATCCTGATGCGTGCCGCCGGTGCGGACGAGATCGAAGAGCTCCGCGAGCTGGGTGCCCACTTCCCCGAGGACGACGACGGCCCGAACTGGCTGCCCCGGATGCAGGTCTGTCTGGGGCTCGCCCACGACGCCCTCCAGGCCCGCAGGTACGACGTGGCCACCACGAACGCCGACGCCGCCCGAGAGCTCGCCCGCATCCACGGGACCGCGTATGAGCGGTCCTTCGCCGAATGGACCGCGATGCTGATCGAGGAAGGACGAGACCCGACTGTCGGATCGGTCGCCCGCGCCTACGCCGCAGGCCTGGCCAGGCAACGCTGGGACGAACGGATCGGTCGGCTCGCATCCGCTCGCGCGCAGATCCACAGCGAGCGCCAACAGGGTCAACACGAGGGTCTGGTACGGCGCACGATGGAGGACCCCCTGACCGGGCTCGGCAACCGCCGAGCCTTCGACCAGCGCCTCGTCCACGAATGCGACAGCCTCGCCCCGCAGACCACGATCGCCATGGTGATCATCGACGTCGACCACTTCAAACGGGTCAACGACCGGTTCGGCCACGCCTGCGGTGACGCCGTGCTGTGCCGGGTCGGAGCGATCCTGCGATCCGTCCTTCGACCCGGCGACCTCGCACTCCGCCTCGGCGGCGACGAGTTCTGTGCCGTGATCACCGGCGCATCGCCCCAAGTCGTGCAGGACCGCGCGGACCGGATCGGCACCCTGGTGAGCCTGGAGGACTGGGAGTCCCTCGCGCCAGGACTTGCCGTCACCGTCAGCGTCGGAGCCGCATCAGCCGCCGGCGCCGGCGCGGTCGCAGATCTCTACCCACGCGCCGACGCCGCCCTCTACGCGGCCAAGGCTGCCGGCGCCGGACTGCTCCGCATCGCGCAGTGACCACTGATCGAAGCCATCAGACGGCAAGCCTGACGCCGGATCCGGTCCGGCGCGCCGCGCTGCACGCTGCCTACTACCTCGTCGAAGCCGTCCAGCTTCCCGACGTCGTCGCGGCACGAGTCGAGATCGCGGACCGACTGGCCGAGGCGGAGCGGTGCGGCTGGCCCGAGACCACCGCAGCCCTGCTGTTCGCGCTGGCCGTCGACGCCTTCTACAACTTCCCCGACGACGCTGCAGCGGCGATCGGCTGCGTGATCGACCGGGCCGAGGCGCTGGGCGAGGCGGGGATGCTCGCCGCGGGCCTGTGCCTCCGGGCTGAACTCGCCCTGCGCGACGGCGACGTCGTCCGGCACCTTGCGGATGCCAGCCGGGCCGTCGTCGTCCTGGACGACGAGAGCGATCCGCTGGCCCGGGGCAGCGGCCTCATCGGCGCCGCCACCGCCTATGAGAGCCTCAGCCTGTGGGAGCTCGGGGACGAGATGCACGACCGTGCCGAGGAACTGCTCCCGCTCTGCGACGACCAGGTGTTGCGCCCGGTCATCGAGTTCAACCGTGGGAGCACCTGGTTCTGGTGGACGGCGGCCCTGCTCGAGGTGGGCGAGCACGAGCAGGCCGAGCAGCTGCTGCGGGACCGCACCGAGGACCTGCGGGTCGAGCTGCCGGACTCCTGGGCCCTCGAGCTGCGGATCAGCCGGCTGGCCGGCCTGATCCTGATGCGGGCCGCCGGTCCGGATGAGGTCGAAGAGCTCCGGGAGCTGGGTGCACCACTTCCCCGCCGACGACGACGGCCGCCTGAACTGGCTGCCTCGGATGCAGGTCTTCCTCGGGCTCGCCCACGACGCCCTCCAGGCCCGCAGGTACGACGTGGCCACCACGAACGCCGACGCCGCCCGAGAGCTCGCCCGCGTCCACGGGACCGCGTATCGAGCGGTCCTTCGCCGAATGGACCGCGATGCTGATCGAGGAGGGCACGCGACCCGACCGTCGGATCGGTCGCCCGCGCCTACGCCGCCGGCCTGGCCAGGCAACGCTGGGACGAGCGGATCGGTCGGCTCGCATCCGCTCGCGCGCAGATCCACAGCGAACGCCAACAGGGCCAGCACGAGGGTCTGGTACGCCGCACGATGGAGGACCCGCTGACCGGGCTCGGCAACCGCCGAGCCTTCGACCAACGCCTCGTCCACGAATGCGACAGCCTCACCCCCCAGACCACGATCGCCATGGTGATCATCGACGTCGACCACTTCAAACGGGTCAACGACCGGTTCGGCCACGCCTGCGGCGACGCGGTGCTGTGCCGGGTCGGAGCGATCCTGCGCTCCGTGCTTCGCCCCGAAGACCTCGCGCTCCGCCTCGGCGGCGACGAGTTCTGTGCCGTGATCACCGGCGCATCGCCCCAAGTCGTACAGGACCGCGCGGACCGGATCGGCACCCTGGTGGGCCTGGAGGACTGGGAGTCCCTCGCACCAGGACTAGCCGTCACCGTCAGTGTCGGAGCCGCATCAGCCGCCGGCGCCGCCGCTGTCGCAGATCTCTACCCACGCGCCGACGCCGCCCTCTACGCGGCCAAGGCTGCCGGCGCTGGACTGCTCCGCCTCGCGCAGTGACCATCGTCGCGGGCAAGGTGGCCACGTAAGCCGGGAAGGCGCACGAGCAGGAGGCGGGCAGTGGGAGTCGAGGAGTCACGGCAGGTCCGGGACCGGGCCGTGGAGCGTCTTCAGGCCCTGATCCGGATCCCAACCGTGTCGGACCGTGATCCGGCGAAGGTCGATTCCGCGGCTTTCGACCGGCTCCTGGCCGAGTTGGAGACGCAGTACCCCGTCATGCACGAGCGGTTGGAGCTGACGAGGCTCGCCGATCATGCGCTGCTGTTCCGTTGGCCCGGCGAGTCCCACGAGAATCCGGTCGTGCTGATGGCGCACCTGGACGTCGTACCCATCGGCGAGGCGGCGCGCTGGCAGCACTCGCCGTTCGAGGCACTCATCGATGGCGGCCAGATCTGGGGCCGCGGCACCCTCGACGACAAGGGCTGCGTGGCCGGCATCTGCGAAGCCGTCGAACGGCTTCTCGAGGCGGACTTCGTCCCCGCCCGGGACATCTGGCTCTCCTTCGGCTGCGACGAGGAGGTGTCGGGAGGCGCGGCCGCGCTCGCGGTCGAGCACCTTCGCGCGCAGCGGGTAGCCCCATGGTTCGTGCTCGACGAGGGCGGCGCTGTTGCCCACGACGCGTTCCCCGGAGTCAGCAGGCCGATTGCCGTGATCGGGGTGAGCGAGAAGGGCACCACCTCGCTCGAGTTGCGCGTCGAGGGTCGCGGCGGGCACGCGTCGATGCCCGCCAAGAACGGGCCGATCGCCCGGTTGGCTCGGGCGATCGTCCGGATCGAGAAGTCACCGTTCGCTGCGAGCACGCCCGCGCCGACCATCGAGCTCATGGAGCGGATGGCGCCGTACGCCGCGCCCTGCACTGCGTCCGCTGATGGCCAATGCGGGTCGCCTCAAGCCGTTGCTGTCCCGGGCCCTGATCGCCGCCGGCCCGGAGGCGGCAGCCCTGACCCGGACGACGGTCGCGGTGACCACGCTGTCCGGGGCACCGGCCGGGAATGTGATCGCGTCGACGGCGACGGCCGGACTCAACGTCCGGGTGATGCTCGGCGACACCGTGGCCGGCGTGGTCGAGCACCTCCGCAAATCGATCGGCGACGACACTGTCGCGATCGACGTGGTCGCGGCCGGGGAACCAAGCCCTGTCTCGCCAACCGACGACGATGCGTTCCGGCTCCTGGAGGAGACGATCGGTGGAGTGTTTCCCGACGCGGTGCCCGCGCCGTACGTCCTGATGGCCGCCACCGACTCGCGCTTCTTCACCGCCATCTGCGACCGCGTGTATCGCTTCGCGCCGTTCCGGATGACCAAGACGCAACGGGAGTCGATCCATTCGTACGACGAACGCCTCGGGGTCGATGACTTCCTCGACGGGGTCCGGTGGTACCAGCGACTGATCGAAGCCATCCCTCGATGAGTCCTCGAGGCCGGATGAGGGCCATTCGGACAAGACGCCGATACTTCCCTGGCAATTAAGGGATGATCGGCATTATGTCGGGGTTCGATGTGCAGACGGCCAGCCTGACGCCGGAGCCGGTCCGGCGCGCCGCGCTGCACGCTGCCTACTACCTCGTCGAAGCCGTCCAGCTTCCCGACGTCGTCGCGGCGCGCGTCGAGATCGCGGGCCGACTGGCCGAGGCTGAGCGGTCCGGCTGGCCCGAGACCACCGCAACCCTGCTGTTCGCGCTGGCCGTCGACGCCTTCTACAACTTCCCCGACGACGCTGCTGCGGCGATCGGCACTCTGATCGACCGGGCCGAGGCGCTGGGCGAGGCGGGCATGCTCGCCGCAGGACTGTGCCTCCGGGCTGAGCTCGCCCTGCGCGACGGCGACGTCGTCCGGCACCTTGCGGATGCGAGCCGGGCCGTCGTCGTCCTGGACGACGAGAGCGATCCGCTGGCCCGGGGCAGCGGCCTCATCGGCGCCGCCACCGCCTATGAGAGCCTCAGCCTGTGGGAGCTCGGCGTCGAGATGCACGACCGCGCCGCGGAACTGCTCCCACTCTGCGACGACCAGGTGTTTCGCCCGGTCATCGAGTTCAACCGTGGAAGCACCTGGTTCTGGTGGACGGCGGCCCTGCTCGAGGTGGGCGAGTTCGAGCAGGCCGAGCAGCTGCTGCGGGACCGCACCGAGGACCTGCTGGTCGACCTGCCGGACTCCTGGGCTCTCGAGATGCGGATCAGTCGGCTGGCCGGCCTGATCCTGATGCGGGCCGCCGGTCAGGATGAGGTCGAAGAGCTCCGGGAGCTGGGGCACCACTTTCCCGCCGCGGACGACGACGGCGGCCTGAACTGGCTGCCTCGGATGCTGGTCTGTCTGGGGCTCGCCCATGACGCCCTCCAGGCCCGCAGGTACGACGAGGCCACCACGAACGCCGACGCCGCCCGAGAGCTCGCCCGCGTCCACGGGAATCCGTATCAGCGGTCCTTCGCTGAATGGACCGCGATGCTGATCGAGGAGGGACGCGACCCGACTGTCGGATCGGTCGCCCGCGCCTACGCCGCAGGCCTGGCCAGGCAACGCTGGGACGAGCGGATCGGCCGGCTCGCATCCGCTCGCGCGCAGATCCACAGCGAACGCCAACAGGGTCAGCACGAGGGCCTGGTACGGCGCACGATGGAGGACCCCCTGACCGGGCTCGGCAACCGCCGAGCCTTCGACCAGCGCCTCGTGCACGAATGCGACAGCCTCAGCCCGCAGACCACGATCGCCATGGTGATCATCGACGTCGACCACTTCAAACGCGTCAACGACCGGTTCGGCCACGCCTGCGGAGACGCGGTGCTGTGCCGGGTCGGAGCGATCCTGCGCTCCGTGCTTCGTCCCGAGGACCTCGCGCTCCGCCTCGGCGGCGACGAGTTCTGTGCCGTGATCACCGGCGCATCCCCCCAAGTCGTGCAGGAGCGCGCGGACCGGATCGGGACCCTGGTGATCCTGGAGGACTGGGAGTCCCTCGCGCCAGGACTGGCCGTCACCGTCAGCGTCGGAGCCGCATCAGCCGCCGGCGCCGCCGCTGTCGCAGATCTCTACCCACGCGCCGACGCCGCCCTCTACGCGGCCAAGGCTGCCGGCGCCGGACTGCTCCGCATCGCGCTCTAAGGCCGATAGTCCGAGACGAAATGGTCCCTCCGCACGGCGTGTCGGGGGCCATTTCCTCTCGGACTATCGTGCGGGGTGGGGTGATGACGATGTCCGAGAGTGAGAACTGGCCCACTGAGGAACCGGAAGAAGTGGGCAAGGAGAAGGCTCGCGACAAGCGCACCGGCAACTCGGCCGCGGCCGCCCGGATGCAGCACCAGGCCAAGTGGGTCGACCTCCAGATCCAGCAAGCGATGGCGCGGGGCGACTTCGACAACCTGCCCGGATACGGCAAGCCCATCGCGGATCTCGGCAGCACCCACGACCCGGACTGGTGGCTCAAGAGGCTGGTCGAGCGTGAGCGGATCAGCGTGCTGCCCCCGTCCCTTCAGGTCCGCAAGGACGACCTCGAGCTCGACGGCGTGCTGGATGACCTGTCGTCCGCGGCGATGGTGCGCAAGGAGGTCGAGGACTTCAACGAACGGGTTGCCAAGGCGCGGATCCAGCCGCTGGGCGGGCCGCCGATGATCACCCAGATGCGTGATGTCGACGCGGAGGTCGAGGCCTGGAAAGAGCGCCGGGCCCAGCGCCAGGCCGAGCGCGCGGCCGAGCGCCAGGCCGAGCGCCGAGCCGAGCGCCAGAGGCCGAACCTGCGCGGCGTCGCCGCTGGTGGCGTCGCTGAGCCGCGTGCGATTGGTCATAACGCCGAACCGCCAGCCGCTGCTAGCGTCCGCTCATGCGTAGTGCCAAGGACTTCTTCGCCCCACTCGCCGTCGGAGCGCCGGCCCCTCTCCGCGAGATCCCGGCCCGCCCTTCGCGGGCGATCCACTTCTTCGACCCGAGCAACGAGAAGATGGCCGCCAAGATTCCGCAGATGGTCGGCACGGTCGACGTACTGCTCGGCAACCTCGAGGACGCCGTCAAGGCCGACAACAAGCTGGCCGCGCGCGAAGGGCTGGTGCGGATCGCCTCGGCCACCGACTTCGGCCCGACGCAGCTCTGGACCCGGGTCAACGCACTCGACTCCCCCTGGGTGCTGGACGACCTGACCACGCTGGTCCAGGCGATCGGCCACCAGCTCGACGTGATCATGGTGCCGAAGGTGCAGGGCGCGGAGGACATCCAGTACGTCGACCGGCTGCTCGCGCAGCTCGAGGCCAGGGCTGGTCTCGACCGCCCGATCCTCGTGCACGCAATCCTGGAGACCGCCCGAGGCGTGGCCAACGTCGAGGAGATCTGCGGCGCCTCCCCTCGGATGCAGGGCCTCTCGCTGGGCCCGGCCGACCTCGCGGCCGACCGACGGATGAAGACCACCCGCGTCGGCGGCGGCCACCCCGGTTACCTGGTCCGGCAGGACCCTGTTGACGGCGACATCTCCGGAGAACGAGCCACCTATCAGCAGGACCTGTGGCACTACACGATCAGCCGGATGGTCGACGCCTGCGCGATGCACGGCATCTATCCCTACTACGGCCCGTTCGGCGACATCTCCGACGTGGTCGCGTGCGAGGACCAGTTCCGGAACGCATTTCTGCTGGGGTGCGTCGGGGCCTGGACCCTGCACCCGAAGCAGGTCGCGATCGCCAACCGGGTGTTCAGCCCGTCGGTCGAGGACATCCGGCACGCTCGCAGAGTGGTTGCCGCCATGGGCGACGGGACCGGCGCGGTGATGCTCGACGGCAAGATGGAGGACGACGCGTCGCTCAAGCAATGCCTGGTGCTCGTCGATCTGGCCGAAGAGCTGGCCGCGATCGACCCGGAGCTGAAGAAGCAGTACGACGCGATCTCCCTGGAGGACTGACGTGGGTCTCGACAAGCTCGACCACCGAGAAGTCGTTCCGGCCCCGTCGTTCGGTCCTCTACATGCCCGCGTCCAACGAGCGTGCGCTGGAGAAGGCCAGGACGATCGCCTGCGACGCGCTGATCCTCGACCTCGAGGACGCCGTCGCTCCGGCCGCGAAGGCGGAGGCGCGCGCGGCTGCCTGCGCGGCGGCCGAGTCGGGTGCCTACGGTCGGCGCGAGCTGACGATCCGGGTCAACGGCATGGATACGCAGTGGCACGCCGACGACCTGGCGGCTGCCTGTGCGGCCGGCCCGGACGCGATCGTCGTACCCAAGGTGAACTCGGCCGACGAGGTCCGCTCACTGGTTGCGGCCATGGCGTCGGCGCCCGGCGAAGACCAAGCTCTGGGCGATGGTCGAGACCCCGGTCGCGATGCTGAACGCCCTCGACATCGCCTCGGCGTCGGAGCGGTTGACCGTGCTCGTGATGGGCACCAACGACCTCGCCAAGGAGCTGTACGCCGAACACGTACCCGGCCGTGCCCCCTTGCTCACCGGACTCTCCCTCGCCCTGCTCGCCGCCAGGGCCGCTGGCAAAGCCATCCTCGACGGCGTCTACAACGACGTGAAGGATGCCGACGGCTTCCTGGCCGAATGCCGACAGGGTCGGGAGATGGGCTTCGACGGGAAGACCCTGATCCACCCCGGCCAGGTCGACGGCGCCAACCAGGCGTTCGCCCCGAGCGAGCAGGCCGTGTCGGACGCGCGCGGCGTACTCCAGGCCTGGGAGGACGGCCGCGGATCCGGTGTCGTCACCTACAACGGGCGGATGATCGAGAACCTGCACGTCGAGTCCGCCCAGCGGACCCTGTCCATCCACGAGTCGATCACAGCCCTGGCCCCCTGACTCCGCGAGCTGGCAGTTGTGGCCCCGCGAGACGGCAGTTGTGGCCCCGCGAACGGCAGTTGTGGCCCCGCGAGACGGCAGTTGTGGCCCGCGGACTCAGTGCGGTCTCACCGGGCCAGAAGTGACGGCTCGCGGGGCCAGAGTCGACGGCTCGCGGGGCCAGAAGTGCCGGCTCGCGGGGCCAGACTTGCCAGCTCGTGGATCAGGACTTGTCGCCGCGGCCGAAGGCGTCGTCGAGCCACAGCTTCACGCTGCCGAGAACGCCGGCCGCGTCGTGGACCAGCTTCCCAATCGCGTCCTGGCTCTGACGGAACGTCTCGGTGTAGCTGGCCGCCGCCTCCTTGGCCGCGTCGCTGACCTTGGCCTCGTCGTCCGAGGTCCGCTTCGGATAGACACCGCCGAGGATCCGCGTGTAGTCGCCCGCGTCCACCCAGCGGCGGAGCTCGGTGGCCCGGACCACGGCGAACGGGTGCGATCGCGCCTCCACGAGCAGCAGCTTGAGGACCGAGTCGCGCAGGTCGGTGGCGCCGTCGTACTCCGCACCCTGGGCGAAGAACGACGTGGTGTCGAGGTCGTCGAGGTGCCCGCCGCTGGCGACCTGCATGTGGACGCGGAAGGCAGTGGTCGGGTCCTGGGTGGCGAGCAGCCCGGCCCGGTCGGCCGACAGCTCGGCCTTGCGTGACCATTCCATCAGCGCGGCCATGATGGCGCGGAAACCGAGTCCACCCACCGGGATCGAGTTGAGTACGCCGCTGAGCTGGATCAGGCGCTGCAGCAGGGTCTGGTAGACGGCGTGCCCGCTCACCGCATGGCCGAGCTCGTGGCCGAGGATGAACCGCATCTCCTCGTCGTCCAGCAGGTCGACCAGCGCTGAGTTGACCACGATGAACGGCTTGTTCATTCCGATCGTCACTGCATTGGGGAAGGGGTTGGCGGACACGTACAGCTCGGGCAGCTCCGGTGCGTCCAGGGTCTGCGCGACCTCGGTGAGCAACCGGTGCAGGCGGCTGAACTGTCGCTCGTCGACGCGGATCGCCGAGCCGAGGAAGATCAGCCGGACCGCACGCTCGTTGAACAACCCCGACAGCGCCTTGAGAACCGTGTCGAAGCCCTTGAGCTTGCGGAGCGCCACCAGGGCGCCCCGGTCCGCGGGATGCTCCCAGGCGCGCGAGCTGATGTCGGTGAGGGTGATCCGAGAACGGGCCGGAGGATTGGTCACAGCCACAATCCTGCCTGCTCGAGCAAGTCCTCGGGGGCATTGTCCCGAACCGGCCACTGCCGAAGGCTTCCGCGCGCGTGACGACCCTGATCCACACGCCGCCGGATTCGGCCCGCTCAGTCGACGTCGATCAGCACCTTGCCGACGGCGCCGGCCTCGACCGCCGCGTGCGCATCGGCCGTGCGGGCGAGCGGGTACCGGTGCAGCGGCAGGCCGGCGTCCACGCCGACGCGCAGCGCACCATCGCGTACGGCGGCTGCCACGTCCTCGACCGCGGCCGCCTTCGCGACAGGCGGCACGGTGTAGACGAGAATCCCCTGCCAGCGCAGGTTCGCCGTCATGGACGGGCGGATCGGGACGCTCACCTGGTCGCCACCGTTGTTGGCGTAGAACGCGATGGTCGCGCCCGGTGCCGCGACCGCCACGTCGAGTTCTGCGTTGACCGCTGGCGAGACCTCGACGACCACGTCGACACCTGCGGGCGCCAGCTCGCGGATCCGCGCGACGGCATCCTCGGTCCGGTAGTTCACGACCTGAGCGGCCCCGGCGGCCCGCGCCAGGGCGGCCTTCTCTTCGCTGCTGACGGTTGTCACGACGTCCGCGCCCGCCCAGCGGGCCAGCTCGATCGTCGCGTGTCCGACCGCGCCAGCGCCGCCGGCGACGAGAACCGTCCGCCCGGTCAGGGCGCCGGGTGCGAGCCGCTGAGGACCCCCCTCGGCAACGGTCAGCGCGCGGTGTGCGGTGAGCGCGGGAATGCCCAGGCTGGCGCCGAGGTCCAACGACGCGCCGTCGGGCAGCGGCACGGCCTGAGCGGCGGGGAGGGCGACGTACTCCTGTGCCGTTCCTTCGGTTCGCTGCCAGGCCGCCTCCCACAGCCAGACCCGTTCACCGACCCGCTCCTGCTCGACGCCGCTCCCGACCGCTTCGACGACGCCCGCGCCGTCCTGGTTCGGGACCCGCTCAACCTGGTCGTCTGCGGCGCCCGAACGGCTTTTCCAGTCGGTGGGGTTCACCCCCGAGACGTGGACACGGACCAGGACCTCGCCGGCGCCCGGCTCTGGGACGCGACGTTGGACCTCGGTCAGGACTTCGGGCCCGCCACCGCTGCGATAGACAATTGCTCTCATCGGGCCATCATGGCGCGCTCGATCCCGCCTCGCCGCGATAGTCCGAGGTTGAAGGCACGCCTGGCTGGCTCGGCGAGGTGCTTTCGACCTCGGAGTATCCGATCAAGCGGCCCGGGCCAGCCACCAAGCCGGTTGTTCGAGTGTCCACCGCCGCTGCTCGGGCGCTTCGAATCTGGCCCGGCGCCGCGCATTGTGCATCCGCCGTACGACGCCGCCCGTGTTGGCGAGGTCCCCACGGACGAGTTCGAAGTACTCCAGACCATGGTCCCGGAACCTCTCCTCGCGTGCGACGTCCGAACGGCGACGGTCCACGGAGTTGGTGATCGGCTCCGTCGTACTCACCCACGAGGCCGGCCACGGGATCGAAGAGATCCGGTACGCCGATCAGGTTGCCGTGCAGGTCGAACACGGGCACGTTGCACTTCGGAGCCGGCAGCCCGGCATCGAGAACCCACACCAGTCGCATCCGGGACTCCTGGGGAGACCGGCTGTCTTCGCACGCCAGGCCCAGTGCCTTCCGGGCACCGGGGACACCTGTCCATCCGTTCCGGGTGGCGATGTAGGCGCGCATCCGGTCCAGCGTGGTCAGGCCGGCCGCAAACGCCATGTCGGCGGCTACGACGCCGGGCCGGAACCGGGGAAGCCTGCGCCGCATCTCGTCGAACAGGGCCCGCTCGGCGATTGCGCAGCGCACTCCCCCGACCACCTCGATCTCATGTGGCCAGAACCGCTCGCGGCTCACGACGATCCGGTCGTCGTGGCCGATGTCCGCCCACCCGCCCAGGACGAACGGGACCGGGAGCTGAACCCGGCCGCCGTCGTCGGTGCCGTCGAAGAACCTGCCTCCTCGCCAGCGGAGGTTGGCCCATCCCGTGAGCGCGCCGCAGGTGGGCAACCGGACGGACTGCTCGAGGATGCGCTGCTCGACGGGCTCAGGACCGACCTCCGCCGGGACGTACCAACCTCGCGACGTACGGCGCCAGCCTGGGCCTCGCGCCTGCCCGCGAGTCGGCCCGAGCTCGCCAGTCGCGTCGAGCCGCACCGGTCGAACCAGATCACTCGGTCTGGTGCACTTCGGATCCCAATATTCGTTGTCCATGCGCACGACCGTGAGCAGTCGCACGGACAATCAGACCGCTCACCACGGCACCCTGTGGAATGGAACCGCGCACGGCGCACCCTGTGGATGCTTCCTGGCCCGGATACTCCGAGGCTGAAAGCACCCAGATCGGCGAAGACCAGGTGCTCTCGACCTCGGACTATCCGACAGCTCAGCCCTCGTGCATCGGGATGCGCACGTCGCGCTCGGTGGCCACCTCGGAGGCACGGTCGTAGCCGGCGTCGACATGGCGGATGACGCCCATGCCGGGGTCGTTGGTGAGGACCCGCTCGATCTTCTCGGCCGCCAGCGCGGTGCCGTCGGCGACACAGACCTGACCGGCGTGGATGGAGCGACCCATGCCGACGCCGCCGCCGTGGTGGATCGAGACCCACGAGGCGCCGGAGGCGGTGTTGACCAGCGCGTTGAGCAGCGCCCAGTCGGCGATCGCGTCGGAGCCGTCGAGCATCGCCTCGGTCTCGCGGTACGGCGACGCGACCGAGCCGCAGTCGAGGTGGTCACGGCCGATCACGATCGGCGCCTTGAGCTCACCCGAGGCGACCATCTCGTTGAACTTCAGCCCGGCCAGGTGCCGCTCGCCGTACCCGAGCCAGCAGATCCGCGCCGGCAGACCCTGGAACGCGACCCGCTCCCCCGCCATCGTGATCCACTTGTGGAGCCGCTCGTTGTCGGGGAACAGCTCGAGGATCGCGCGGTCGGTGGCGGCGATGTCGGCCGGGTCGCCGGAGAGCGCGGCCCAGCGGAACGGGCCCTTGCCCTCGCAGAACAGCGGCCGGATGTACGCCGGCACGAAGCCCGGGAACTCGAACGCCCGGTCGTAGCCGCCCTTGCGGGCCTCGTCGCGGATCGAGTTGCCGTAGTCGAACACCTCGGCCCCGGCGTCCTGGAACTCCACCATCGCCTGGACGTGCGCGGCCATCGAGTCCTGCGCACGCTTGGTGAACCCGACCGGGTCGGCCTCGCGCTCGGTCTGCCAGTCCTCGAACGACGTCCCCACGGGCAGGTAGAACAGCGGGTCGTGCGCGGAGGTCTGGTCGGTGACGATGTCGATGGGTGCGCCGGACTCGAGCAGCGACGGGACCATCTCGGCCGCGTTGCCGAGGACGCCGATCGACAGCGCCTTGCCCCTGTCCCGGGCGTCGGTCGCCATCGTGACCGCCTCCTCCAGCGACCCGGCCTGTACGTCGAGGTAGCGGTGCTCGATCCGCCGGGTGATCCGGGACTGGTCGCACTCGATGCAGATCACCACGCCGTCGTTCATGGTGACCGCGAGCGGCTGGGCGCCACCCATCCCGCCGAGCCCGGCCGTGAGGGTGATGGTGCCGGCGAGCGTGCCGTTGAACCGCTTGTCGGCCACGGCCGCGAACGTCTCGAAGGTGCCCTGCAGGATGCCCTGGGTGCCGATGTAGATCCACGAGCCGGCCGTCATCTGGCCGTACATCGTCAGGCCGAGGTCCTCCAGCCGCCGGAACTCCTCCCAGTTGGCCCAGTCGCCGACCAGGTTGGAGTTGGCGATCAGCACCCGCGGCGCCCATTCGTTGGTCCGCATCACGCCGACCGGCTTGCCCGACTGCACGAGCATGGTCTCGTCGTCCTCGAGATCGCGCAGGGTCCGCACGAGGGCGTCGTACGCCTCCCAGCTCCGGGCCGCCTTGCCGGTGCCGCCGTAGACCACGAGGTCCTCGGGGCGCTCGGCGTTCTCCGGGTCGAGGTTGTTCATCAGCATCCGCAGCGGCGCCTCGGTCTGCCAGGACTTCGCCGAGAGCGTCGTGCCGGTGGCGGCGTGGATGGGCAGCCGGGGGTTGGTGGACGTGGTCATACGAGTTCTCCAATCGTGTCTTCGACGACGCGCAGGACGGCGCCGGTACGCACTAGCTCGAACGTGGTCTCGATCTCGGGTGAGAGGTGTCGGTCGGGTCCGGGTCCCTGGATCCCGTTGTTCCGCAGGAGTCGTACGACGGCTCCGGTGGCCGGCGAGGGCTCCAAGGGTGCCCGCATGTCCAGGGCGCGAGCAGCCGTGAGGACCTCGATCGCGACCACGCGGGTGAGCCCGTCGACGGAACGACGAAGCTTCCGCGCGGCGGACCAGCCCATCGAGACATGGTCCTCCTGCATCGCACTCGACGGGATCGAGTCGACCGAGGCCGGGTTCGCGAGCCGCTTGAGCTCCGAGACGATCGCGGCCTGGGTGTACTGCGCGATCATGTGGCCGCTGTCCACACCGGGGTCGTCGGCGAGGAACGGGTTCAGCCCGTGGTTGCGGGCCTTGTCGAGGAAGCGGTCCGTCCGCCGCTCGCTGATCGACGCCACATCGGCCGCGACGATCGCGAGGAAGTCGAGGACGTAGGCGACCGGTGCGCCGTGGAAGTTCCCGTTGGACTCCACCCGGCCCTCATCCGCCAGCACCACCGGGTTGTCGACGGCCGAGGCGAGCTCGCGTCCGGCGACCTGCGCGGCGTACTCCACCGTGTCGCGGGCGGCTCCCTGCACCTGCGGCGAACAGCGCAGCGAGTAGGCATCCTGGACCCGGTTGCAGTCGGGGCCGCGGTGCGACGCGACGACGCCGGAGTCCGCGAGCACGCGCGTGAGGTTGGCCGCCGAGAGAGCTTGGCCGGGGTGCGGCCGGATCCCCTGGAGCTCTGCGGCGAAGACCCGGTCGGTCCCGAGCTGGCCCTCGACCGACATGGCCGCTGCGATGTCGGCCGTCTTGAGCAGGAGCCGCAGATCGTTGATCGCCATCACCAGCATGCCGAGCATGCCGTCGGTGCCGTTGATCAGGGCGAGCCCCTCCTTGGCGGCGAGCTCGACCGGTGTCAGCCCGGCGGCGGCGAGCGCGTCGGCGGCCGGCATCAGGGTGCCGCTGGCGTCGCGGACCTCCCCTTCTCCCATCAACGCGAGTGCGCAGTGCGACAGCGGAGCCAGATCCCCGGAGCAGCCGAGCGAGCCGTACTCGTGCACCACCGGGGTGATGCCGTGGGAGAGCAGGTCCGCCATCAGCTGCGCCGTCTCGAGTCGTACGCCGGTGTGGCCGGTCGCGAGCGTCGAGAGCCGCAGCAGCATCAGGCCGCGGGTCACCTCACGTTCCACCTCGGGACCGGACCCCGCGGCGTGGGACCGGACGAGAGATCTCTGCAGCTGCGCGCGCATCTCGGTCGGGATGTGCCGGGTGGCCAGCGCACCGAAGCCGGTCGAGATGCCGTACGCCGGAGTCCTCGCGCCAGCCAGTTCCTCGACCACGGCCCGAGCCTTCTCGATCGCGGTCCTGGCCTCGGCCGTCAGGGTCACCCCTGCTCCGCCCCGGGTGACAGCGAGCACCTCGTCGAAGGACACCGGGCCGACGCCCACGGAAACAGTCGAAGTCATGGCCTCATCCAACTCTGGTCGCCCGGTCCACGACCAGTGGTCACCGCGCAGCGGCTGTCTCGGATCCGAGACCCGGGAGGCATGCTCCGGTCGTGACCCGGGTACGTGAGTTGGTTGAGGCGGCACGCCCAGCCGTCCCGAACAGTCTGGAGCAGTCGTGAGCACCATGCAGATCGTCTGGATCATCGTCCTTGCCGTGGTGATCATCGCCCTGATCGGCCTTGTCGGCTACGTGATGAACAAGAAGAAGATGGAACAGAACCGCGCCCGGGCGGAAGGTCTGCGCAGTGAGGCCGGCTCGGCGGCCACGGTGATTCCGGAAGCCCAGGTCCGCGCCCGGGAGGCCGAGGCCCGCGCGGAGCGTGCCCGGCTCGACGCCCAGAAGGCCGAGGAGGACGCGGCCCGAGCCAACCAGGCCCTGAGCGCGGAGCAGGCACAGTACGAGGACCGGGTCCGCGAGGCCGACCGGCTCGACCCCGATGTCGACCACCGGGCTTCCGACTACCACCCGGACACGTCCACTGCCGAGGTCGAGCAACCGTCGTACGACGCGGGCGGGCGGATCGAGACAGCGACAACCAAGACCGACAGCGAGACCGACAAGGACGACCCCGCCACCCACCCCGCCACGCACACGGCCACCACCAGCAACGGACGGCCAGCCGATCGTGACCCGGGTGGACTCCCGCGACCAACCCACCGACGGCGGCGCGCACCGCGCTTCCGACTACCACCCGGACACGTCCCCGGCGGAGTCGAGCAACCGTCGTACGACGCGAGCGGGCGGATCGAGCCCGACAGCGAGACCGACAGCGAGACCGACAAGGACGACCACCGCCACCGGCCACCACACGGTTACCACCAGCCCGGACGGTCAGCCGATCGTGACCCGAGTGGACTCGCGCGACCAGCCCACCGACGGCGGCACGCACCGCGCTTGAGCCCGGCTAAGCCAGTGGTGAGCAGGTCCGTTCGACGATGATCCGGGTCCAGTCGTCGGCGCCGTGACCGGCCGCGATGGCTCGTCGATAGTGCGCCAGGACGGCGCGCGGGAGACCGAGGTCGATGCCGGCGGACTCGCTGGCAGCGATCACGTGGCTCGCGGTCGCGGCCATCATCGTCACCGTGCTAGGTCTCCGTAGTGCTCCCCGGCATCGATGCGGGCGCCGGGGTCTCGTCGCCGGCGGCGAGCAGCTGCGGATGCCGCGAACCGCGTCGATCAGCTCGGGCAGGACTCCGTGGCCGCGATGCCGGCCGAGCCCGCCAGTGCGGTCGCGTGCAGCAGGGACGACAGGGTAGTCAGGAAGACGTCCAGGTGCGCCTGGTACAGCAGTTGGCCAGACCGGGGTCCTCGCCGACGAAGCGTGTCGCCCCGAGCGTTCGAGCGTGGCCCGATGTGCATCGAACGTCTGCAGCGGACCCGCTGTAGTAGACGTACGCCGCCTCGGTGCCGACCATCGGGGCTCGGCACCATGACACCGCCGGTCACCAGCGTCGCGCCGTGGTCCTCCACCCACCCGGCGGCCTCGCCGAGGCCGATCACGGTGACGGGAGTTGCGGTGCTCACTCCGCACCTGTCTCGTCGGCGCGAGCCGGGGCGGTCGGTGGCGCGAAGGCTCTCGTAGATCCGGGCGAAACCTTCCGACCCGTGTCCCGCAGCGACCTGACGACGGATGAGCGCCTGCACCATTGCGATCGGCGCCGGTTTGACGCCCTGCTCGTCGCTCGCGCGCACGATGTGCGCCGAGGTCGGAGAAGTCGAGACTCTGCTGGCCGGCGACTGCGTGTCGCCACCGTCGATGACCTCGGCGAACTCCATGAATCCACTGGTCATGGCGGCGAGGAAGGCGGGTCGCACGGGTCTCGAATTCGCGGGCACTCACACCTTCGGACCCCACCATCGCCGCGCCGTGGACGAAGCCGGCGAACATCGTGTACATCCCCGAGAGCATCGCGAGGTCGAACAGCGCTGCCCGGCCTGCGTCCTCGCCGTCGTAGACACTGCTCGCCCACTGGTCGAGCAACGGCCGGCAGGCCTCGAAGGCTCGCGCGCGAGCCGCTGTAGTAGATCGAGGCCTCCGGTGACCCGATCATGGCCGGGACGGCCAAGATGGCGCCGTCCAGGTACTCGATACCGCGGCCGGCCGCCCACGCGGCGAGCTGCACGGGAGTCGTTCGGAGTCGTGGTCGTGACGTTGACCAGCGTGCGGCCACGTAGAGCCTCAGCCACTGGATCGAGCGTCTGGTGGACGGAGGCGTGGTCGTAGAGGCAGGTGACCACGACCGGACTCGCGGTCACAGCGTCGAGCACCGTCGGTGCGCTGACAGCGCCGCGGGCGACCACGCGCTGGCGCGGCCCGGCGTCCGGTTCCACACCGTGGTCGGGTGTCCGGCGGCAGACCAAAGACGCGGCGAGGGCGCTGCCCATGGCGCCCAAGCCGAGCAGGGTGACGCCGGTGGGCCCGCTACTGGTCATCGCGGACGTTGCCTCCTTGCGAGTCAGTCGTTTGATGCCTCCCATGTCGACAACCCACCTACGATTGCGGAAGTACCGACTATTTAGTGGGGTACTGACCCGAGAGTGAGTCCCCACGAACGGGTGGTGAGCCGATGGCGAAGCGACCGCGCAACGGGCCCTACATCTGTGGCCTCGACGTACTCCCTGACCGAGCACGGCGAGTCACTCAACGAGGCGCTGGGGCCGCTCGGAGATTGGGGCAAGGAACGGATCCGTCGTGAGAAGCCGTCTATGGTCGACGCATCGCGGTACCGTGAGCGGCTGAGGTGATCAAGATGAGCGACGAGATCCTGGTGGAGCTGTACGACGAGGGGACGCCGGTCGAAGCCGACGAGGTGGACCGGATGACCTTGGCACTGCGTCGCGAGCTCCTCGACATCGACGACGTCGAGTCGGTCTCGGGCGTGTCTGCGGGCCCGGCTCCACCCGGCACCAGGGGCCTCGACATCGCGGCCCTGGGTGCGCTGGCCGTGACCGTGCGGCCCACCGTCGACGTCCTGGTCAAGGTGTTCGGAGTGGTGCGGGGCTGGCTGGGGAGTCGGGAGGGCACCATGCGGGTGACCGTCAACGGCCAGAGCATCGAGCTCACCCCGACGAAGGCCCAGCAGGCCGCGCTGGTCGAGGCATTCATCACCCAGGCGGCCACCCCGGCCGAATCCTGAGCTCAGCGACTACCCCACGCGGGCGGGCCGAGGTCGCCCGTGAGGAGTTCTGTCGGCTCGTCCTCGCCGTCGCGCAGGACCCACAGCGTGCTGAGCTCGCGTCGTCGGGGGAGGCTTCGAGCCAGACCGCCGCCGTGCCGTCGGGCGAGTCGGCCGGAGACTCGAGGTTGCCAGTGTCGGAGAAGGCCTTGCTGAAGCCGTCGGGGGTGACGAACATGGTGTCGCCCGGCGCATTCTCAGAAGACGACCGCAGGAAGAACACACCGCCGTCGGACCAGTCGACGTGGCTGTCCCAGCCGTCCTCGTATCGGTGATCGGGGTCGGTTCCCCTCGCCGTTCTCTGGCACCGCCCAGATCTTGGAGGGATCGCCCTCGGACTCACCTGCGGCGACGTAGTAGATGCGGCCGTCGTCTCCCCAGGTCGGCCCCTGCATCGGCGCGCCCGAGTCCAGGAGCTCGCGACCTTGGAGCCGTCCCGGTTGACGACCCACAGTCCGGTGCGAGACTGGTCCGCGCTCAGACACACGAATGCCAGCTTCGAGCCATCCGGACTCCAGGCCGGCCGGCTCGTGAACGGGCACTCCTGCGTCATCTGGTCGTCCAGCAGCGGCTGGGACTCGCTTCCGTCCACGCGCGCGAGTCGCGGCACCCGGCCGTCCCCGTCCCCCTCCAGATAGACCATCCACTTCCGATCGGGCGAGATCGTCGGCAGCTCGTACGCCGGGTCGTCGACCACGACCTCGGACCTCTCCCGAGTCAGTGTCGACAGCGATGAGCTGGCGGTTCCCGTCGTCGTTCACGCGGGTCAGCAACGCCACCGTTTCCGGCAGCGTCGGCTCCGACGCCCCGTCACCGCTGTCGCCCCCGCCCCCGTTCGTCGCCCGAGTTCAGCTGGATCACCACGATCACAAGCACTACTGCGACAACGACGCACGCCGCCACCACGCCCAGCAGTCGCCAGTTCGGGGTCGGGCCGGTCTTGTCGGGCCGGGCTCGGGCGGAGGCCCGGGTCCGGGATCCACGACCGGAGGCGGAGGCTGCTCGGGCTGCGACTTCTGGCCGCGGGCTCGATCTCGGGCTCGGGCTCGGGCTCAGCCTTCGCCTCGGGCTGGACCTCGGTCTCCGGCACCGGCTGGGTCTCCAGTTCCGGCTCGACGTCCGGCTCGTTGGCTCGATCTCGACCTCGGCTCGAGTCTCTGGCCTCGGGCTCGAGTCGGGCTCAGTCACGGTCTTGGTCCGGGTATCGGGCAGGACAATTTCCGATCGAGGCGCCGGCACCACGACCCCACCCAGCACCGCGCGAGCAGCGGCCTTCACCCGGTCGCTGTCGTCGTGCGCCGCCATCTCCTCGAGCGCCAGCCGGGCAGCCAGCGCACGTCCCGGATGGTCGCCGTTGAGCAGCATCCGCAGGGGCTGGACCGCCGACTCCCGCTCCCAGTTGAGCAGACTGCCCATCGATTCCAGGATCGGTGCCGGAAGCGGGCTCGGCGTCGTCACCGGTGCGCCACGCCGGGCGACGTGGACGTCGCCCTCGATCTCGAACTCCCACTTCTTCGGGGTCTGGTCGGGAGTCACCCGGGTGACCTCGTCATGGACGTATGCGTAGAGCTCGTCCAACGACACCCAACCGTCCAGGTCGCGGTCGGCCTCGCCGGTCTGCAGCCCGCGGACCAGGGCACTGGTGAACACCGACGGGCTCGGCGCCTCCGTCGAGCTGTCGAGGACGTCGCCCTCGAACGCGTACTGAAGCGCGGAGGATGCCGTGATGACGGCCCGGCCGCGCCCGCCGAGCCGCTCCTTGATGTCGACGGCGTCGGTGCCCTTGGCGGTGAGGCCGCGCGCGAACGCGCCTGAGTAGCAGCAGTCGAGCAGCAGCAGGATCCGGCCGGCCCGCGAGCGGTCCATCGTCTTGTTCACGAACGTCGAGGGCACGGCGCTCGCCTCGAGCAGGTCGAGCTGGGTGTCCTTCGCCGCAAAGTACAGTTCGCCGCTGTCGTCCTTCACTCCGTGACAGGAGAAGTGCAGCAGCAGCAGGTCGTCCGGCTTGCGCTTCTGGAAGAAGCGAGCGACGGCCAGGCTGACCTGATGCCACGGCTGGTTGACGACGGTCTCGACCTCGAACCCGCCGATGTCGGGATCAGCGAGCACTTCCGCGAGGGCATCCGCATCCCTGCCGGGGGCCCGCAGGCGCGTGAGACCGGGATCGTCGTACGCGTAGGTCGCGACGATCAAGGCGCTCCGAGTCCCTGGCCATGGCTCCTTCTACCGACATCCCGTCTATCCACGGTCCTCGCCGTCGACGTGGGTGTCAACGAGATTGAGGATCCCCGAGTGCCGTCCCAGATACCTGCTCGCCGCGCCCAGTCACCCGTCGGGTCTTGCCAGCGCCGACCCGGTAGAGCACGGTCGTCAGGATCGGGACAGGCGACTAGAGGAGAACACCATGCGCAACGCGGTGGCACCGCCGGAAGGGGCCGACGACGTCCGCACCAGACCCGGGCGAGGTGAACCCCGACAACTACTCCAAGAAGGGCAAGCTGAAGACCGCGGCGTACGACACCGAGATGGCCCGGCTGCAGGAACAGCTCGTACTCCTGCAGTACTGGATCCAGTCGCAGGGCCTCCGCGTGCTGGTGATCTTCGAAGGCCGTGGGTCGGCCGGCAAGGGCGGTGTGATCAAGCGGATCACCGAGCGCACCAGCCCCCGCACGGTCAGGGTCGTTGCCCTGCCCAAGCCGACCGAGCGGCAGCGAACCCAGTGGTACTTCCAGCGGTACGTCGAGCACCTGCCCGCCGCAGGCGAGATGGTGATGTTCGACCGCAGCTGGTACAACCGCTCCAACGTCGAGTGGGTGATGGGCTACTGCAGCGAGGAGGAGCACCAGGAGTTCCTGCGCAGCTGCCCAGAGTTCGAGCGGATGCTGGTGCGCTCCGGGCATCAAGGTCATCAAGTACTGGTTCTCGGTCTCCTTCGACGAGCAGCGCAAGCGGTTCGAGGCCCGCAACGCCGAACCGCTGAAGCGGTGGAAGCTCTCCGACATGGATCTCGCGGAGCACGAGCTCTACGTGCGCTACTCGATGGCCAAGGACACCACGTTCCAGTACACCGACATCAAGCAGGCACCGTGGTACGTCGTGCCGTCCGACGACAAGAAGGCCGCCCGCCTCAACTGCATCAACCACCTGCTCAGCCAGTTCGACTACGTCGACGTCGCGCCCGACGAAGTCAAGCTGCCGAGCATGCGGGAGGAACCCTACGTACGGCCGCCGATCCACGAGCAGACGTTCGTGCCGCAGCTGTTCTGACCGTCCTTGTTGGTCGAACCTGACGAGTGACTGACCCGACGTCGCACCACCTTGACGCCGAGACTCCGATCCCCGACGATTCGGACATTCCCAAGCCGCCGGGTTCGCTGGACTATGGACGGAAGATGTTCCGCACTCGCAGGCTGGCCGTGATCCTCGTGGCTTGGGTGACCCCGGTCTCCTGGATCGCAGTCGCCCTCCTTGCCGGGCCGTCCGACGGGACAACCATCTCGACGCCGACGGCGTCCTTCGGCGCGTCCCCGTGGGACGACTCCGTCACCGTGCTCCGGACATACGGCGAGACCCCGTTGCGGGCGGACGATCTGATCCTGACCGTCGACGGCCGGAGCATGGCCGACTGGGTGGCGGCAGCTGGGGCGGTCGACCGGGAAGCTGGTGAGGTCGTGACCTACCGGATTCGGCGCCCCGCCGAGGGCCTGGACCGGATCATGGAGGTCGACGTCACGCTGGCGGCGTACCCGTTCGCGGCTGCGCTGGCCGACAATGTCGCAGCGGTGGTCGTCGCGATGGGCGTGCTGCTGTGCGGATCGCTGGTGTTCTGGTTCCGGCCAAGGGATCCGGCCGTCTGGCCCTACTTGGCGTCGGTATGACGTTGCCTGCCGGACTGACCGCGTACCCGTTCGGGCTCAGCGTGATCGACTTGGCCGGCGCGCGCGGAGCGTGGCCCCACGTGGGCGGCGAGGTGCTGTTCTCCCTGGGAATGGGCTTTCTGCTTGTGATGGCCCTGACTTTCCCGTGGACCCGGCCCTGGATCCGGCGTCATCCGGCAGCGAGCCTCGTCTTCCTCGCCGTCCCCAGCCTCGGCTACGCCACGTGGGCACTCGTCGCTACCCAAGGTGTCCAGTCGGAACTTGCGCGCCTCCAGTCACTCATCACGATTGCGGCTCCGGCGTTCCTCGTCACCGTGCCCCTCGTGATTCTCGCGCTCGCCGAGGGCTATGCGCGGGCGCCTGGGCGGGAGGACAGGGTCGCCATTCGGCTCGTGCTCCGGTGTCGCCACCGCCGTCTCGATCCGGGTGCTGCTGGGCGACCTTCCCGAACGCCTGACCGGCCGACCCCTTGTGCCTTGGTTCGTGCTGGCTCTGCTGCTGACACCCACGGTGCTGGCATGTCTGGTCACGGCGATGCTGCGCTTCCGGCTCGCCGAAATCGATGCAGTCCTGCGCCGATCACTCGTGCAGCTCCTGGTCGTCACCTGCGTCGGGGCGGTCTTCCTGGGAGCGGTAGGAGCGGTCAACCTGGCCACGGAGACCTCGGTCGAGTCCATGCTCGTCGGCGGCGTGGTCGCTCTCCTCCTGCTTCCTCTTGCCTTCGGGCTGCGCAGATTCGTCAGCGGGGTGGTGTACGGCGACCGCGAGTTCCCCTATCGAGTCGTCTCTCAGTTGCGGCAGTTGGAGCCCAGGACGACTCCCGACGACGCGCTTGCCGAGATGCTGTCAGTGCTGTGCCGCAGCCTGCGCCTGTCTTACGCCTCCGTCGAGATTTCACGGGCACTCCCCGGATGACCCGGTCTCAGCCTCCATCGGGGAGGCGCGCGGGGAGCCGACGTCCGTCGAGCTTCAGGTGGCCGGAGTGGCCCGTGGGCCAGCTCCAGCTAGAAGTGGAACCCGATCGCCAGCCCTTCGGACCCCGCGACCGTCGCCTGCTCGAGGACGTCGGCAGCCAGGTCGGCGCGCTCGTCCAGGCCGTGGCAATCAACCGTGAGCTGCAACGCTCTCGAGAACAGCTCATCGCGGCGCGCGAGGAGGAGCGCCGCCGAGTACGCCGTGACCTTCACGACGGGTTGGGGCCCTCCTTGGCCACCATGGTGATGAAGCTCGAGGTGGCCCACGACCTCATCGACGAGGACCCGCGTGGTGCGGCTCAGCTCGTCGGCCAGCTGACCGAGCAGACCCGATCGGACATAGGCGAGATCCGGCGGCTGGTCGACGGGCTGCGACCGCCGGCTCTCGACCAGTTCGGCCTCGTCTCGGCGCTGAGGCAGCGCACCGAGGAGCACAATCTCGCCGCCCGCGCAGCAGACGACGCGATGGTGTGGACGATCCGGGGTTGGGACGACATGGAGCCCCTCCCTGCCGCCGTCGAGGTTGCGGCGTACCGCATCGTGATCGAGGCGGTGAACAACGCGCTCCAACACAGCAAGGCACCCACCTGCGAGGTCGAGCTGCGACGGAGTCCGGACGCACTCGACATCGAGGTGCGCGACGCGGGCGCCGGCCTACCCGCCGCAAACCGTCTGGGTGTAGGCATCGGCTCCATGCGGGAACGCGCAGAGGAGCTCGGCGGCACCTTCGAGTTGACTTCGGCCGCGGGCCACGGCACTCGGGTCCTGGTGCGGCTACCGCTCGTACCGATCGACGAAAGCCGGAGGTAGACCATGGACAGGCTGCGCATCCTCGTGGTCGACGACCACGAGGAGTTCCGGACCGGCCTGAGGGCCCTACTGGCCGCGTCCACCACCAGCGAGGTGGTCGGAACCGCGACGAACGGCGTCGACGCGGTGAGTGCCGCGTTGACCCTGCAGCCCGACATCGTGCT
>CAVRBN010000050.1:0-29791 GCA_963719255.1 uncultured Actinomycetota bacterium | reverse complement strand
ACGAGCTCACCACCGACTCGACTGTGGTCTCAGGTGCGTCACCACCGACGTGTCAGCCGTTGACTCGCGCGGTGAGGCCGGTCGGTCCGCCGGGTGCGCCGTGGCACTTCTTGAACTTCTTGCCCGAGCCACAGGGACATTCGGCATTGCGGCCAACGCCCGCGAACTCGTCGTCGGCGGTGGTGACCGTCTTGCCCTTCACCTCGACCTGGCCGTCCTCGCTGGGCGCGGAGTAGGACAGGTTCGTCGGAGCCTTGGGCTTGGTGAGGCCCTTGACCAGCATGGCCGGCGCCTCGACCGGCTGCGGCGCCGACGGGAGGTTGCGCGCCATCGGCTCGACAGCGCGCTTGGCGTCGGGCTCGAGATCGGGCAGGGTCAGCGACGACGCGTCGACCTCGACCCCCTCGGCGGGAGCCTGCTCGAACTGGATCTCGGCGTTGAACAGGAAGCCGACAGCTTCCTCCTTGATGCCGTCCATCATCGCGGCGAACATGTCGAAGCCCTCGCGCTGGTACTCGACCAGGGGGTCGCGCTGGCTGTAGGCCCGCAGGTAGATGCCTTCGCGCAGGTAGTCCATCTCGTAGAGGTGCTCGCGCCACTTGCGGTCGAGTACGGCGAGCAGCACGTTGCGCTCGAGGTCGCGCGTGTTCGCTTCCCCGAGCGTGGCCTCGCGCTGGTCGTACGCGTCGAGCGCGTCCTTGCGCAGGAGCTCGATGAGATCGTCCCGGTTGAGGTTCGCCCGGCCGCCGGCCTCCTTCTCGAGGACCTTGTAGTCGAGTGAGACCGGGTAGAGCTGCTTGAGGCCGACCCACAGCGCCTCGAGGTCCCACTCCTCCGCGAACTCCTCGGTGGCCCCGGCGACGTACCCCTCGATGACGTCCTCGATGAACCCGCGGACCTGTCCGTGCAGGTCGGCGCCCTCGAGGACCTCGCGACGCTCGCCGTAGATCACCTCGCGCTGACGGTTCATGACGTCGTCGTACTTGAGCACGTTCTTGCGGGACTCGAAGTTCTGCGACTCCACCTGGCCCTGGGCGTTGGCGATGGCGCCAGTGACTCGCTTGTTCTCGATCGGGACCTCGTCGGGGACCTTGAGCATCGTGAGCACCCGGTCGACCCAGTCGGACTTGAACCGCTGCATGAGCTCGTCCTGGAGCGACAGGTAGAACCGGGACTCGCCGGGGTCGCCCTGACGGCCGGACCGACCGCGCAGCTGGTTGTCGATGCGTCGCGACTCGTGCCGTTCGGTGCCGACGACGTAGAGACCGCCCGCCGTCCTTGACCTCGTCGTGCTCGTTGGCGACCTGGGCCTTGATCCGCTCCACCATGGCTGGCCAGGCGGCCTCGTATTCGTCGCTGGTCTCGCCGACCGGGTCCAGCCCCTGCTTTCGCAGCTCCTGGTCGGCCAGGAACTCCACCGATCCGCCGAGCATGATGTCGGTGCCTCGGCCGGCCATGTTGGTGGCCACCGTGACCGTGCCCTTGTGTCCGGCCATCGCGACGATCTTGGCCTCGTCCGCGTGCACCTTGGCGTTCAGGACGGAGTGCGGGATGCCCTTCTTCTTCATCAGGGCGGAGAGGTGCTCGGACTTCTCGACCGAGACGGTGCCGACGAGCACCGGCTGGCCCTTCTCGTGACGTTCGGCGATGTCGTCGACGACTGCGGCGTACTTGGCGTCCTCGGTGCGGTAGACGAGGTCGCCCTGGTCGATCCGGATCATGGGCTTGTTCGTCGGGATGGGTACGACGCCGAGCCGGTAGATCTTGTCGAACTCGGAGGCCTCGGTCATCGCCGTACCGGTCATGCCGGACAGCTTCTTGTAGAGCCGGAAGTAGTTCTGCAGGGTGATGGTCGCGAGGGTCTGGTACTCCTCACGAACCTCCACGCCCTCCTTGGCCTCGATCGCCTGGTGCAGGCCCTCGTTGTAGCGACGACCGGCAAGCATCCGACCCGTGTGCTCGTCGACGATCAGGACCTCGCCGTTCATCACGACGTACTCCTTGTCGTGCCGGAAGAGCTCCTTGGCCTTGATCGAGTTGTTCATGAACGAGATCAACGGGGTGTTGACCGAGTCGTAGAGGTTGTCGATGCCGAGGTGGTCCTCGACCTTGGTGATGCCGGGCTCCAGGACCGAGATCGTGCGCTTCTTCTCGTCGGTCTCGTAGTCGACGTCCTTGACCATGCTGCGGGCGATCTTCGCGAACTCGTCGTACCACCGGACCTCGTCCTGGGTGGGGCCCGAGATGATCAACGGGGTGCGGGCCTCGTCGATCAGGATCGAGTCGACCTCGTCGACGATGGCGTAGTTGTGCCCTCGCTGGACGCAGTCCTCGATGGAGTTGGCCATGTTGTCGCGCAGGTAGTCGAACCCGAGCTCGTTGTTGGTCCCGTAGGTGATGTCGCAGGCGTAGGCGACGCGGCGTTCGGCCGGCAGCATCGCCGGCAGGATGACGCCGGTGGTGAGTCCCAGGAAGTGGTAGATGCGCCCCATCCACTCCGCGTGGTACTTGGCGAGGTAGTCGTTGACCGTGACGACGTGCACGCCCTTGCCGCTCAGCGCGTTGAGGTACGACGGCATCGTCGCAACGAGGGTCTTGCCCTCACCGGTCTTCATCTCCGCGATGTTGCCGAGGTGCAGCGCTGCTCCACCCATGACCTGGACGTCGAAGTGCCGCATGCCGACCACCCGTTTGGCGGCCTCACGGACCACGGCGAAGGCCTCGGGCATGATGTCGTCGAGCGACTCTCCGTTGGCGAGTCGCTCCTTGAACTCCGGCGTCATCGCCTGGAGCTCGCTGTCGCTCATCTTGGCGAAGTCGTCCTCGATGGCGGCCACAGCCTTGGAGATCGCCTCGAGTTCGCGGAGGATCTTTCCTTCGCCGATGCGGAGGAGCTTGTCGAGGATGGCAGGCACGGTGATGAACTCCTGGGGGTTTTGGGGCGCGCAGTGTTGCGCGAGCCACTCTACCTAGCCTGGAAAGCCAGAGCCACGATCCAAGGTCTGGTGCCTAGCTGGTGGGTGGGTGGTGTCCGCCCGGGCGGCGGGGCCGGTCCGAACGCCCGCCGATCGGCGCCAGGCCCGGCGTGACCGCACGGCTGCCCGCGATTGTCTGCATGCTCAGCTTGTACGTCGGCAGGACGTGGCGCTGGATCCTCGGCTCGGGCACCGCGCTGCTGGGCGTCGCCGTGTGGAAGTAGTCGGCCTGGACTCGGTCCGGGGTCACGTCGACCACGAGGAACCCGTGGCCGATGCCGTCGAGGTACTTGGTCCACGGGTTCAGGGTCTTGATCTGGTCGACGACCTGGCCGACGAGTGCGACCCGTGCCTCCGGCGGGGTCCCGGGCGGTACGACGTCCGCCGAGAGCTCGTAGAAGCCGTCGCTGGTGACCGAGGGGGTGACGAACTCGACGCCCACGGACTCGTAGTCGCTCGACGCGAACTGGTCCGAGGGGATGTCCGCGGCCCACGAGGAGTGGATGTCCCCGGTCAGGACGACCGTGTCGCCGGCCTCGGCGGGTTGAGCGGCCAGGTGGTCCAGGAGCGACTTCTGGTCGGCGCCGTACCCGTCCCAGGCGTCACCGTTGATCAGGTTCAGGGGAGACCCGAAGACGGCGCCAGGGATCAGGAACGGGACGACCATGACCTGGTTGCCGAGCAGGTGCCATTGGCGTCCGGTCGAGGCAACGGTGTCCTTGACCCACTGCAGCTGCTCCGGCTCGGGCAGGTGCCGGGCCGGGTTGGCCACAGCCGCGTCCATCTCCGGGATCCCGCGGGGGACGAAGCCGGTGACGTTGGCGCCCGCCGGGAGGAGCGACCTGCTCGCTCCGGTTCTGCCGGGTCTCGAGGATCGAGAGGTCACCGAGGTCTCCGAACGTGAACTGCCTGAAGAACTGGGTGCCCTGGTGGGGCAGCTGCTGGTCGGGGAGTCGGAACGGCATCCACTCGAGGTAGGCCTTCATGGCGTCCGCGCGACGCGCCAGGTAGTCCCCCTCACCGGCGTCGTGGTTCTCGGCGCCCTGGGCCCAGGCGTTGTTGGCCACCTCGTGGTCGTCGAAGATCGTGATCCACGGGTGCTTGCGGTGCGCGGCCTGGAGGTCGCGGTCGGCCTTGTGCAGGGCGTGCCGCAGCCGGTAGCCCTCGAGGTCGATCGTCTCGGTCGCGGGCTGACCGTCGCGGACGCCCACCAGCTCCGGTGGACCGTAGCGGTCCGCACCGTTGCCGTACTCGTAGATGTAGTCGCCCACGTGCAGGACGAAGTCAAGGTCGTTGCGTCGCGCGATCGCGCGGTAGGCGGTGAACCAGCCACCGGTGTAGTTGCTGCACGAGGCGAGGGCGAACCGCAGCGCGTGGGTCCTGCCCGGGCTCGTCTCCGGCGGTCTGGGTGCGACCGACCGGGCTGTGCTCGCCCTTGGCGATGAATCGGTACCAGTAGTTCCGGTACGGGCGGAGACCCTGGACGTCGATCTTGACCGTGTGGTCGCTGTCCGGGCTGGTGTGCACGTGACCCCTGCGCACGACATACCTGAAGTGCCGGTCAAGGCTGACCTCCCACTTCACCCTGAGCGGCCGGCCGCGGCCGCTGCCGGGGGTCGCGACCGGCTCTCCCCTGTGCGCCGGTGGTGTCGCCCGGGTCCAGATGATGACGGCGTCGGCGGTCGGGTCACCGCTGGCGACGCCGTACCCGAAGATGCCCCGGTGAGCCGGCGCTGCGGCGGCTGCCTCATCGAAGGCACGAAGCGGGACTGCGAGCGCGGCTGTGGCGACAGCGGCACCCTTGATGACAGATCGGCGGTCCACGCCGGGTACGGGGGTCATGCATCGCAGCATCCCCCGGCCCATTCCCCTTGGCTACCCCAGTAAGTCGGCTCCCATGCGCGCGGTCAGCCGCGGCTGAGCTCGACGCTCAGCGCCGGCGCCAGGTCGCCCTTGGGCTCGGCGCGGATGTCCTCCAGACCGAGCCAGCCGGCCAGCGCACGAAGCTCCTCGGCCAGCTCGTAGGCCGTCTCCGGCGGCGCCTCGGGCTCGGCGTACGCAGCCTTGACCAGCAGGACGCCGCTCTTGCGGTCGGCCTTCAGGTCGACCCGGCCGACGATCCGGTCTCCGAGCAGGAAGGGCAGCACGTAGTAGCCGTAGACCCTCTTGTCCGCAGGGACGTAGATCTCGATCCGGTAGTGGAAGTCGAACAGGGCTTCGGCCCTGGCTCGCTCCCACACGACCGGATCGAACGGGCTGAGTACGGCGCGCGCATCCACGCGGCGGGGCATGGTCGCGTCGCGGTGCAGGTAGGTCGGCTTGTCCCAGCCCTCGACGGCCACCGGGAGCAGCTCGCCGGACTCGACGAGCACGTCGACCGCGGGCTTCACTGCCGCGGCGGGCATTCGGTAGTAGTCGCGGAGCCCGGCGAGGGTGGCGATCCCGTGGGACTTCGCCGCCCGACGGACCAGCTCGACGTCGGCCTCGGCCTCGGCTCGGGGTCGGCAGCGCGAGCACGTGCGGCGGCAGGACCTTCTCGGGCAGGTCGTAGAGGACCTCGAACTGCTGGTTGCGTCCGGCGATCGCGAGGTCGCCGGTCATGAAGAGGAAGTCGAGCACCTTGCGGGTGTCCGACCAGTTCCAGCCCCAGTTCTCCTTGACCCGCGGCAGTCCGTCGTCCAGGTCGCGGGCGGTGCTCGGACCCCGGCTCGCGGACCTCGGCCAGCACCGAGGCCTCGAGCTTGGGATCTGCCTCCATCACCTTCCACTTGCCGCGCTGCGGCGCGGTAGGAGGCCATCCGGTGGTGCATCACCGGCCACAGGTCGACCGGCATGAAGGCCTGGACGTGCGCCCAGTACTCGATGATCCGCCGCGGTCGCTGTTCCGAGGCACGGTGCAACAGCTCGATGTCGTAGGGACCCATCCGCGAGAACAGCGGCATGTAGTGCGCGCGCTGGAGCACGTTGACCGAGTCGACCTGGAGTACGCCGGTGCGCGCCAGTGTCCTCGAGAAGGTGCGCATGGTGGGCACCGTGTGCCGGGGATCGCGAAAACCCTGGGCGGCCAGGGCGATCCGCCGGGCCTGGGCCAGCGACAGGCTCTGCAGTCTGGTAGGCAGCTCGTGTGGGCACGCTGGCCTTGGTTGGAGCGGGTGTCACGGGATGTCGAGCAGCTTCTCTCGCACGGCGTACATGACGGCTTCCATGCGGGAGTGGAGCTGGAGCTTCTCCAGGATGTTGCGCACGTGGTTCTTCACGGTGTTCTCGGAGATGAACAGCTGCTTGGCGATCTCGCGGTTGTTGAGCCCCTTCGCCACCAGTCGAAGCACCTCGAGCTCGCGGTCGGTCAGCCGCAGCCCCGGCACCTGGTCCCGCTCGGGACGCGACATCTGCTTGAACTCGTCGATCAGCTTCACGGCCATCGACGGGCTGATCAGGGACTGGCCGTCGGCCACCACCCGGACTGCCTGGGCGACCTCTTCGATGGAGGAGTCCTTGAGCAGATAGCCGGAGGCCCCGCTCTTGACGGCCTCGTAGAGGTCCGCCTCCTCGTCGCTGACGGTCAGCATGATGATCTTGGCCGACGGCACGACTTCCTTGATGGCGACACAGGCCTCGATGCCGGAGCGCTTGGGCATCCGCACGTCGAGAAGTACGACGTCGGGCGCGGAGCTGGCCGCGATCGTGGTGCCCTCGACGCCGTCGCCGGCCTCGCCGACAACCTCGATGCCCTTCTCGACGCCGAGCAGCATGACCATGCCGCGCCGAAACAGCTCCTGGTCGTCGACCACGAGCACGCGAATCGGCTCGGAGTCTGCGCTGCGTGAATCAGTCACACGGGAATCATGGCATGAACCACACAAAAAATGGCCCGTTCGGGCGATTGAACGCGGCAACGGGGTGGCCCAAAGGGGCCACCCCGAGGTTCGGATTCTGCGATCTCAGGCCTTCAGATCCAGGGAGATCACGCCGTAGTCGTAGCCGCGTCGCCGGTAGACAACCGCTGGCCTTTCGCTCTCCTTGTCCACGAACAGGTAGAAGTCATGGCCCACCAGCTCCATCTCGTAGAGCGCCTGGTCGAGCGTCATGGGCGCTGCCGGGTGGGTCTTCTCGCGCACCACCAACGGCCCGTCACCGGTGATGGCGATCGGCCCGATCTGCCGTTCGATGACCTCGTCGTCGGATACCTTGCTGATCTGGCCACTCGGCGGCATCCCGGCCAGCGCTTCACCGACCGAGACCGGAGTGTGTCGTCCGTGGTGCACCCGGCGACGGTCCGCCGCGCGGCGCATCTGTGCGGCCATCTTGTCCAGGGCCAGGTCAAGCGCCCCCATCTTGTCCTCGGCGGCAGCCTCGGCCCGGATCACCGGGCCCTTGGAGAACGCGGTCAGCTCGACCCGGAAGGACCGGTCGTGCTGGCGAGGATTGCGTTCCTGCTCCACCTCGACCTGCACCCGGATGATCCGGTGATCGTGCTTCTCGAGTCGAGTGAGCTTCTCCTCGACATGGCTTCGGAACCGCTCAGACAGTTCGCAATGGCGGCCGTTGACCACAACATCCATGGACTACCTCCCGTACTCATCGATGTGTCGGTAGGAGTCCGTCCGGCCGACCTGGTCTTCGACCCCACAATCGCCTGCTGAGGCTTTCGCAGCTTCTGCCACTATCGGCCTTCTCCCGAAAGCCCTTCGAGACGATCGCTTCGCGACCTCCTCGGGGACCACGCCGTATCTGACGGCGGGACGAGGCAGGACTTACCACTAAGCCGCACCGTGATCGGCTGCCCCACTCGGCCGTGAGGCCGGGACGGACGAGCCTTACGTGGACCGTTTCGCCTGCGACTGGCATCGGCTTGCCGGAGTTGTACCCACCTCGCGGCGGGTACCTCGCCGGCGCAACCACGGACCCGGACGGACTCCATACAAAGACGTTAGTCGGTCGTTCGGCGCATGACCAGCGAAGGGCCTGCCGTCCCATGAGGGCCGGGTGTCCGGTGGGTGTCATTTCGGGCATCCGTTTGCGGGTGGCGGCGACCACCGCAATCGCGTCCGATCTGATCCCGACGGACTCGAGCGCGCGCTGCGCTTCCCTGGCCGTGGCACCGGTCGTCAGCACGTCGTCACAGATCACCGTCCGGGCCCGTTGCCGGCGCCGCGCCAGGGCCGCGACGGCCGCCGTCGGGCACCAGAAGGAGCCGGCCAGGTTGTCGGCGCGTTGCTCGGAGGTGAGGCCGGCCTGGTCCAGGACGACGCCGCGGATGGACAGCATCCGATGGGGTACGGCGTCGTACCCGACGGCGCGCAGGTGCCGGGCCGCGGCACGGGTCATGTTGTACGTCGGGTCGTGACCGCGGGCCCGCACGCTCGTCCGGCGCGAGGGCACCGGCACCAGGACCACCGTCGCCCGGTCGGGCAGCGCCGCGGCAACCGCCTGCGCCAGCAGCAGCCCCAATGGCGCAGCCAGCGAGAGCAGCCCATGCTCCTTGTGTCCCAGGACCAGCTCGCGTACGAGTCCTTCGTAGTCACCGCTGGCCCACGGCGTCACGAGCCCCGCGGGACAGGGAGTCGGCCAGGACGGTTGCGCCGCCGCCGGCAGCCCGGACAGGCAGTCGGGGCAGAGCAGCCGGCCTCCTCGCCGGCAACCCAGACAGGTGCTGCCGGTGACCAGGTCGCTGAACGCGTCGTACATGCCCTCATGGCATCGGGTGGGGCGGCAGCGACGCAAGGGCGAGCGATCCGGCCTGTGGAGATCAGCCCACGTAGTGCAGGACCGACACGTCCGCCGTCGAGCGGCGGGCTGCCATCGACGATCGGCTCGAAGTCTCCGGCCGGATTCGTGGAGGTAGGGTGCTACTCCTCCGGCCGGGGCGAGCTGATCACCTTCGACCCGAGATCGCCGAAGTTGCCGGAGGCAGCGTCCGGGTCGAACTGGGTGGGCGAGCCGTCGACGATGGCGCTGCGCAGCTCGGCACTGCCGGCCGGCCAGGGCCTTGAGGTAGTAGATCTCGGTCGGCGTACGCCAGCCGATGTCGCGGATCCGCAGCTGCTCGCCGTCGCCCCGGACGATCGTGCGGGCGCCGGTCGCGTGCAAGCGTCGAACGCGGCCCGGCCGCGAACGTCCGCGCCATCACGATCCGGTCGCTCCCTCTGCCCCGGATCGCCGCCACGATTCGGGTTCCGTCGCGCGACACCAGGAAGTCGATGACGTCCTTTCCGGTGATTCCGGGGACGTCCACTGCGGCGATCCGGCCGCTCTGACCACCACCGAGACGATGGCGCCATCCGGCCGGCGGTCCACCACCCACATCCGGTGCGACTTGTCCCAGGCGGGATGCAGGATGTCCACGCCCTCGCTGAGGACCGTTCGCGGCGCGGAGCCCGTCTGCCCCGGTGACGCTGGAGAGGATGACCCGTTGCCCGTCGCTGGTGACGCCGGCGATCTGGCTCGCATCGAGGTCCACCGAGACGTCTCGCAACCCGTACGGCCGTTGACCGAACGGTCCGGCGAGCCGGCTCTGCGCCTCACCGTCGAGCACCCGCACGGCGAGGCCGCCGCTCAGCCCGTACATCTCTCCGAGGGCATAGGTCCCCGCAGGGTCGTAGTTGGCTCCGGTGTCGACACTGAACTCGTTGGTGCCACCCGGCAGCGGCAACGGCTGGCCGTCGACCGTGATCCGGATCTCCGAGATGGACGGCACCTGGCGCAGTGCCCACGCGAACTGCACCTCCATCTTCTCCAGGGTCTCCAGCGGCAGCTCGGACAGCTCTCCGGCCAGCGGGATCTCGGCGACGCCATCCGGGACTCACGGTGACCGACAGGTTCAGGGTCGTGCCGTCGGGCACGAACGTCCGTTCGACCCTCCGGTCGGGAGGGCCTTCGAGCAGGGCCTGGATGAGCAACGTGGCCATCTGATCGCCTTGCGGGACGAACACCGGCTCGGGAACCAGCACCTTGCCGCCAGGGTCGAAGTAGTAGATCGACATCGGCCGGGTCTGGGTGCGAACCAGTTGGCCGGGACCATCAGGGCGTCGGGCGCAGACGCGATTCGCCACTCGCCACTCAGCGGCTCCATGGCGAAGCTCAGGTCCCGGGTCCCGCCCGGCGGTGTCCCGATCCACCGGCCGCGGGAGTCGAACATCTTCACCCCGCTCAGCGTGACCTTGAGGTCGATGTTGCCTTCGGGTGACGTCTTGGACTCGTAGACGAGGTAGCCGTCCTCCGGACTCCAACCGTCGGCCGCCGACTTGGTCAGGAACTCGCGGGCGACCGTCGCCGACATGGGTCTGGCCGTCATCGCCTCGAAGAAGTGCGTGACGATGTCCGGGCCCGACTCGTGCTCCAGCGGACCGCGCGGCACGTACCGTGCCCTCCGACGCGCCGCTACCGTCGCCCGCGTTGTCGGCGGTGTGGACGGTGCCGCCGTCCGGGATCTCGCACGCAGCCCGTCAGCCCGGCCGCCAGAGGTGCCGCCAGGACCACGGCGGCGACGACAGACCAGATCGACCAGCGGCGCGTCATCCGAGGCGCCCCTCGATCGGTGTCGGCGCGGGCGGGCCTTCCGCATCCTCGGGAACGAGCGGCAACGGGCTCTGCCGCAACGGCCCTCCCACGCGTCGGGGCAAGGTCAGCCGGAACTGTGCGCCGTGACCGGGTCGGCCCCATGCCTGCAGCCAGCCGCCGTGGAGGTGCGTGTCCTCCAGCGAGATGGACAGGCCGAGCCCGGTCCCACCGGTGGTCCGGGCCCGCGCCGGATCGGCGCGCCAGAAGCGGTTGAAGACCATGGCGGACTCCCCGGGCGCGAGGCCGACGCCGTAGTCGCGCACGGCGATGGCCGCCGACTCCTCGTCGCCGGCCACGAGGACGACGACGTCGCCGGACTCGGCGTGGTCGATCGCGTTGGTCACCAGGTTGCGCACGATCCGCTCCACCCGTCGTACGTCGGCCTCGGCGAGGCACGGACGCCTGGGTGACTTCACCACGACCCGGGTGCCGCGCTGGTCGGCCAGCGCCTGGGTCATGTGCTACGACGCGGTGTGCCACGTCGACGAGGTTGACGTCGTCGACGTCGAGCACCGCGGCGCCGGCGTCGAACCGGCTGATCTCGAGCAGGTCGCTGAGGAGGCCCTCGAAGCGGTCCAGCTCGGTCTGGAGCAGCTCCGCGGACCGGGCGGTCGCCGGGTCGAACTCGGCCCGCGCGTCGTGGAGCACGTCACCCGCCATCCGGACGGTCGTCAGCGGGGTCCTGAGCTCGTGGGAGACGTCCGAGACGAACCGGCGCTGGACGCGGCTCAGTTCCTCGAGCTGCTTGATCTGGCGTTGCAGGTTCGAGGCCATCTGGTTGAAGGAGATCGCGAGACGCGCGATGTCGTCGTCGCCGGACACCCGGAGCCGCTCCTCGAGCTGGCCCGCCGCCAGCCGCTCGGCAACCCGGCGGGCGAGTCGGATCGGGGCGACGACCTGCTGGGTGACCAGCCAGGTGACGCCGGCCATCAGCACCAGCAGCAGCACGCCGGCGGTCAGGAGCGCCCGGGTGACGAGCCCGAGGGTCTGTTCCTCCTGATCCAGCGGGAACAGGTAGTAGATCGTGTAGGTCGCGCCGTCGGCCGGCAGGCGGATCCGGGAGCCCACCACGACCCCCGGCACGTCGTTGCTGCCGTCGTTGTACTTGATGCGGGTGTAGGTCCATGCCGTGCGCTCGTCGTCGTCGAAGTGGTCCTCGAGGCTGCGCGGGACGCTCGACGTGTCCAGGTTCGCCGAGGCGTCGTTGCCGCCCTCGGCCAGGCCGGTGTTGTCCTCTCCCGCCGGGCCGGTCATCACGACGCTGAATCCCCGCGTGTCGCCGCGCTCGAGGATCGGCTCCACGAGCTGCGTCCGCTGCCGAGTCGGTTCGGAGTCGGTGCCGGGCACGCTTTCGAGTCGCTTCTCGGCGTCGGCAGTCTCATTGTTGGCCTGGGCGATCACCACTTTGACCCGACCCTCGAGGAGACCGTCACGAGTCTGCTGGAGGAGAAACCAGGCCACGGCTCCGAACACGAGGGCGGAGAGCAGCAGCGTGCTCAAGACCACGCGCGCCTGGATGGACCGGCGCCAGAACGTCAGTGCCCGCCGTACGGCACCGAAGGTGCGCCACCCAGTCATTACGGGGACATCATCCAGCCGGAGCTGTCCCGGCCTTGTAACCCACCCCGCGGACCGTGACCACGATCTCCGGGTTTTCCGGGTCGTGCTCGACCTTGGACCGAAGTCGTTGCACGTGCACGTTGACCAGGCGGGTGTCGGCGGCATGCCGGTAGCCCCACACCTGTTCGAGAAGGACCTCGCGGGTGAACACCTGCCAAGGCTTGCGGGCCAGGCAGACGAGCAGGTCGAACTCCAGTGGGGTCAGGCTGATCGGCGTGCCGTCCCGGGTCACCGAATGCCCCGCGACGTCGATCGCAAGGTCGCCGATCGTCAGGGACTCCGGACTGCCCCCGTCGAAGCGTCGTACCCGCGCCCGGATCCGGGCGACGAGCTCCTTGGGCTTGAACGGCTTGACGACGTAGTCGTCGGCCCCGGACTCGAGGCCGACGACAATGTCGATCGTGTCGGTCTTGGCGGTCAGCATGACGATGGGTACGCCGGACTCGGCCCGGATCTCCTTGCAGACGTCGATGCCGTCCTTGCCGGGCAGCATCAGGTCGAGCAGGAGCACATCGGGCTTGTAGTCGCGGAACTCGGCCAGAGCCAGGTCACCGCGGGCACAGACCCGGCTGTCGAAGCCCTCCTGACGGAGGACGATCGTGAGCATTTCGGCGAGGGAGGCGTCGTCGTCGACGACCAGCACCCTGCCGTACTCCGACTGCGCCATGCAGACCCCTCGTGCCTCAGTAGCGGTACTGCTCAGTCTTGTAGGGACCTTCGACCGCAACGCCAAGATACTCCGCCTGCCCTGGCGTGAGCTCCGTCAGCCGCACGCCCAGCGCGCCGAGGTGGAGGCGCGCGACCTCCTCGTCGAGGTGCTTGGGCAGCACGTAGACGCCGACGGGGTACTCCTCGAGCTTGGTGAACAGCTCGATCTGGGCGAGGACCTGGTTGGTGAAGGAGTTCGACATCACGAAGCTGGGGTGACCGGTCGCGTTTCCGAGGTTCATCAGGCGACCCTCGGAGAGGATGATCACCGACTGGCCGCCACCGGCCTCCGTCTCGGGGAACGTGAACAGGTCAACCTGCGGCTTGACGGTCTTGCGCACGATGCCCGGCCACGTCTCGAGGCCGGCCATGTCGATCTCGTTGTCGAAGTGGCCGATGTTGCCCACGATGGCCTGGTGCTTCATCCGGCTCATCTGCTCGGCGGACACGACGTCCTTGTTGCCGGTCGAGGTGATGATGATGTCCGCTGTCGGCAAGCACGTCCTCGAGCGTGGCGACCTGATAGCCGTCCATCGCTGCCTGAAGCGCGCAGATCGGGTCGATCTCGGTGACGATCACGCGGGCGCCCTGGCCGCGAAGCGACTCCGCGCAGCCCTTCCCGACGTCGCCGTAGCCGCAGACGACGGCGACCTTGCCGCCGATGAGGACGTCGGTGGCCCGGTTGATCCCGTCGATCAGCGAGTGGCGGACGCCGTACTTGTTGTCGAACTTGGACTTGGTGACCGAGTCGTTGACGTTGATGGCCGGGAAGAGCAGCGAGCCTTCCTTCATCATCTCGTAGAGACGGTGGACGCCGGTGGTGGTCTCCTCGGTGACGCCCTTGATCTCGCCCGCGATCTGGGTCCAGCGGTCCGCGCTCTCCGAGAGGGACTTCTGGAGGACCCCGAACACGATCTTCTGCTCGTGGCTGCCGGCCGTGGCCGGGTCGGGCGCGACGCCGGTCTTCTCCGCCTCGACACCGAGGTGGACCAGCATGGTGGCGTCACCGCCGTCGTCGAGGATCATGTTGGCGAACTTGCCGCCGGGCCACATCAGGATCTGCTGGGTGCACCACCAGTACTCCTCCAGCGACTCGCCCTTCCACGCGAACACCGGAACACCCTGCGGGTCCTCGACGGTGCCGTTGGGTCCGACCGCGACAGCGGCGGCGGCGTGGTCCTGGGTGGAGAAGATGTTGCAGGAGGCCCAGCGCACCTCGGCGCCGAGCGTCGACCAGCGTCTCGATGAGTACGGCGGTCTGGATCGTCATGTGCAGCGACCCGGCGATCCGGGCGCCGGCGAGCGGCTTGCTGTCGCCGTAGCGCTCACGCATCGCCATCAGTCCGGGCATCTCGTTCTCGGCAAGCTCGATCTCGGTGCGCCCGAAGTCGGCCAGGGTCAGGTCTGCGACCTTGTAGTCCATGCGGAGTCCTTACAAAAGTACGGCGGCTGGTCTTTTCAGATTATCTCCGGCATCTGGGAACCGGAGAATCCTCGCGGGCCTCTGGCGGCGGGAAACCACCGCGCAACGCACCAGGCAATGCCGAGGATCGGGATCCCGAGCAGAGCAACCAGCGTCGGAACGGAGACGACACCTGAAGCAGCGGCGAACGCCGCGTACACCACCACAGCGAAGACCTCCGAGGCGAAACCGAGCACCGACGTCACGGTCGCCCGCGCCGGTCCGGCGATCGCCTGCTGAAGCCGTGCCTCGGCGACGATCATCGTGTTGCTCAGCAACCCGTAGCCGACGCCGATCGCCACGAACCCGGCGTACGGGGTGACGAGGGCGCCCACCGAGATCAGCACGCCGCCGAGCATGACCGCCGCGCCGATCGCGCGCGCCGACATCTTCGCGGTCCGCCCGGCCAGGGCGGTGCCGATCACCTCCCCCACCACGGTGATGCCGACCAGGATCGGAACTGTCTGCGTCGAGACGTCGTGGTCGCGCGCCACCAAGGGGAAGTACTCGTCGTAGGCGCTGAGCCCGAACAGGACCGCGCCGATGACCACGATCCGGCGTACGTCGACGGCCGTCGAGGCTTCGCCCAGTCCCGATCGGAGCATGCTGAGGTAACGGGCCGTGAGCCTTTCGGTCTCCTCGAACACGTGGTGCGCGGTGTTGGGACGCCTTGCGTTCATGGACACCGGCAGGGTCGCTGCGAGCACGGTGTGGACCCCGGCGAGCGCGACCGAGGACCAGCCGACCAGGCCAGTAGCCTCCCAGCGCGAAGAGCGGTGCCGCCGCGACCGACGCGACGAGGACGGCCACCATCGCCGTGGACTGGGCCCAGCCGATCAACCGTGCGTACTGCTCCTCGACACCACGGTCGGTCAGCTCGTCGTACAACAGGGCCTCGAAGGTGCCGGACATCATCGCCCCCGACAGGCCCCAGAGCACGAAGCCGAGGGCATAGCCAGCGAACGTCGGCAGGAGCATCCACGACGAGAACGCGCCGGCATAGACCACGCCCGAAAGCACCAACAGGTGGCGACGGTCGACCGTGTCGGCCCAGGCGCCGGACGGCACCTCGAAGACGAACGAGGTCACCGACCAGATGATGAACAGCGTGGAGATCTGGCCCAGTGGGACACCGTGGTCGGCGAACAGCAGGGCATAGACGCTGTACAGCGGGACCAGGTCCCGTGAGGCGAGATAGGCGACGATGCGCAGCGAGAAGCCGCGCGGTAGGACTTACGGGCTGGATCGTGAGCGCATGAGCCAAGGGTAGACCCGGGTCGCGTCTGGTTGTCCAGCGTGTTTCGCGCGTCCGTCGCTCGGGTGCGCATTGGGGTGCATTTCAGGAACGGTCGCGGAAGGACGACCCCCTCCTCTTCTTTCCCTGTTGGGGTGTCGCGGTTGGGTGGTCTTCTGCATTGTGCGCAGTGGTTCCGCCGCCCGGATTGCCTGATTTCGTGGCTGCTCGCGGGCCTTATCGGTCTAAAGGGTTCATTCGGCTCGTTTGACCGCCGATAACCTTTATGACACTTGGCGTGAGGTATAGCCCGATCGGGCCACCTGGGCCGTCCAGACGGGTGCCGTCTGGCGCGTCCGGTCAAGACGAGGCCTCTGCGAGCCGATAAATGAGTATGGACTCATCTGGGGGGGCATGGCCCCGGGCGCTGCTTGCGTTGGGCGTGCTCAGCTGCGTGGGGTACGTGGCGTTCGCTCCTGTCAACGTGATCGGCGCTGCCTGGTACCTGGCGACGGCCGCATTCGGCACGGGTATGGCGGTGGCGGGCGCATGGACGACAAGGCGCCCTCGCCGGCGGATCTGGGTGGCGTTGGCGCTGGGCTCGGTTCTCTACCTGGTCGGCGACGGCTTATGGGTCTTGTACGACTACGTGCTCCTCATCAGCCCCTACCCGTCGTGGGCAGACGCGTGCTATCTGTCTCGCTACGTGCCCATCGTGGTGGGGCTGTGCTGGCTCGTGCGGGGGCGCCAGGTCGGCCGCGACCGCGCGGCATTCCTCGACGCGGCGATTCTGACGTCGGCGTTTGCGCTGCCGACGACGATGTTCTTCATCCTGCCGATCTTCTCGTGGAGCGATGCGTCGATCCTGAGCATGGTGCTCGCAGCGGCGTACCCGATCGGAGACGTCTTCGTCCTCGCGGTGCTGTTGCGACTTGTGACAAGCCCGGCGTCCCGCAACCTGTCCTTCCTCAGCCTCGCCGCCGGGTTGGTCCTCTTCCTCGGCACGGACGTCTACTACAACCTGGTCGTGTCGTGGGGCGGCACACTGCCCACCTGGGTCGACGCGTGCTACCTCCTCACGTACCTGCTGATCGGCTTCGCCGCCATGCACCGGTCGAGGGACGCCCTGAGCGAGCCCACGGCACGCGCCACCACCCGTCCGGTCGTGATCAGGGTGATGACGCTCGGCTGTTCCTCACTCCTTGCCCCGGCTCTGCTGGCCGTCCTGGTCCTCACCGACTCCCTCCAGGACGCACTGGTCATCGCAATCGGCGGCGCGGTGAGCTCGGCGCTCGTCCTTGTTCGGCTGCTCGACCTGCTTCGCTACTCCGAGTCACAGTCGGTGCAGCTTGCGGTGCTGGCGCGAACCGACGGCCTGACCGGCCTACCCAACCGTCGCAGCTGGGACCACCAGCTGGCTCGTGCGACCGAGGACGCACGTGCCGAAGGAACCTCGCTGACTGTCGCGATGATCGACCTCGACCAGTTCAAGCTCTTCAACGACACGCACGGGCACCTCGCGGGCGACCTGGCGCTCAAGGAGACCGCGGCAGCTTGGACGCACCTTCTGGGCGGCAACGGATATGTCGCTCGGTACGGCGGTGAGGAGTTCGGCCTGTTCATTCCCGACGCGGCGCCGGGGGTCGCCGACGCCCTCATCAAGCGGGTCCACCAGTCGGTGGCGCGCGGACAGACTTGTTCCATCGGGGTGGCGGAGTGGCAGCCCATAGAGCAACCGGCGCAGGCCATCGCCCGAGCGGACGAGGCACTCTACGAAGCCAAGCGAGCGGGCCGGAACCGGATCGTGTGGCACGACGCCACCCTGAAGCGCCTCGGCTCAGGAACGGGTCGCGGACCGGACGACTCATCCTCTTTCGATGGTGATCTCGTTGCGCGTCACAACGCACCAATTGGTCGATAACCGCGGGTCGACACGGCCCGAGGCTCCGGCACACGCTGATTCTCTGCAAGTTGGACGTCCTGGAGGCCCACAACAGCAGACTCGCAGAGAAACAGCAGCGCCCTCAGTGGGACGGAGCGGAGGGCTTGTCCGGGCGCTCGGGGGGTTGGTAGTCGGCCCGGTAGATGTCGGGTTCGAGGTAGATCGCCTGCGCGGTGGGCTCCGCAGCCCGGATTGCCTGCTCGGCGGCGTCGATGGCGGCGGCCACCTGTTCGGCGGTGCTGCCGCGGGACACCCCGATCTTGACGGCCACGAGCAGCTCCTCGGGGCCGATGTGGAGGGTCTTCATGTGGATGATCCGGTCGATGCCCTCGGTCCCGTCAAGGGCGGTGCGGATGTGCTTCTGGGCCTCGGGGGTCGCGGCCTCACCGATCAGCAGACTCTTGGTCTCCATGGCCAGCACGATCGCGACGACGACCAGCAGGAGGCCGATCAGGGTGGTGCCGACAACGTCGAAGTACTGGTTGCCGGTGATCAGCATCAGGCACACGCCGAGGAACGCGAACGTGAGGCCGAGCAGGGCGGCCAGGTCCTCGAGCAGGATCACCGGCAGCTCGGGCTGCTTGGCTCGGCGGATGAACTGCGCGAAGGACGCGTCGCCCTTGATCTTGTTGGTCTCGATGATGGCGGTGCGGAACGACAGCGACTCCAGGACGATCGCGACGGCGAGCACGCCCACGGGGACGAAGCGCTTCCAGTCGTCACCGATCTCGGCGTGACCCTCGTGGATCTCGTGGTACTTGTGGTAGGCCTCGTAGAGCGCGAACAGGCCACCCACCGAGAACAGCACGATCGCCACGATGAACGAGTAGATGTAGCGCTCGCGTCCGTAGCCGAACGGGTGCTCCTCCGTGGCCTCCTTCTGGGCCTTCTTGCCGCCCAGAAGCAACAGTCCCTGGTTGCCGGCGTCGGCCACCGAGTGGATGGCTTCGGCGAGCATCGACGAGAAGCCGGTCATGAAGAACGCGATGAACTTGGTGATCGCGATGCCGGTGTTCGCGAGCAGTGCCGCGACTACGGCCTTGGTGCCACCATCGGTTGCCATGGCGGGAAGGCTACCGAAGCCGCCGTACGGGTGCTCAACCCGCAGGGTCGGCCTCAGTCGGTGACGAGGCCGATCTGGAGGTACGCCGCCGCGTAGGTGCCGCTCAGCAGCAGGGTCGCGTAGCGCGCGACCTCGGAACCCTCGATCGCCTTGACTGTCTCGACCCGCACGCCGCGTTCCCCGGCGGTCGACACGAGCCGTCCACGCTGCTCGCGAACGACCGGGTCGTCCACTCCGTCGTCGAGTACGACGAGCACGGGCCGGGGCTCTCCGACTTCGTCCGCAAAAGGATCGTCGAACACGCTCCGCGGCCGCGTGGCATCGATGACGGGAAGCAGGTGCTCCGCGTCGCCGGCCAGGGCGCCCCGACCGGTCGAGCGCCGGATCGACTCCGCGACCCGGCGGGCGGCGCGGGCCGCGAGGGCCGAACCGCCCCACACGATCGGGTTGGCGTCGGCGATCGCGATGGCGAGCATCTTGGCCGGGTTGACGGCGAGGTCGTGATGCGGCGAGCAGCTGATGGCGACGTCGTCGAGGGCCTGGGCAACCTCTTCGGCGTCGGCACGCGGCCCGAGCGAGACCCGATCGAGGTACTCGAGCACGACCACGGCGGTGGCCAGCTGGTCGCGCGTGGTCACCGGCAGGATCGAGGTGTCGCGGCCGGCCGCATGCTGCGCGACCATCGAGTCCGCGGGACAGGCCACGACGACCTGGCACCCTCGGCGTACGGCCTCCGCGACCGCGGAAGCGGCGGCGGTGTCGGACCCGTCGGGCGCCAGCATCACCACGAGGTCGAGCGACCCCGCCCAGCCGGGCAGGGCCGGCCCGGGCCAGGCGACGAACGGCACCGGGCAAGCCGGCTCGAGCACCACGCGCAGCAGTCGCGAGTCGGGTCCGGCCGCGATGACTGCGCGGGGGCGGATCCCCTCGTTGCGGGCGACCGCCTCGGCGGTGGCGGCGGCGACGTCGCCGGCCTCGCGGCGGACCCGGGCACCGGACTCGGCGAGCGAGCGCAAGAACGCGTCGAACCCGGCCAGGACGCTCTGGTCGTCAAGCCGGGACTCGTCGAACCAGACCGTCACGGACGACGTGCCTCGTCGACGAGCAGGACCGGGATGTCGTCGCGCACGGGGTAGGCGAGACCACACCCGGTGCACACGAGTTCCTCGACTCCCTCGTGGAGCCCGGGCTCGAGCGTTCCGTGGCAGTCGGGGCACACGATGATCTCCATCAGCTTCGGGTCAATGTTCAACAGCGTTCTCCCGGTCGGCTTCGAGGGTGCGGATCAATCTTCATGCGTTCCGCCTGATCACCGCTAGCACGTCGTCGCGGATGCGGCTCATGGTTTCGTCGTCGTTGCCTTCTGCGTTCAGGCGCAGGAGGGGTTCGGTGTTGGACGCCCGCACGTTGAACCACCAGTCCGGCGCGTCGACGGTGAGCCCGTCCAGATGGTCGATGCGGATGCCGTCCTGGCCGTCGTAGGTCTTCTCCAGCTCTTCGACGACCGACCGCGGGTCGACGACTTCGGAGTTGATCTCGCCGCTGGCGACGAAGCGCTCGTAGCGGAGGAACAGCTCGGACAACGGCTCGTCGGATTCGGCCAGGGCAGCCAGTGCATGCAACGCGGCCAGCATCCCGGAGTCCGCGCGCCAGAAGTCGCGGAAGTAGAAGTGACCGCTGTGCTCGCCGCCGAAGATGGCATCGGTCTCGGCCATCGTCGCCTTGATGAAGGAGTGCCCGACGCGCGTGCGGACCGGCTTGCCGCCGAGCTCGGTGACGATCTGGGGTACGGCGCGGCTGCTGATCAGGTTGTGGATGATCGTCGCGCCTGGTTCACGCTCGAGCTCACGCGAGGCGATCAGGGCCGTCAGCGTCGAGGGCGGCACCGCTCGGCCGTTCTCGTCGACGATGAAGCAGCGGTCGGCGTCACCGTCGAACGCGAGGCCGATGTCGGCCCGCTCCTTGACGACCCGCTTCTGGAGGTCGACGAGGTTGGCTGGGTCGATCGGGTTGGCCTCGTGGTTGGGGAAGGTGCCGTCGAGCTCGAAGTACATCGGCACCAGCTCGACCCGGTCGGGACCGAGCCGCTCGAAGACGGCCGGCGCGGTGTGGCCGGCCATCCCGTTGCCTGCGTCGATCACGACCTTCAGCCGGCGGCCCTCGACTGGCGCGAGCGAGATCAGGTGGGCGGCATACGCGCCGAGCACGTCGTGCTTCTTGATGTCCCCCGGCGTCAGGGCGGAGACGACGTGATCGTCGCCCCCGAGTCTCGCCACCGCATCCCGGATCTCCCCGAGACCGGTCTCCATGCCGATGGGTTGGGCAAGGCTGCGGCACATCTTGATGCCGTTGTATTGGGCCGGGTTGTGGCTGGCGGTGAACATCACGCCGGCGAGGCCGAGGTGCCCGGAGGCGAAGTAGAGCTGGTCGGTCGACGCGAGCCCGATCAGCACGACGTCGGCGCCGGCTCCCGCCGCGCCGATCGCGAACGCTCCCGCCATGCCCGGCGAGCTCTCGCGCATGTCGTGGCCGACCACGACCTTCCGAGCCCCCGTCACCGACACGAACGCCGTACCGACTCGACGGGCAAGATCCTCGTCGATCTGGTCGGGCACGGTGCCGCGGACGTCGTACGCCTTGAAGATGGCGTTCAGATTCCCGGGGTCGCTGGTCGAAGCCATGGGCGTGAGCCTATAGCGGCGCGGTCTCGGCCCCGCAGGCGGCGGGAACGACGCGTCAGTCGGAGCTGAGAATGCGCAGGTGGCCGCGTCGGCCGGTCTCGCGGCCGGTTTCGCCGCCCGCACCCTGCGCCGCGACCGATGGCTCCACGGGCGCGGGGCGGGCGGCCTCGCGGACGGCGTCGGCGAGGGCAAGCAGGTCGTCGGTCGTGGGTCCGGCGGCAGCCGGGTCCGGCGCCAGCCGGAGGACCTCCCAGCCGCGAGGGGCCGAGAGTCGTTCGCTGTGCGGGTGGCACAGGTCGTAGGCGTGCGGCTCGGCGTACGTCGCGAGCGGCCCGAGCACCGCGGTCTGGTCGGAGTACACGTAGGTCAGCGTGTTGACCGCTGGGCGGCCACAGGCGCTACGCGAACAACGACGGGCAGGACTCACGAGGGCGACCGTACCGCGCAGCCGCCTGGCGCCGGACTAGGCTCGCGGAGTGGAGCAGATGCCGGGATCCCGGCCCCGTCGTCGGATCAGGGACCGGCGCGGGCGCGGCATGCGTGGCCCGGCCATCCTGCCCAGTCGGGTCGGCACCCCGGAACGCCCAAGGAAGCGCGAGCAGTTCGACGACCTCGTGCTCAGTGTCGTGGAGATCCTCGAGGCGCGTTGGCAGCAACAGCTGGGGCTGGTGGAGTACGCCGTCGAGGACGCGCCGCAGATTCCCGACGACTGGCATCCCGACCACGTGCCGCTCTCCTCGCTCATCCGCGGCAGCGGGACCACGCCGACCAGGATCGTGCTGTTCCGTCGCCCCATCGAGCACCGGTGCGAGAGCCGTCCGGAGCTGGAGGCGATGGTCCACACCGTCCTCGTCGAACAGGTGGCGGAGCTGCTCGGCCTGCCGGCCGAGGACGTCGATCCCCGCTACGGTGCCGACTGAACCCACCCGGCTGACACCGCGGGCACCAGCCCGGTCAGCACCAGTTCCTGTAGCGGCAGGGTCGACCACTCCGCGGTCCGTGACCACCCGGACCGCCCCGGGCAGCGGCGTCCCCTCGGCACGGACGTCGACCAGCGAGGTCTTGCCCGGGAGGTCGAGCGCGGCACAGGTCAGTCGCTTGACGGCCACCCGCTCGGTCCCCAGCTGCTTTCCACCCGCGTCGTACGACGTCACCGTCACCGAGTCGGCCTCGGTGGGAGCGGCCAGCACCAGCGTCGCCTTGCCCTCCGGGAGCAACAACGCGGCCTCGTGCACCGGCGTTGCGGCGACGGCATGGCTGAGGTCCTCGGCAGGAGAGCCGACCACTGACCGCAGGCCGCTCGTGACGGGAACGGTGGAGGTCACCAGCAGGCCCGGACTCCTCCTTCGCGACCGCGTCCCCGACCACGTCGCCGACATCGGTGACCGATACCGACTGCGGCGGGATGGAGAGCTCGTCCAGCCCGAGCGCAGCGAACGTGCTGTCCGAACCGATCACCTTGATCTGGACTCGCGCCTGGTCGTCGGACGGGTTGGCGACCACCAGCTGACGCTCGCCTCTGCCCGCGGCCAAGCCCAGCAGCACGGTGCTGGACGCGGGTTCCGCTTGCGGGGGCAACCAGTCTGCGTAGGAGCGGTCGTCGGCGATCCGGTTCACCATCGAGGCACCCAGGCGACCGCGGGTGACGGTCACGTGCACGGTGAGCTCGCTGCGGTCGGGCGCAGTCTCCGCGAGGTCGATCGCCGTGGCCGTCCCACCCGGCACCGTCACCCCCCGCACGGCGTCGATGGGCAGGAGTCCGTTCGTCGCCGTAGATCTCGACGTCGGCGATCGCCCCGCCGGCGTCGGGGTTGACCAGCTCGAGCTCCGAGGAGTGGATCGACGCCGAACCCACCCCGGTGAACCAGTAGTCCGGCTGCGGCGCCGCACACGAGGTCGCCGCGGCGCCCTTCTCGTCGATCCGGGCCGCAACGAGCCCCGGCGCGAGCGGGCCGCGCCCGTCGACCACCACCGATGAGGCGGCGTCGACCAGGGTGGTCTTGTCCTGCTCGACGGTGACGGTGGAACTGCTCTTCGCCCGATCCGCAGCTGCGTCTCGCCGCTGACCCGGACGTTGGACACCGACACGGCGCCGCCCGTGATCGGTGGTGGGCACACGACCTGCAGGCTCGTCAGCGCAGTGTCCTTCGGCGGCACCGGCCCAGGCAGCGGCGCCGGTTCACCGTTGGTGGCAGTCAGCGCGCCGAAGGTGACGAGCGGAATCACCACGGCGAGGACGAGCGACGTCCGGCTCCGTGCGACGGCGCCGTGGCGGCCGGCGCCGTACCGGTTGGAGGGCCGGCTGGGGGTCCGGTCCGCGCCGGCGGTCATCGGGGCGCCCTCCGGGTCGGGCCGCACAGCACGGCGACCGTCAGCAGAACCGAAAGCCTGGATGCCGATCAGCAGCCAGCGGGTCCACGACGTGTGGCCCCGCGAGCGAACGTCGCGGACGGTGCGGGAGCGAGGTGCCAGGCGCGGGTCTCGGGATTCTCCGTGCTCGCCTGTTCCAGTCCGGCGGTCGCGTCGAGCCCGGCGGCCACCTGCCCGTCAGCCGGGCCGGGCAGGACGACGTACTCGATCCCATGCTTGGCGACTGCGTCGACCACCTCGGGCGCTGGCTCGGAGATCAGCGCCGAGATGTCCGCGGTCAGGCTGGGGTCCGGCGGCGTCAGTGCCAGCACCTCGTCCTCGCCCAACGTGACGCCGTCGTCGCGCTGCACCGTGTACGTCAGCCCGTCGGCCACCGAACCGGTGACCACGAGGATCCCGTGCTCCGGACCGAGCTCGGCGTTCTGGGTCATGTACGCCGGGATGCTGCTGGTCGCGTTCTCGGAAAGCGTCACGCTGGCCGGAGAACAGCGCCCAGCCGAGCCCGCCGATCGGCACGACGGCCGCCACCGCGAGCGCCGCCACTGCGAGCGTGCGCCGTCGCCGGCTCTCGCCGTCAGCGGAGCCGATCCACAGCTGCTGGATCCCGAGCATCACGGCGACCACCGCGGCGGCCTGGATCACGACGATCAGGAAACCGGTGCCGGGCCGTACGTCGATGGTCGGCAGGTGCAGCACCTCTCGACTGAGCAGGGCAACGAGCACCGCGGCAGCACCTGCCGCGCACCACGCCACCAGGACCATGCCGCGGGACCTGCGCAGCAGCAGGGCCCCGACCGCCAGCGCCGCCAGCATCAGGCCGGCCCAGAGGGGTGCGGCGAGCTCCGGCCAGCCGCCCGGACATCGCGTCGAGCGAGTCCGCAACCGGTCCGGGTTGGCGGCCGGCCTCCATCAGCAGCGTGGCGCCGTGTCCCTCGAGCACCATCGGCAGGAACCATGGCAGCAGCAGGACCGGCGTCACCAGGACCGGGGTGACCAGCGGCACCAGAATCGTCCGGTCGGCGAGCAGTCCGCGCGCCAGGACAAGACCGAGGCCGAGGACCGCCAGCGTGACCAGCGCGGCGTACACCCACGCCGCGGGTGTGAACGCTGACACGACCGCGAGGATCAGGCCGGTCCGCCAGCCGGCGCGGCGCCGACGGTCCGGTCCGGGGTCGGCGAAGCCGAGGGCGGCGTGGGCGAGCCAGGGCAGCAGGGCGGCCGCGACGACCGTGCCGAACCGGCCCTGGGCCCAGGCGCCGCTCACGATCGGCACCAGTCCGTAGGTGATCGAGCCCCAGGCAAGCAGCCACGCCGAGGCCCCGCGCGGGTCGGCGAGCCTGCCGACGACGCGCAGGAACCGCCAGGCCCCCCACGTGCCGAACGGCACCGCCAGGACAAGGAGCAGGCCGACAGCGGCCCCGGGATGACCGAAGAGAAGAGACGCCAACAGCGCCAGCGGCAGGACGTACGCCGGGGCGGCCACGTCGCTGCCCTGCGCGAGCGGGTGCCACGACTCGGCGTGCAGGCGCCACCAGTCGGCGGCCTCGGCGGGCGCCGGCGAGAGGCCGGGCCCGGACAGTGCTGCACTGCCGAGCGCGTCCCGGCACAGCCACAGCGCGACCAGGACGAAGCCGGTCATCAGCAGCGCGACCGGGCTGGTGAGGAACCTGACGACGAGGCCGGAGTCCTCGGAGAACTCCTCGTCGTCGGTCCGCACCAGCGCTGGTTCACCGCGCTCGTCCAGCTTCGCCGCGCGGCGCCGTTCGGCCAGGTCGGCGGCCTGGTTCGTGGCGGCAGCGACCAGGTCGCTGATGGTGTCGAGGCCGTGTCGGTAGGGCAGCCAGCGCGGCGCGAGCAGGCTCCGGACCCGGGCGTCGTTGTGCGCGAGCGGTGATCTCGCCCTGCGGGCGGCGAAGATCGTGCCGGGTCGCAGGATGACCGAAAGGACGGCGGCGAGCTCGTCCACGGCCTCCCCCGGCGAGCGCACGACCAGGAACCCGATCGACCGCAACAGCGAGCCGAAGAACAACCTGACGAGCTGGACCGGCAGCAGCGCGACGGTGCAGTTGGCCAACAGCGTGTAGAGCGCCGCGGTGCGTTCGGCAAGGTGGGTGTGCCGACCGGTCAGCGAGGTCTTGCGAGCTCCGCGGTGTGCCGCCTCCGCGTGGAACACCACTGCCTTCGGCACGATCAGGGTCTTGTGGCCGGCCCTCGCCGCCCGCCAGCCGAAGTCGATGTCGTTGCCGAAGATGGGCATCCGATCGTCGAACCCGCCGAGCTCCTCGAACACCGAGCGGCGCACGAGCATCCCCGCGGTGTTGACCGCAAGCACCTGGCGCACCTCGTCGTGCTGCCCTTGGTCGTACTCACCGAGCTCCAGCCCGGTTTCGCGACGGCCGGTGCCCGAGATCGTGACGCCGACCTCGAGGAGCCGGCTCAGCGAGGGCCACTCGCGCAGCTTCGGGCCGAGGATGTCGGCCTCGGGGTCGTCGGAGGCCGCGTCGAGAAGCGCGGCGAGTGCGCCCGGATCCGGGTTCGCATCGTCGTGCAGGATCCAGACCCATTCGCTGGCGGCGCGGCCCTCCAGCCCGCGTCGTACGGCCTGGGGGAAGCCGGTGTTGAGCTTCTCGTGGACGACCGCGTCGGAGCCGAGTGCCTCGGCCAGCAGCCGGGCGCTTTCGTCCTTGCTGCCGGTGTCGACCGCGACGACGTGGTCGGGCGCCACCGACTGCGCCGCGATTCCCTCGAGTACGGCGGGCAGCCAGCGAGCACCGTCATGGCTGACCAGCACGGCGATCACCCCGTGGGGCGCGCCGGGCTCTCGGCCGGCGACGTCCGGCGCGCGCTGCTCACCCACGGCGGACCACCCTACGGGCTGTCCGCACAGCCGACTAACCGCCGCCTAGCGCCGGCTAGACGGCGCGCTTCTTGAGCTTTCGGCGCTCGCGCTCGGACAGGCCTCCCCAGATGCCGAACCGCTCGTCGTTCATCAACGCGTACTCCAGGCAACTGTCGCGCACGTCGCAGGTGAGGCAGACTTTCTTCGCCTCACGTGTGGATCCACCTTTCTCGGGGAAAAACGCCTCCGGATCGGTCTGTGCGCACAGCGCGCGCTCTTGCCAGCCCAACTCTTCGGCGTCTCCGTCGAGGAGAAACAGTTCTCTCACGGCACTCGCCCTTTCGACCCTGCATCGCGATGACCCTGACGGACCACCTTGATTTTGATAACGACACTGTGGGAATTACATGCCTGTCGTACCCGAAAGTCAAGCCCGGATCTGCTATACGCCCTCCCGGTCCCAGGTGCTCCAGACCGATCCGGCAGAGTTGGCCCATGCAGGCTGCCCCGCGAGCGATCACCGTACTGTCCGGCGGCGTGGGCGGAGCGCGGTTCCTGCAGGGCCTCCAACGCGCCGTCCGGACCGGAGTGCTGGCCACTCGGGACGACTCCGACGCGACGATAACGGTCATCGCAAACACGGCCGACGACATCTGGGTGCACGGCCTCAAGGTCTGCCCCGATCTCGACACGGTCATGTACACCCTGGGCGACGGCATCGACCCCGAGCGCGGCTGGGGTCGCCGCGAGGAGACCTGGCACGCCAAGGACGAGCTCGCGGCGTACGGCGTCGAACCGACCTGGTTCGGGCTGGGCGACCGCGACCTCGCGACCCACCTCGTGCGCACCCAGATGTTGGAGGCCGGCTATCCCCTCTCGGCAGTGACCGAGGCCCTGTGCCGCCGATGGAAGCCAGGGGTCCGGCTGCTGCCGATGAGCGACGACCGGGTCGAGACGCACATCGCGATCGCCGACCCCGACGCACCGAGCGGGCAGCGGGTCGTGCACTTTCAGGAGTACTGGATCCGCCTGCGGGCCGAGGTGCCCGCGGAGAGCGTGCTGTTCGTCGGGCTGGACCGGAGCGCGCCGGCTCCCGGCGTGCTCGAGGCGATCGAGACCGCCGACCTGGTGATCCTGCCGCCGTCCAATCCCATCGTCTCCGTCGGCACGATTCTTGGAGTGCCCGGCATCCGGGACGCGCTGCGCTCCACCGCGGCTCCGGTGGTCGGGTTGTCCCCGATCGTCGGGGGCACACACGTGCGCGGGATGGCCCACCAGCTGCTGGAGTCGGTGGGCATCGACGTGACCGCGGGTGCGGTCGGCCGCCACTACGGCTCCCGCAAGGAGGACGGCGTCCTCGATGGCTGGCTGGTCGACGTCGTCGACGCCGGTGAGGTCGAAGCAGTGGAGGCGGCCGGGATCCGGTGCCGCGCCGTACCTCTGATGATGACCGATCACGACGCGACGGCGGCGATGGCGGCCGCTGCGGTCGATCTGGTCAGGTGAGCCGGATCTCGATGACTCTCGAGATCACCGCGCCGGACGGGGTGCCCGAGGTCCGGCCCGGTGACGATCTGGCGGCCTTGATCATGGCGGTCGTCGACGTCGCGGACGGCGACGTCGTCGTGGTCACCAGCAAGGTGGTCAGCAAGGCCGAGGGCCGGTTGCGCTCGGGCGATCGTGACCTGGCCATCGAGGAGGCCATCGAGCAGGAGACGGTCAGGCTGGTCGCCCGCCGCGGCCCGACGTCGATCGTCCGCAACCGTCTGGGGCTGACCATGGCGGCCGCCGGCATCGACGCCTCCAACGTCGAGCCGGGGTGGATCCTGCTGCTTCCTGAGGACCCCGACGAGTCCGCGCGCCAGATCCGCGGCGAGTTGCGCCGCCGTACCGGGCGCAACGTCGCGGTCGTCGTCACCGACACCGCCGGCCGGGCCTGGCGGACAGGTCAGACCGACATCGCGATCGGGGCCGCCGGCCTGATGGTGGCCGAGGACTTCATCGGCCGACCCGACTCCTACGGCAACAGGTTGTCCGTGACCGAAATGGCAGTGGCCGACGAGCTGGCTGGCGCAGCGGAGCTCGCGCAGGGCAAGCTCTCCGGGCGGCCCTTCGCCGTCGTCCGCGGCCGCCCAGACCTCGTGCTCCAGCCGGACGAGGACGGTCCAGGTGCCGCCGCCCTGATCCGTGACGAAGGCGCCGACCTGTTCGGGTACGGCGCCCGGGAGGCCGTCGTCGCCGCGGCTCGGGGCGGTGACCCTGTCGCGTTCGGGGTCCCGTTCGGCGTCCCGGTGGACGCCACCGAGCTCACCGGAGCCCTGGCCAGGGCGTTCACACGCCGACCCAGAAACCGACCGGACTGGCCATCACGGTCGACTCGCCCTCGCAGGTCACCGTCTCGGGAGGCTCACGCGACCTGATCGGAGCGGTCGCGTTCGTCCACGGATGGCTGCTCGACCCGGTCGGACCCGACGCCGGGGATCGCAACGATTCGGCCATCCGCCTCCGGTTCCCAGGCAGAACTCCGTAGACTCTCCCCGGCGACCCAGCATTGGTCCCTTTTGTCCCCCACCCCGAAAGCCTGAATTCGTGGCCACGAGCTTTGACAAGAACGACAAGTCCTCGCGCCGCGCCGTCGCCGACGACGTCCGCCGCAAGCAGTCCCGCGCCGAGCGGCGCAAGTCGTTCGCGATCGTGGGTGCCTGTGTGGCCGTGGCGTTGATGATCATCGGGGCGGCGGCGTACAACCCGATCAAGAACTGGTGGGACCTGAGGCAGTTCCGCGGGCTCGACCTGGCCTCCATCGGCGCGCCGGCGTAGGTCTGCGGGAAGCCCACGACCAAGGACGCCACCGAGGCCCAGCAACATGTGCCCGAAGGCACCAACATCAAGTACAAGGACGCGCCGCCGGCATTCGGCGAGCACTACCCCGTGCCGGACGCCATGGAGCGGGAAGCTCTACACCGAGGACGACCGACCGCCGTTGGGAAACCTCGTGCACAACCTCGAGCACGGCTACACCATCCTCTGGTACGACGAGAGCATCGCCGACGACGGCGGCCAGATGGACGAGCTTCGCGGGATCGCCGACAAGCTCCAGGGCACCGGCAGCATGCGCCTGAAGTTCAAGGCCGTGCCGTGGTTGTCGAGCGACGAGGACGGCACGAAGTTCCCGGACGGACAGCACGTCGCGCTGACCCATTGGTCGAACGGCGGGGTGGGGGACGACGCGACCGGCAAGCCCGTCGGGGTGTTCGAGTACTGCAGCGACGTGTCGGGCGCGGCTCTGAAGGACTTCATGCTCAAGTACCCCTACACGGACTCCCCCGAGCCCGGC
>CAVRBN010000049.1:0-28642 GCA_963719255.1 uncultured Actinomycetota bacterium | reverse complement strand
TCCGGTTGTTCTGAGGGCGGTAGTCCGAGACGAAATGGCCCCTCGCATACGGCGTGTCGAGAGCCATTTCCTCTCGGACTACCAACCCGGGGACGCCCTTCCACACCCGTGACCGTTATCTACGAAACGCCGCAGTGACTTGCCGGTGAGCCCGGCCGGGTACCAAGGTGGGGGCATGGCCGCCACAACCTCGTCCTACTCGATCACCATGCGGCTCTACACCGACCCCGACCACAGTGTCGTCGGGACGGTCGCCACCGCCATCGCCTCCGCCGGCGGGATCGTCACCGCCATCGACGTCGCCGAGTCGCGGCACGACCGGCTGGTCCTCGACGTCACCTGCTCGGCGACGGACTCCGACCACAGCCTGGAGCTGGTCAAGAACGTCGAGGAGATGGAGGGTGTCGAGGTCCACAAGGTCTCCGACCGGACCTTCCTGCTGCACATCGGCGGCAAGATCGAGGTCACGTCCAAGGTGCCGCTGAAGAACCGCGACGACCTGTCGATGGCCTACACGCCAGGGGTCGGCCGGGTCTCGATGGCTCTCTACGAGAACCCCGACGACGTACGCAAGCTGACCATCAAGGGCAACTCCGTTGCGGTGGTCACCGACGGTTCCGCGGTGCTCGGCCTCGGGAACATCGGCCCGGGCGCCGCGCTACCGGTCATGGAGGGCAAGGCTGCACTGTTCAAGCGGTTCGCCAACATCGACGCCTGGCCGATCTGCCTGGCCAGCCAGGACGTCGACGAGATCGTCCGCGCGGTCGAGATGATCGCGCCCGGGTTCGGCGGCATCAACCTCGAGGACATCGCCGCGCCCCGCTGCTTCGAGATCGAAGCCCGGCTGCGGGCCTCGCTCGACATCCCGGTCTTCCACGACGACCAGCACGGTACGGCGATCGTCGTGCTCGCCGCCCTGACCAACGCCCTCCGGGTGGTCCGCAAGGACCTGTCCCAGATCCGGATCGTGGTGGCCGGTGCCGGCGCGGCGGGGAGCGCGATCGTGACCCTGCTGCACGCCGGCGGCGCCGAGGACGTCGTCGTCTGGGACCGTGAAGGTCTGCTGTCCCGCGACGACGACACGTTGCCGATCGCGAAGGCCGAGCTCGCAGGACGGACCAACCCGCGCAAGCTGCGCGGTGACCTGCACGACGGACTGCAAGGCGCAGACGTCTTCATCGGGGTCTCCGGGCCCGGAGTGCTGAAGGCGGAGTGGATCCGCGACATGGCCAAGGACGCGGTGGTGTTCGCGCTGGCCAACCCGGATCCCGAGATCGACCCCGTCGAGGCCGCGAAGTACGCGACCGTCGTCGCGAGCGGCCGTTCCGACTACCCGAACCAGATCAACAACGTGCTTGCCTTCCCCGGAGTGTTCCGGGGCCTGCTGGACGCCCGGGCCTCGGAGATCACCAGCGACATGCTCACCCGAGCCGCCGCCGCGATCGCGCTCACCGTCAAGGACGAGGAGCTCAACCCGTCCTTCATCATCCCGTCGGTCTTCCATCCCGACGTCCCGAAGGCGGTCGCCGCGGCCATCAGCGGCCGGCCGGTGTCGTAGCGCCCGCCGAACCGGGTTCGTGCGGGACCCGGGACGCATGGACCCGGGCATGTGCGATGGCCTCGGGGGTCTGGTCGAAGAGATGATTTTCGTGGGCGAGCCCGCCATAGACCCCCAGCCGTTGCAGCACCTGCTCGTGATGCGGCTTGACGCCCGAGAGCAGGACCGTCACGCCTCTCTTTTCGAGCCGTTTGATGGTGTCGGCGAGCACCGACGCGCCCGTGGCGTCGATCGTCGTGATCCGCGACATCCGCAGGATCACGACCCGGACGTCGCCGATCGCCGAAAGCTCGAGCAGGAAGTCGTGAGCTGCTGCGAAGAACAGTGGTCCGTCGAGGCGGTAGGCCACGATGTGGTCCTCGAACAGCTGCCTTTCCTCGTCGGCGTGATCGCCATGGTCGAGCGGCAACTCGTCCAGCCTCGCGGCGCGTGCCGTCTGCTGAAGCGCGAAGAAGCCCGCCACCACCAGGCCAAGCAGCACCGCCGTCACCAGGTCGAAGACGACCGTCGCCAGCGCCGTGATCACCAGCACCACGGCATCGCCGCGGGTCGATCTCAGCAGCGCGGACACGCTTGACACCTTCACCATCTGCACCGCGGTCGCGACCAGCACGCCAGCGAGGGCGGCCAGCGGGATGTCGGACACCCAGCGGGCCGCCACCAGGACGATGGCGAGCAGCACAAACGCGTGGGTCAGGGCCGCGGTGCGGGAAGCCGCACCGGCGCGGACGTTGACCGCGGTCCGGGCGATCGCCGCGGTTGCCGGAATCCCCCCGAACAGCGGGCTACCAAGGTTGGCCAACCCCTGGCCGAACAGCTCGCGGTCCGAGTCGTGCCGCTGACCGACATTCATGCCGTCAGCAACCGTCGCCGACATCAGGCTCTCGAGTGCTGCGAGAGCTGCCACCGCCACTGCGGGCAGCAACAGGCCGTCGATGCTGCCGAACGGCACAGTAGGCAGCGACGGGATCGGTAGACCCGACGGGATGCTGCCGATGGGCTCCGCATGCAGGTCGAACGCGAGGTTCGCCAGCGTCGCCAGGATCACTGCCAGCAACGAGCCGGGTATGCCGGGGCGCAGCCTGGCCGCCCCCAACATGACAGCGGCGACGCCGCCCGCCACCGCCAATGACGTCCACTGCGGACTCTCAGCCCATGCGGCGATCGCCCGTGCCGACAGGGTCAGCACCTTCTCGGCGTGCACATGTACCCCGAGGACTGCGGGTAGCTGCTGCAGCCCGATGATGGCGGCAATGCCGATGGTGAAGCCCTCGACCACCGAGATGGGGACATAGCGGATGAATCGGCCCGCCCCGCAGTAGGCGAGACCGATCAGGATCAGACCAGCCATCAGGCCTACGACCAGGACACCGTCCGCTCCGTAGTGGGCGACGATCGGGACCAGCACGACAGTCATCGCCCCGGTTGGTCCGCTCACCTGGACGTTGCTGCCCCCGAACACCGCGGCCAGCGCCCCGGCGACGATGGCCGTCACCAGTCCCGCGCCGGCTCCGAGACCGGAGCTGACCCCGAATCCCAGCGCCAGCGGCAGCGCGACCAGACCGACCATGACTCCGGCGAGCAGGTCGCGACCGGGCTGCGCTCGCATCGCGGTCCAGTCGGAGCCGGCCGGCAGAAGCCGGCTCGAGCGCAGCCACGCACCAGCGATCCAGCCGGCTTTCCCGCGGTCGCCGGCACATCACCGGGCGTGCCGGGGGGACATCGTCCCGAGTTCGGCGTCGAGCTGCGCCTGGGCAGCGATCAGCCCCGACAGGATCCTGCGCGCAGCCAGCAGCAGATCCCTGACCTCCGGAACGCTGATCGAGTAGACGACCTCACCGTCTCGCCGGTGGGAGACCACGAGCGAGGTCCGCCGCAGTACGCCGAGCTGCTGGGACAGGTTGCTCGCCTCGATCTCGATCGCCTCGAGAAGCTCATGGACCACGTGGTCGCGTTCGCTCAGCAACTCGAGGATGCGAATCCGGGCAGGGTGTCCCAGCGTGCGGAACAACTCAGCCTTGGCTTGGTACAGGGGGACGCTCATGGACAACTCCACTCCTAAGACTTGGTGAAGTTATCACATGAAGAAGTCTTCATGTGAATCCTGGCGACCGCCTTAGCTGTCGGACGTAGCTCAGCCGCGCCGGGCGTACAGCGCCGCGCCGACGATGCCGGCGTGGTTGCGCAGTGCAGCCGGCACGATCGGGGTTTCGATCTCGAGCAGGGGCAGGAACTCCGCCGACTTCTTGCTGATCCCACCGCCGACGACGAACAGCTCTGGGGAGAACAGGCCCTCGAGCACGCGGTAGTACGTCGTCAGCCGGCTCTGCCCAGTCCTGCCAGGACAGGTCCTCGTTCTCGCGCGCAGAGTTTGCGGCCCACTTCTCCGCCACGCGGCCGCTGATCTCGAGGTGGCCGAGCTCGGAGTTCGGCACCAGCGCTCCGTCGTACAGGAAAGCGGAACCGATGCCGGTGCCGAGCGTGGTCATGATGACCAGCCCGCCCTGCCCGCGGGCGGCGCCGTAGCGGACCTCGGCCAGTCCGGCCGCGTCAGCGTCGTTGACCACGTGCACCTCGCGCTGGATCGACCCGGTGAACAGGGCGTCGGCGTCGGTGCCGATCCAGGACTTGTCGATGTTGGCGGCCGAGTGCACAACGCCGTTGCGGACGACGCCCGGGACGGTGACCCCGACGGGACCGGTGGAGTCCGGGAACTGATCGACGAGTTCAGCGAACACCTCGGCCGACCGCCTCCGGCGTGGACATCTCGGGGGTCTTGATCCGCACCCGTTCGGCGGCGAACTCCCCGTGTTCGAGGTCGACCGGTGCGCCCTTGATGCCGCTGCCGCCGAAGTCGATTCCGAAGCCTTGGTCCATGGCTGTCATTCGACCACAACTGGCCGAGATGTTTGAGGCGTGCGACGGCAACTATTGCGACCGATGTTGCGTCCTACAACTAAGAGGCCAGGTGATGGGCCGGCCCACATGGAAAGGAACACGGCATGTTCGTAGCTCGAATTCGCGCCGCACTCGGCCTGGCGGTGGCGCTTGGGGGACTGACGATGGTCGGAGCCACGGCTCCCGCGCAGGCAGAAGCGGTCCTCGGGTGCCACGCCTCGGATCTGGCGATCAGCAAGGGGCGTCTCGACGCGGCGGCGGGCCAACGCTTCCAGGACATCAAGATCAGGAACGTCACCGACCGGACCTGCCGCCTGACCGGGATCCCGAAGTTCAGGTGGCAGCGGCACGGCAACCCGATCGGCTGGGGCTCGACCCCCGCGATCTCGCCTGCTCCCGAGACGGTCCTGCTCCAGCCCGGTGACCGCGCGTGGACGACGCTGCGCTGGTCCGACCCAGGCCCGATCCCACCCCGCGACTGCAGGGCCAGGCACGCGACCGGCTTCACCATGACCCTGCCCGCCCGCCCGCACGTCTACCGGATCGGTCTGGGCGCTGACGTGTGCACCACCAAGCAGTACCGGCCGTCGGCGTACCCGCTCCGGGACGGCCGAACGATCTGAGAAAACTCAGCGGCGGTGCGGCCGCAGACCTGACACGCTTGGCCAATGCTCGTACCCCAGCACCTCGAGGGTCTGCGGTCAGCGCTCGTCGCGTTCGTGAGGTACGTCGACCGGGCGGGCCTGACTGCCGCGGTCCCCACCACGCCGGACTGGACAGTCCGCCAGCTCGTCGCCCACCAAGGCATGGTGCACCGGTGGGCGGCAGCGGTCGTCCGCGGCGAGTCTGTCGACCCCGATGCGATCGAGGCCGACGGACTGCAGGCGGCCGACCCCGTGGAGTGGCTGCGCGACGGCGCCGTCGCAGGTGACGCAGGCGATCTCGGACGCGCCCGACGACCTCGACGTCCTGGTCTTCCTCGCCGACGCGGGGCCGGCGCGACAGTTCTGGGCGAGGCGACAGTGCCACGAGACCACCATGCACGCCGTCGACGCGCTGGCCGCGGCGCTGGGTCGCCGGCCCAGGGCCGCCGAGACCTGGATCTCCACCGAGGTGGCCGTCGACGGCATCGACGAGCTGCTCACCGGTTTCATCACCCGGAAAGGCTCTCGGCTGCGCAGCGAGGAACCCATGACGATCGCGGTCCGGCCCACCGACTCCGACCGTTCCTGGCTGGTCCGGGTCGGTCCTGGCCCCGCCACGACCGAGCGAGATCCGGGCCCGGGAGCCGCAGCAGCGGACGTCGTACTCGAGGACGGCGCGGTCGCGCTCTACCTGACCCTGTGGAACCGCAGCGACGAGGTCAGCCCGGTCCGCGACCAGGACCTGTGGGCCGAAGGTGCGCAGGTCCGCTGGTCGTGAACCGATGAGAAGCCGGTGGCGGCCGGGTCCACCTTCGCGGAGTCAACCAAAGAGGGAGAGCCGATGATCCACGCACGCGGGCTGGTGCAGACGTTCAAGACCGGCCGGGGCAAGAACAAGTCCGAGGTGCACGCCGTCAGCGGTGTCGATCTGGACATCGAGGAGGGTGAGGTCGTCGGTTTCCTCGGACCGAACGGGGCCGGCAAGACCACCACCCTGCGCATGCTGGTGACGTTGCTCAAGCCAACCGCCGGCAGCGCCACGGTTGCGGGCTATGACGTGGTCACCGAGCCCGAAGAGGTACGGCGCAGCATCGGCTATGTGTCCCAGGCCGGCAGCACCTTCAGTGGGGCGTTCGCGGGAGACGAGGTCGTCGACCACGGCATGCTCTACGGGATGTCGAAGGCGCAGGCGACCCAGCGGGGAGAGGCGCTGTTCGAACAGCTCGAGCTCGAGGGTCTGTGGCGGCGGATGCCCAAGAACATGTCCGGGGGCCAGAAGCGCCGGCTGGACGTGGCCATGGGGCTGATCCACGAGCCGACCCTGGTCTTCCTCGACGAACCGACCACCGGTCTCGACCCGCAGGCCCGGGCCAACCTCTGGGAGCACATCGCGGACCTGCGCCGCCGTCGTGGCGCGACCGTGTTCCTCACGACGCACTACCTCGACGAGGCCGACGCCCTCAGCGACCGGATCCTCATCATCGACAAGGGCCGGATCGTCGCCAGCGACACCCCCGACAACCTGAAGGCGCAGGTCTCCGGCGACCTGGTCGACCTCGAGGTCGCCGACCCGGCCCAGGTGAGCGTCGCCGCCGAACGACTCGGCGCGATCGCCGACGAAGTCGAGGTCGACGACCGTCACGTCCGTGGGCGGGTCGAGCGCGCCGGCCGCGCCGTACCCGGCCTGCTGCGGGAGCTCGACGGCTCCGGCGTCACCCTCGACTCGATCGAGGTCCACCGGCCAACCCTGGACGACGTCTTCCTGACCCTGACCGGTCGCTCTCTGCGCGACGCCGAGGCCAGCAGCGAGGCCGGCGCCGACGAGTCGGCGCCAGTCGGTCGACTCGACACCCGAAGGAGCCAACGCATGACCTTCATGCGCGAATGTTCGATCGTGTTTCGGCGCCAGATCCGGATGAACCTGCGGAGCCCGGCCTGGGTGCTGATCGGTGTCATGCAGCCGGTGCTCTACCTCCTGCTCTTCGGGCCGCTGCTCAAGCCGCTGGTCGATCAGTTCGGGGCGGAGAACCCCTACACGTTCCTGGTCCCGGGCCTGCTGATCCAGCTGGGCATGTTCGGTGCGTTCTTCGCCGGCTTCAGCCTGATCGGCGAGTGGCGCGAGGGCGTGATCGAGGCCGAACGCGTGACGCCGGCCAGCCGCACCGCCCTGTTGATCGGCCGACTGATGCGCGACGTACTCCAGCTGCTGGTCCAGGCCCTGATCCTGGTCGGGCTGGGCTACTGGCTCGGCATGCGTGGCTCGATCAGCGGCGTCGTCGTCGGAGTCCTGCTGACCCTGCTGGTCGGCGGCGCCTGTGCCGCCGCGTCCAACGCGCTGGCTCTGTCCACCAAGAGCGAGGACGTGATGGCCCCGGTCATCAACATGGTGATGATGCCGGTGCTGCTGCTCAGCGGCATCCTGTTGCCGATGACCCTGGGCCCGGAGTGGCTGCACCGCCTCAGCGACTTCATGCCGTTCCGCTGGATCGTCGACGCGGTCCGCGACGCCTTCCTGGGCGACGTGGGCACGAGCGACGTCGCGTGGGGGACCGGTTGGGCGGTGGCCCTGTTCGCGCTCGCGGTCTGGTGGGGCACCGCGGTGTTCCGCAAGGACAACGCGTGACCGGCTGGTCAGTCGAGGTCAGGACAGCTTGGCCACTGTGAGCAGGATCGCCGAGTCCTCCAGGGCCTCGAGACTGTGTCGCTCGTCGGGCACGAAGATCATGTCTCCCGTGCGCGCCTCCCAGGAGCGGTCACCGGCGGACAACGTCGACGCGGCCGCGCAACACCTGCACGGTCGCTTCGCCCGGGTTCTCGTGCTCGGCGAGGCGAGCTCCCTTGATCATTCCGATGACGGTCTGGCGCAGGACCTTTTCCCGTCCTCCGTAGACCGTGTCGGCAGTGTGGCCGCCGCCGGCGCCGGCCGCGAGGTCGAGCTGCTGACGCGCGAGGGCTTCGAGTGAGATCCGTTGCATTCGACCAGTCTCGCACTCGTGGCGTGGTCCTAGGGTCGAGAACATGACCGAGGCCTCCGCCAACGAGCCGATCCACCTGGGCACAGCCGCAGGCAGGGGCGTGATCGCGGCCGCCGTACTCGGCAGCGGGCTGACCTTCCTGGACGGAACGGTCGTCAACATCGCGCTGAAGACGATCGGCGAGGATCTCGACGCCAGCCTGGCGGAGCTGCAGTGGATCACGAATGGCTACCTGCTCTCGCTGGCATCGCTGATCCTGCTGGGCGGCGCTCTGGGCGACCGGTTCGGACGGCGCCGGATCTTCGTGATCGGCGTGGTCTGGTTCGCCGCCGCCTCGTTGCTGTGCGGCGTGGCCGCCAATCCCCTCATCCTGATCCTGGCCCGCATCCTGCAAGGCGTCGGCGGTGCTTTGGTCACACCCGGCAGCCTGGCCATGATCCAGGGCTCCTTCGGCGAGAAGGACCGGGCCGCCGCGATCGGCGCCTGGTCCGGGCTCGGCGGCATCGCGGCCGCGATCGGGCCCTTCGTGGGTGGCGTGCTCATCGACTACGCCACGTGGCGCTGGATCTTCCTGATCAACATCCCGATCGCCGCGGCCACCATCCTGGCGGCCCAGAAGTGGGTGCCCGAGACCAAGAACCCCGAGGACGTCGGACAGTTCGACATCCCGGGCGGCCTCCTGGCGGTCGTCGCGTTGGCCGGCACGACGTACGCCCTGATCGAGTGGGGAAACCAGGCAGCGCCCTGGGCCGCCGTCGTCGGCGTGGTCGCGGCCATCGCGTTCGTGGTCGCGGAGTCCCGCAGCACGCACCCGATGATGCCGCTCGAGCTCTTCACCGAACACACCTTCAGCGCGGCCAACCTGATGACGTTCCTGGTGTACGCCGCGCTGGGCGCGGTGTCGTTCTTCCTGACTCTGCAACTGCAGACGGTGAGCGGCTACAGCGCCCTCGAGGCCGGCGTCGCAAGCCTTCCGATCATCCTCTGCTTGCTGTTCCTGGCGTCGAGCGGCGGCCGCCTGGCCACCCGGATCGGACCTCGGATCCCGATGACGTTCGGGCCCATCATCATGGGCGTCGGCACTCTGATGCTGCTGTCGGTCGGGCGCGACCCGTCGTACTGGCTCGACGTCCTGCCCGGGCTCACCGTCTTCGGTCTCGGCCTGGCGCTGATGGTGGCACCGCTGACCGCAACGGTGCTGGCGGCCGCTCCGGACGAGCACGCGGGAATCGCCAGCGGGATCAACAACGCGGTCGCCCGGGCCGGATCGTTGCTGGCCGTTGCGGCCCTGCCGGTGGCGGTCGGACTGGGCGGTGCCGAGTATGCCGACCCGGTGGCGTTCAACGATGCCTACCGCTCGGCGACGATCATCTGTGCGGTCCTGCTGGTCGTCGGCGGCGCGATCTCCTGGGTGACCATCCGGAACACGTTGACCGATCTGGCCGAACGCTGAATCTGCCCCTGTACCCCGGTTCCCGCGGCGGCTACGCTGGGCAAGTCATTGCGCATCACGAAACGGAATGCACCATGCGCAACAAAATTTCGGCAGGTCCCACGATGGTCCGGCTGCTCGAGCACGCCCGTTTCGAGGTGCTGCCGACCGCCAGCACCGAGGACAAGGTGCTCGAGCACCTGTCCCCGGACCGGGTCATCACGGTCACCGCCTCGCCCAGCAAGGGACTCGACGCGACCTTCGACCTCGCCGAGCGGTTGACCAAGCACGGGTATCCCGTCGTACCCCACGTCGCGGCCCGGATGGTCAGCGGCCGCAGCGAGCTCGCCGAGATCTGCGAGCGGCTGACGGCCGCGGGGATCAGCCGGGTGTTCGTGCCCGGAGGCGACGCGGAACCGGCGGGCGACTACCCCGACGCGCTCGCCGTGCTGGAGGACCTGACCGTGCTCGGCCGACCCTTCGAGCACGTCGGCATCACCGGCTACCCCGAGTCGCACCCGACGATCAGCGACGACCTCACCATCCAGTCGATGTGGGACAAGCGACGCTACGCCACTCACATCGTCAGCAACCTGACCTTCGACCCCGCCGCCGTCCGCGACTGGCTGGGGCGTCTGCGCGGCCGCGGGGTCACGATGCCGGTCCTGCTCGGCATGCCCGGTCCCGTCGAGCGGACCAAGCTGCTGGCGATGGCGACCAAGATCGGCGTCGGGGAGTCGACGCGCTTCCTGGCCAAGCACAAGGGCACCTTCGTCCGGCTTGCCGCGCCCGGCGGGTTCACCGGGGAACGGTTCCTGGCCCAGTGCGCGCCTGCGCTCGGCAAGCCCGGGGCTCTCGTGGAGGGACTGCACGTGTTCACGTTCAACCAGATCGCCGAGACCGAGGCCTGGCGCCGCGACCTGATCGAGCGGCTCAGCGCTGCGAAAGTGAGCAGGTCGGCGAGGGCGGACTCGAGGCCGGTCTCGCCCGTCTCCACGACGGTGAGTGGTAGCCCGATCCGGTCTGCTGCCCGCGTTGCCAGGGCCCGCAGTTCGTCATCGGGTCGCTGGGCCAGCCACACCACCCGCGTGTATTGGCCGAAGTAGGCCTCGCGGAGCTCCGGCCAGCGGTCCAACCCGAGCTCGCGCTCCACCGTGCGGGCGAACGAGCGGACCAGGAAGTCGGTGAGCAGGTAGGTCCCCGGCTGCTCGTCGAAGAACTGCTCGAGCCTGCTCGCCCCTGCGAACACGTCGTAGCAGTGCAGCCCGGGCAGCCGCGCCAGCCCGAGGTCGCGGCACACCTCGTCGAGTGCGCCGTACGTCCCGCAGTCGGCGTACCCCACCACGACCCGTCCGTACGACGAGCCCAGTGACTCCGCCAGCGCCCGGACCTCGCCCGCGATCTTCTGCGGCTGGTTGTGCAGCAGCGGCGGAAGCGGGTGTACGTCGACCGGCCACCCGTTGCGCGCGGCGATCTCCGCCGCCGGCTGGGCCAGGGCTCCGCATGCGATCAGCGCGGTGCGGTCGGAGGGGAGTAGTCCGAGAGGTTAACTGGCTCCCGACACGCCGTGGGAAGTCGAGCCATTGTTCGCTCCTCGGACTACCGCCGTCAGAACCCAAGCTGCTCGACGAACTTGTCGTTGAAGTCGGGGCGGTCGGAGAGCTCGACATAGGCCACCTCCTTCAGGAGGGCGGCGGCGCCGGCGCGCTCGCGGACCGAGAGCAGGGCCATCTTGGCGCCCTCACCGGCAACGTTGCCGGCGGAGACGATGCGGAGGACCGGCAGCTTCGGGACCAGTCCGATCCGGACCGCCGAGGCGGGGGAGAGGTAGCTGCCGAACGAGCCGGCCAGCAGCACCTGCTGCACGTCCCGGTGCTCGAGGCCCAGCTGCTCGAGCAGCAGGGTCCAGCCGGTGGAGATCGCGGCCTTCGCGAACTGGAGCTCGCGTACGTCGCGCTGGGAGAGGTAGACGCATTCGGACGGGTCCGCGTCGGGATCGGGACGGTCCAGGACGAACACCCGCTCCTTCCCGATCATCGTCAGGCGGTCGGCGAGGGCGGGTGCGATCTCGGCCGCGGACTCCTGCGGGACGAACCGCCCCGAGGCATCGAGCAGGCCGACCTTCACCAGCTCCGCGACCGCGTCGACGAGCCCGGACCCGCACAGGCCGCGCGCGGGGACGTCGCCGATCACTCCGAGGGTCACCGGCGAGTGGTTTCGAGACGGTTGCTGCGCAACCTCCTCAACCAACGAAGGTCAGCTTGATCGTCTCGATCGCACCGTCGGCGGCGCGCATGCCACAGCGGATCGCGCCGCCTTCGAAGGCCGGCCCAGCAGGCGCGGCGGTGGAGAGGATCGTGTCGCCGTCGCTGAGCACGATCTCGCAGTTGGTGCCGACGTCGATGAACAGCCGGGTCCGCTTGTCCCGGTCCATCCCGGTCGCGAGCATGCCGGCGACGATGTCGCCCCCGACGTACGCACCGAGCGCGGGGAACAGCACGGCCCGGGCGCGCGGGTGGAGGGTGAGCCCGAGGTCGGCGGCGAGTACGACGGGAGGCTGGGCCGCGGACATGACGAACGGGGCCACCCCAAGGGGTTCGGGGTCGATCCCCAACGCGAGCGCGGTCATCGTCGCGTTGCCGGCGACCGCCACCTCGTAGACGTTTCCCGGATCGATGCCGGCCTCCTTGCAGACCTCCTCGGCCAGCTCGGCCATGGTCGCCCCGGCTGCTTCCTGGAGCAGCGGCAGGGTGTGCGGGTCCATCATCGTGGCGCTGATCCGGGTGATCACGTCGCCGCCGAACGGCTGCTGCTTGTTGAGCATCGAGGCGACGGCCAGCGGCGTCCCGGTCCCGAGATCGAGCAGGGTGGCGACCACGGTCGTGGTGCCGAGGTCGAAGGCGATCGCATACCGCAGGGCTGTGGTGTCGCCGGGCTCGATGTCGATCAGGTCTTCGTCGACGACCACCGCGGTCACCTTGAAGTCGGCTTGCCGGAGCACGGTGGAGAGCCGCCGAAGCACGTGCAGGTCGGCGGTCAGCTCGAGGTCGTCGATGGCGTCGAGCAGCCGGACCAGGTCCGTGCGCTGGTCCTGGAGGGTCGGCTCGACCAGCTCGACGTACCGCTTCTGCAGGGCGGGGCGCAGGATCACCTGACGTCCGACGCCGACGGTGGCGGCCTTCGGGCGCGTGGTCAGCGGCGGGACCTCGACCTTGAGGTCGCGGGTCGCCTGGACGAGGCACGCGAGTCGCCAGCCGGCCTGGATCTCTGCGGGTGTGAACGTGCGCGTGTCGTGCCGAGTCACCGGTACGGCGCCGCCCTCAACCCGCACCTTGCACTTGTGGCAGGTGCCGTGCCCGCCGCACGTGGAGTCGATCGCGATCCCGTTCCACGAGGCGGAGTCGAAGACCGTCACTCCGGGCGGCACCCGCACCCCGCGCTGGGTCGGCGGGCTGTCGCGTCCGGTGTCGACGGTGAAGGCGAGCTCGACCCGGCCGGTGCCGTCGTGGCTTGCGGGTCCTGCGCCGGGCGGCTCGATCAGGCCTTCGCGGCCGACGTCGGCGATCGAGAAGCCGGGCTCTTCGGTCACGGCGACGCGGCCTCGGCAGCCTGCCGCGCCCGGTGCGCGGCGATCCAGGCGCCGCCCCACTCGTCGTGGCCGAGCAAGAGGTCGGCGGCCTTGACCCCGTCGACGATCTGCGGGGTGCGGGTGTCCATGATCGCGCTCGTGAGACCTGCCGTCATCGCCATCGGCAGGAAGGCGGCGCCGATCGCGTGCCGCGCGGGCATGCCGAAGGAGACGTTGGATGCGCCGCAGGTCATGTTGACGCCGAACTCGTCCCGGATCCGGCGCATCGTCTCCATGGTCGTGTTGACCATCTCCTGGTCGGCACCGATCGGCATCGCCAGCGGGTCGATCACGATGTCGGCGGCCGCGATGCCGTACTCCTTGGTCGCCACCTCGATGATCCTGCGGGTCAGCACGACCCGCTTCTCGACCTCCATGGGGATCTCGTCGGCGTCGTTGGGCAGCGCGATCACCGCGGCGTCGTACTTCTTGACCAGGGGGAGGATCTGCGCCATCCGCTCGTCCTCGGCGGTGATCGAGTTGACCAGCGCGCGTCCCTGGTACGCCGCCAGCCCGGCCTCGAGCGCCTCGACCACCGACGAGTCGATGCAGATCGGCTTGTCGGTGAGCTCCTGCACCATGGTGATCGCTCGGGCGAGGAGGTCGGCCTCGTCGGTCAGCGGCACGCCCATGTTGATGTCGAGCACGTCGGCGCCACCCTCGACCTGCGCCTTGACGTCGCGCTCGATCGCGGACAGGTCGCCTGCCCGCAGCTGGTCCTGGAAGATCCGGCGCCCGGTCGGGTTGATCCGCTCGCCGATCAGGCAGAACCGCCGGTTGTGCCCGATGACCACTTCCTGGGTGGCGGAGCGGAGAACCGTCTCGAGCTGGCTGGGCCGCTCATGCGGGCACCTTCGCGCGCTTCTCGTGGAGCAGGGCCTTCGCGCGCTTCACGCAGGCAGAGGCGTCGGCGGCGTAGCCGTCGGCGCCGACCGCATCGGCGTACTCCTGGGTGACGGGTGCACCGCCCACCATCACGATCACCGAGTTACGGATGCCGGCCTTCTCCAGGGCGTTCATGTTGGCCTTGAACATCGGCATCGTGGTGGTGAGGAAGGCCGAGAAGCCGACGATGTCGGGCTCGTGCTCCTCGATCGCGGCGACGAACTTCTCCGGCGCCACCTGGACGCCGAGGTCGATCACCTCGAAGCCTGCTCCCTCGAGCATGATGTTGACGAGGTTCTTGCCGATGTCGTGGACGTCGCCCTTGACGGTGCCCATCAGGAACTTGCCGATCGTCTGCACGCCGGTCTCGGCGAGCAGCGGCCGCAGCACCTCCATCGCCCCGGCCATCGCCCGGCCGGCGATCAGCATCTCGGGCACGAAGAAGTCGCCCCGCTCGAAGCGCGCTCCCACCTCCTCGAGCGAGGGGATCAGCGCGTCGAACAGCAGGGTCTGCGGTTCCATCTGCAGGACCAGACCCTCGTGGGTCAGCTCCAGGACGCGTGGGGCGTTGCCGACGAGGGTCTCGTCGTACAGGCCTTTGAGAATTTCCTCGGGTGTCGTCATGCCACGCCCTCCTCGCGTGTTCGCCGGCGGAGCAGCCTGGACAGCTGCTCGGCCCGGTCATGCAGTAGCCGGCCGACCTCGTCGAGCCGGTGTTCGAGACGCGGGCTGGGACCCGAGACGCCCAGTGCCGCGATCACTTCTCCGCGCCCGCCGCGCACGGGTACGGACACTCCGGTCAGGCCGATCTCGAGCTCGTCGACCGTGGTGGCGAACCCGCGGCGCTGCACGGACGCAAGATGCTCCAACAGCTCATCGCGGTCGACCGTGTGCGGGGTGAGCTGTTCGAGCCGGCCGGGTGGGATGTCCAGCACGCCGTACGCGAAGAGGACCTTGCCGAGCGCGGAGCAGTGCGCCGGCACGTCCACCTCGGTCCAGTCGCGGGTGCCGAGCATGAACTGCGAGTCCACCTGCGCGACCTGTACGACGCGGTCGCCGCGGGTGACCGCGAGGTTCACGGTCTCGCGGGTCTCCTCGCCCAGCCGCTCCAGGGTCGGCCGCGCCAGGCGGACCAGCTCCTCCCACGGGTCGTGCCGGGTCGCGTAGAGCCAGAAGAGCGGACCGGCGACATAGGAGCCGGAGGCGTTGCGCTCGACCAGCTCGGTGCGCTCCAGGCCGCTGAGCAGGCGGGACGTCGTCGACTTCGGCAGCCCGCACGCGTCGTGGAGGTCGAGGAACGACATCGGCTCGTCGGCACGTACGACGGCGGCGACCAGGAGCGCGGCGCGGTCGATCGCCTGGGTGCCGTTGGCCGGCTTGCCGGTGTCGCTGCCGGTGTCTGTAGCGGTCACTGCTCCACTGCGCCCTTCGCTCTTGTCTCGGAGTTCCATGATATGGAACTCTAGTTCCAATTCATGAGGCTAGGATGCCACAGAGGTGGGGTCAAGTCCCATCCCACGAGACAGTCGCCGGATCAGTCGCCGCGCAGGAGGATCGATGTTCCACAACCGGATGCCCCGCTACGAAGTGCTGTCGCAGGATGCGATGGCGATGCTCGACAAGGGTTGGCGCCGACTGATCAGCGAGATCGGCGTGGAGTTCATGGACGACCGGGCCCTCGAACTGTTCCGCCAGGCCGGCCAGAAGGTCGAGGACAACACGGTTTTCCTCGACCCCGACTTCGTGCTCGAGCAGGTCGCGAAGGCACCGCGTGAGTTCGACGTCCAGGCCCGCAACCCCGAGCACAACATCCACATCGGCGGCGACTCGATGGCGTTCGGCGCCGTCTACGGGCCTCCGTTCGTCCGGCAGGGGGAGGTACGCCGCGACGCGACGATGGACGACTTCCGCAACTTCAGCCGGCTGGCGCAGACCTTTCCGGTGCTCGACTCCGCCGGCGGGGTGATCTGCGAGCCCAACGACACGCCGCTCGACAGCCGGCACCTCGACATGGTCTACGCGCTCCAGACCCTGACCGACAAGGTCTACATGGGCAACGTGGTCTCGGGCGTGAATGCCCGCGACACGATCGCCATGACCGAGATCCTGTTCGGCTCCCGCGAGACGATCGAGCAGACGCCGGCCACGATCTCGCTGATCAACTGCAACTCGCCGCTGCGCTGGGACGACCGGATGCTCGAGGCGCAGTTCGAGTACACCAAGGCCAACCAGCCCGTCGTACTCACCCCGTTCATCCTGATGGGCGCGATGTCCCCGGTGACCATCCCGGCCGCGCTCGTCCAGCAGATCACCGAGGCGCTGTCGGGCATCACGCTCTCCCAGCTGATCCGTCCCGGCGCGCCGGTGATCTTCGGGTCGTTCCTGTCCAACATCGACATGCAGTCCGGGTCACCGACGTTCGGCACGCCCGAGTCGGGCATGGGCCTGCTGTGCACGGGCCAGATCGCGCGTCACTTCGGGCTTCCGTTCCGCACCGGCGGCGGCATGACCTCCTCGCAGGTGCCGGATGCGCAGGCCGGCTACGAGGCACTGATGACGATGCTGCCGACGTTCCTCGCCGGCGCGAACTGGGTGATGCACTCGGCCGGCTGGCTGGAGGGCGGACTCGTCGCCGGCTACGAGAAGTTCATCGTCGACATCGAGCTGCTGCAGATGATGCATGCGCAGTTCACGCCCCTGGAGATCGACGAGGACTCGATGGCGTTCGGCGCGCACGAGGAGGTCGGCCACGGCGGTCACTTCCTCGGCGCGATGCACACCATGGAGCGGTTCCGCACCTGCTTCTACCGGCCGCTGCTGTCGTCGTCGGAGAACTACGAGCGGTGGATGCGCAACGGAGGCAACGACGCCTCGGACCGGGCCCGGGTGATCTACCAGAAGAAGCTCGAGGAGTTCGAGCAGCCGCCCCTGGACGACGCCGTACGCCTTGAACTGGAGGAGTACGTCGTGCGCCGCAGAGCCGAACTCGGCGACTGAACTGGTTTCGGTGGTCGAGCCCCTTTCGGTGGTCGAGCTTGTCGAGACCACGCTGGTTTCGGTGGTCGAGCCCTTTTCGGTGGTCGAGCTTGTCGAGACCACGCTGGTTTCGGTGGTCGAGCCCCTTTTCGGTGGTCGAGCTTGTCGAGACCACGCTGGTTTCGGTGGTCGAGCCCCTTCGGTGGTCGAGCTTGTCGAGACCACGCTGGTCCGGTGGTCGAGCCCTTTTCGGTGGTCGAGCTGTCGAGACCACGCTGGTTTCGGTGGTCGAGCCCTTTCGGTGGTCGAGCCAGTCGAGACCACGCTGGTTTCGGTGGTCGAGCCCCTTTTCGGTGGTCGAGCTTGTCGAGACCACGCAGTTCGTGGTCGAGCCCTTCGGTGGTCGAGCCCTTTCGGTGGTCGAGCCTGTCGAGACCACGCTGGTTTCGGTGGTCGAGCCCTTCGGTGGTCGAGCTTGTCGAGACCACGCTGGTTCGGTGGTCGAGCCCTTTTCGGTGGTCGAGCTTGTCGAGACCACCTAGTCCGACGCGCGGCTCGACCTCGATCTTGCCAACGCCGGCAGATCCGCCAGCCTCCCCTCGATCAATGCAAGCCGCTTTGCCCGGCTCCAGTTCTGGATCTGCTTCTCCAGGGCGAAGGCTTCGCCGATGTGTTCACACTCATAACTCCAGACGAGCTGGACGGGCAACCTGCATCGGGTGTACGCCGAACCCCGGCCGGCCGCATGCTGCGCCAGCCGCGGCTCGAGACTGCGCGTGCTGCCGACGTATAAGGTTCCGTCGGCACACTCGAGGATGTAGATGAAGGGCATGACTCAGGTTCGAGCCTCGGCCGGGCAAGGGCAATCAGAAACCTGACGGCCTGTGGATAGTGGTGTGGTCTCGACAGGCTCGACCACCGAAAACAGCGGCTCGACAGGCTCGACCACCGAAAACCAGCGTGGTCTCGACAAGCTCGACCACCGAAAACCAGGCTCGACCACCGAAGGTGTGGTCTCGACAAGCTCGACCACCGAAACCAGGCTCGACCACCGAAGGTGTGGTCTCGACAAGCTCGACCACCGAAAGTGGGCTCGACCACCGAACGGGTCTCGACAAGCTCGACCACCGAAGTGGGCTCGACCACCGAAGGGCGAGTCTCAGCTGAAGACGACGGTGCGGTGGCCGTTGAGCAGCACCCGCGACTCGGAGTGCCAGCGAACCGCGCGGGAGAGCACCTGTGCCTCGACGTCACGGCCGGCGGCCACGAGCTGGTCCTGGCTGTGCCCGTGGTCGACCCGGATCACGCTCTGCTCGATGATCGGCCCCTCGTCGAGCTCAGCGGTCACGTAGTGCGCGGTGGCCCCGACCAGCTTCACGCCACGCTCGAACGCCTGGTGGTAGGGCTTGGCGCCCTTGAAGCTGGGCAGGAACGAGTGGTGGATGTTGATCGCCTGGCCGGACAGCTCGCGACACAGGTCGTCCGACAGCACCTGCATGTAGCGGGCGAGTACGACGAGGTGGACGTCGTGCGTCCTCGACCAGCCGGAGCAGCTCCTTCTCGGCCGCGGGCTTCGTCTCCGGGGTGACCGGGAGATGCACGAAGTCGAGCCCGTAGGACCGCACCAGTGGCTCGGCGTCGCGGTGGTTGGAGACGACGGCGGGGATGTCGATCTGGAGGGAACCGGTGCTCCAGCGGAACAACAGGTCGTTGAGGCAGTGCAGGTGCTTGGAGACCATCAAGAGAGTGCGGTACGGCGCCTTCCGCTCCCACAGCTCGAACGCCATGCCGAACCCCTCGGAGACCGCCGCGAAGTCCTCGCGGAGGGCTTCCGCGGTCATGTCGGTCGGAGCACCTCGAAGTCGATCCGCATGAAGAACCGCTTGGTCAGCTGGTCGCCGAACTGCTGGCTCTCGATGATGTTGCCGCCGTGACGGACCAGGAACCCGGTCACGGCGTACACGATGCCGGGGCGGTCCGGGCAGACCAGCGTCAGCACGAAGTCCCCCGACGGGATGCTCGCGTTCGTGGAGTCGTCGCTGCTCATGGAAGTCCCTGCCTGTAGTAGCGCGACGCGCGGTGTTGCGTCATCAGCGTTCGTAGTCTGCGATACGCAACAGATTCTGCGCTAGCGTTGCGCCGTGGGCAACGACGTGAGACCGAGCACATCGGTGCAGTCGGTCGATCGAGCGGTCACGATCCTCGAGATTCTGGCGCGCACCGGCGAGTCGGGCGTCACCGAGATCGCCACCGAGCTCGGGGTGCACAAGAGCACGGCGTTCCGCCTCGTCGCCACGCTGGAGTCCCACGGTGTCGTCGAGCAGAACGAGGACCGCGGCCGCTACCGCCTCGGCGTCGGGCTGCTCCGGCTGGCCGGCGCCACGACTGCCCGCCTCGACGTGATCCAGGAGGCCCGGCCGATCTGCAGGCAGCTGGCCGCGGAGACCGGGCGAGACGGTGAACATCGCGGTCCTGTCGGAGAGCTCGGCCTTCTACCTCGAGCAGGTCGCGGGGTCGTCGGCGCTCCAGTCGCACAACTGGGTCGGCCAGCACATCCCGTTGCACGCGACCAGCAACGGCAAGATCCTGCTCAGCGGTCTCGAGCCCGAGCGGCTCAAGGAGGTGCTCGGGTCGCTGCCGGCGTACACGGGATTGACGATCACCAAGAAGACCCAGCTGCGCAAGGAGCTCGACCGCGTGCGCGAGCAGGGGTACGCCGTGGCCGTGGATGAGCTCGAAGTCGGGCTCACCGCGGTTGCCGCGCCGATCCGGAATGCGCATGGTGACGTGATCGCGTCGATGAGTGTCTCCGGCCCGACCTTCCGGCTCGCCGGGAGCCGAGTCGACGAGGTGGTCGGCCTGCTGGTCGATGCGGCGACCGAGGTGTCGCGACGGCTTGGGTGGGGGCATCGCTAGGGTTGTTGAAACCTTGACGCGGGCCGCTCGTCGCAGCATGCTCGACTCGGATAAGCGGTTGCGCGCTGAGCAATCAGTTGCGTCATAAGCAACACGTCCAGGGAGTTGGAGCTGTGGCCGAGATCTACGTGGACGGGGTTTGGTGCGCTGCGCGCGCAGGCGGACGACGGGAGATCCGCTGCCCGGCAGACGGGTCTCTCGTCGCCGAGATCGACGAGGCCGGGCCCGAAGACACCCAGGCCGCCATCGAAGCGGCTCACCGGGCCTTTCACGAGGGACCGTGGCCGCAGACGTCGGCCCGGGAACGCGGAGACCTCCTGCTCCGAGTGGCCGACCTGCTCATGCGGGACAAGGGTCTGGTCGCCAAGGCTGAGTCCCTCGACACCGGCAAGCGCCTGATCGAGAGCGAGTACGACGTCGACGACGTGGTCGGCGTCTTCCGCCACTACGGTCATGTCGCCGCCGAGGACTCCGGGCGGATGGTCGACACCGGCAACCCCGACGTGGTCAGCCGGATCGTGCACGAGCCCATCGGAGTCTGCGGCCTGATCACGCCCTGGAACTACCCACTCCTCCAGGTGTCCTGGAAGGTCGCCCCCTGCCTTGCGGCCGGCAACACCTTCGTCCTCAAGCCGAGTGAGCTCACGCCGCATACGGCCATCCACCTGATCAGGCTGCTCGAGGAGGCGGGGCTGCCTGCCGGCGTGGCCAACCTCGTCGTAGGTGCCGGGCCCGGAGCGGGCGCTCCGCTCTCCGAGGACCCGCGCGTCGACCTGGTGTCCTTCACCGGCGGTCTCGACACCGGCAAGCGGATCATGGCCACCGCCGCGGGTTCAGTGAAGCGGGTCGCGCTCGAGCTGGGAGGCAAGAATCCCAACATCGTCTTCGCCGACGCGGACCGCGAGACGGCGCTCGACATGGCGCTGACCGCGGTGTTCCTGCACTCCGGTCAGGTCTGCTCCGCGGGAGCGCGCCTGGTGGTGGAGGAGTCGATCCACGACGAGTTCGTCGACGCGATCGTCGACCGGGCGCAGCGCATCCGCCTCGGCGGTCCGTTCGACGAGAAGGCGGAGACCGGCGCGCTGATCTCCCAGGCACACCTGGACAAGGTGGAGGCGTACGTCGCCAGCGGGGTCGCCGAGGGCGCCGTACTCCGGTGTGGCGGGACCCGGCCCGACGATCCTGCGCTGGCCGATGGCTTCTTCCTCCTCCCCACGGTCCTCGACGAATGTCACAGTGGCATGTCAGTCGTCCAGGACGAGTCGTTCGGCCCGGTGCTCACGGTCGAGACGTTCACCACCGAGGACGAGGCCGTGGCGATCGCCAACGACAGCATCTACGGCTTGGCCGGTGCCGTCTGGACACAGAACGCCGGACGGGCCGAACGGGTCGCTGCCCGGCTCCGGATGGGCACGGTGTGGATCAACGACTACCACCCCTACGTGCCCCAGGCCGAGTGGGGCGGCTACAAGCAGTCGGGCAACGGGCGCGAGCTCGGACAGGTGGGCCTGGAGGAGTACCGCGAGACCAAGCACGTCTGGCACAACATCCGGCCCGCGCCGCAGGGCTGGTTCGAGAGTGGTGGTTTCGAGACAGGCGCTAGCGCGCCTTCCCATTTCGAGACGGCGCTGAGCGCGCTCCTCAGGACATCGCCTCAACCACCGGGGTTCCGCAACCACCGGTCTCGGCGGATAGCAGGAGTGAGGGTGCAGATGACCGCAGACCGCTACGACTTCGTGATCGTGGGAGGTGGCTCGGCTGGCTGCGCGCTCGCGAACCGGCTCAGTGCCGACCCCGACAACAGCGTGCTGGTGCTCGAGGCTGGGCGGGCGGACTACAAGATCGACCCGTTCATCCACATGCCCGCGGCGCTGCCGATTCCGATCGGCAACCGGCTCTACGACTGGAAGTACGAGTCCGAGCCCGAGCCCTACATGCACAACCGAAGGGTCGTGCACGCCCGCGGCAAGATCCTGGGTGGCTCGAGCAGCATCAACGGGATGATCTTCCAGCGCGGAAACCCGCACGATTTCGAGCGCTGGGCAGCCGAAAAGGGCATGGAGTCCTGGGACTTCGCGCACTGCCTGCCCTACTTCAAGCGGATGGAGACCTGTCTCGCCGGCGCAGACGCCTGGCGCGGCGGCAGCGGACCGCTCGTGCTCGAACGGGGGCCGGCCACCAGCCCGCTGTTCGGCGCCTTCTTCGAAGCGGTCCAGCAGGCCGGCCACCCGCTGACCGACGACGTCAACGGCTACCGCCAGGAAGGCTTCGCCGCGTTCGACCGCAACGTCCACCGGGGCCGCAGGCTCAGTGCCGCCCGTGCCTACCTGCACCCGGTCCGCTCCCGGAAGAACCTCCGGGTGGAGACCATGGCGATGGTGACCGGTCTCGTGGTCGAGGGCGACCGGGTCACCGGTGTCGACTACCACCGCGCGGGTCGCGGCGACCGTCGCGTCAAGGCCGCGGAGGTCATCCTGTGCGGTGGCGCGATCAACTCGCCGCAGCTCCTGCTGCTCGCGGGCATCGGGCCGAGGGCGGACCTCGAGAATCTCGGGATCGACGTGGTGGCGGACCTCCCCGGTGTCGGCAGCAACCTCCAGGATCACCTCGAGGTCTACATCCAGTACGCCAGCAAGCAACCGGTGTCCATCGGCCCCTGGCTCAAGCACCGGCACAAGCCGCGGATCGGCGCGGAGTGGCTCTTCCTGCGCCGCGGCGTGGGCGCGTCCAACCACTTCGAGGCGGGCGGCTTCATCCGCAGCAACGACCTTGTCGACTACCCGAACCTGATGTTCCACTTCCTGCCGATCGCCATCCGGTACGACGGGTCCCGGCCGGCCGGCGAGCACGGCTACCAGGTGCACATCGGCCCGATGTACTCCGACGTACGCGGGAACATCACGCTGAAGTCACGCGATCCCTACGAGCACCCAGCGCTGCAGTTCAACTACCTCTCGACCGAGAACGACCGCCGCGAGTGGATCGAGATGGTCCGAGCCGCCAGGCACATCCTCAACCAGCCTGCGTTCGCGGCGTTCAACGCCGGCGAGCTCTCCCCCGGCCCGTCGGTCGAGACGGACCAGGAGATCCTCGACTGGGTCGCCGAGGACGCCGAGACCGCCCTGCACCCGTCCTGCACCGCCCGGATGGGAGTCGACGACGACTCGGTCCTGGACCCGGAGACGATGCGGGTCCACGGGGTCGGCGGGTTGAGGGTCGTCGATGCCTCGTCGATGCCCTATGTGACCAACGGAAACATCTATGCACCAGTGATGATGGTGGCCGAGAAGGCGGCCGATCTGATCCTCGGGAACACCCCGCTCACGCCCGAGAACGCGCCGTACTACCGCTACCGCGACGGCTCGCCCTTGTATCCGCCCGGCGACCCGCGCAATGAGACCAGTGACGAGAGAAGGCAGTGATGACCACGCTCGCGAAAGACAAGTCCACCGACGGGACCGGCCAGCCCACGTTGTCGGTGCGGAACCTCTGGAAGGTCTTCGGCCCGCGCGCGGACCAGATCATCGGCACTCCGGACGCCGACCTGCCGCGTCCCGAGCTGCTCGAGAAGACCGGCTGTGTTGCGGCCGTCAAGGACGTCTCCTTCGACGTCGCCCCCGGCGAGGTGTTCGTGGTCATGGGGCTGTCCGGCTCGGGCAAGTCGACCCTGGTCCGCTGCCTGACCCGGCTCATCGAACCGACGGCGGGACAGGTCGAGCTCGAGAACCGGGACGTCGCCGCGATGTCGACCCGCGAGCTGATGGACGTACGCCGCAACGAGGTGGCGATGGTCTTCCAGCACTTCGGCCTGCTGCCCCACCGCCGGGTGATGGACAACGTCGCGTTCGGGCTGGAGATCCGAGGCGAGGACAAGGACGCCCGCTACGCCCGGTCGCAGGAGGTGATCGAGCTGGTGGGCCTCAAGGGCTACGAGAACCACTACCCCGACCAGCTGTCCGGGGGCATGCAGCAGCGCGTGGGGCTGGCCCGGGCGCTTGCGGTCGGGCCCAAGGTGCTGCTGTTCGACGAGCCGTTCTCGGCGCTCGACCCGCTCATCCGCAGAGACATGCAGAACGAGGTGGTCCGGCTCCAGGAGGAGCTCGACACCACGATGGTGTTCATCACCCACGACCTCCAGGAGGCGCTGAAGCTCGGCGACCGGATCCTGATCATGCGCGACGGCGAGGTCGTGCAGGTGGGCCGCCCCGACGAGATCATCGGCTCCCCGGCGGACGAGTATGTCCGCGACTTCGTCCAGGAGGTGCCTCGGTCGCACGTGCTCACCCTGCGCTGGGTGATGCGCCCGCCGACGCCGAGTGACTCGATGGACGGTCCGACGATGGATGTGAACACGATCGTCCAGAGTGCCGCCCGGGCCACCATCGACGCCGAGCACCCGGTGCGGGTGATCGAGAACGGTGAGGTCGTCGGCGTGGTCGACGAAGCGGCGATCATGCGCGTCGTGGTTGCCGAGGAGGACGCCATCGCGAAGGAGGTGTCGGCGTGACCACCATGACCCGTGGCGAGCCGGACGTGGACAAGAGCCCACCGGATCCGGTCGCCACGAAGCCCGGCTTCAAGCTCGGGCGCGGCTGGCTGCTGCTGGGGGTCTGCGCCGTCTGGGTCGTCTTCGCGGTGATCCTCCACGGCAAGGACACCAAAGCGATCGGCGGTGCCGAGCAGAACGGCGTTGCGGACTGGTTCGCGGACCGCGCCAACGACATCGTCCTGGCCGACGAAGACAACTTCTTCATCGGGATCACCCACGGCATCTCCAGCGCCCTGGATTCGGTGATCAACTGGTTCCAGTTCCTGATCAGCTCCCCGGCGTTCCCGAGTCCCTACCCGCACATCGGGTTCCTCGGCGTGCTGGCGATCGCCTGGTACGTGACGGCGTTGATCGCGGGGTGGCGGATGTCCCTGCTGGTTGCCGCCTGCTTCGCCTCGTTCGCCCTGCTGGGGTTCTACGAGGACAGCATGGACCTGCTGATCGTCACCCTCGTGGCCGTCTTCATCTCCGCGGTCATCGGACTGCCGATCGCGGTGTGGATGGCCCACAGCTCGAGGGCCCGGGCCGTCGTGACCCCGGTCCTCGACGTGATGCAGACGCTGCCGTCGTTCACCTACCTGATGCCGCTCATGCTGCTCTTCGGCATCAACGCGGCCGCGGCCGTCATCTGCACGCTGATCTACTCGCTGCCGCCGGTGATGCGGATCGCCGCGCACGGCCTCCAGAACCTGCCCGCGACGACGCTCGAGGCGACCGACTCGATGGGCCAGACCAAGTGGCAACGGCTGCTGAAGGTCGAGCTGCCGATGGCCAAGCCGACGATCATCGTCGGCCTGAACCAGACGACGATGGCGGCGCTGTCGATGGCCACGATCGCCGCCTTCATCAACGGCCCCGGCCTCGGCCAGCCGGTGGTGCGGGCCCTGAACGCGCTGCGAGTCGGTGACGCGTTCGTCCCCGGACTCTGCATCGTGCTGATGGCGATCATGCTCGACCGGGTCACCACCGCCGCCAGCCAGCACTCCGAGCGGCTCACCCGTGGGCAGGCAAAGGACATGGCCAAGGCGAGGGAGCGGCTGCTCCTGGGCGGCGCGGCGCTGACCGTGGTGGCGATCTACCTGTCCCGGCACTACACGTTCGCAGCCAAGCCGTGGGAGTCGTCCCTTGGCGACAAGCTGGCCGACGGTGTCCAGAAGGCAATCGACTGGATCTCGACCCATTGGGACGGCGCGACGTCGGCCATCGCGGACTTCTTCTCCAACCACGTCATCAACAGGCTCGAGTACGTCCTGGCCGGTTCGCCGTGGTACGTCGCCGCCCTTGCCATCCTGGCCATCGCCGTGATCCTCGGCGGCTGGCGGGCCGGCGTGGCCACCGTGATCTGCCTGGGCGGGCTGCTCTGGCTCGGACTGTGGAACAACTCGATGATCACCCTGACCGCAACCCTGGTCGCGGCGATCGTTCGTGATGCTGCTCGCCGTCACGGTCGGGGTCTGGATGGGACGAAGTTCGAAGGTCGGACAGCTACATCCGGCCCCTGCTCGACGCCGGCCAGACCCTGCCACCGTTCGTCTACCTGATCCCGGTGCTGGCGCTGTTCGGCCCGACCCGGTTCACCGCGATCGTCGCGGCAGTGGCGTACGCCGCTCCGGCCGCCATCAAGATCGTCGCGGACGGGATCAAGGCGGTGTCCGCCACGACCGTGGAGGCCGCCCAGTCCGCCGGTGCCGTGGCGATCCAGATCATCACCAAGGTGCAGATCCCGATGTCCCGGTCCGCGTTCACCGTGGCCGCCAACCAGGGCCTGCTCTACGTGCTCTCGATGGTCGTCATCGGCGGACTTGTCGGTGCCGGCGCGCTCGGGTACGACGTGGTGGCCGGCTTCAAGCAGCTCGATCTCCGTGGCCGCGGGCTGGCGGCCGGGTTCTCGATCGTGCTGCTCGGCATCATGCTCGACCGGATCACGACCTACGCGGCACGCCGCGGAGAGGGGCGGTCGTCATGACGAGCCGGAGGATCGCCGTACTCGTTGCGGTGGTCGGCACCATCCTCGCGATGGTCCTGCCCGGAATCGGCGGCAACATCAAGGAGGCGGAGGCGGTCACCGGCAAGACGTGCGGTGACGTCAACATCGCGGTCAACAACTGGGTCGGCTACGAGGCCGACGCGTTCGTCGTCGGCGAGGTCGCCAAAGAGCGGCTGGGATGCCTGGTGAACTACGTGTACATCGACGAGCAGATCTCGTGGCAGGGCTTCGCCAGCGGCCAGGTCGACGTGGTGCTCGAGAACTGGGGCCACGACGAGCTGATCGACCTCTACGTGAAGCAGCTGAAAGTCGCCGAGGACGCCGGCACGATCGGCATCGACGGGGTGATCGGCTGGTGGGTGCCGCCGTGGATGGCCGAGGAGTACCCCGACATCACGAACTGGAAGAACCTGAACAAGTACGCCGACCTGTTCAAGACGTCGGAGTCCGGCAACAAGGGCCAGCTGCTCGACGGGGACCCCGGATTCGTCACCAACGACGAGGCGCTCGTGAAGAACCTCAAGCTGAACTTCGAGGTGGTCTTCGCGGGCAGCGAGGCCGCGCTGATCCAGGCTTTCCGTTCCGGGGAGGCGAACAAGGAACCCGTCATCGGCTACTTCTACTCGCCGCAGTGGTTCCTCGCGGAAGTGCCGCTGGTCAAGGTCGACCTGCCGCCGTACAAGGCAGGGTGCGATGCCGACCCGGCGAAGGTCGCGTGCGACTACCCGATCTACAAGCTCAACAAGATCGTGAGCAAGGAGTTCGCGGACGGTGACAGCACCGGCTACCGGCTGATCAAGAACTTCAAGTGGAGCGGCGACGACCAGAACATCGTCGCGAAGTACATCACCTCGGACGGGCTGTCGCCGGAAGAGGCGGCTCAGAAGTGGATCGATGACAACCCCGAGAAGGTCGATGCCTGGCTGGAGTAGCCCATGACAGACGTTCAGGAACCCACGACGGACTCGTCGGGTGCGCGGACGAACTTCCCCGTGGACCGGATCGTGTTCGGGATCTCCGCGGCACTGGTGGTCGCGTTCGTGCTCTCGGGGGTGGTCGAACCCGATGGCATGGCCAAGGGCACCACCAAGGTGCTCAACTGGGTCACCAAATCGTTCGGTTGGCTGTTCGTGCTGACCAGCGCCTTCTTCGTGGTCTTCTCGGCCTATCTGGCGATCTCGCGCTACGGCAACATCAAGCTTGGCCCTGATGACGCGGAGCCCGAGTTCAGCACGTTCTCCTGGGTCTCGATGATGTTTGCGACCGGGATGGGCATCGGCCTGATGTTCTACGGTGTGGCCGAGCCGCTGACCCACCTCAACACGCCGCCGATGGGGCTCGACGAACCCGGAACCCCAGAGGCCGCGGGCCTGTCGATGGAATACACCTTCTTCCACTGGGGCCTGCACCCGTGGGCGATGTACGCCGTCATCGGGCTGGCCATCGGCTACTTCGCCTATCGCAAGGGCTACGGCAACCTGGTCAGCGGTGCGTTTCGGCCGCTGCTCGGCGACCGGGTCCTTCGCGGCCCCGGCAAGGCGATCGACGTGGTCGCGATCTTCGCCACGCTGTTCGGGTCCGCGACGTCTCTGGGTCTCGGCGCACTCCAGATCACTGGCGGGATCGACAACGTCTTCGGCAGCGGCGGCGATAGCAAGGTGCTCGCGGTCGCGGTGATCGGCGTCCTCACGCTGTGCTTCGTCATCTCCGCGGTCACGGGGATCGAGAAGGGCGTCAAGTTCCTGTCCAACGCGAACGCCGTGGCCGCCGCGCTGTTGGTCCTTTTCCTCTTCGTCGTGGGCCCGACCGTTTTCATCCTCGGCACCTTCACCGAGTCGCTCGGGGGCTATCTCACCCACCTGCCGACGATGAGCTTCCGGACCGGGGTCTTCGGTGGCAGCGTCTGGCTGCACACCTGGACGATCTTCTACTGGGCGTGGTGGATCTCGTGGACGCCGTTCGTGGGCATGTTCATCGCCCGCATCTCCAAGGGCCGCACCATTCGCCAGTACGTCGTCTTCGTGATCCTGGTCCCGAGCCTGGTGTCCTTCGTGTGGTTCTCGATCCTGGGTGGGGCGGCCTTCAACCTTCAGCTCAACCAGGGCGTCGACATGCCAGGGTCGCTGGACGAGGGCATCGAGAACGTGCTGTTCGACACGCTGCGTGAGTTCCCGCTCTCCGGGATGACGGTGAC
>CAVRBN010000048.1:0-63175 GCA_963719255.1 uncultured Actinomycetota bacterium | reverse complement strand
GCCGCCGCGGGCCTGGTCGACGACCCGATCAGCGACGACCACCGCGCCCGGTTGGTCGAGGCGATGCCACTGGTCAACGAGCGGATCAACACGCTGTCGGAGGCGGTCGACATGCTCGAGTTCCTGTTCGTCGACGAGGCGGACTTCGCGCGCGAGCCGGCCGACGACGAGAAGGTGCTCAACGAGGAAGGAAAGATGGTCGTGAAGGCGGCGGCCGATGCCCTGTCGCCGCTGTCATCCTGGACTACCGAGGCGATCGACGCGGCGCTCCGCGCCAAGCTGGTCGACGAGCTGGTCTCCAGCTCCGCGCAACGCGTTCGGGCCCTGACCAGTGGCCGTGACAGGCAAGCGGATCTCGCCGCCCCTCTTCGAGTCGCTCGAATTGCTCGGCCGGGAGCGCAGCCTGGCTCGGCTGCAGTCCGCGCAGGCCTGATGTCAGTTCCGAGCGTCGGGACTCCGCAGCCCTACGACCCGCTCCATCTGACCGGCAAGCCGGGCATCTGGCGGCCACGGTCGGAGTCGTCGCGCTCGTGGCCTGGATGCTCGTACTCTCCGGGGACGGTCGCCCTGGTGCCGTTCGTCATCTATGCCATCTTCACCGACCGCGATCTCGGCGACTACCTGCCGCGCTTGATCGACCTCAAGAACCCGACCCCGGAAGGGCTCGCCTATCTCAACATCGCCCTTGCCTCCCTGATCCCGGCGGTCATCCTCGTCACCTGGGTCCTGCACGGCCTCAAACCCGGGTGGCTTTCGTCGGTGCGGCCCAGGATGCGTTGGCAGTTCTTCGTCATCTGCCTCGGCCTGGCCCTCGTCTCGCTCATCGCGGCGCTCCTGGTGGCCGCCATGCTGCCGCACGACGAGGCCGCGGGCGCGGACGTCTCCGGCAACCTCAATCCATGGACGTCCACCACCCGCGACTTCGTTCTCGTGGTGGTGTTGCTCACGCCGTTCCAGGCGGCAGGCGAGGAGTACCTCTTCCGCGGCTATCTCACGCAGGCGTTCGGTGGGATCTTCCGAAGTCGCCTGGTGGCGATCGTGGTCCCGGCCGTGCTGTTCGCGCTGGCGCACGGGCTCGGTCAGTCGGTGCCGATCTTCTTCGACCGGTTGGCCTTCGGACTGGTCGCCGGGCTGCTCGTCGAACTCACCGGCGGGCTGGAAGCGGGCATCGCGATGATGTGCTGAACAACTGGGTCGCGTTCGGTTTGACCCTCGCGTTCGGCGACATGGCCACTGCGCTGAACCCGACCGGCGGCGGCTGGTGGATGGTGCCCGCGACGCTGGCGCAGTCGCTGGTCTTCCTGGGACTTGTGTACGCCGTGGCCCGCGCCATGAGGCTGCGAAACTTGGGAAACCCACGCGTTTTGGAGGCCCCAGCGGGTCCCGTGTAAGGTTTCTCCTCGGCCCATCCCGTGCCTTCGGGAGGGGTCGAATCCCTTGGGATATGGTGTAATTGGCAGCACGACTGGTTCTGGTCCAGTTAGTCAAGGTTCGAGTCCTTGTATCCCAGCGAGATCGCGGTCGCACCCCTGTGGATGGTCCGCGATTTGCTGTGAAAAGCGGAGCATCGCTAGAGTTCCGAGCGCTGATCCAGCAGAGCCCCCGTTGTGTAGTGGCCTAGCACGCCGCCCTCTCAAGGCGGTAGCGCCGGTTCGAATCCGGTCGGGGGTACCAAGTTCGTTTGCCCACCTGCGGCGATTCGGCGACGCGGGCTCGCGATGTCTTCCTGGATGGTCCTCATGGGATGACTGGGTGCGTCGGGCCGATGCCGGGCCGTGCAGCCGACCGAGCTGGACATAACCGGAGCCACGCCCAAGGATCGCGGTCGGCTGGCCGAGGTCCGGCCCTATACTGTCGCGGTGCCGAGGCTGCGGGGGTGGGACATCAGGTTGCGTCGAATTACTCGGTCCACCGTCGATCGCAGGTCGCGGGCGGTCGGCCGACTCATGAAGCAGGCCGTGCATGGCGCGTTCCAGCCCAGGAAGCTCCGCCGCATGGGCGAGGAGTGGGCGAACCAGGAACAGATCACCGGCTCGTGAAGTCCCCGTCGACCGTGTTCCGCGGCGCTCTCGGGCCCACGACTCGCCGCTGGAGGAGGGGGACTCGCTGGACCAAGCGGCACCCAGCTTTGGACCCTGCGGCCCATGGGCTCCCGAGCGGGGTGGCCGCGTTGACGGGAGCTACGCGTGGGCGAAACGTGCTCGTTGTGCTGTCTCGTCAGCGCATTGGTCGCCTCGCGCCTTGGCTGGGGGCTACTTTTCCCAGGACCACGTCACGGTGCTGTCCGAGAGCGAGATCAGCCAAGACGCCTTGGGGCATCGACCGCGCATCGCTATGCATGTCGCGTGGACCAGGTCGGAGATCTCCAACAAGGTCGCTGAGTTGGGGGCTCTCGACATGGTGCTCGTGCTTGTGGATCGTGATCACTGGCCTGCGGATGTGGGGGACCATGGAGGACTCTGTAGCCTCTTGTTTCTGCATCTTCGCGAGCGCGGATGGTATGTCGTCGACACCGAGGAAGAGCCCGACGAACTGGCGCTTGCGGAGCTGGACGCGCTGGTGGGAGTGCTCCTCGCCGACGGGCCGACGAAGCCGCGGTTTTCCCCGGAACTGCGGCGGGAAATCCACGAGGCAGCGGATGCAGTCCGGGTTCTGCAAGGCCTCGTCGCAATCCGGAAACGCCTAACCCACTATTTCAAGGTGTCGCACGACAGGGCCAACTGCCTTTTGCCTCTTCGGGAACCACACCTGAGCCTGTCCGTCATGCAGACCCTGCCCAGCGGTGTTCTGCAGTCTCGGGCCGTGCTCAGCTCTGACCTCAGGAGCGACGCACCGGGCTTCCCTGAGCGCATGCCATATCCGGACCTGCACTTGCGGAAGTACGAGGGGCGTATCGGATTTTGTGGCGCCACGCTGATGTTCACCGGACAGACCGTGCTACCGGACTCGTTCAGGTGGCACATGGAGCCCAATCCCAGCAACTTCCGGCTTTCTGGGCGGCTACCCGAGTTCGGGCGTATCGATTCGGGCTTGAAGCCCAGGCGACGTCTCAGTGGGCCTTTCTACCAACTGGACATGGGATTCGTCGGCCACTTTGGCCACCTGATGACCGAGGTCGTGTCCCGACTTTGGGGATGGGACCAGGCGAAATCGGAGATCCCCGATCTGAAAGTGCTCTTTTACACGAAGCCCTCCAACTACGCCAGACCCCAGCTCGAACTCGATTTCTTCGCGGCCTATGGCATCGCGCGGCATGACCTGGTCTGGGTCAAGCGTCCGGTTTGGCTCGAGAAAGTCGTATCCGCCACGCCGATGTGGCACAACGCGGCGCCGCACTACGTACATCCCGCGATCGACGAGACGTGGATGCGTCTGACCACCGGCTTGCTGAGCCGCACCTCACCAACGGAGGGCCCGCGGCGTATTTTCGTGTCACGAAAGCCCGATCTTGCCCGGCGGCGTTGCCATAACACCCCTGAAGTCGAGGCGTACTTCGACGCTCGCGGTTTCCAGATCGTATTTCCGGAAGACCTGAGCCTGGCTGAGCAAGCGCGTCTCTTCTCCGGCGTCGAGGTAGTCGCGGGGTTCGGGGGTTCGGCGATGTTCAACGTCATGCACGCCAGACGAATGAAGACTCTCGTCGTGCTCAATCACGAAGCCTATGATGCGGGCAACGAGTACATGTTCGCGGCGATCCTGGGCTGCGAGATTCACTACCTGTGGTCCGCACCTGACCGGTTACCCCGCGCCCACGGCAGGGATGTGAAGGCGGTGCGCTCAAGTTGGAAGTTCGATTTCCGCGAGGAACAAGAGCCGACTGGACGACATATTGGATTCGTTGTAACCAGACGATCCTCGTGAGCCGGCTCGCGCCTGTAGGCCACGGCGCCACCTAGCTGGCTGTAGGGCGCGTCAAGTGCTGTGAGGCGCGTGGGTGATCGGCTCCGGGGGCTGCGGAGCTGGTTGTGAGTTCTTGTTGGTCGGCAGGTCCAGGCTCGTTGGGTGCCGGGCGCCCACGCTGACGTATGCGACCTCGCGCCGTGGGTGGGTCGTCTGGCTTCGTTCGGGCTGCCGCATGGCGAAGGACCCGGGCGCCAAGCTAGAAGCGGCATAGCGTCTTGCGGCGCCTGCCATAGCCGACAGCGGCGTCTGGTCCGGGTCCTTCGTGCCTTCGAGCCTGGCACTGCCGACCGGAGTTGTGAAGGGGGTCGGTCAGTCCTCCCGGGTCCACCTGCTGGGGTCGTAGCCGGTCTGGTCGCGGACCAGGGCGAAGGCGATGCGGTTGGCGCGGTGTGCCATCGCGCAGCCGATGACCAGGCCCTTCTTGCCGCGAGCACGAAGCTGGGAGCCGTAGACCTTGGCGGCGGGATCGTTGAGCCACAACCCGACCCCGAGGTCGATCAGGGCGCGGCGCAGCTCCACGCTGCCCTCGCGGCTGATCACGCTGTCGCGTCGTTTGCCGGCCGACTCGTACTGGATCGGGTTGAGACCGGCGGTGCGGTAGACCTGCCGGTGGTTGTCGAACCGGGCCGGGTCGCCCAGTGCGCCGCCGTAGTTCCCGGCCCGGACCGCACCCCAGCCCGGGACCGTCAGCAGCGGCGCGAACGGGGTCAACGGCAGCAGCCGCGCCAGCTGGTCGGTGGCCTGATCGACCTGGGCGTCGAGGTCGGCCAGCAGCGCAAGGTCAGCGGCCAGGACCGCGCGTGCGACCGCGGCGTCGGCGGTGGGCAGCGCATCACGGGCGGCCTGGACGAGCCGGTCTGCCACCGGCTTGCGGATCTGCAGGCCTCGGGTCGCCCGAACCGGATGAACCGGCTGCTGCCCAGGGCGGCGAGCCGGGCCGGGTCGGCGAACTCGGCGGCGACCAGCCGGCCGACCTTCGTGGCCAGCACGTCGGGCAGCGCCAGGGTCAGACCGGGGAAGCTCCGATCCAGCTGTCCGAGCAGCTGGTTCTTGGTGGCTGTCCGCACCACCACCCGGCTGGTCCGATGCGCCGACCACGCGGTGAGCTCACCGAGCACCAGCGAGCGGTCGCGGACCGGCTGTCCACGGCCCGCCAGCAGCAGCTCGGTCATCGCCTGCAGGTCGATCACGTCGGTCTTGATGGTGCGCTTACCCAGCACCCGGCGCTGCTCGGTGACATGGCCGGGGTTGAGCTCGAGAACCTCCCAACCGATCGGCCACGCCGCGTTCAGCAGTGGCCGGTGGTAGTGCCCGGCCGCCTCGATGCCGACCTTGACCACCGCATCGACCGGGAGCACCTCGACGATGTCGGCCACCACCCGCGCCAGCGAGGGCCCGGTCATCGGACACCCCGTGCGGGGCTTGAGCAGCAGACGTCCGGGTCGCGTCGGTGACCGAGAACGCGAACTCGGTCTTGCCAACATCGACCGCAACCACGACCGTCGATGATGTGACTGGGGCAGCCTGAACAACCATCGGACCCACCTCCGGGGGTGCGAGAAGGCCACGGCGCGCCAACGCCAGACCTTCAGATGAAAGAACCTGTCGGTCCCTTCCAAGCACCTCCGGAGGTGTCCGTGAAGGACTACCCCGACCTATATCAGCGCATGACCCGCCAAGATCTTTACTGAGCCCGCGGGAAGCTGCGCGTACCGGTCTTCTCGTCATGTGGCTTCACCACGGTCCCCCTCTCGAACACGACGACGCTGTCGTAGAAGTGCATCGACCGAGTGGTGCGCGTGAACTCGTCGACGGCGAACCCCTCTTCTCGGGAGTGCCAGGCGTTGAGCTGGTCCGCGAGCCCCTTGGCGTATTCCATGAAGGTGCCTGGTTTGCGGTAACCACCGCCGTCGCGCTTCCAGTAGCTGGTGTGGACATCCTCGGTCAGAAAGACACCATCGGCTGTCAGGTGAGGGTAGAGCTCCTCGAAGGTCGCGATCTGCTGGCCCATGGTGTGCCCGCCGTCGTCGATGAGGACGTCTATCGGTCCGATCTCCGTCGCTAGGGTCCTCAGGAACTCTCTGTCCTCCTGATCGCCTGTGAACACCCGCGTGCCTGGCCCTCCCAGGCGGGCGCAGCGGGGGTCGATGTCGACGCCGTAGATCATGGCCTTTGGGCCGAAGTAGTCTCGCCACATCTGGAGGGAGCCACCCTGGCTGACCCCGAACTCGAGGATCACGATCGGCCTGCCCCGAAAGCGTTCGAAGTGGCGGTGGTAGACGTCGAAGTAGTGGACCCACTTGTGGATCAGCCGGCCGGTGTTCGCGCGGAAGTACTTCTCCAGAGGGTTCTCCGCGGGAGCGGTTGGGACCCCGCGACCGCCGCCTAGTCGCCCCCGGAGCCGTCCAAGGCGCTCGCCGACCCAGCCGCTGGCAATCACGGTTCGGGACCCTACACGACGTGCATTGGCCGAGCGCGAACGGTTCGAGGCGTCCGCGCTCCTCAACCTTGTACGTCGATATGCTGGGCCATGGGTGGACGTTTGACGAGCGACCCAGACAACGATCGGTGGACGACGTGCAACTCATCGGGTTTCTGGGAGGGATGAGCTGGGAGTCCACCGCGGAGTACTACCGGCTCGCCAACGAGCTGGTCCGGGACCGGTGCGGAGGGCTGCACTCGGCAAGGTGCGTCACGTACTCGGTCGACTTCGCCGCCATCGAGCGCATGCAAGCCGATGGCAACTGGGAGGAGGCCGCCTCGGCGCTCGCCCGCGCCGGACAGGCGTTGTCGGCGGCGGGCGCGGACTTCCTCGTTCTGTGCACGAACACGATGCACAAGGTCGCGGACGCCGTCACCGAGGCGGTCGACATCCCGCTGCTGCACATTGGAGACACCACCGCAGCAGCCGTCACCAGCGCTGGCATACGTCGGGTCGGGCTGCTCGGGACGGGATTCACGATGTCGCAGCCGTTCTACACCGATCGGCTCGCCCGCAACGGCCTCGATGTGATCGTCCCGTCCGAGCAGGACCAGGCCATCGTTCACCGGATCATTTACGACGAGCTGTGCGTCGGCGTGATCAGCGACGAGTCACGGGAGGAGTACCGGCAGGGTCATCAGCAGCCTTGTGACGCTGGGGGCCGAGGGCGTGATCTATGGCTGCACCGAGATCGAGCTGCTCGTCGGCCCGCAGGACAGTCCCGTGCCTGTCTTCCCCACCACCCGGCTGCACGTCGAAGCTGCTGTCGACCGGGCCTTGGCCGGGTCGCCGGTCAGACGTCCCGAGCTGCCCTAGCGTCCCGGCGCAGAGTGCCGCTGGGGACCGCCTCCCGATCGGGCAGTCCCATCCTCGTGAGCACAGCGGCCAGGTCGGGCACCAGAGCGCCGAAGGCGGTGAACAGTTCCGGATCCTCAGCCGGTCCTCAAGACCTGAAGTAGCCCGCTCTAGGAATGCGGCCGTGCTTCTGGCGCCGGGATCTCGGGGGACTTCCCCGCGAGCAAGTGGCGGGTGCGAGAGCGGACGGAGGTGCGCCACTCGTCGGGCATCACGAGGAACCGCCCGGCGCGGGCTGCGGCCAGCGCGGCAGCGGCCACGTCTTTGGGGTCGTCACCGACCTCGGACATGGCAGTGCGGACCAGGGCTGGACACAGCACCGACACCGTGACGGGGGTGTCGCGGAGCGAGAGCGCGGCCTGCTCCGCGATTGCCACGACGGCATGCTTGGTGGCCGCGTAGGCGCCGCCGCCGGGGAAGGTGAGCAGGCCGGCGAGCGAGGCGGTGATGACGATGTTGGCCGGCCGGTCGGCCGCGACCATGGCGGGGACGAACGCGCGGAGCCCGTTGACGACGCCGAGGAGATTCACCCCGAAGACCTTCACCCACTCGTCGGTTGGCACCTCCCAGGGTGCTCCGAGCGAAGAGCCGACAATGCCGGCGTTGAGGCACACCATTTCGGCGTTCGAGGCCTTGGCTGCGAGGCGGCATCATGTGTTCTTCGCTGGACACATCGACGACCGCCGGGATCCCGCCGATCTCGGCCGCGAGCTCCTCGGTCGAGGAGATGTCGGCCAGGTGCACCCGGTGTCCTTCGGCAGCGAGCTGTCGAGCCAAAGCTCTGCCGATGCCGCTGGCGGCGCCGGTCACCACGGCTGTCCTCATCGGGCGGTCCCTTTCTCCGGCAGGTGCTGCACCGACAATGCCATCATCCCGCAGGTCGCTGCTCTGAGCATGCGCCGGTTGTCCGAAGTGACCGCGGCGCGGGCCGATCGTCCGGCGGTACGCACACGTCAGAGGCCCCGAACGATCGCGCGAAACGCGAGAGTTCGGGGCCTTCTGACGTTGCAGCTGCCGAGCGACCTGTCGTCGTTCAGGTCACGGCTGCCAGTCCGGCTCGAACTCGTGCACGTCGGGTGAGTCGGTCAGGTTCCGCACGTGTGTCCCGTCCCTCGCATCCTGAAGACGTCGTTCACGCCTTCGCTGTCCCGCTCGCTCACGAACGCGATGGAGCGCCCGTTGTCGGAGAAGACCGGGTACGCGTCGAAGCTCGGGTGGCGGGTGATCCGGCGGACACCGCTGCCGTTGCGCCGCATCACGAACACATCGGCGTTTCCGGTGCGGTCGGAGCCGAACACGATCGACTTTCCGTCCGGGGAGAAGTGGGCGTCCGCGTCGAAAGCCGGGCTCTTGGTGAGCCTGCGAAGCCCAGAGCCGTCGGGCCGGATGGTGTAGATGTCAAAGTTGCCGGGCTCGGCCAGGTCGCCCACGAACAGGATTCGGCGTCCGTCCGGAGACCAGTCCGGGAACTCCTCGGTCGTGCCCCGGGAGTGGGTCAGCCGCCGCTCGCGCCCCGTGGCGAGATTGACGATCCAGAGGTCGGTCTTCCCGTGCACTGCGCCCGGACCGCGGCCGAGCACGAGCCTGCGGCCGTGGGGTGCCCAGGACGGCGCCACGTCGAGCGCGTCCCACGTTGGTCGTGATCCGCCGCACGTGCGACCCGTCCGCGTTCATCACGTAGGCCTCGCTGTACGGCAGGGTCGTTCTCGGACCCCGGCGGTGCGCTACGTCCACTGGTGAACGCGATCCGCCGACCGTGCGGTGAGTACTCCGGGAGACGTCGAACCCTGGCGCGGGCTCAGTAGCCGGCGGTGCGACCCGTCGGTCCGCATGTCAGCGATGTTGACGTCGCTGAAGTCGGAGTCGACCTCCACGAAGGTGATGTGCTTGCGCGGTGCCTGGTCATGACGGGTCAGACGTCGCGGCGGGCCGTTGACTCCGAAGCAGACGACGGACAGTGCAGATGACGAAGACCGCGCTCCTCATTCCGTGTCTCATGCTGCGCCCCCGCCCGCGGGCGTATTCGTCGTTGCCATCTCCTGCTCCCTTCTGCGTGAACGGACTTCCACCGTGCATCCGCCATCGGCTGCACTGGACGAAATTGGACGCACCGAAGTCGTCGACCTAGTCGTCGACACGGACGCGGCTGAGCAGGTCAGCCTCTGCCTGCGGTTCGCCGGATGGCGGCCAGGAGCGGCACGTGTTCGCGGGCATCACGGGAGGCCCGGTTCAACAACCGCTGGGCCAGCGTGGCCTGGCCGGTCGCCAGGGCGACCTCGGCGGCTCGCCAGCGGCAGTACGCCGAGTCGTGCGGGCGGGTGATCTTGTCCCACTCGGCCGCGGCCGCCACCCACATGTCGACCGTCTGTTCGCCGGACAACCGAGCCAACTCTGCATGCCAGGTGCGTTGCAGGCCCGTGCGTGCCGCGAGCTCCCCGGCTGGCGCGAAGGGGTCGACCCGGCAGCCCGCATGCATCGCCTCGAGATCCTCGACCCGGTCCCGCCGGGCCGAGGCGCCTTCACGGGCCGCGGTCCGCAACGTCGGCAGCGGCTCGTGCTGCGAGGGCCAGCACTCCTGCGAGGTAGCCCGCGACGTCGGTGTCCCGAGCCTCGTCGATGACCGCCTTGAGCCTGGTCAGTGCGGCCTCGGCGCGGCCGCACCACAGCTCGGCCGTGGCCTGGTTCTCGGCTATTTCAGACACGGTTGCCCAGGATCGCGATCGGGAACTGCTCCAGCTCCTCATGACGTGCCCGCGCGTCGTCGCACCGGCCGCGCAGGGCGTCCAGGATCGCCCGCGCGTAGTGCACGGCGCTCCGGTCCTGGGTCGGAGCCTCGTCGGTCACCGGGTCGATGATCGCGGCGGCGTCCGCGACGCGCCCGGCCAGGCGCAGCCCGGCCGCCACGTTTGACTGCGTGTAGGCGACCGCCCGCGTTGTCGATGCCCCACGCGTCCGCCGCGTCCAGGCCCGGTCGTCCGGCGTCGGCGATCATGTCCGCGGATCGCCCCGCGACCAGGAGAACGGCGTATGTCCGACCGCCAGGTCGATGTCGCCGAGCGGGTCGGGGTCGGGCAGCGTCATCGAGTGGGCGCGCGCCAAGGTCGACAGCGAGCCGTCCAGGTCTCCGGCATCGAACTGGTGGAGGCCCTGCCCCATCAAGAGGGCGGCGGAACTCGCGGGGCGCGTCCAGTCCGGTGCACACCCTGATGGCCTCCGCATTCGCGGCCGATGCGTCGGCGAACCGGCCCATTCTGAACAAGATGCCGTCCAGTCGGTTGAGGGCACGCACGTGGTCCACCGACGGCGGGTGGCGCCGGTGGATCAGCAGGGCCCGGTCGACCAGGTCACGCGCCGCGACCGGGTCGTCCATCCAGCTGAGAACGGCCGCGGCCCGCTCGTAGAGCGCGGCGGCGTCCAGGCTTTCGGGGTCGTCGACCGCGTCCAGGCCCTCGCCGACCAGCTCGTGGGCCCCCTGGACGTCGTGCAGGACCAGCGCGTCGATCGCCGCGGCGTAGACCTCTCAGCCGGGTGATCGGCGGCGACCCGGCCTCGGTGGCGCCGGGCGGCCAGATCTCGAGCACTCGGCGCCACTGCCGGGCCTCCTCGCGCTGGGCGAACTGCGACGCCGCCTGGCGGGCGGCCGCGATCCTCCAGCTGAGCTCCTGCTCGGTGTCCTCCGCTCCCTGCCAATGGGCGGCGACCTCAGCTGGCGATGGGTCTGCGGCGGCAGCCAGCGCCGCCGCGAGTCGGCGATGCTCGTCGGCGGTCTCGGTGGGGAGGAGACGGAGGCGGATGGCATCGGCGAGCAGCGGGTGCCGCAGCTGGACGTCGTGGCCGGACGGTGGCTGCAGCAGCCGTCGGTCGGTCAGCTCGTGGAGGCCGGCGGCCAGGTCGGTGGCAGGCATCCCGGTCGCGTCTCCGAGGAGCCCGTCGGACAACGGCCGGTCCGCGACCCCGAGGGCGCGGGCGATGGACCACGCCGGTGCGTCGAGGCCGTCGATGCGTCGGTCGAGCAGTTCGGCCAACCGCCCGGGCAGCGTGTCACCATGGCCGGCGTGGGCCGCGAGCTGCTCGGTGAACAGGGGGTGCCCCAGGCTGCGCCGGTAGATGCTGTCGACCTCGCCGGCGGCGATCGGACCGACGCCCAGCAGGTCGAGCTGCTCGATGGTCTCGTCCCGGTCCAGCAGGCCGATGGGCAGCTCGGTGACCGAGGGCAGGCGGCGTACTCGCGCGAGCCAGTCGACCACGGCCTCGGGTGTCGTGTGATCGTCCAGGCGCCAGGTGCCGACCAGGGATACGGCGCGGCCACGGGCGAGCAGGTGCTCGAGCAGGTCCAGGGTGGCCGAATCTGCCCAGTGCAGGTCCTCGACCAGCACCGCCAGCGGGCGCAGGTCGCCCAGAGTCGTCAGCACCGCACCCACGGCGGTGAACAGCCGTTGCCGTGACCACGCGTCGTCCGGCTCGACGGGTGCGTCCACGTTCTGGTCGAGCGCGGGGAGCAGACGGCGCAGTGACGCCGTCACGTACGGCGGGCAGTCGGCCAGCGCCTCCTTGACCCACTGTCCGTCGTCGACCTCGAAGGCCTCCTCGAGAACGTCGGCGATCGGGAGCAGCGGGACCTCGGCGGACAGGGGCAGGCAGGACCCGGCCGCGATGAAGGTGCTGGTTGCGGCCAGCGGGCCGCGGTGGTGACCAGCCTGGTCTTCCCGATGCCCGCTTCGCCTGTGACGAGGAGGAGGCCGGTTCCGGTCTCGAGGTGGCGTCTGATCGCGGGAAGCTCGGCCCGCCGGCCGGCGATCGGCGGCCCGGCGACGGCTCCGCGCTCGGACCGGTTGCTTGCGGCCATCCAGAGTCGGTGGAACTGCGCGACGTCGCCGCCCATGGATTCGACCAGCAGCTCGAGCAGTCCCCAGGTTGGCAGCCGGGGGCTGGAGAAGACCGCGGAGACCGTGGCTGGGGCTGCAACCCGCCTCGCGCGCGAGCGTGCGCAGGCTCGGCCACCCGGCCTCGTGGTGCAGCCGGTGCAGCGCGTCGACCAGGATCCGCTGGTTTCCCGGCGGGACGTCTGGCCGCGGCAGCGCTCCCACGTTGCCTCCAAGTCGATCGGACAGTCAGGCCCGAGACGGCCCTGCGTCCAGCATCCTCGCCCGGATTCCGGCTTGTCCATGGCACCTGCGTCCACTTCTGTCCCTCGGTCGACGCTCCGCCGGGCCAGCCGAATGGCGGTGTCCGATTTCCGCTAGAGACGGTCGGTCGGATGGGTCAGACTAGGACCCATGCAGCAGATCGAGAGACTCGACCGGGAGTCGTGCTACCGGGCCGTGAAGAGCCGCGACCGGCGTTTTGACGGCATCTTCTACACGGCGGTGAAGACGACCGGGATCTACTGCCGTCCGAGCTGTCCCGCTCGCACCCCGGGGTTGCAGAACGTCAGCTTCTTCCCCACCGCGGCGGCCGCCCAGGCAGCCGGCTTCCGCGCGTGCAAGCGGTGTCTCCCCGATGCCACTCCGGGCAGCCCGGACTGGGATGTCGCCGCCGATGCGGCCGGCCGCGCGATGCGGCTGATCGCCGACGGCGTGATCGACCGGGACGGCGTGGAGGGGCTGGCGCACCGGGTCGGGTACACCTCGCGCCATCTCACCCGGCTGCTCACCGCAGAGCTCGGGGCCGGTCCGCTGGCGCTCGCCCGCGCTCGCCGCGCCCAGACCGCGCGGGTGTTGATCGAGACCACGGAGATGAGCTTTGCCGACGTCGCCTTCGCGAGCGGCTTTGCCAGCATCCGCCAGTTCAACGAGACGATCCGCGAGGTGTACGCCGCCTCGCCGACCGACCTTCGTGGGCGCCGCAAGCGTCCCGCCGAGACCTCTGGCCAGGTGACGATGCGACTGGCGGTGCGCACGCCGTACGCCGGCCGCGCGCTTCTCGGCTTTCTCGCTCTTCGGGCCGTCCCCGGTGTCGAAGAGACGGGCCCCGGGTTCTATGCGCGCACGCTGGCCCTGCCGCACGGCGCCGGCACGGTCCGCGTCGAGCTCGACGACGTCCAGGACGCCGGCTCGACCGCGTTCGTCAGGGCCCGCTTCACGCTGACGGATCTGCGGGACACGGCCGCTGCGGTGGAGCGCACCCGCCGGCTGCTCGACGCCGACTGCGACCCGGTGGCGGTGTCCGACCAGTTCGCCGGCGACCCCGTCCTCGGTCCGCTCGTGCGACGTACGCCCGGGCTCCGGGTGCCTGGTCACGTCGACGGCAACGAGGTCGCGATCCGGGCGGTGCTCGGCCAGCAGGTCACCGTGGCTGCCGCTCGCACGGTCGCGAGTCGGCTGACCCAGCAGTACGGGACGCCGCTCGCGGAACCGGTGGGCTCGCTGACGCATCTGTTCCCCGACGTGTCCGTGCTGGCCGGGATCGACCCGGCCGAGCTGCCGATGCCGAAGTCCCGCGCCAACGCCCTGATCACGCTTGTGCCGAGCCCTGGCCGACGGCGACATCGCGCTCGACCGTGGCCCCGACCGGGACGACGTACGACGTCAGCTGGTCGCCCTGCCCGGGATCGGACCGTGGACCGCCGACTACATCGCGCTGCGGGCACTCGGCCACCCCGACGTGTTCCTGCCGACGGACGTCGGCATCCGCCACGCGATGACCCGACTGGGTCTCGATCCCGCCGCGGCCGCTGACGCCGAGCGAACGGTGGCGGCCCTGGCGGTCGTACGCCCAGATGCACTTGTGGCAGACCATCACCTCGGTGGTCGAGCCTGTCGAGACGAAGGAGAACTGACATGTGGACCGTGATGGATTCGCCCATCGGCGAGCTGCGCATCATCGAGCACAACGGCGCGATCACCGCGATCGAGTTCACGCCGTTCCGGTCGACCCCCGGGCGTCCCCGCGGTGAACGGGCCGACGACAACGTCGTACTGGCTGAAGCGGTGCGGCAGCTTCGCGCCTACTTCGACCACGACCTCAAGGAGTTCGACCTGCCGCTTGCGCCGGAGGGCAGCGACTTCCAGCAGCGGGTCTGGGAGCAGCTGCGCGGGATCGGCTACGGCGAGACCGCGTCGTACGGCCAGATCGCGCACCGGCTCGGCAAGACCAATGCCGCCTCCCGAGCCGTCGGCCTCGCCAATGGCCGCAACCCGATCCCGATCGTGATCCCCTGCCACCGCGTCATCGGAGCCGACGGGACTCTCACCGGTTACGCCGGCGGCATCGAACGCAAGCAGACCCTCCTGGAACTCGAACAGGACGCCCTCTTCTGACCGCGTCTGGCTTGCCGAGTCGTCGCACTTCCGCGAGTCGTCGTAAGTTACGACGACTCGGCGCACGCTACTCGGCAGCGGCTCTGCGGAGGGACTCGGACAGGCGCTCGGCGGCGGCGAGTACGGCGGGAGCGTGCATGCGTCCCGGCTGACGCGACAGTCGCTCGAGCGGCCCGGAGACCGACACCGCGGCGATGATCTTGCCGCTGGGGGAGCGCACCGGCGCCGAAACCGAGGCAACACCTTGTTCCCGCTCGCCGACCGACTGGGCCCAGCCGCGCCGACGGATGCCGGAGAGGGCGGTGGCCGAGAAGGCGGCGTTCTGCAGGCCGCGGTGCATGCGCTCGGGGTCCTCCCAGGCCAGCAGCACCTGCGCGGCCGAGCCCGCCCGCATGGTCAGCTGCGACCCGACCGGAATCGTGTCGCGCAGGCCGGACGGGCGTTCGGCGGCGGCGACGCAGACTCGATGCTCACCCTGACGCCGCCACAGCTGGGCGGACTCGCCGGTGATGTCCCGCAGCCGGGCGAGAACCGGGCCGGCCGCGGCGAGCAGCCGGTCCTCACCAGCAGCCGCGGACAGCTCGGAGAGCCGCGGACCGAGCACGAACCTGCCCTGCATGTCGCGGGCGACGAGTCGGTGATGCTCGAGCGCAACGGCGAGCCGATGCGCGGTGGGGCGGGCCAAGCCGGTGCCGGCGACCAGGCCGGCCAGGGTCGCCGGTCCCGACTCCAATGCGGTCAGCACCAGCGCGGCCTTGTCGAGTACGCCGACGCCAGATCCCTTGTCCATATGCCGATATTGCCATCTCAGATCATGGGATGCAAGCGTTAGAGTTTGTGAGGTAATCGGAACCGAAGGAGGCAGTGATGGGCAAGACCCTGGCGGAGAAAGTATGGGACGACCATGTGGTCCGCAGCGCTGACGGGGAACCCGACCTGCTCTTCGTCGACCTCCACCTCATCCACGAGGTCACCTCGCCGCAGGCCTTCGACGGACTGCGCCTGGCCGGCCGGAAGGTACGCCGACCCGACCTGACGCTCGCCACCGAGGACCACAACGTCCCGACCCTCGACTGGGACAAGCCGATCGCCGACCCCGTCTCCAGAACCCAGGTGGACACCCTGCGCCGCAACGCCGAGGAGTTCGGCGTACGACTGCACTCGCTCGGCGACATCGAGCAGGGCATCGTGCACGTGGTCGGCCCCCAGCTCGGGCTCACCCAGCCCGGCATGACCATCGTCTGCGGGGACTCCCACACCAGCACCCACGGTGCCTTCGGCGCGATCGCGTTCGGCATCGGCACGTCCGAGGTCGAGCACGTCCTCGCAACCCAGACGCTGACGCAGGCAAAGCCGAAGACCATGGCCGTCACCGTCAACGGCAGCCTGCCGCCGGGCGTCACCGCGAAGGACCTGGTGCTGACGCTGATCACGCACACGGGCACCGGCGGTGGCCAGGGCTACATCGTCGAGTACCGCGGCCAGGCCATCGAGGAACTCTCGATGGAGGGCCGGATGACGGTCTGCAACATGTCCATCGAGTGGGGCGCCAAGGCAGGCCTGATCGCGCCGGACCAGACGACGTTCGACTACATCAAGGACAAGCCGGAGGCGCCGAAGGGTGCCGATTGGGACGCCGCCGTTGCCCACTGGAAGTCGCTGCTGACCGACGCGGATGCCGAGTACGACAAGGAGATCGTGCTCGACGCGAGCGAGATGACCCCGTTCGTCACCTGGGGCACCAACCCCGGCCAGGGTGTCCCGCTGGGCGGGTCCGTGCCCTACCCGGCAAGTTTCGAGGAGACGGGCGACCAGGTCGCGGCCGAGAAGGCGCTCGAGTACATGGCTCTCGAGGCCGGTACGCCGATGCGGGAGATCAAGGTCGACACGGTCTTCGTCGGCTCCTGCACCAACGGCCGGATCGAGGACCTGCGACTCGCGGCCGAGATCATCAAGGGACGCCACGTCGACAAGGACACCCGCCTGCTCGTCGTACCCGGCTCCGTGCGGGTGCGCCTGCAGGCCGAGGACGAGGGCCTCGACGTCGTCTTCAAGGAGGCCGGCGGCGAGTGGCGGGGCGCGGGCTGCTCGATGTGCCTCGGCATGAACCCCGACCAGCTCACGCCGGGGGAGCGCAGCGCCTCGACCTCCAACCGCAACTTCGAGGGGCGGCAGGGCAAGGGCGGGCGGACCCACCTCGTGTCCGTTCCCGTGGCCGCCGCCACCGCCGTCCGAGGCACTCTCTCGTCACCGGCCGACCTGTCGCCGGTCGAGCAGTCGCCTGTCGAGCCTGTCGAGACCACCAGCACCGGCAGCAGGGACTGAGGACCATGGACAAGTTCACCAGCCACACCGGCGTCGCCGTACCCCTCCGTCGCAGCAACGTCGACACCGACCAGATCATCCCGGCCGTCTACCTCAAGCGGGTCAACCGCACCGGCTTCGAGGACGGACTGTTCGCAGCATGGCGCAACGACCCGGACGTTCGTGCTGAACAAGGCGGAGTACGCCGCCGGCTCGGTGCTGGTCGCGGGACCCGACTTCGGGACCGGCTCGTCACGAGAGCACGCCGTCTGGGCCCTGCAGAACTACGGTTTCAGGGTTGTCATCTCCTCGCGCTTCGCCGACATCTTCCGCGGCAACGCCGGAAAGAGTGGACTGCTCGCGGCAGAGGTCGACGAGAAGGTCGTGCAGCGCCTCTGGGACTACCTCGAGGACAAGCCCGGAGCCACCGTGACCGTCGACCTCGAGTCGAAGACGGTGCGGGCCGGGGCCGGCCCCGACGCCATCGAGGACTCCTTCGACATCGACGACCACACCCGCTGGCTGCTGCTCGAGGGCCTCGACGACATCGCGATCACACTCGGTCACGCCGACGACATCACGGCCTACGAGGCGCAGCGGCCCAGTTGGAAGCCCGCGACCCTCTGACGACAACTGGTCGTGCTCGCGCCGGAAAATCGAGTTCAACATCGTCCGTGCTGACGAGTTCTTCCAACCCTGGTTGGGTTTTCTGCCCCTCCACACCCGCGACTCCCTTCATTTTCAGGCGATTCGGAGCACCAGGTGTCGTCGAAGTTGAGAAAATTTGCTGCCCCAAAAGGCTCGCGGTGATTGTGATGTGCGACACGAATGCCTAGCGTGCGTTGAAACAACGTCGAGCAGCAGCTCGGTCGTGATGGTTCATTGGAAGGGAAGCTAGTGAACAAGTCTCAGCTCATTGACACGCTCGCCGCGCGTTACCAGGGGAACCGCAAGGCCGCTGCGCACGCCCTCGAGTCCGTCCTGGACACAATCACCCGCGAGGTAGCCCGGGGCGAGAAGGTCGCCATCACCGGATTCGGCTCGTTCGAAAAGCGCGTCCGTCCGGCCCGGTGGGTACGCAACCCGCAGACCGGGGAGCGGCTCAAGGCCAAGAAGACCGCAGTGCCGAAGTTCAACCCGGGTGCGGATCTGAAGAACGTCATCTCCGGTGCCAAGAAGCTGCCGAAGCTGACCTTGGCCAGCCTGCCGCAGGTCCCCGGAATGGCTGCCGCCAAGAAGGCTGCTGCCAAGATGCCGACAGCCACGAAGGCCGCACCGGCCAAGAAGGCGCCCGCGACGAAGGCGCCCGCGAAGAAGACGGCCGCGAAGTCCACGGCCACGAAGTCGACGGCGACGAAGGCGACGGCCAAGAAGGCACCTGCCACGAAGGCAGCTGCCAAGAAGGCGCCAGCGAAGAAGGCACCGGCCACGAAGGCGCCAGCGAAGAAGACCGCAGGCCGAAGTCGACGGCGACGAAGGCGACGGCCAAGAAGGCACCCGCCAAGAAGGCGCCAGCAAAGAAGACCGCGACCAAGGCCACCGCCAAGAAGGCGCCGGCCAAGACCACCGCCAAGACCACCGCCAAGAAGACGGCGGCCAAGAAGGCCTGACTCGCGAAAGTCAGCCGAACGGCGAGCCACGAGTCACGTGGCTCGCCGTTTCGCGGTTCAGAGGCCGCTCGCCGACCGGGTGTGCTCGCCGACGCCCAGGACCATGGCCCGGCCGAGATCCACGACCTCGTCCACGTCCTGCCGAAGCGACGGCCAGTCACCGTCAAGCGCGATCGCGCCCGCGGACTGGTGGGCGGCGGCCGAGCCGACTCCGAAGTGGGGCGCGAAGTCGGCGATCGCCCGGGCGGCGTACATCGTGGTGCCGGTGCCTTCGGCGTCGGCGACGAACGCGGCGCCGGACGCGGGTACGGCGGCCAACGCCTCGTCCAGGTCCGCGGCCTTGAGGGCGGGCAGATCGGCGCACACGGCCGCGACCCCCGCAGTCGGCCAACGGCGCTCGCACTCGAGCGCGGCCTGGACGAGGGTTGCGTTGAGGTCACCGCTGGCCCCGTCCGGGAGTACGACGCAGCCGGCCGCGGACAGGTCGCCGGCGAACCGGAAGTCGTCGGTCACCGCCACCACGGCCAGGACCACGGGACAGTCGAGGACGGCCGCGACCGTGTCGAGCGCAAACGCGCGGGCCAGCGTCGAGCGCCGTTCGTCCGACAGGCCCGACATCCGGCTCTTGCCCAGTGCTGGAGGCTTGACCGGCACGACGACGACGTAGCTCAGCCCGGTGGCATTCATCGCGCCGATCCTGTCAGAGAACCGATAGCCTTCAAGACACGAGGGAACAGTCGAAAGGGCGGGAGCGGGGCATGGCCGGCAAACGTCGCGAACCACGTGGTTGGGCAGTGATCACGGCCGCGGTCATCCTCAAGCCGCCACTGATCGCATTCATCAGCCGGGAGTGGATCGACCTTCACAAGATCCCCAAGACCGGTGGCTGCGTCGTTGTGTTCAACCACGTCTCGCACCTCGACCCGCTCACCTCCGCTCACCTGATCGACGCCGCAGGCCGGACCCCGCGGTATCTCGCGAAGTCCGGCCTGTTCGAGAACAGGCTGCTCGGTGGGTTCCTCAAGGCGGCCGGCCAGATCCCGGTCGCGCGGATGTCGGCCGACGCCGTCGGGGCCTTCGCCGCCGGAGTGCAGGGGATCCACGACGGCAAGGCGATCATCGTCTACCCGGAGGGCACCATCACCCGCGACCCGGAAGGCTGGCCGATGCGCGGCAAGTCCGGTGCGGCGCGAATCGCACTCGCGACCGGCTGCCCGGTCATCCCGGTCGGGCAGTGGGGCCCGCAGGAAGTCCTTCCCGCGTACACGAAGAAGCCCCTCCTGTTCCCGCGCAAGACCGTGCACCTGAAGGTGGGCGACCCGGTCGACCTCTCCGACCTGTTGGCCAAGGAGCACACCAACGCCGTCGTGCTCCAGGCCACGGACCGGATCATGGCGGCCCTGACCCGTCTCGTGGAGGACCTGCGCGGCGAGAAGGCGCCGGAGAAACGCTTCGACCCGCGCACGGCCGGGGTCCAGGAGATAGGCAACCCCAAGAAGAAGAAGGGCTCAGCATGAGCAAAGTCGCCGTGTTCGGTGCCGGGTCGTGGGGTACGGCGTTCTCGCTGGTCCTGGCGGACGGCGGCGCCGACGTCACCCTGTGGGGTCGTCGTGAAGAGGTCTGTACGACGATCAACGAGAAGCGGGAGAACACCGACTACCTGCCCGGGATCGAGCTGCCGCCGGCGATCTCCGCGACCCATGACCCGGAGGAGGCGCTTTCCGGTGCCGACCTGATGGTGCTCGCGGTCCCGTCCCAGACCCTCCGCGAGAACCTCGTCGACTGGGCGTCGTACATCCCGAGCAACGTGGTGATGGTGTCGCTGATGAAGGGAGTCGAGCTTGGCACCACCAAGCGGATGAGCGAGGTGATCGCCGAGGTCACCGGCGCCGGCCCGGAACGCATCGCGGTCGTCAGCGGACCGAACCTGTCGCACGAGATCGCCATGCGGGAGCCCGCGGCCTCCGTGATCGCGTGTGCCGACGAGTCGATCGCCAAGCGGGTGCAGGACATCTGCCACTCGCCCGCCTTCCGGCCCTACACCTCGCGCGACGTCGCTGGGTTGCGAGCTCGGCGGTGCCTACAAGAACGTCGTCGCCCTGAGCGTCGGCATGGCCGTCGGCCTCGGCTTCGGAGACAACACCACTGCCTCTGTGATCACCCGAGGCCTTGCCGAGACCGCACGCCTCGCGACGGCGCTCGGCGCGAACCCGCTCACGCTGATGGGTCTTGCCGGCCTGGGTGACCTGGTTGCGACGTGTTCCTCTCCGCTGTCGCGGAACCGGACGTTCGGCGAGAACCTCGGCAAGGGCAAGACGACCGAGGAGATCTACGCCTCGACCCGCCAGGTCGCCGAGGGCGCGAAGTCATGCTCCTCACTGCTCGACCTCGCCCAGCACACCGGTGTCGACGCCCCCATCGCCCAGCACGTCAAGGCCGTTGTCGACGGCAAGATGACGGCGACCGAGATGATGAACAGCTTCATCGCCCGCGACACCAAGGCCGAGACCGACTGACGCCGAGTCGTCGTAACTTACGACGACTCACGGATTTGCGACGACTCACCGAAGATCGTTCAGGGCCCGCTCGAGGTCGGACCAGAGATCGTCCACATCCTCGATGCCGACGGACATCCGGACGAGTGCGTCGGGGATGGTGGCGGGCTCGGTCTTCCAGCGACGTCGCCGCTCGAACGTCGACTCCACCCCACCGAGGGACGTGGCATGCACCCACAGCTTCGTCTTGTGGGTCAGCAGGTCGGCAGCCAACGCCCCCTGGGCCAGCACGATGCTGATGATCCCCCCGAACCCCGGGTAACGGACCTCGCCGACGGCCGGGTGCGCCTCGAGGCGGCGTACGAGCTCCTTGGCGTTCGACTGTGCCCGCTCGACCCGCAGGTGCAGCGTGCGCAGGCCGCGCAGGGCGAGGAAGGCCTCCATCGGGCCGGGTACGGCGCCGATCATGTCGCGGCGCTTCTTGAGTACGTCGAACAGCTCGTCGTCGCGGGTGACGATCGCCCCCATGAGCACATCGCTGTGCCCGGAGAGGTACTTCGTCGCGGAGTGCACGACCAGGTCGACGTCCATCTCCAACGGCCGCTGCAGCAGGGGAGTGGCGAACGTGTTGTCGACGACGACGTACGCCTCGGCGTCGTGGGCGGCCGCCCGGATCGCCGGGATGTCCGCGACCTCGAGGGCCGGGTTGGTCGGCGACTCGAGGAACACCAGGGAGGCGCCGTCGCAGGCCTTCACGACCGCCTCGGTGTCGGTGCTGTCGACGAGCTCGACGCGGATCCGTCCGCGCGCCTCCAGATCTGCCAGCTGCAGGATCGAGCCGTTGTAGGAGTGCCGGGGAGCGACCACCTTCTGGCCCTGGCCCACGAGATCGAAGATCGTCGCGATGGCCGCCAGCCCGGACGCGAAGGACAGGCACCGCCCGCCTTCCAGCGCACCCAGTGCGTCCTCGAAGGCTGTCCAGGTCGGGTTGCCGTAGCGGCCGTACTCCAGGTCACCTCCCGCGACGTACGTCGACGCGAAGGTCACCGGCGTGCTGAACGGCTGGTCGGGCGTGCGTTCGGGGCGGCCGGCGTGCACCGCGACCGTGGCCGGCTTGAGTTCGGGACGAGGGGAGTCGGACATGCACATCAGCCTAAGGTCCAGCGGTAGGACGGCGACCGTCGACCGTTCAGACGTGAGCCAGCACTCCGTCGAGCGATCGAGGCACGTGAGCGAGGTCGAGTGCGTCGACGAGCACCCGCGCGTAGCGACTCTTCCGGCCGGCCCGGGTCCCCATGAACCGGCGAAGCTGCTCATCGATCTCGCGCCCTCGCTGGGCCGGCTGCTTCTGCAGGATGCGGAACGACCCGAGCTCACCTTGGGCATCGACGGTCCGTTGCACGGAGGCGACACCGAGCGAACGGATCAGCTCGTCCTCGAGATCCTCGACGCACACGAAGAAGCCGAGCTCCTCCATGTCGGCCCGGGAGAGGTCGGCGCCGAAGCCGGCCCGCTCGAGACCCCGCCGGAAGTAACCCTCCTCCGCCGCGTCACACAGGCCCGCCAGCCGCAGGTTGAGACCCTGGGGGCCGAAGCGCTCCAGGAAGCGGCCGATGTTCGTCGCCCCGCCAATCGAGACGATGGCGACGCCCTCCGCGGCGAGACTTCGGCCGCGGCGCTCGGCGAGGGCCTCGAGCGCCTCCCGGTCACTCATGCCCTCGACGAGTACGACGGCGCGCGGGGCGGCGGCCGTGGCCAGGTCAGGGTTCATGAGCTCTGCATTTTCCGTCGACGGAGGATCCGCCGTCGAGGATACCGACCTGAGCGTCCTCGACCTCGGCGTTTTCGCCGCCGGTGCTTTGGCATGATGGCGGCCGTGACCTCCCCCGACGCGACCGATCCCGTGCTCGATCTCGCCCGCGACATCGACGCCACCTGCCGACTGACCGGCGAGTTCACGTTGAGGTCGGGTCAGGTCGCGAGTGAGTACTTCGACAAGTACCTCTTCGAGGCGCAGCCTGACCTGCTGGCCCGCGTCGTCGAGCAGATGGTCCCGCTGCTTCCTGAGGGCACGGAGGTGCTCGGCGGTCTCGAGCTGGGCGGCGTACCGATCGCGACGATCCTGAGTGCGCGGACCGGGCTGCCGGGCCTGTTCGTCCGCAAGAAGGCCAAGGACTACGGCACCTGCAAGCTCGCCGAAGGTGGCGACGTGTCCGGCCGGCAGGTCACCCTGATCGAGGACGTGATCACCACCGGTGGCGCCGTACGCGACGCCACCAACGCCCTGCGCGCCGAGGGCGCCATCGTCCACACCGTCGTCTGCGCGATCGACCGCAGCCCCGCGGACAGCAACCCGCTCGCCGACGTCGGACTCGAGGTCCGCTCGGTGTTGACCAAGGCGTTGCTCGACTCGGTGACCGCATGAGTGGGCGCAAGCCACGGGTCGCAGTCGTCTTCGGAGGTCGCTCCAGCGAGCACTCGATCTCCTGCATCTCCGCCGGCAGCGTGCTGAAGGCCATCGACCGCGAGAAGTACGACGTCGTCCCGGTCGGCATCACCACCGCGGGCCAATGGGTGCTCGAGAACCCCGAGACCAACCGGCTCGAGCTCGGGCCGGGCGGCGAGCTGCCCTCGGTTGTCGGCTCCAGCGAGCTCGCGCTGGTGCACGGCGAGTCCAGCGAGCTGGTCGTCCACGAGCCGGGCAACGTCCCCAAGACCCTCGGCGAGGTCGACGTCGTCTTCCCGGTCATGCATGGCCCGTGGGGCCAGGACGGCACCCTGCAGGGGCTGCTGGAGATGGCCGGGGTGCGCTACGTCGGAGCCGGCGTGCTCGCCTCCGCGGTCGGCACCGACAAGGTGTTCATGAAGCGGCTCTTCCAGGCCGCGAAGCTCGACCTGCTGCCGTACGTCGTCCTCACGCCGCGTGGCTGGGCCACCGACCAGGCGAAGCTTCGCTCCGACATCGAGGCGCTCGGGATGCCGGTCTTCGTGAAGCCCGCGAGGGCCGGATCGTCCTTCGGCATCAGCCGGGTCGACTCGCTCGACCAGCTCGACGCCGCCATCGCGGAGGCGCACCGGTTCGACCCGAAGGTGATCGTGGAGGCGGCCGCCGTGGGGGCGCGGGAGATCGAGTGCGGCGTGCTCCAGGGCGAGGGCTCCGAGCCGCACGCGACGAGCGAGGTCGCCGAGATCCGGGTCGATCCGCATCACCAGTTCTACGACTTCGAGGCGAAGTACCTGCCCGAGGAGAACACCGCGCTCGACGTACCCGCCGACGTCGAACCCGGTGTCGCCGCCGACATCCGGGCAGCCGCGGTACGAGCCTTCGATGCGCTCGACTGCGAGGGTCTGGCGCGCGTCGACTTCTTCCTGTTCCCCGACGGGCGGATCATCCTCAACGAGGTCGAGACCATGCCCGGCTTCACCAGTCTGTCCATGTTCCCCCGGATGTGGGCGGCCAGCGGGGTGGACTACCCCGAGCTCGTCGACCGCCTGATCCGGCTCGCCCTCGCCCGCGACACCGGCCTGCGCTGAGACTGCGCGCCTAGCTGCGGACGCTAGGTGCAGGGCGTCGGTCCGGTTCAGGGTCTTCTTGATCGCGGGCGCGAGGTCGACCATCGTGGCGGCGGGTGGGCGGTAGCGCGCGGGGATCTCGACGCGTACGACGGGGGAGTAGCCGATCGTGGTCAGCACCACGTCGGCGTCCTGGTCGACGAACTGCGACTCGGGTGCATACCAGTCGACGCCGTCGACCTCCTGGCAGTTCGCCGCGGCCGGCACCTGCCAGGTGCCTCCGCAGGTGAGCACGATCGCCGGGTCTCCCCAGGCCGCACCGAGGGCGTCGTCCGGGGTGACCGTGCGCCGCTGCTCGTCCGAGACCTTCTCGGGTACGGCGTCGATCAACTGCGTGCAACGATCCAGGTCTGCAGTCGCCGGCGTCGTACCCGAGATCTTGACCGGCTCGGCGTCGCAGCCGGCGACGAACAAGGCGCCAGGAACAACAGTCCCAGCATGGCAACGCCCCGGATCCACCAGGATCCGGGGCGTCGACGCCGACGCATGCTCAGATGTGCACGACCGGGCAGGTCAGGGTGCGGGTGATGCCGTCGAGGTTCTGCACTTTCGACACCACGAGCTTGCCAAGCTCGTCGACGTTTCGGGCCTCGGCACGAACGATCACGTCATAGGGACCGGTCACGTCTTCAGCGAGGGTCACGCCCTTGACGTTGGCGATCGCCTTGGCAACCTCGGCGGCCTTGCCGACATCGGTCTGGATCAGGATGTAGGCCTGGACGACCATCGTGCCTCCTCGTTCTGTTTCGGGACATGTGTCGCGGTCAACCTATCGCGCCGGCTCGCGTGCCGGTAGGCGCAGGCCGAACAACCGGGCCGAACAACCGGGCCGGTCGTCTGGTGGGATGGAGGCATGCCCTTCCCCCTTGACGCAACGCTCGCCGACGTGGGCGAGTTCGGCCTGATCGGTGCCCTGACCGCCCTTTTCGAGCAGGGCGAGCACGTCCTGATCGGCCCGGGCGACGACGCCGCCGTCCTCAGGGTCAGGACCGGACACGTCGTCGTGTCCACCGACCTGATGGTGGAGGGCCGGCACTTCCGCCGGGACTGGGCCTCGGCCGAGGACGTCGGCCACCGGGCAGCCGCCCAGAATCTGTCGGACATCAACGCGATGGGTGGGCGGGCGACCTCGCTGACCATCGGGCTTGCCGCCCCGGCCGACCTGCCGGTGTCGTGGGCGCTGGACTTCGCGAAGGGATTCTCGGACGAGTGTGCGCTGGTGGGCGCGAGCATCGTCGGCGGTGACCTCACCCAGGCCGACCAGATCATGATCGCGGTGACGGTTCTCGGGGCCTGCACGGTCGGGCCCGTCGTACGCTCCGGGGCGCAAGCCGGCGACGTCGTCGCCCTCACCGGCCGCCAGGGCTGGGCCGCGGGCGGACTGGCGGTGCTCGGTCGCGGCTTCCGGTCCCCTCGGGTGCTGGTGGAGGCCTACCGGCGCCCCGAACCGCCGTACGACGCGGGGCAGGTGGCCGCCGACGCCGGGGCGACGTCGATGATCGACATCTCCGACGGACTGCTCGCCGAAGCCCGGCACCTCGCCGAAGACTCGGGCGTCGCCATCGACATCATCCGGTCCGCCTTCGACGTCGCCGAGCCCCTGCAGGCCGTCGGGGCGGCGCTCGGCGCGGACCCGATGCAGTTCATCCTGGGCGGTGGAGACGACCACGCGCTGCTGGCGACGTACCCCTCACGGGAAGACGTACCGGACGGCTGGACCGTCATCGGCACTGTGTCGGCCGGCGAGGGCGTCACGGTCGACGGCGAGGAGTACGACGGGCCGACCGGCTGGACCCACTTCTAGAAGCTCTGCTCAGATCAGTTGCTCAGTCGGCTGCGGGCGGAAGAGTGACGCCGAAGCCGGCGACCGCGAGCCTGAGCAGGACCTGGCCGGGCTCGAGGAGGTCGGCGATCTTCGCGGCGCTGAGCAGCTCGAGCTCGGCCAGCCGCGTCCGGTAGGCGTCGGGGCCGGCGACCCGGGCGTCATGCAGGGCGAACGTGTTGTGCCAGACCTTCTGCCTGGCCTCCTTGAGGAACCGCTTGGTGCCGAGCCGGTTCAGCGGCGTGAGCAGCCGGTCCAGGAGCGAACCCGGCCCGAGCTCGTCGTCCTCGGCAGCGACCCGAGCCGACAGCACGCCGTCGATCCGTTCGTGGTCGCGGCGCCGGCCGTCCATGAGTGCGGTGTCGTCGAAGTCCGCCACCGAGATGACCTCCAGCAGGGCCTGGGGCAGGTCGTAGTTGATGTGGGCGTTGATGCCCAGCAGGACGTGCCGCAGGTCGGGCAGGTCGGCAGGGGCGTCGAAGGCAAGCCGCCACGGCCGCGGCACCGGCGCCCCGGCGAGGTCCGCGTCGTGCGCGTCGATGAACAGCTTCGCGAACACGATGTCCCACTCCTCGACCCAGTCGGGGTCCTCGAACCGGGCATCGTCGATGGCCTTGCCCACGGCGGCGGTGGTCCGCTGGTAGGTGCTCAGGAACACCCGCCGGGTGGACCCGCGGGGCAGCACGTCGATGCGTTCCTGCATGTCGTCGAGCACGCCCGCGACCCCCGCCGTCTGACGTTCTTCCTTGGCCATCGCTCGTCCCTTCTCGCGCCGTCCTTTCGATTGTCAGGGCGGCGCGCCCGGTTGGATAGTGGGGCGATGGGCGCAAGGCCAGGGCACGCGGTCCGCGGTCGTTCGACCCGGTGGTGGTCGGAAACCGGGAGACCGACGCCTGGGCTGCCTACTACCGACACGAGTGGCGCCAGTTCCTCGTCGCGGCCGTCGGGATGGTCGGCGCCGGGTTCGGGATGGGGCCCGCGAAGACCCTGCGCGGGGCCTGGCATGTGCTGCGCGCCAACCAGCACTGGGCGCCGTACCCAGACAACAACCCCGACGCCGCCCGCGACTCGATGCGGCAGTTCTACGCGCTGGTCGCCGGAACCGACCCGGCGATGACCATCGACCCCGTGCGCGCCTCGGAGCTCGAGGTCGAGTGGTGGCGGCTGCACCGCGAGCATCAGCACGATCCCGACGTACCCGAGGAATCCCTGGTCGAGGCCCTGGTCGCCCTCTACGCCTACGTCTACACGGAACCGCCGGAGACGATGTACGACGCCGCCCGGCACCGCGTGACCGCCATGAACCTGTCGGACAGCTGGGTCGAGGCCGGCTGCCGGACCGACGACCCGCTCCTCGCGGCCGAGCGCCGGGCCCTCGTCGCGTCGTACGCCGCCCTGCGCCGCGCCGTCTCCTGAGTAGCCGCTCGAGAGCCGAGTCGTCGCTTAGTCCGCGAGTCGTCGTAGGTTACGACGACTCGGCCGCCGGTCGGGCTCGGTCGGTCGTCGCTAATTCCGCGAGTCGTCGTAAGTTACGACGACTCACCGCACCGCTCGGGCTCGCGCGCTTGGTTGGCTTCAGGCTTGGCGGGCACCTCGCCGAGTCGGCGCTCAGTCCCTCCCCCGCTTCGCTCCTCCGGGCATTAGCGCCGACTCGGCTCTGTCCCGGGACATGCAGAAGGGCCGTCACGCTTTGCGCATCGGGGCCCCTCGTGCTTGTCAGCGGGTGACCTTGCCGGCTTTCAGGCAGCCGGTGCAGACGTTGAGACGCTTGGGGGAACCGTTGACGGTCGCCCGGACGCGCTGGATGTTGGGATCGAAGCGGCGCTTCGTGATCTTGCGCGACCACGGACGGTTGTTGCCGAAGCCGGGCTTCTTGGCGCAGATGTCACAGACGGCAGCCACCGGAAACTCCTGGAATGATCGTTGATTCTGGTCTGGGTGCTCCCGGGGACCGGCTAGGGTCCGCAGCGGGCAACCGCACAAGAGTATCGGATGCCCTCGCTCGCAAGCGAATCGCGCTGCAGCCATTACCCTGTCACCTCTCGACGAACAGGACGACGATGACCGAAGAGCAGGTGGCGACCTTCGATCTCGGCGTGGTGCTGCGCTTCGCGGACCTTGCCACCGCCAACCTCGGAGAGGCGCGCGAGGAGATCGACGCGCTGAACGTCTACCCCGTGCCCGACGGTGACACGGGCACCAACATGTTCCTGACGATGTCGGCCGCCCGCGACGCGCTCCGGGAGGCCACCGGCGGCGATCCCGGAGCCGACCTGCGGCTCGGCCTGCACGGGTTCTCGCGAGGCGCCCTGCTCGGAGCGCGCGGCAACTCCGGAGTGATCCTGTCCCAGCTGATCGGCGCGTTCATCACCCGGCTGGCCAAGGCCGGACCCCACGACCGGAGCGCGAAGGTGTTCGCGCAGGCGTTGGAGGCAGCCACGGACGCCAGCTACGCCGCAGTCGGCATCCCGGTCGAGGGCACGATCCTCTCGGTCGCCCGGGCCGCCAGCGAGGCGGCCCTCGCCGCCGCCGTACACCCCGACCGGCGGCTCGGCCACGTCGTCGAGAAGGCCGCAGCCGAGGCGCGCGCGGCGCTCGAGCGGACTCCCGACCAGCTGCCACTGCTCAAGCAGGCCGGCGTGGTCGACGCCGGTGGCCGCGGCCTGTGCGTGGTCCTCGACGCCGCCGAGACCGTCCTCACCGGCCGCGTCCCGGTCGACCAGAAGCTGGCGCGGCGACACATCCCGATGCCGATCCCGGCCGGTGACCTGACCGAGGGCGGCCCGGCGTACGAGGTGATGTATCTCCTCGACGCCGAGGACGACCAGATCGCCGCGCTGCGCGCGCAGCTCGGGCCGCTCGGCGACTCGCTCGTGGTCGTGGGTGGGGAGGGCCTGTGGAACGTCCACGTCCACGTCGACGACGTCGGTGCCGCGATCGAGGCCGGCATCGAGGCCGGGCGCCCCTACCGGGTCCGGGTCACCCACTTCGCCGACCAGGTCAGCCAGGCCGGACAAGGCGGCCGGGGACGAGCCGCCGCGCGGACGGGTCGCAAGGTCGTGGCGGTCACGGCCGGCCCCGGACTGCAGCAGCTGTTCGCGGAAGCCGGCGCGGTCGTCGTGCCGGCGAAGCTCGGTCAGCGACCCAGCGTCGGGATGCTGCTCGAGGCGATCGAGAGCTGCGGCGCCGCCGAGGTCGTCCTCCTCCCCAACGACCCGGACACCCGCCGCAGCGCCGAGATCGCGGCCAGGACGGCCGAGGAGAGCGGCGAGGTCACGGTGGCGGTGATCGCGACCGAGGCCCAGGTCCAGGGCCTTGCGGCGCTGGCCGTCCACGAGCCGGGCCGCACGTTCGACCACGACGTCCTCGAGATGACCGCCACCGCCAGACACGCCCGCCACGGCGCCATCACGGTGGCCGCCAGGCGGGCCATCACCAGCGGCGGACCCTGCGAGCCCGGTGACATCCTGGGCGTCGTGAACGGCGACTTCGTGGCAGTCGGCAAGGACCTCGATGCGGTGGCGACGGACATCGTGGAGCGCCTCATCGGCGGTGGTGGCGACCTGGTGACGATCGTGAAGGGCCGTGAGGCCGGAGACCTGGCCGAGCGGTGCGCCGAGTACGTCGAACGACAGCATCCCCTTGTCGATGTCGTGGTGTACGACGGTGGTCAGGAGCGTTATCCCCTCCTGATGTCCGTCGAGTAGTCAGGAGTCTGCCGCGTGATCACCCCGGAGTCGCCCGTTGCCGCCGTGCTCGGTGACAGCAAGAAGCGCGACAAGATCGAGAAGCTCGGGCTGCGCACCGTCGGAGACCTCCTCGAGCACTTCCCTCGCCGCTATCTCAAGACCGGCGAGCTCACCAAGGTCGCCAGCCTCGAGGCCGGCCAGCAGCTGACCGTGGTCGGGCGGATCAAGAGCTGCGAGATCAACACCTACCCGGACCGGCGCACCGATCGGACGGCCTACCGGGTCGACGTCGTGCTGGCCACCGACGGCCCGTCGTTGAAGATGGGGTTCTTCGCCAAGCGCTGGTCAATGGCCGAATGGCATCGCGACCGGTTGCCGGTCGGCGTCGAGGGCGTATTCACCGGCAAGGTCACGAAGTTTCGCCACGAGTGGCAGCTGACCAACCCCGAGATGGTCATGTTCAACAGCGAGGGCAGCGACGCCGCCTCGGCGCGGGTGGCGGTGGAACGACTCAAGGGACTCTTCCCGGTCTACCCGGCCAGCAAGGGCGTCGAGTCGTGGGACCTCCAGCGGGCGATCGGGTTCGCGCTCAGCGTCCTGGACGACGTCCCCGATCTCGTGCCGGACGCGCTGCGCAAGGAATGGTCGCTGATCGACAGCCGCACCGCCCTGGAGTGGATCCACTCCCCGGACGACTACGCCCAGGTCGGCGCCGCCCAGAAGCGGTTCCGCCACGAGGAGGCCCTGGTCACCCAGCTGGTGCTGGCCCGCCGACGCGCCGCGATCCGGCTGCTCGGTGCTCAGGCGCGCAGCGGAGGCGGGGGACTGCTCGCGGCGTTCGACGCCCGGCTGCCCTTCGAGCTGACCGACGGACAGCGCGAGGTCGGCCGCCAGCTCGAGGAGGACCTCGCCCAACCACATCCGATGAACCGGCTGCTCCAGGGCGAGGTCGGTTCCGGCAAGACGGTGGTCGCCGTGCGGGCGATGCTGCGCGTGATCGACTCCGGGGGACAGGCCGCGCTGCTGGCACCGACCGAGGTCCTCGCCCAGCAACACCACCGCTCGATCACCGCGCTGCTGGGGGACCTCGCCGCGGGCGGGATGCTGGGCGGCGCCGACGAAGGTACGACGGTGGCGCTGCTGACCGGCTCCATGGGGAAGGTGGCCCGCCAGGAGAACCTGCTGCGGATCGCCAGCGGCGAAGCCGGCATCGTGATCGGCACCCACGCTCTCCTCGAGGAGAACGTCACCTTCGCCGATCTCGGCCTGGTGGTCGTCGACGAGCAGCACCGGTTCGGCGTCGAGCAGCGAGCCGCCCTCACCGACAAGGCCACCGCGCCGCCGCACGTCCTGGTGATGACGGCGACGCCGATCCCTCGCACGGTCGCGATGACCGTGTTCGGCGACCTCGAGGTCTCGACCCTCACCGAGCTCCCCGCTGGACGCGCCCCGATCCAGACCAACGTCGTACCCCTCGAGGCGCAGCCGCACTGGATCGACCGCGCGTGGGCGCGGGTGCGCGAGGAGGTCGACAAGGGCCATCAGGTCTACGTCGTGTGCCCGCGGATCGGCGGGGACGTGCTGGAGGAGGGCGAGGCAGACCAGGTCGACTTCGACGAGGACGACCAGCCGGTGGCCGGCGTGCAGCCGGGCTCGCTGGCGGCGGTCGAGCAGCTCGTGCCAGAGCTCACCGAGGGTGCCTTGAAGGGGCTCCGGGTCGGGATGCTGCATGGTCGCCTGGTTCCCGACGAGAAGGACCGCACGATGCGTGCCTTCGCCGCCGGCGACATCGACGTGCTGGTCTCGACCACCGTGATCGAGGTCGGCGTGGACGTCGCCAACGCCACGATGATGGTGCTGCTCGACGCCGACCGGTTCGGCGTCTCCCAGCTCCACCAGCTGCGCGGCCGGGTCGGCCGGGGTGGGTTCCCGGGCCTGTGCCTGCTCGTGACGCGAGCCGCGGAGGGCACCCCCGCGCTCGAGCGACTGGCGGCGGTGGCGGCCACGACCGACGGCTTCGAGCTGTCCCGGGTCGACCTCGAGACCCGCCGGGAGGGCGACGTCCTCGGCGCGTCGCAGTCCGGCTTCCGTTCCAGCCTCCGACAGCTGCGCGTGCTCCGCGACGAGAAGACCATCGTCGCGGCACGCCAGTCCGCCGAGCAGCTGCTGGCCGCCGATCCGGCCCTGAAGTCGGCCCCGCGGTTGGCGGCGGCGGTAGACGCGCTGGAAGTTTCGGGCAAGTCTGGGTTCATGGAGAAGGCATGACGCGGATCATCGGGGGATCCGCTGGGGGCCGGAGAATCAACACTCCCCGAGGTGTCAACACTCGTCCGACGTCCGATCGGGTGCGGGAGGCGCTGTTCTCGGCAGTCGAGGCGTGGTGCGGGTCGCTCGCCGGCCTGCGCGTCCTCGACCTGTACGCCGGCTCGGGCGCGGTCGGCCTCGAGGCCCGATCCCGCGGCGCAGGTGTGGTCACGCTGGTCGAGCACGACCGGCGTACCGCCGCCCTGATCTCCGAGAACAGCCGGGCCCTCGGATTCACCCAGCGGCTCGAGGTCGTCACGGGCCCGGTCGCGTCGACGCTGGCGCGGTCGCCGTTCGCGCCGTACGACCTCGTGTTCCTGGACCCGCCCTACCCCATGCCGGCCAAGGACGTCGACCAGGACCTGGTGGCGTTGGTCGCGAACGGCTGGCTGGTGCCGGGTGCCCTCGTGGTCGTCGAACGCGGCACCCGCGGGCCGGATCTGGCGTGGCCCGAGGGCATCGTCCCCGACCGGGAGAAGAAGTACGGCGAGACCGTGCTTTGGTACGGTCGCGCCGCCCCTTCCGACAAGAGCCCAGCCGACAACAGCCCTTCCAACAGCGAGGACTAGCCGTGCGCAGAGCGGTCTGCCCTGGATCCTTCGACCCGGTCACCAACGGTCACATCGACATCGTCCAGCGCGCGGCCTCGCTCTTCGACGAGGTGGTCGTGGCGGTGGGCGCCAACGTGTCCAAGACCCGGCTGTTCACCGCCGACGAGCGCATCGACATGCTCCGTGAAGCCGTGCGCCACCTGCCGAACGTCACCGTCGACGGGTTCAGCGGGCTGCTCACCACGTTCTGCACCGAACACGGCATCCACGCGATCGTGAAGGGTCTGCGGGCGGTCAGCGACTTCGACTACGAGCTCCAGATGGCGCAGATGAACTCCAGCCTCACCGACGTGGAGACGGTCTTCGTCCCGACCAGCCCCGAGTACTCCTTCCTGGCCTCGAGCCTGGTCAAGGAGGTCGCCGCGTTCGGAGGCGACGTGTCGGGCCTGGTGCCCGGTTTCGTCCTCGAGCGGCTCACGACCCGCCTGGCCGAGCGCGAGCAATAGGGCGAGAGATAGCGGCGTTTTGCCCCGGAGGCACGCACCCGGGTAGCCTTTCGGGCGATCAGTTGTGCCCGGATACGGAAGCGTGACCCCCTGAACAGTCTGGACCCGAGAGCGCCGCTCGTGCTCGATACCCGCGAGCTCGGCCGCCGCCCGGGGTCCCAACAGGAGGTCTCGCGTTCGGTTCCGGCTCCAGCCGATCTTGGCATTGAAGTCCTCAAGGTCCCCGAGGGGTCGCCGGTCGAGCTTGACCTGCGTCTCGAGGCGGTCATGGAGGGGGTGCTGGTCACTGGTTCGGCCACGGCCGAGCTGGTCGGCGAGTGCGTGCGGTGCCTGGACCCGATTGCCGACGAGATGTCGGCGCGGTTCCAGGAGCTGTACGTGTACGACGACAAGGACCACGACCCCGACGAGGACAACGAAGTCAGCCAGCTCGAGAGCGACCTGCTCGACCTCGAGCCGATACTGCGGGACGCGGTGGTGCTTGCGCTGCCGTTCCGGCCGCTGTGTCAGGACGACTGTCCGGGACTGTGCATCGAGTGTGGTGCCCGCCTGGCGGACGACCCCGGCCACACGCACGATGCGGCGATCGACCCGCGGTGGGCAATCCTGGAAGCACTCAAGCAGGACGAAGACTGAACCGATCGGACACCCGTCCGGTCGTAGTGGAGGAGAAGAACTGTGGCAGTCCCGAAGCGGAAGATGTCGCGCAGCAACACGCGTCACCGACGTTCGCAGTGGAAGGCCGTTGCGCCGTCCCTGGTGACCTGCGTCAACCCCGCCTGCGGAGCCAAGCACCTCCCGCACCGAGCGTGCGGGAACTGCGGCCAGTACGGCACCAAGGCCGACCGTCGCCAGGTTCTCTGAGCTGTTGGGTGAACTCCCTGGGCTCCCTGGGAACTCTGAGCGCTCCGGGCTCCCCGAGCCGGCGCGTTCACTGAACGACTACGACGAGCTGCGCGAGGCGCTCGGTGGTCCGGTTCTGGACCCCGGGCTCCTCGACCGCGCCCTCACGCACCGGTCGTTCGCCTACGAGAACGGCGGACTGCCGACCAACGAGCGACTCGAGTTCCTCGGGGACTCGGTGCTCGGCGTGGTCGTCACCGAGACCCTCTACACCACCCATCCGGACCTCTCCGAAGGCCGGCTCGCCAAGCTTCGGGCAGCCGTGGTCAACGCCCGCGCGCTCGCCGAGGTCGCCCGGACCATCGGTCTCGGGAGGCACATCAAGCTCGGCCGCGGCGAAGAGACCACCGGCGGTCGCAACAAGTCCTCGATCCTGTCCGACACCGTCGAGGCCCTGATCGGGGCGGTCCACCTCAGCGGCGGCTTCGTGGCCGCGACCGAACTCGTCCACCGCCTGTTCGACCCGCTGATGGAGGAGGCCGCCGGCCTCGGTGCCGGCCTGGACTGGAAGACCTCCCTGCAGGAGCTCTCCGCCGAACACGCGCTCGGCGTGCCCGAGTACGTCATCGCGGACGACGGCCCCGACCACATGAAGACCTTCACCGCCCAGGTGCGGGTGGGCGAGCAGCTCTACGGACACGGCGTCGGCCGCTCCAAGAAGGAGGCCGAGCAGCAGGCCGCCGAGACGGCCTACCGCGAGATCGACGAGTCGCTGCGCGGAGCCTCCTGAGCCGTGCCCGAGCTGCCGGAGGTCGAGGTCGTCCGCAACGGCCTCGCGCGCTACGTGGTCGGCCACACGATCACCTCGGTCGACGTACTGCACGAGCGGCCCGTACGGCGTGAGCCTGGCGGCGCGGCCGCGTTCGTCGCCCACCTGACCGGCCGGACGGTCACCGACGCCCGGCGCCGCGGCAAGTACCTCTGGCTGCCTCTCGACAACGGTGACGCGATCCTGGGCCACCTCGGCATGAGCGGCCAGCTGCTGATCCAGCCGGCCGACGCGCCCCACGAGCGCCATCTGCGCGTCCGGATCGGCCTCTCGCCTGACGTCGACAGCGGTCGAGCTGGCGCAGACCACCCAATCGGAGGACCTCGAGCTTCGTTTCGTCGACCAGCGGATGTTCGGCGGGCTGTCGGTCTCGCCCGGAGGCGCGGAGCTGCCACCCGAGATCGCCCACATCGCCCGGGATCCGCTCGACCCGCTCTTCGACGACGCGGAGTTCGTACGGCGCGTGCGCCGACGCAGTTCCGGCGATCAAGCGGCAGCTCCTCGACCAGACGCTGGTCTCGGGCGTCGGCAACATCTATGCCGACGAGGCCCTCTGGCGGTCCCGGATCCACGGCGACCGGCCGGGGGAGCGGCTGACCAGGGCCCAGGTCATCGAGCTGCTCGGGCAGGCGCGCGCCGTCATGCTCGAGGCCCTCGGGCAGGGTGGCACCAGCTTCGACGCGCTGTACGTGAACGTCAACGGCGAGAGCGGCTACTTCGAGCGGTCCCTGAACGTCTACGGGCAGGACGGACGGCCGTGCGCGCGCTGCGGCACGGCGATCCGGCGGATCTCGTTCATGAACCGGTCGTCGTACTTTTGTCCGAATTGTCAGCGTCCGCCCCGATTTAGGGGCCCGCGACATTGACCCGAGCGGGTTCGGGTGGGAACCTTAAAGACGGCCCGGCATTTTTCCCGGGGGTTCCCAAGTTCATCACGAAAGAAGGCCCGTATGGCCAAGGCGCTGATCGGCTACATGAACAGCGACCTGCACAACACCGCCCGACTAGCCGCCGAGAACCGCCGGCTCCGGGAGCGAGTGGTCGACCTGGAGGCAATCGTCCTCCGGCTCAAGGAGGAGAACGACCGGCTCACGGCCTCTCAGGCCGCTGCGCTGCTCGACATCACTTCCGGTGCAATGCAGGAGATGCAGCCAGTCTGAGTCGCCCCTTCTCGGCCCGTGACCCAAAGTGGCCGCGGGATCTGCTTTCGACCCCTGCCGTCCGAGCCCGATGGGCTGACGTCGCGCCCACTAGCCTTTCGTAGCGTGAGCCGTATCGCCGACGTCATCGCACCCGTGCGGCTCGGCAGGCCCTTCCGGTGGCTCCTCGCGTCGTCGTGGATGAGCAACATCGGCGACGGTATCTCGATCGCAGCCGGGCCGCTGCTCGTCGCCTCCCAGACGCAGGATCCCTTCCTCGTGGCGATGGCCGTCCTGCTCCAGCAGCTGCCGTGGCTGCTCTTCGGGCTGTACGCCGGGGCCCTCGCCGACCGCCTCGACCGCCGCGCGATCGTGGTCACCGTCGACCTGCTCCGGGCGCTGGTGCTCGTCGTCCTGTACGCCTCGATCGTCACCGGCCAGGTCAGCATCGTCGTCGTCCTGGTCGCGATGTTCCTGCTCGGCACCGCCGAGACCTTCGCGGACACGACCTCCCAGACCTTGCTGCCGATGGTCGTGGACCGGGCCGATCTGCCGATCGGCAACGCCCGGCTGATGGCCGGCTTCATCACCGCCAACCAGCTGGCCGGGCCCCCGATCGGTGCGGCCCTGTTCGCCGCCGGAATGGCCTGGCCGTTCCTCGCCCAGGCTCTGTTCGTGGCGCTGGGTGCGGTGCTCGTGTCACGGGTCGTGGCGCCCCGGCCCTGAGCGCAAGACGGACTTCCACGTCCGTCGCGACATCGTGGAGGGCTTCAAGTGGCTGTGGCACAACCCGCCGGTCCGGACCCTGACGATCACGATCGTCATCTTCAACGTGACCTACGGCGCAGCCTGGTCGGTGCTGGTCCTCTATGCCGCCCAACAGCTGGACATGGGCGAGGTCGGTTTCGGCCTGCTCACCACCGTCGGCGCGGTCGGCGGGCTGCTCGCCACCGGCATCTACGGCTGGCTGACCTCGCGAGTGAGCCTGGGCAACATCATGCGCGTAGGCCTGATCCTCGAGACCATCACGCATCTGGCGCTGGCGCTGACCACCAACAAATGGGTCGCGTTCGTGATCTTCTTCGTCTTCGGCGCCCACGCGTTCGTCTGGGGTACGACGGCCGTCAGCGTCCGGCAGCGCGCCGTACCCACCGAGTTCCAGGGTCGGGTCGGCAGCGTCTACATGATGGGCGTCTACGGCGGCATGGTCGTCGGATCCGGAATCGGTGGCGTGATCGCGGGGGCGTGGGGCGTGACGGCGCCGTTCTGGTTCGGCTTCACCGGCTCCGCGATCTTCGTGGTCATGATCTGGGGCCAGCTCAGGCACATCGCCCATGCGGACGGGCAGGCAACCGATCACTCGCCGCGGTAGGACCCGAAGCTCCACTTGTTGCCCTCGGCGTCGCGGACCGTGCACCCGCGCCCGCCGTAGCCCTGGTCCTCGGGCGGCCGGATCGAGGTGGCGCCGGCAGCGAGCGCCTTCTCGTGCACCGCGTCGACCTCCTCGTCGGTGTCCACGACGCAGTAGCACTGGCGCTTGGCCGACCGAGCCTGCCGGCTCATCACGGTCGGCCCGACCACCCGACCCGAACATGATCGCGCCGTACTCGCCCCAGTTGTACTGGGCATGGACGACACTGCCCGGATCGGTCTCGTCGGTGTAGACGGTGGCCTTGGTGAAGCCGATCGCCTCGAGGAACGTCATCGCGGCCTGGGCGTCGGCGAAGGTCAGGCTGTGGAAGAGAGTTGTCTTGCTCATGCCCCCGACGATGCCAGTGCTGCGTCGGTGCCGTCTTGAACAATCGGGAACAGTTCCGCGAGGGCCTGGCGCGGTGTCTGGCCCGCGAACGCGCGCCATTCGCGGGTCAGATGCGCCTGGTCGGCGAAGCCCGCGGCGTACGCCGTGTCGCCCAGGGACCGTCCCGCGCGCAGCAGCGCATGGGCGTGGGAGAAGCGGATCAGCCGGCCGGCCTGCTTCGGCCCGACGCCGTACTCGGTGGCGAACCGCCCGGCGAGGTGCCGTCGGCTCCAGCCGACGCGAGATGCCACCTCCTCGATCGGCAGGCGACCGCGGCTGCGGGTCAGCAGCCGCCACGCCTCGGCCAGCTCCGGACGGACCCTGTGGGCCGGGTCCTCGCGATGCCCCGCCGCCACGCGGAGCAGGTGGCCCTCCAGCACGTCGAACCGTTCCGCCCAGGTCGTGGCGGAGGCGATCGCGTCGTAGGTGGCGGGCTCGAGGCCGAGCGGCAGGTTGTCATGGGTGGTCATGGTGGCTCCGAGCGCGCCGATGGGCAGCCCGAGCAGGGCGCGCACCCCGAGCGGTGTGAGCGGCAGCTGGATGCCGTGCTGCAGGCCGTGGGTCCTGATCAGCGCGGCCGAGGTGTGCAGCCCAGACGCCAGCATCCAGTACGTCGCCTGGGTCTCGGGCTCGCCGAGCCAGCCGGCGTCGAGCGGCTGGTCGAACGAGATCACCACGGTCGCGGCCGGCGCCGGCAGCCCGTGGTGGATGGCGCGCGGGTCGAGCACGTGGTGGTAGCCCACGTAGCTTCCGATGTAGGCCGCCAGCGCGGGATGTGGGGCGCGGACAGGAACCGCCATTCTTCGACCCTACGCGGCAATCGGCCGCGGGCCGGTTGCCAGCCGGTTGCCATGGGTGGTCGCCCGCTGTTGCATGGGACGCATGGACGAGATCGCGGAACTGGTCGGCTCTCTGCCTCAGGGAGTGGTCATCGTCGATCCCGACGGCGTCGAGAAGTATCGCTACGACTGGTCTCGGGAGTCGGGCGCCGGGACCCCGGTCGCGGTCGTCCGGGCCCAGGACGCCGCGCAGGTCCAGGTCGCGGTGCGCTGGGCCGCACAGCACCGGGTGCCGGTCGTGCCGCGAGGCGCGGGCAGTGGGCTGTCCGGGGGATCGAGTGCGGTCGACGGCGGAATCGTGCTCAGCCTCGAACGGATGCGCGCGGTCGAGATCGACCTGGACTGCCAGGTCGCGGTCGTCGAGCCGGGTGCGTTCAACGCCGAGGTCAAGGCGGCTGCCGCCGAGCACGGACTGTGGTACCCGCCCGACCCGTCGTCGTACGAGATCTGCTCCATCGGCGGCAACGTGGCCACCAACGCCGGGGGGCTGTGCTGCGTGAAGTACGGCGTGACCACCGACTACGTCCTCGGCCTCGACATCGTGCTTGCCGACGGGACGCTGGTGACGTTGGGCGGGAAGCGGATCAAGGACGTGGCCGGGCTCAGCCTGGTCAAGCTGTTCGTCGGCAGCGAAGGCACGCTCGGGATCGTGACCCGAGCCATCCTGCGGCTGGTGCCGGCCCAGGCCGCCAGATCGACGCTCGTGGCGGCGTTCCCGACGGTCGACGCTGCCGCCCGCGCCGTCGTCGACGTACGTCGCAACCTGCGCCCGTCGATGATGGAGCTGATGGACCAGGGCTCGATCAATGCGGTCGAGGACTTCAAGCCGATGGGCCTGGACCGGCTCGCGGGTGCGTTGCTGGTGGTGCAGTCGGACGCACCAGGGGCTGTCGCGTGGCGAGGAGGTCGAGGCGATGAGCTCGTCGTGCACGGCCGCCGGTGCCACCGACGTGTTCGTCACCGACGACCCCGAGGAAGGCGAGATGTTCGTGGCTGCCCGTCGGATGGCGTTTCCGGCGATCGAGGCGCGAGGGGCCCTGCTGCTGGAGGACGTGGGCGCGCCGATTCCCCTGCTGCCGGAGCTGCTGGCCGCCGTCGCCGCCATCGCCACAGACACACGACGTCGAGATCCCCGTCGTCGCCCACGCCGGCGACGGCAACACCCATCCGATCATCGTGTACGACGCGGCCGACCCTGACTCCAGGCGGCGTGCTGACCTGGCGTTCGCCGCGATCATGCAGGCCGCCATCGCGCTCGGTGGCACGATCACCGGCGAGCACGGTGTCGGTCGAACCAAGAAGCCGGCGCTTCCGGACCAGCTCGGCCCCGACGTGATGGCGTTGACCCGCCGGATCAAGGACGCCCTCGACCCCGACGGGATCCTCAACCCCGGCGCCATCCTCTGAGCGATCGCCGAGTCGGCGCTTGAGTCCTGCCGAGTCGGCGCTTGGGTTCTGCCGAGTCGGCGCTTGAGTTCCGCCGAGTCGGCGCTTGAGTTCCCAGCGCGCTGGCGACTCGGCCAACCCGAAGCGCCGACTCGGGGTTAGTGGAACGATTCCTCGCGGGCCCGCATCGGCAGCAGGAACACCGTCAGGAAGCTGACCGCGTAGCAGCCGAGGGACACCCAGATGACCGTCTGCGTGGACTCGACCCAACCGTCCTCGGGCACGAGCTGGAAGAAGATCGTGCCGAGAACGGCCACGCCGATCGCCCCGCCGAACTGCTGCAGCGCGTTGAGCACTCCGGATCCGGTGCCGACCTCGGAGTCGTCGAGGTCGGCCAGGATCAGGTCGAAGAGCGGAGCGAAGATCAGCCCGGTGCCAACGCCTGCGACCAGGGTGCTCGGAGCGAAGTCCCAGCCGGAGAGCCCCATCCCGAAGTGGCCGACGGTCCACCACATGCCGACCAGGCCCAGACCCAGCACCACCAGCCCGCCGTGCAGCACGTGCCGACCCAGCTTCGGTCCGAGCCAGGCCCCGGACAGCACCGCGCCGATCGCAATGCCCAGCGCCAACGGCGTCATCGCCAGGCCGGCATGCAGCGGCCCGTAGCCGAGGCCGAGCTGCAGGAACAGGCTGAGGACCAGCATGAACCCGCTCATCGCCACGAAGAACGAGCCGAGGAACGCCGTACCCGCCACGAAGCCGCGGTGCCGGAACAGCGTGGGCTCGATGACCGGGTCCGGCGAACGCCGCTCGTTGCGGACGAACAGGGCGAAGACCACCGCGGAGGCGGCCATCATCCCGAAGGTCCACGGCGCCCAGTCGTGCTCGCGGCCCTGCACGAGCGGGTAGATCAGCAGCGCCGAGGCAGCCGTCAGCAGGATCGTGCCGAGCGGGTCCAGCCGGGTGGCGGCACCGTCGGCGCGGACGTCGGGCAGGTAGCGCCAGGCAAGGTACGTCGCGACCACGCCGATCGGGATGTTGATCAGGAAGACCATCCGCCAGCCGGTGCCGAACAGGTCGGCGTCGAGCAACACACCGGCCAGGATCGGCCCGAGTACGGCGGCCAGCCCCATGATCGGGCCGAACGGGATGAACGCCTTCTGCAGATCCGCCGGCGTGAAGCTCGACTTCACCATCGCCAGTCCCTGCGGGATCATCACGGCCCCGAAGAAGCCCTGGGCCACCCGCGCGGCAATCAGGAAGCCGGCGCTCGGCGCCAGCCCGCACAGCAGCGAGGCGACGGTGAAGCCGGCCATTCCGATCAGGAACATCCGGCGGCGGCCGACCAGGTCCCCGGCCCGGGCCGAGGTGATCAGGCCGACCGCGAAGGTCAGGGTGTAGGCGGCCAGCACCCATTGCAGGGTGCTGTCGCTGCCCCCGAGGTCCTGACGGATCGAGGGCCCGGCCAGGTTGGCGACGGTGGCGTCGACGAGGTCCATGACGTCGGCGATGAGGACCACCGCCAGGACCATCCAGCGGTAGCGGTAGCCGGTTTCGGCCACGTCTTGACCCAGGTTCTCGGCCGGTTCCTCCACAACGGCGGACATGGGTGCCTCCTTCCGTGAGATCGGTGACGAACAGTGTTCGTGATTGCGAACATTGTTCTACTAACGAACAGTGTTCGTGTCAAGTAGTCTGTTCGACATGCCGAAGAAGTCCTTCCGCGCCGGACCGCTGCGGATCCGGGTGAGCACCCAGGGGGAGCGCGCCGTACCCAAGGAACGGCTGACCGTCGACCGGATCCTCGACGCCACTTTTGAGATCATGCGCACCGGCGGGTACGACGCCGTGTCGATGCGCTCGGTGGCGAAGGCGCTGAACACCGGACCGGCGTCGCTGTACGCACACGTGGCCAACAGGGAACAGCTCGACCAGCTGGTCGTCGATCGGATCGCCAGCAACATTCCGATCCCCGAGCCCGACCCCGACCGTTGGGACGACCAGGTCAAACAGCTCCTCATCGACACACTCGGTGCGTACCGCGAACACCCAGGCTCCGCCCGGGCGACCATGGGCATGGTCCCGACCCAGGTGGGTGCGCTCCGCAACGCCGAGGGCCTGATGGCGCTGTGTATGGCGGGCGGCGTCCCGCCCCAGCTCGCCGCGTGGTTCTGCGACCTTGCCGCCCTCTATGTCGGGGCCGTGGCGGTGGAGGAGTCCATCTGGGCCGAGCGCTACCGCATCACCGCCCGGGACGCAGGTGAGCAGGAGTGGGAGCGCATCGGCGCGGAGCTCACGGAGCTGTTCTCCTCACTTCCAGCAGCCGATTTCCCCATCCTGTCCGCAATGCCGGACGTGATGACAAGCGGTGACGGCGACGACCGCCTCGGCTTTGCCCTCGACGTCTTGCTCGGTGGCCTGAAGTCGCTGTCCAGTCGCGGGGCCAGTCGCGACAGCGTGTGAAGATCCGGGTCCGACTAAGCGGATCGGGGTGCGCGTGCGTCACTCCAGGTGTGAGCAAACAAGAGTTCGCGGAGTTCTACGCAGACAACAAGGACCGGTGCCTGCGCGCGGCGGTGGTCGGTGGGATGCGCCCGAGCGAGGCCGAGGAGGCGGTCGCCGAGGCGTTCGCCCGGGCCTGGTCGTCGTGGCGCACCGTGCGCGATCTCCGATCACCCGCGGCCTGGGTCGTGCGGACTGCGATCAACGCCAACATCTCGTGGTGGCGCAAGCGCCGTCGCGAGGTCGTGGCGGACGTGCCTCCCGACCGTCCCACGGCTGAGCTCGAGGGGTCGACCGACCTGGTGGCCGCCGTACGACGACTGCCACCGCGACAGCGAGAGGTGGTCGTGCTGCGCTACCTGCTGGACCTCGACACGGCGGCCACCGCGGACTGGCTCGGCATCGCGCCGGGCACGGTCACCGCTCACCTGCACCACGCGCTGCACGCGCTTCGCGACCACCTGGCCCAACCCGAAGGGACGTACCTGTGAACACGCTCGAAGAGGCCCTGCGCGACAGCGCCGCCGATCTTGCCCTCGACCGTCCCCTGACCGACGTGATCGCCCGCGGTGACCGGATCCGACGAGGCCGGCAACGCCGGCTGGCGCTCGGCGGCGTCGCAGCCGCGGTAGTCGGGGCCACAGCTCTCTCGATCGCCCTGCCGCAGCAGAGCTCCCCGCTGCTCCCTGCGGCGAACGCCGCATGGGGGCCCGAGCTGGTGAACATGCCCGCGGACGACCTGGCCGCGGCCGGCAGACGTCTGCCGCAGTCAGCTCGACGGACCTGACTGGCGGATTCCCCGCGGCACCCAGCCGCTGGCAGCAGAGGCGCGCGACTCCGTCGCGATCCTCTACTTCCGTCACGGCGGCATGGCCGGAGACTGCCGGATGGTGCTCCGCGATGGCGCCTACGCGTGAGCGGCGCCACCTCCGGGCGATGGGACGAGCTGCCCGCCGGCACCCACGTCGAGCTGGCGTCGATGGGCTACGGCCAGGACCGCTGAACGGGCCCGTCCGGGACGTCGCCGGGGCGCTGCATGTGTCCGACGACGTCGCCAGCCTGGAGATCGACGCGGGTGGCGACATCCGCGAAGCCACGGTCGCCGACGGCGTCGCGATGTTCTGGCTATCCGACGGCTTCACGACGGAAGAGGTCGAGGCGATGACCGTGACGGCGTACGCCGCCGACGGCACGGTCCTCTCGGCGCAGCCGCTCTGACCCGCGGAAGAGCTCGGAGGCTGCACGCGCGGGCGGCGGGGGTCCACGATGGCGGCCGCCGCGGCGGGTAGGGTGTGGCCGCTGCTACTTCCCCGCGGCATGCCCATGTTCCCGAGTGGTTCCCGAGTGACCGGCCCTTCGTGAGGGGAGATCCAAGCCTTGTACCTCAAGAGCCTGACGCTCCGAGGGTTCAAGTCGTTCGCCTCGACGACGACGCTGCAGCTCGAGCCCGGCATCACCTGCATCGTCGGCCCCAACGGCTCCGGCAAGTCCAACGTCGTCGACGCCCTGGCCTGGGTGATGGGCGAGCAGGGCGCCAAGTCCCTCCGCGGCGGCAAGATGGAGGACGTCATCTTCGCCGGTACGGCGGGGCGCCCGCCACTGGGCCGCGCCGAGGTGCTGCTGACGATCGACAACTCCGACGGCGCGCTCCCGATCGAGTACGCCGAGGTCACGATCAGCCGGACCATGTTCCGCAACGGTGGGTCGGAGTACGCCATCAACGGCAACCACTGCCGGCTGCTCGACGTCCAGGAGCTCCTCTCGGACTCGGGCATCGGCCGCGAGATGCACGTGATCGTCGGGCAGGGGCAGCTCGACTCGATCCTGCACGCGACTCCTGAGGACCGGCGTGGCTTCATCGAGGAGGCCGCCGGCGTCCTCAAGCACCGCAAGCGCAAGGAGAAGGCGCTCCGCAAGCTCGACGCCACCGACGGCAACCTGACCCGCCTGGGCGACCTGCTCAACGAGATCCGCCGCCAGCTCAAGCCTCTTGGTCGACAGGCCGAGGTCGCCCGACGCGCCGCCGCCGTACAGGCCGACGTACGCGACGCCCGGGCCCGGCTGCTCGCCGACGACCTCGTCCGCGCGACGGCCTCCCTGGAGCAGGAGATGGCCGACGAGACCATCCTGCTCGAACGCCGGGAGCGGGTCGAGGCCGACACCGAGGCGGCCCGCCAGACCGAGGCCCGCCTCGAGGCGGAGCTGCGGGAGGACCTGCCCGCGCTGGCGAAGGCCCAGGAGACCTGGTTCGCTCTGTCCGGCCTGCGCGAGCGGCTGCACGGCACCCGGTCGCTGGCGAGCGAGCGGGTTCGCAACGCGGCCGGCGCCGCCGACGACCCGATCGAGCACGGCGGACGCGATCCCGAACAGCTCGAGGCCGAGGCCGGGCTGGTCCGCGGCCAGGAGCAGGAGATCGCCGTCGGGGTGGAGCGCCACCGCGCCGCCATGGACGTGGCGGTCCAGGCCCGCAAGGCCGCCGAGGCGGCCGCCGCCGACGAGGAGCGCCGGATCGCCGGCCTGCAACGCGCCGCGGCCGACCGTCGCGAGGGGCTGGCCCGGCTGCACGGCCAGGTCAACGCCCTGAAGAGCCGCGCCGCCGCCGCCGACGACGAGGTGGGCCGCCTGTCGTTGGCCCGTGAGGACGCGGTGGCCCGGGCCGACCGCGCGCAGCGCGACTTCACCGCACTGGAGACCCGGGTCGCCGGCCTGGACGCCGGCGAGGAAGGTCTGGACGCCGAGCACGAGGGTGCCACGGCGGCCCTCGACGACATCGAGGAACTCCTCGCCAAGCTGCGGGACGAGGCCACCAGGTCCGACCGGGACCGCAGCAGCCTCGCCGCCCGCAAGGACGCCCTCGAGCTCGGCCTCAACCGCAAGGACGGCGCAGGGGCGCTGCTCGCCGCATCCGACTCCGTGTCCGGTCTCCTCGGCTCCGTGGCTGCGCTGCTGTCGGTGCGCACCGGCTACGAGGCCGCGATCGCGGCCGCCCTCGGGTCTGCCGCCGATGCCGTGGCGGTCTCCGACTCCGACGCCGCCATCGGCGCCATCGGCCACCTCCGCGGCGAGGACCTCGGTCGCGCCGGGCTGCTCCTTGCTGGCGCACCAGCGCAGGATCTTGACTGGCCCGGCCTGCCCGGCGAGGCGTCGTACGCCGTCGACGCCGTCGAGTGCCCCGACGACCTACGGGGCGCCCTGAACCGGCTGCTGTTCAAGGTCGCGGTGGTCGACGATCTGACCGCGGCCAGGAGCCTGGTCGCCGATCTTCCCGACGTGACTGCGGTCACCCGCGACGGCGACCTCCTCGGTGCCCACTTCGCCGCCGGTGGGTCGTCCGCGCAGCCGTCGCTGATCGAGATCCAGGCCGCCGTCGACGAGGCCACCGCGGCGCTCCGAGAGGCCGTTGCCTCCTCCGAGCGGCTCGGCTTCGAGATCTCGCGGCTGGAGTCCGAGCGGCGGGAGGCCCAACGCCGAGTCGACGTGGCGCTCGCGAAGCTGCACGAGTCCGACGCGACCCTCGCCGCGGTTGCCGAGGAGCTGGGGCAACATGGCTCGCGGAGCCGCGCGGCGCGTGGCGAGGCCGAGCGCCTGGCCAAGGCGATCTCCGAGGCCGAGGAAGCCCGCGACCAGAACCTGGCCGGGCTCGTCGAGCTCGAGGCCCGGCTGTCCTCGGCCGAGGACGCTCCCGACGCCGAGCCCGACACCACCATGCGCGAGCAGCTCGACGATGCGGCCCGGATCGCGCGGCAGGCAGAGATGGACGCCCGGTTGGCCCTGCGCACGTCCGAGGAACGCGCCCGGGCGCTGCAGGGACGCGCGGACGGTCTCGTGAGAGCGGCGAAGGCCGAAAGGGACGCCCGAGCCCGGGCCGCCGAGCGACGCGAGCGGCTGGTCCGTGAGGGTCGGGCCGCAGAGGCGGTGCTGGCCGGCGTGGGCGTCGTACTCCAGAAGCTGCAGGACTCCATCGAGCGCGCTGCGGAGCAGCGCGCGAGCGTCGAGCAGTCGCGCCGGGGTCGTGAGCAGCAGCTCCTCGACATCCGCAGTCGGTTGCGCGACCTCGGCCGCGAGCACGACGAGCTGGTCAACTCGGTCCACCGCGACGAGATGGCCCGGACCGAGCAGCGGATGCGGATCGAGCAGCTGCAGGAGCGGGCCCTCGAGGAGCTCGGCCTCGACGCCGACTCGCTCGTGGGGGACTACGGACCCGAGACGCTGGTGCCGCATTTCGGTGAGGTGGCCGAGGGGGAGGAGCCTCCCGCGCCCGCACCTTTCGTGCGCGAGGAGCAGCAGAAGCGGCTCCGGGCCGCCGAGCGGTCCCTCGCGATGCTCGGCAAGGTCAACCCGCTGGCGCTGGAGGAGTACTCCGCGATGGAGGAGCGGCACAAGTTCCTCACCGAGCAGCTCGAGGACCTCAAGCGGACCCGCAAGGACCTGCTCGACATCGTCAAGGAGGTCGACGCCCGGGTCGAGCAGGTCTTCACCGAGGCCTGGGAGGACGTCCGGGTGGCGTTCGAGGAGATCTTCCGACGGCTGTTCCCGGGCGGCGAAGGGCACCTGGTCCTGACCGACCCAGGCGACATGCTCAACACCGGCATCGAGGTGGAGGCGCGACCGGCCGGCAAACGGGTCAAGCGGCTCTCGCTGCTGTCCGGTGGTGAGCGATCGTTGGTCGCGGTGTGCTTCCTGGTGGCGCTGTTCAAGGCCAGGCCCTCGCCGTTCTACATCCTCGACGAGGTCGAGGCCGCGCTCGACGACACCAACCTCGGCCGGCTCCTGGAGATCTACGAGGAGCTCCGCGAGAACTCCCAGCTCGTGGTGATCACCCACCAGAAGCGCACCATGGAAGTCGCAGACGCCCTCTACGGCGTGACCATGCGCGACGACGGCGTCTCCAAGGTGATCAGCCAGCGGCTGCGCGAGGCGGAGTCGGCGTAGTGGTCTCGACAGGCTCGACCACCGAGAGCACCGGCTCGACCACGAGAGGCCGATCCGCGCGGACTACGTCGCGTGGCGGACCGCCACGACCCGGTGGCGCGACGACGACGCCTACGGCCACCTCAACAACGCGACCTACTACGAGCTGTTCGACACGGCCGTCAACGCTCACCTGTACGACGCCACCGGGGTCGACGTGCGGGCCCTGCCGCAGATCGGGGTCGTCGCCGAGACCAGCTGTCGCTACTTCCGGGAGATCGGCTTCCCCGAGCCGATCGAGATGGGTCTGGTCGTCGACCGGGTCGGCACCTCCTCGGTGATCTACCGGATCGGGCTGTTCCAGGGCGAGTCCGCGGAGGCGGCCGCCGAAGGCAGGTTCGTGCACGTGTACGTCGACAACGCCGATGGTCCCGGCGGCCGGTCCGTCGTACCCATCCCGCAGGTCGTCCGGGATGCGGTGACCCCCCTTCTGGTCGAGACGTCGCCGGATTCGTGAGACAATTCCCGGGAAGACACCGCAAGTTCTCGGGAGTGATAGACCGTGCTGACCATCGTTCTCACGATGCTGCTCATCCTGCTCGTCTCCGCCGCGGTCGTGGTCTATGTCGCCTATCCGCACCGCGGTGAGGACGTCCCGAAGGCGCCGTGGATCGGCGAGATGATGAACAAGACCGCCGACGCGCTGCCCACGCTTGACGAGGAAGACTCGCTCCGCTGACCCTTCGCGCGGTCTGATTGGATTGGGCCCATGAGTTCCATGGGTGACTGGCTGGTCCTGATCATCGGCATCGCCGTCGTCGCGCTGGTCGTGTTCGTCGGACTGCTGGCCGGCCGCCGGCGCAAGCCCGCGCCACCCGCGCGGCCACCCACGCGTGGCACCGACATCATCGCTCCGCCTGCCCCACCGACGTCGCCACCGACTACGCAGGCTCCGGAGGACGTCGAGGTCCGCGGACCGACCGCCCCGGCCGAGATCCCCGAACCGGAGGCGCCGGCCCTGGAGAAGCCGGAGAGTACGGCGTCCCGCCTCGTCCGGCTCCGCCAGCGACTGTCCCGTTCCCAGGGTGTCCTCGGCCGCGGCCTGCTGGTGCTGCTGAGCCGCGACCGGCTCGACGACGACACGTGGGACGACATCGAGGACACCCTCATCACCGCCGACATGGGCGTGGCGCCGACCCAGGAGCTGGTCGAGAAGCTGCGGGTCCGGCTCCGGGTGCAGGGGGCGGACGTGGCGCAGCCCCCACGACGTACTCCGTGAGGAGCTCGTCGCGCTGGTCGACCCGTCGATGGACCGCCGGCTCGCCATCACCGGCGCCGACGGCAACCCGGGCGTCGTACTCGTCGTCGGCGTCAACGGCTCCGGCAAGACCACCACCGTCGGAAAGATCGCCCGGATCCTGGTCGCCGAGGACAAGGTGGTCGTGCTCGGCGCCGCCGACACGTTCCGCGCGGCCGCCGTCGACCAGCTGGCCACGTGGGGCGCGCGGGTCGGCGTGGAGGTCGTCCGCGGCCCGGAGGGCGGCGACCCGGCCAGCGTGGCGTTCGAGGCGGTCAGGGAGGGCGTCGACCGGCACGTCGACACGGTGATCGTCGACACCGCCGGACGCCTCCAGAACAAGCAGGGTCTGATGGACGAGCTCGGCAAGGTCAAGCGGGTCATCGAGAAGCAGGCTCCGGTCACCGAGGTGCTGCTGGTCCTCGACGCCACCACCGGCCAGAACGGCATGATCCAGGCCCGGGTCTTCTCCGAAGTGGTCGACGTGACCGGCATCGTGCTCACCAAGCTCGACGGTTCCGCCAAGGGCGGCATCGTGGTCGCCGTCCAGCGCGAGCTCGGCGTCCCCGTCAAGCTCGTCGGCCTCGGCGAAGGTGCCGACGACCTCGCGCCCTTCGACCCGGAGTCCTTCGTCGACGCGATGCTCGACTGACCCGCGAACTGGCAGTTGTGGCCCCGCGAGACTGTCAACTCTGGCCCCGCGAGACGGCAACTCTGGCCCCGCGAGACGGCAACTCTGGCCCCGCGAGACGGCAACCTGGCCTCAGCTGGCTCGCGAGGCCGCAACGCCGGCTCGCGGGGCCACAACGTCGGTTCGCGGGGCCACAACTGCCGGCTCGCGGGGCCACAACTGCCCGTTCGCGGGGCCACAACTGCCCGCTCGCGGGGCCACAACTGCCAGCTCGCGGGAGCCGCGAGTTCACACGGAAGTTACACAAAGCCGGAACTCGTTTCCTGCGCGCAACAAACTGTCGCCTCAGTCGGAAACGTCCACGGGTGATGGTTTGAGCACTGGGTGAGAACCGGTCCGACAGCGCCGTCGGCGCCGTACCTCGCTCTCCCGTGATTGATACCTGGAGGTTCCGTGGACGGCTACTACACCTGGATGCTGGTGTCATCCTCGCTCGTCCTGCTGATGACACCGGCCCTGGCTCTGTTCTACGGGGGCATGAGCCGATCCAAGTCGGTCCTGAACATGATGATGATGTCGTTCAGCTCCATCGGCGTCGTCGGCATCGTCTACGCGCTGTGGGGCTGGTCGATGTCCTACAGCTCGCTCGGGTGGGCCGCGGCCGACGCGGAGAACCCGGGCTGGGAGTTCGCGAAGCTGTTCGCGAGCCCGTTCGACCAGTTCGGCCTGTCGGACACACTCCCCGGCAACTACGTCTTCGTGGCCTTCCAGATGACCTTCGCGGTGATCACGGCGGCCCTGATCAGCGGTGCGATCGCCGACCGCGTCAAGTTCTCGTCCTGGCTGGTCTTCCTGCCGCTGTGGATCACCCTCTCCTACTTCCCGCTGGCCCACATGGTCTGGGGCGGTGGATTCCTGAGCGGCGTCACCAACGGGCTCGCCGACCTGCTGTTCAGCGGTGATGGTGCGGCCGCGGTAGCGCCCATCGACTACGCCGGTGGAACCGTCGTCCACATCAACGCCGGAGTCGCCGCGCTGGTCCTCGTGCTGCTGATCGGGGTCCGCAAGGGCTTCGGCAAGGAGCCGATGAAGCCGCACAACCTGACCCTGACGATGATCGGCGCCGGCCTGCTGTGGTTCGGCTGGTTCGGCTTCAACGCCGGGTCGATCGTCTTCGTCAGCACCGATGAGACCGAGATGATCGCCCAGTTCACGAGCGAGACCGGTCTGGTCTGGCTCAACACCACGCTGGCGACCTGCGCGGCGATGCTCGGCTGGCTGCTGCTGGAGAAGATCCGCGACGGCAAGGCGACCAGCCTCGGTGCCGCATCGGGTGTCGTGGCCGGTCTGGTCGCCATCACCCCTGCGTGCGGCGCCCTGAGCCCGCTCGGCTCGATGCTGCTGGGGCTCGCCGCCGGCGTCCTGTGCGCCCTCGCAGTCGGCCTCAAGTACAGGCTCGGGTACGACGACTCGCTCGACGTCGTCGGCGTCCACCTCGTGGGCGGCCTGGTCGGCACCATCGGTGCGGGCTTCCTCAGCACCACCACCGGCCTCCTGTACGGCGAGGGACGTCAAGCAGCTCGTGGTCCAGGTCATGGTTGCCTTGTTCGCGGTGCTCTGGTCGGGCGTGTTCACGCTGGTCATCGGCCTGGCGATCAAGTACACGATGGGCTGGCGGATCCACGTCGACCACGAGCTCGAGGGCATCGACTTCACCGAGCACGGTGAGTCGGCGTACGACCTGGCCCATGCGACCGGCGCCCGTCGTGGCCTGACTGGCGGCGCGCCGATCCTCACCAAGCAGACCGTCTCGGAAGGAGCGAACGCGTGAAGCTGATCACCGCGGTCATCAAGCCGCACAAGTGGGAAGACGTGCGCGAGGCCCTCGAGACCTTCGGCGTGACCGGCATGACGGTCAGCGAGGTCAGCGGCTACGGCCGCCAGAAGGGCCACACCGAGGTGTACCGGGGCGCGGAGTACGACATCGCCCTGGTGCCGAAGATCCGGATCGAGATCGTCGTCGACGACGAGGACGCCGAGGACGTGGTCGGCATCGTGGTGAAGACGGCGCAGACCGGCCGGATCGGCGACGGCAAGGTCTGGGTGACCACCGTGGAGTCGATCGTCCGGGTCCGCACCGGCGACCGCAACGAGGCCGCGATCTGACGACAGGTCCGAAGGCAGATCTGACTTCGGAGTCTGGCTCTAGACTTCTGGGGTCCGGTCCGTACGCCGGGCCGGACCCCGGACGCGTCTCACGGAGGGGAAGCCAATGAAGCTCGTGACCGCCGTTGTCAAGCCGCACAAATGGGAAGAAGTCCGCGAGGCCCTCGAGACGGTCGGGGTCACGGGCATGACGGTCTCCGAGGTGAGCGGCTACGGCCGCCAGAAGGGCCACACGGAGGTCTACCGCGGCGCGGAGTACGACATCGCCCTGGTGCCGAAGATCCGGATCGACGTCGTGGTCGACGACGCCGATGCCGACGAGGTCGTGCAGACCATCGCGGCAGCCGCGCACACGGGCCGGATCGGCGACGGCAAGGTCTGGGTGACCGGCGTGGAGTCGGTCGTGCGGGTCCGCACCGGCGACCGCGACCAATCAGCGATCTGACGCGATTCGAGGTGACCGCCGCGTGACCGCATCCGAGCGCGCCGGCCGGGCGGCGGCGGCGGACGGCCTGTGCACCGCCGCGTACGCCGACTGCGAGGGGCCGGACCTCGGGGTCGCCATGGTCGCCGTCGGCGGGTATGGACGGTCCGAGCTGGCGCCTCACTCCGATCTCGACGTGGTCCTGATCCACGACGACCACGTGGATCTCGGGAAGCTGGCGGACAGGCTCTGGTATCCCCTCTGGGACGCCGGGACGAACCTCGACCACTCCGTGCGCTCGGTCAGCCAGACCATGTCCGTGGCCGGAGGCGACCTGCGGGTCGCCCTGGGCCAGCTGGACATGCGGCACCTCGCCGGCGACCCGAACCTGACCCTGCGGGTGCGTACGACGATGCTCACTGCCTGGCGCCGCTCCGCGCGGGAGCGGCTGGCCGAGCTCCGGGGGCTGGTCGGCACGCGGCACGACCTGATGGGCGAGATGGCCCACGCGGCGGTTCCCGATCTCAAGGAGGCGGAGGGCGGCCTGCGGGACGCCACGGTGCTCAAGGCACTGGTCGCGACCTGGCTGGTCGACGTACCCCATGTCGAGCTCGAGCGCTGCCGCCAGTCGCTGCTGGACGTCCGCGACGTGCTGCAGGACGTCGCCGGCCGGTCCACAGACCGGATCGCGCCCGAGCTGTGGGACCAGCTGGCCGCCCCGATGGGAGTCGACGACGCGCAGGCGGTCCAGGCCTACGTGCGTGAGCTCGGCCGCCGCATCACGCACATCTCGCGGCTTACCTGGCGGCGGGTCGGCGCCGTCCTCGAGCGTCCGGCGTCCGTGTCCGGGACGCGCAGGCCGTCCCTGACCACCGTCGCACCCGGGGTGGCGGTGTCGGGTGCGGAGGTGGTCCTGGACGCCCGGGCCAGGCCCGAGACCGACCCGCTGCTGCTGCTCCGCGCGGCGGCCGAGGCCGCCGAGCGCGATGCGGCGCTGTCACCGGTCACCGCCGCCCGGCTGGTGCGCGAGTGCCCGGAGCTGCCGACACCCTGGCCCGCCGGCGCCCGTCAGCTTCTGGTGCGGCTGCTCGCGGCAGGCGGTGGCCTCCTCGCCGTCTGGGAGACGCTCGAGGAGACCGGCGCGCTGGACCGGATCCTGCCCGAGTGGGAACGGATCAGGATGCTCCCGCACGCGAGCGAGATCCATCGCTTCACCGTCGACCGACACGTCGTCGAGACCTGCATCGAGGCATCCGCGCTGATCCGCGAGGTGGCCCGCCCCGACGTCCTGATGGTGGCGGCGCTGCTGCACGACATCGGCAAGGGCGGGCTCGGCTCCCACAGCGTCGAGGGCCAGCCGATCGCCCGCGACATCGCGACCCGGATGGGGTTCGCAGCCGACGAGGTCGAGCTGATCGGACTGCTGGTCCGATGGCATCTGCTCCTGGCCGAGACCGCGACCACGCGTGACCCCGACGACCCGGCCACCGTCGAGCGCGTCACGGCCGAGATCACCTCGCCGGAGGCACTCTCGCTGCTGTCGGCGCTGACCGTCGCCGACGCCAAGGCCACCTCGGCCAAGGCGTGGTCGACCTGGCGAGCGACGCTGGTGCAGCAGTTGGCGCAGCGTTGCCTGGACGCCCTGGTCGCCGACGCCGCCGGGTCGTCCGTACCCCAGGCCGCCGAGGCCGAGGTCGCCGTCCCCCGAGAGGTACGACGGGACCCGACCGCCGTGGCGATCCAGATCGAGCCGGGACCCGAGGGCTCGCGGGTGACCGTGATCTCCGGCGACCGGGTCGGCCTGCTGGCCGACGCCGCTGCCCTGTTCGCCCTGCAGCGGACCTCGGTCCAGGCCGCCCGCGCCTGGGTCCAGGACGACGTCGGGGTGTCGGTGTGGCAGGTCGCCGACGACCAGCTCGATCCGGCCGTGCTGCGACAACGGATGGCGGCGATCGTCGAGGGTCGCCTCGATGCCCGGTCGCGACTGTCCCGGCCGGCGCCGGCCCGCCTCGAGCCGACCGTCGCCGTCCGCCCGGAGGCCTCGCGCCGAGCCACCGTCCTCGAGGTTCGGATGGACGACCGGCCCGGCGTGATCCACCTCGTCTGCGCCGCGCTGGCCGATCTCGAACTGTCGGTGCGCTCGGCGCACCTGTCGACGCTTGGTCCTCAGGCCGTGGACGTGTTCTACGTCCAGGAGCACGCGGCCGGAGCGCTGTCGGAGAAGCGGGCCGCAACGGCCGCGCACGCCGTACGCCATGCGTTGCAGGCGACGATCCGTCGGCCCGACTGAGGCCCGAGTCCCCCGTTTGGGACGGCCGGGGCAACCTCATGGAAGTGAGCAAGGATCGCGACCGTTCCGTCGAGCGTGGTCAGCGGGCCCGAAGTCTCCGCGATGATCATCCAGTTCTCGGCGGTCCACGAGTGGCCCTTCCTCGCAGCCGACGAGGGTGCTGCCCAGCTGGTGTCTGGGGAAGGAGAGACCCCGGGCTTGGTCGCCGCCCTCTAGGTAGGTGCCGAAGACGCTGTTACAGCCGCCGGTTGAGCCATTCACTTTGCCGTCATCGAATGTGAGCCACGGAAGCGCTCGCCCTGATTCGGGGAGTACGGACTCACCATCGGGCCCGACGAGAGCCTTCACGGTCCAACTGCCATTGAGGTTGGTGTCTCCTGGCCTCGAAGGTTCGCGGCCGGCGACCAGCCACCGGCCCTCGCCGTGGTCGTAGCTGGCCACGTAGGTGGTCCGCAGGAGCTGGGCGGTGCCAGGGAAGGCGACCTCGATCGTGGCGTCGTCGCCGTCCTGGGCTACCAGCCGGGTCTCGGCCACCCGGACGTCGCCAATCGTGAAGGGAGGTGAGCTGTTGATGTTCGGGTTGTTGCAGTTGAAGGCACTCATTTCCCTGCTGGAAGTCGGGGGTCATGAACCGGCAGGCGGCCTTTGAGCGGCGCCCTCCGGATCCGGGACGGTGCCGGTGGAGTCGATCGCCGGTCCCGGGTCGTTCGCTCGCCCGCCGAGCGTGGCGGTGGCGATGACTGCGATGATGACAACGGCGGCGGCGGCTACGGCAGTCGCAACGCGTGCCTTCCGACGCCGGTGGGCGCGGTCGCCTCGTTCGAGCAGGTCGATCAGCGGCGCCGGAGTGTCCGGCACAGTGTCGACCAACGCAAAAGCTGGTGAGCCGGGTGCACCCCAGACTTCGCCGTCGAGCCGCGCGATTCCCAGCACGGGCCACGCCTCCCGCCTGCGACGATGCAGCCGCGTGGTGTCCATCTCGCTGCGTAAACTGTTGGCTCGTGCGCCTGTCTGTGATGTCAACGTGCACACTGACGGTTTCCCGTTCCACCCGAAGGACTGAGTCGTGCCCGACCGACCTGAGATCGTCTGCATCTGCGGCTCTACCCGGTTCGTGGATGAGATGCGTGCGGCGAACCGTGATCTGACCTTCGCAGGTGTCATCGTCGTCGCGCCACGGCGAGAGCAGACGAGTTGATCACCAACGAGCAGAAGATCGCGCTGGATGCCCTCCATCTGCACAAGATCGACCTGGCTGACCGGGTTCTGGTCGTCAACCCCGGCGGGTATATCGGTGAGTCCACGAGCAAGGAGATCGCATACGCCCAGGCCACCGGCAAGCCGATCTCGTTCACCGATCCCGTCTGACCAGTAGACGCTTCGTGGTGCGTGCGGGCAACGAGTGTTGATCGGCCTCGGAGCGTGTTGCTAGGGGGTCTGCGAAGTCGTCGGGCGCAGCCTTGTGCTTGTGTCGCCGGACGTGATCTCTGATGGCGACCTCATTTTGGACTGGTACTCGGCCTAGCCCCTGATGTCTGGTCCATCCACTCGCCAGATGCCGACCAGCATTGCGCGCACGTGCCACTCTCGAGAACTCTCCTCGCCGGTGCCGGCCTGCGTCGGTATGGTCACCTGATGGGGTATCGGCTTGGTGTCGATCTCGGCACCACGTTCACCGCCGCGGCTGTAGATGACGGTTCCGGGCCGAGAGTCGTGGGGCTGGGAAGCCGGGCACCCATGGTGCCGTCGGTGCTCTTCTTGGAGCACGACGGCACGTTCCTCTGTGGTGAGGTGGCGGAGCGGCGGGGAGTGGCGTGAGCCGGATCGCCTGGTGCGGCTGTTCAAGCGTCGGTTCGGCGATCCGGTGCCCATCTTGGTCGCAGGACAGCCCTACTCGCCCGAGGCGTTGACCGCGACGCTTCTCAGGTGGGTGGTGACCTCCACTGCGGAGCGGGAAGGTGGACCGCCGGAGCTGGTTGTGCTGACCCACCCGGCGAACTGGGGCGCCTACAGGCGGGAACGCTTCTCGCAGTCCCTCACCCTCGCCGACGTTCCGGACTCCTTCACGCGCACCGAGCCCGAGGCCGCTGCCACCCAGTACGCCGCACACACGCGCCTTTCCCCGGGCGACAAGGTCGCGGTGTACGACCTCGGGGGCGGCAAGTTCGACGTCTGCGTTCTGGAGAAGCAGGCACAGGGTTTTCGCATCATTGGACAGCCAGACGGCATCGAGCACCTCGGAGGCATCGACTTCGACGAGGCTGTTCTTCAACACGTATTGCGCACTGTGGATTCGCCGCTCAACTCCATGGACTCCGCGGCCCCGCTGCCACCGACCCTCTCATTCGGCTCCGACGCGACTGCGCGCAGGCGAAGGAGGCGCTGTCGGTCGACGTCGAGACAGTGGTGCCCGTATCGCTGCCGGGTCTGGCAACCACGGTCAAGGTCACCCGGGCCGAACTCGAGAATCTCATCGGCGCGTCGCTCGAGGACACGATGTCGGCGATGCGCCGGGCGCTTCGGTCGGCGGACACGACAGCCGAACAGCTCCAGGCGATCCTGCTCGTGGGTGGGAGCTCCCGGATCCCCCTCGTGAACCGCCTCCTCCACGAGCACTTCAGCACGCCGACCGCGCTCCACGTCCACCCCAAGTACGAGGTCGCCCTCGGCGCCAGCCGACTCGGTCAGGTAGCAACACCGACGGTGCACCTGCCATCAGCACCCCCCGTCGGGAGCGCGCAAGCGCCGCCGACGTCCGCCCCACGGTCTCGACGCGGGTCAAGCCGACGATCGCCTCGCCCGAGGAACCCGTCGCCCGTCAGGACAACGGTCGAGTCGGTGGTGAGCCAGACCGTCCGTCCCGGACGTCTGATGTTCAATCCGCCCACCGAGATGCGCCAAGGCCAGACAGAACGCCTGGAAGTGGGTGTCTCAGGATCGCGTGAACTCGACGACGAGCTCCGCAGAGATCTCAGGGGTCGGGGAATTGTCCAGTACGAGGACGTCAGCACCTCGCCCTTCATGTCCGTCCTGCTTCGAGGCGACGGTTTCGCGGTGACCACTCTGAGCCCAGCTGAGCAGCTGGTCGCTCCCGTCGCACGATGGGAGTACGACGTGACTCCGAATCGTGCCGGAAACAGGGAGCTGCAATTGTGCGTGTCGATGCGAATCGCAATGCCGGGGATGCCGCTTGAGCAGATCGCCATTCCGGTCTTCGAACGTCGAATCCACGTGCGCGTCGATCCCGTCTACGCCATGCGCTACTTCACGACCCAACACTGGCAGTGGCTCGTCGGCACGCTCGTTGGCCTGGCAGGTGGGATCACCGCCTGGTACCAACTCATCGGCCGGTCGTGACTCTGGCTACAACCTCCTGGTACGAGCGATCGGCCGTTGCTCCCCGATGAGCCCACGCCGGTTACCCTTGACCCCGATCCCTCACTATTCGAGACGTAGGACCACGCCTTTGTTCGCAACACTCTCCGACCGGCTTGCCGACACCTTCAAGAACCTCCGCGGCAAGGGCAAGCTCTCCGACTCCGACATCGACGCCACCGCCCGCGAGATCCGCATCGCGCTGCTCGAGGCCGACGTCGCCCTGCCCGTGGTCAAGGACTTCGTGGCGGCCGTCAAGGAGCGCGCCCGCGGCGAGGAGGTCAGCGGCTCGCTGAACCCCGCCCAGCAGATCGTGAAGATCGTCAACGAGGAGCTCGTCAACATCCTCGGCGGCGAGACCAGGCGCCTGCGCTACGCGAAGAGCGGCCCCACCGTCATCATGCTCGCGGGTCTCCAGGGATCCGGAAAGACCACGCTCGCCGCCAAGCTCGCGCTCTGGCTCAAGGACCAGGGGAAGACCCCGATCCTGGTGGCCGCCGACCTCCAGCGCCCGAACGCGGTCCAGCAGCTCGAGGTGAACGGTGAGCGGGTCGGTGTGCCGGTCTTCGCGCCCGAACCGGGCAACGGCGTGGGGGACCCGGTCGTGGTCGCCCGCGAGAGCATCGACAACGCCAAGCGGAAGCTGCACGACGTCGTCATCATCGACACCGCCGGGCGCCTGGGCGTGGACGCGGACATGATGCAGCAGGCCATCGACATCCGCGATGCCGTGCAGCCCGACGAGATCCTGTTCGTCGTCGACGCGATGATCGGCCAGGACGCCGTCAACACCGCACTCGCCTTCCAGGAGGGTGTGGGGTACGACGGCGTCGTACTCACCAAGCTCGACGGTGACGCCCGCGGAGGCGCCGCGCTGTCGATCGCCTCGATCACCGGCAAGCCGGTCATGTTCGCCTCGGCCGGCGAGAAGCCGACCGACTTCGACCTCTTCCACCCCGACCGGATGGCCTCGCGGATCCTCGACATGGGCGACATGCTCACCCTGATCGAGCAGGCCGAGAAGACGTTCGACCAGGACGAGGCCCGCGCAGGCCGCCGAGAAGCTCGCGACCACCGGAGACTTCACGCTCGACGACTTCCTCAAGCAGATGCAGCAGCTGCGCAAGCTCGGCTCGATGTCGAAGATCATGGGGATGCTGCCCGGCATGGGTCAGATGCGTGAGCAGCTCGAGAACTTCGACGAGCGCGAGATCGACCGGATCCAGGCCGTGATCCAGTCGATGACGCCGGCCGAGCGCGACAACCCCAAGATCATCGACGGGTCGCGCCGGACCCGGATCGCCCGCGGCTCGGGGCGGCAGGTGTCCGACGTCAACCAGCTCGTCGACCGGTTCTTCGAGGCCCGCAAGATGATGCAGACGATGGCGCGCGGCGGTGGCATCCCGGGCATGCCCGGGATGCCCGGGGATGGGCTCCGGCGGCGGGAAGCGGGCCAAGGGCAAGCAGCCGGCCAAGGGCAAGAAGCGCGTCTCCGGCAACCCGGCCAAGGCCGCCGCCCAGCAGAAGGCGATCGCCGCTCGCGCCGAGAAGAACGCGGCCAACCCCTTCGGGAACCCCGCCGAGGTCGACGTCGAGAAGGCCGCCCAGGAGCTGCAGCTGCCGAAGGACTTCTCCAAGTTCCTGAAGTGACGCGGCGCGCCTGAGGAGGGCCGCCCGCGGCTACGCTGGGAGGCGTGTCCGAGGACGATTCCGGCGTGGCCAACAGGGACTGGGACGCGACGTACACCTCGGGCGGGGCGCCATGGGACATCGGTCGGCCGCAGCCGGCCTTCGAGCGCCTGGCCGACGCCGGCGAGATCACGTCGCCGGTGCTGGACTGCGGATGCGGCACGGGCGAGCACGCGCTCCTGCTGGCTGAGCGTGGGATGGAGGTGCTCGGCGTCGACGTCGCACCGACGGCCATCGCTCGCGCCCGCGCCAAGGCCGTTGAGCGGAAGCTGACTGCCGGGTTCGCGCTCGCAGACGCAATGGCGCTCGACGGGCTGGGGCGCACGTTCGCGACGTCATCGACTGCGGCCTGTTCCACGTCTTCGACGACACCGATCGGCCCCGCTACGCAGCCAGCCTCGCCTCGGTGCTGGAACCCGGCGGCGTGCTCCACGTGCTCTGCTTCTCCGAGCACACGCCCGGTGATCGCGGACCGCGACGGGTCACGCAGGCGGAGCTGCACGCCACCTTCGCCGATGGCTGGGAGGTCAGCCGGATCGAGCCCGCCCGGATCGAGGTCACGAGGGACTGGGACGACCCGCCGCACGCCTGGCTGGCCACGATCGTCCGCCTGTAGACGAGCTGACGCTTGCCGCCGATCAGTCCTGGGTGGCCACGCGGGCGATGGCCAGGCTGACCGCACCCATGAGCTCGGCGCGGTCCCCGAGCCGGCCGGAGGCGACGCGGACGGCGGCCGCGGCGTCGGGCTGCGCATAGCGGTCCACCGACGCCCGGACCCCGCCCACCAAGGCCTCGGACGAGCCGAGTGAGCCGCCGACCACGATGACCGCCGGGTTGAGGCTGGTGCAGAGATCGGCAAGGGCCCGGCCGATGGTGCGACCCGCGTCGCTGAGCACCCGCCGGACGCCGGTGTCACCGTCCCGGTCCAGGGCGAGCATCCGCTCGACATCGATGTCAGCGTCGTACGCCGGGCGGAGCAGGCTCAGCAGCCGCTGGGCCGACACTTCGCTCTCCAGACAGCCGCGGCTGCCGCATCGGCACGCCTGGCCGTCCTCACGCACCTGGATGTGGCCGATCTCGCCGGCGATCCCCGTCGCGCCCCGGTGGAGGCGGCCGCCGAGGACGATTCCGGACCCGAGCCCGCTCGCGACCTTCACATAGATCACGTCCGACGATCCTTCGGCCGCGCCGTGCTGGTGCTCGGCGATGGCGCCCAGGTTGGCGTCGTTCTCGGCCACCACCGGCAGGCCGAGGCGTCGCTCCAGATCGGGAGCCGGGGCGATGTCGTGCCAGCCCGGCAGGATGCCGACGTTGATCAGCGACGAACGGCGGTCGATCGGGCCAGGCACGCACATCCCGGCCCCGAGCAGCGCGCTCACGTCGGTCCCGGCGTCGCGGGCCGCCCGAGTGACCATTCGGGCGGCCAGGTCCAGGGTCGTGGAGCCGTGCATGTCGGCGTCCACGGACGTCTCGAGCTCGGCCAGCACGCGCGCGGAACGGTCGGCGACCGCCACCCGGATGTGACCGTGCCCGATGTCGACCCCCGCGACCCCGCCCGGGCGGGTGGTCAGCGCCACCAGCAGGGGCGGCCGTCCGCTGCCGCCCTTGTGCGGCGTCCCGCGGTGGGTCGTCTCTGCGACATGGCCCGATGCGATCAGGTCGCTCACCAGGCTGGACACGGTGGTGCGGGACAACCCGGTGCCGCGGGCGAGATCGGCCCGGCTGAGCGGGCCGGAACCCAGCAGGTTCGTCACGGCACGCCGATTGGACGCGCGGAGCTGCTCGAGGGAGTGGCCTGCCATGGGGACGAGCGTAGACCGATTCCTCCCGGGAACGCACTAAAAAGCGATGAGATTTCAGTTGTTTCGCATTGACTCGACCAAAACCCAATTTCTAGGTTCAACGTGATTCCACGCCACACCAACCGGGAGGGCCCACCATGTCCAGTCGAAGCCGCGGTCGCAGGGCCGCCGTACTCATCGGGGCGCTCGCGGCCATCTCGGCGGCTGCGGTCCCGATCCAGACCTCGAGCGCAGATGCGCCCGCGGCGACCCGCCGCCGAGCGGCTGCCCTACCGCGATGCCTCGCTGTCGACCGCCCAGCGCGTGCAGGACCTGCTGGGCCGGATGACCCTCGAGGAGAAGGTCGGCCAGATGACCCAGGCCGAGCGTGGGGACGTCGCCGCCGACCCGTCACTCGTGGCCACCTGGCAACTCGGCAGCGTGCTGTCGGGCGGCGGCTCCGTGCCGGCGGACAACACCCCGGCCGGCTGGGCCGACATGGTCGACTCGCTGCAGGCCGCGGCGCTGGACACCCGTCTCGGCATCCCTTTGCTGTACGGCGTGGACTCGGTGCACGGCCACGGCAACCTGAACGGCGCCACCGTGTTCCCGCACAACATCGGACTCGGTGCCACCCGCAATCCCGCGCTGGTCCGCAGGATCGGGCACATCACGGCCGCGGAGACCCGCGCCAGTGGTCCGCAGTGGTCCTTCTCGCCGTGCGTCTGCGTCGCGCGTGACGACCGGTGGGGCCGCACCTACGAGAGCTTCGGAGAGAACCCGAGCTCGTGACCTCGATGGAGACGATCATCGACGGGTTGCAGGGCCGGCCCGGACATCTCGACGACGCCGACCGGGTCCTCGCGACGGCGAAGCACTACGCGGGCGACGGCCTCACGACGTACGTCCCGAAGACCGACGGCAGCTACCCGATCGACCAGGGCGTCGCCGAGGTGAGCCGCCGCGCCTTCGCGAGGCTTGCGCTGTCGCCCTACCCCGCGGCCATCGACCGCCACCACGTCGGCTCGGTCATGCCGTCCTTCTCGAGTGTCGACTGGATCGGTAACGGTCTCGGCGACCCGGTGAAGATGCACGGCAACCGGGAGCTCATCACCGGCGTCCTCAAGGGCGACCTGGGCTTCGACGGCCTCGTGATCTCGGACTGGCAGGGGATCCGCCAGCTGCCCGGCGACTACGTGGCGCAGGTGGAGGCCGGGGTCAACGCAGGCACCGACATGTTCATGGAACCCTTCTCCGGGAGTCCGACCGGCGCCCCGCAGTTCATCGCGACCCTGGTCCAGCTCGTCGAGGACGGTCGACGTGCCGATGAGCCGGATCGACGATGCGGTGTCACGGATCCTGGCGGCGAAGTTCGAGCTGGGCCTGTTCGAGCATCCCTACACCGATCGCAGCAACCTCGACCAGATCGGCAGCCCAGCCCACCGTCGGGTCGCCCGGCAGGCGGTCGCGGAGTCGCAGGTGCTGTTGAAGAACGCTCGGCACACGCTGCCGCTGGCGAACAGCCGCCCCGTGTACGTCGCGGGCAGCAACGCCGACAACATCGGCAACCAGGCCGGCGGCTGGACGCTCACCTGGCAAGGCGGCTCGACCAATGTGATCCCCGGCGACACGATCCTCGACGGGATCGAGGACGCGAACGACGACGTGACCTTCAGCGAGGACGCGTCGGCGCCAGTCCCGCACGGTGCGGTCGGGGTGGTCGTGGTCGGCGAGACGCCGTACGCCGAAGGGTTCGGCGACGTGGGCGGGCCGCTGTGGGCCTACGACCCGGGCGACGGCGGCGTCCCGCGGCCGGCCAAGACCATGCTGCTGTCGGACGCCGACCGGGCTGCCGTGCGCACGGTGTGCGCGGCCACGGCCAAGTGCGTGGTGCTCGTCGTCTCGGGGCGGCCGATGATCAT
>CAVRBN010000047.1:0-18439 GCA_963719255.1 uncultured Actinomycetota bacterium | reverse complement strand
CGTCGAGGTCGCGTTCGGCGTACAGCCGGTGCTCCCACTCCTCGATGAGGATGGCCTGAAGACAGCGGCGTACGGCGAAGCTCTCCGGCTCCGGGTAGCCCGGCTCCGTGACTGGTTCGGTCCGGCCGGCCAGCTGCTCGTCGGTGAGATCGGCGAGCACCTGACGCACGGTGGCCATCCGGTCCGCGCGCAGAGCGAGCACCTCGTCCAGCGACGGCCGCGCAGTGAGGTCAACCGGGATGCTCGGCTCATCGGACATCTCGGTGTGGGGCAGGCCGAGTGGGTCCCACGGCGACGGCTCTCCCAGGATCGCGCGCCTCACCCAGGCGTCCGTGGCGAAGACGAGATGGCGCAGGGTCTCGATGAACGACCACTCGTCGTCGACCCGCTCGTGCAGCAGTTCCGGCGCCATCCCGCGAGCCCGCTCGACGGTCTGCTGCCACAGCCGCTCGAGGACGTCCCATGCTTCGCGGTACCCGTCCGCATCGGACGGGCGCATCTTGCTGCGGTCCGGGTAGCGACGGTTGAGCTCCGCCTCTACGAGCGGCGCGACGTCGACGCCGTTGACGACCAGATTCTCGACATCGCCGCTGATGTCCACGTTCACCAGCAACGAGCCACGGATCGAGGCCCCCGACAAATCGACCTCGTGGAAGCGAGTGTTGTTGAGGTCGACGCAGGTGGAACCGAGCGTCGGTCAGATCGACGTCCTTGAACCGGGAGCCGGTCAGGTTCTGGTTGTTGAAGTCAGTCACGCCGGCCAGCCCTCCGGAAATTCGCCCGCAGCCTTGTCGTGCGCCTTCTGCAGCGTTTTGCGGCTCTTGGCGTTGATCCGGTCGCCGAAGACGGTGCCGTAGACGTGGTCGGTCTCGTGCTGGAGGCAGCGGGCCAGCAGCCCGTCGCCGGAGAAGGACGACAGCCTCGCCGGCCAGGCCCGTGCCCGACACCGACGCGTAGTCCGGCCGCGCGCACTCCACGAACGCCCCAGGAAGCGACAGGCAGCCCTCGTCGGCCTCCGCAAGCTTGCGCGCGGCGCCTTCGGGCAGGGTCAGGACCGGGTTGCACACGACGCCCTGGACATGCCGCTCGCTCTCGTCGGGGCAGTCGAAGACGAACACCGCCAGGTCCACCCCGATCTGGCACGCGGCCAGACCGACCCCGTCGGCGGCGTACATCGTGGCGACCATGTCGGCGACCAGCGCCCGCAGGGATTCGTCGTACGCCGTCACCGGTTGTTGCACCCGGTGCATCACGGCCGAGCCCCAGCGGGTGATCGGGCGGGCGGTGCCGCCCGGCGGCAGGGGCCCGTACGGCGCGAGCGGTTCGGGGGGCTGAGCCAGTGGCATGGCGAGGATCCTATTGCCGCCGGTGACGCCGAGTGAGGGCGGCCACCGCCTCGGACCGCCCGCGCACTCCGTAACGCAGAGTTAGATTTCGTCCATGCCCTTGTTCAGTGCCGCCAGGCACGTGGTGTCGCCCGGGAGACGGTACGGCGCCAGCCGCCGCGAGACCCGCGACCCCATGGGGTACGCCCTCGCCGCGCTCAACACCGTCGCCCAGAGCAACCTCGTCGACCGGCTCGGTCTGCGCAAGGCAACTGAGCACGCGGTGTTCAGGGTCACCCGAAGCGGGTTCCTGACCAGAGCCAACCGGAGGTTCTCCCACCAGGGCAAGAGCGGCGGGGCAGGTGTCCGGTTGCCGGCCGCCCGTGATTCGGGAGTCTTCGACCTGACTCCGACCGAGGACCAGCAGATGCTCGTCGACGTCGCCGCCGACTTCGCAGCGGGCGTCGTGCGGCCCGCTGCGGCGGAAGCCAACGAGGCCTGCGTCGCTCCCGACTCCCTTCTCGGGGCCAGCCTCGAGATCGGTCTGCCGATCCTGGGCGTGCCCGAGAGCTATGGCGGCATCTCCGAAGCCCGGTCGGCGATGACCGGCACCCTCGTGGCCGAGGCCCTGGCCAAGGGCGACATGGGTCTCGCCGTCGCCGTTCTCGCGCCTGGTGCGGTCGCCATCTCGCTTTCCCTGTGGGGCACCGACGCGCAGCAGCAGACCTACCTTCGCGAGTTCACCGGCGACGACGTGCCGGCCGCGGCGCTCGCGCTCACCGAACCCCGGGTGCTCTTCGACCCGTTCAGCCCGAAGACCACGGCCACCCGCACCGGCGACGGCTTCGTCCTCGACGGCGTGAAGTCGCTGGTGCCGCGGGGTGCCGAGGCCGAGCTGTTCGTCATCGGAGCCGACCTCGGCGGGTCGCCCGCGCTGTTCCTCGTCGAGTCGGGGACGACCGGGCTTCAGGTCGAGGCCGACCCGGGCATGGGTGTCCGCGCCGGCGGGATGACCCGGGTCGTCCTCGACAGCGTCCGGATCGGTCCCGACGCAGTCCTGGGCGAGACCGACGGGTCGACGTACACCGAGTGCGTCCGGCTCGCCCGTCTCGCCTGGTGCGCGATGGCCGTCGGTACGGCGCAGGCCGTCCTCGACTACGTCACGCCGTACGTCAACGAACGCCACGCCTTCGGAGAACCGATCAGCCACCGGCAGTCCGTGGCGTTCATGGTCGCCGACATCGCCATCGAGCTGCAGGCGATGCGCCTGGTCACCTACAAGGCCGCCTCCCGCGCCGCCCGCGGGAAGGACTTCAGCCGTGAGGTCGCCCTGGCTCGCGCGATCTGCGCCGACAAGGGCATGCGGATCGGGCTGGACGGCGTCCAGCTGCTCGGCGGCCACGGCTTCGTCAAGGAGCACCCGGTCGAGCGCTGGTATCGCGACCTCCGGGCGATCGGACTCGTGGAAGGAGGCGTCCTGGTCTGACCCGGACCCGACGACATGATCAATCTCGACACCCCCAGGAAGCACCGAACGCTCGTGGCCCAGGCCCATCAGGTCGCGCTCAACATGCTTCGTCCCATCTCGCGCAAGTACGACCGCGCCGAGCATGAGTACCCCAAGGAACTCGACCTGCTCGCCGCCATGATCGACGGACTCTCGAAGTCCGGCGCCTCCTCGGGCGCCGGCGCCTCGGGAGTGGGACGAGAGGAGGAGGACGACAACTCCACCAGGAACGGGACCAACCTCGCCTCGGTCCTCTCGATCGCGGAGATGTGCTGGGGAGACACGGCGCTGTTGCTGAGCCTGCCCCGCCAAGGTCTGGGCAACTCGGCCATGGCCTCGGTCGCCAACGACGAACAGCTCGAGCGGCTGGCCGGCACGTGGGCGGCGATGGCGATCACCGAACCCGGCATGGGCTCAGACTCGGCCAACCTCGCTACGACCGCAACGCGGGACGGCGACGAGTACGTCCTGAACGGCGAGAAGATCTTCGTCACCGCGGGTGCGCGCGCCGACAGCGTCGTCGTCTGGGCGACCCTGGACACGAAGCTGGGCCGGGCCGCCATCAAGTCATTCGTGGTCGAGAAGGGCACGCCCGGCATGAAGGTCGAGCGCCTCGAGCGCAAGCTCGGGATCCGCGCCTCCGACACCGCCGCGATCAGCTTCGTCGACTGCCGGGTGCCGGCTGAGAACCTCCTCGGGTCGCCCGACGTCGACGTGGCGCAGGGATTCGCGGGCGCGATGGCGACCTTCGACAACACGAGGCCGTTGGCGGCGGCCATGGCGATCGGCTGCGCCCGCGCCTCGCTCGACCTCACCCGCGACCTCCTCGACGATGCCGGTGTCACCATCGACTACGACCGCCCGGCACAGGTGCAGTCGGCCGCCGCCGCGAAGTTCCTGCAGATGGAGGCGGATCTCGAGGGCGCGCTCCTGCTCACGCTCCAGGCGGCCTGGATGGCCGACAACGGCAAGCCGAACTCGCTCGAGGCCTCGATGGCCAAGGCGAAGGCGGGCCGCGTCGGCTCCGACATCACGCTCAGCTGTGTCGAGCTGGCCGGCTCGGTCGGCTACAGCGAGACCGAGCTGCTCGAGAAATGGGCGCGCGACTCCAAGATCCTCGACATCTTCGAGGGCACCCAGCAGATCCAGCAGCTCATCGTGGCCCGCCGGATCCTGGGCTCAGCTCGGCGGAGCTCAAGAGTTACGAGATGGGCCGGAAGGGGTCGTGCTCGGAGAGGATCTTGTCGACCCGGGCCTGGTCGAGTCGGGCATAGACGGCCTGGGTCTCCTGCGCGTCACGCACGCACTTGGCGAGCGTGAACGTCGACGTCGTCAGGAACAAGGTGCCGATTGCGAGGAAGGCCCGGATCCATGGATCGACGGGCAGATAGATGATCGCGAAGATCATCGTCAACAGGGCAATGCCGAAGGAGAGCCCGGCTTGCAGGTAGAAGGCGCTGGTGGTCTTGGTGGTGTTGGGAGTGCTCATGGGTGAAGCCTTCCGGCAACCAGCCTTCGGCGTACCGGCTCCGCTACCTGACCGTCGCTGAGTACCCGGCACCAACCTGCCACGCGGATTGACTACGGTGACGCCATGACCGAGCCGCACATGTCTCCCGAGGAGTTCCGCCAGCACGGCCATCAGGTGATCGACTGGATCGCCGACTACTGGGACGGCGTCGCCGACCTCCCGGTGCTGGCACAGGTGCAGCCGGGCGAGGTCACGGCCCAGCTGCCGACGGTCGCGCCGGACCTGGCCGAGCCCTTCGACGCCGTACTGAAGGACCTCGACCGGATCGTCGTGCCGGGGCTCACCCACTGGCAGCACCCTCGGTACTTCGCCTACTTCCCGGCCAACTCCTCGCCGGCGGCGATCCTCGGCGACCTGATCAGCAGCGGCATCGGCGCCCAGGGGATGATCTGGGCCACCAGCCCGGCGGTCACCGAGCTCGAGCAGGTGGTCCTCGACTGGTTCGCCAAGGCACTCGGTCTGCCCGAGCGCCTTCCTCAACCTGGGCGACGGGACCGGTGGCCCTAGCGGTGGCCCTGTCGGTGGTGGGGTCATCCAGGACACCGCGTCAACGGCCACCTTCACCGCCGTGCTGGCGGCCCTGCATCGCGTGTCAGGCGGTACGGCGCGCACGGCAGGCGTGGGGAAGAGCGAGTACACGATCTACGGGTCGACGCAGGCGCACTCATCCTTGCTGAAGGCGGCGATGATGAGCGGGCTCGGCGAGGACGCTGTCCGCAGCATCGAGGTCGACCCGGTCACCCAGGCCATGGACGCGGCAGCGTTGCGGGCGACCATCGAGTCCGACAGAAGTGCGGGCCGCATTCCCGTTCTCATCCAGGCCGCGGTTGGCACGACGTCCACGGGCGCCGTCGACCCGGTCACCGAGATCGGCGCGATCGCACGGGAGTACGCCGTGTGGCTGCATGTCGACGCCGCCTGGGCCGGGGTCGCGGCGGTGTGCCCGGAGCTTCGCTGGATCAACGACGGGGTTGCGGAGTACGCCGACTCCTACGTCACGAACCCGCACAAATGGCTGCTCACCACCTTCGACTGCAGCACCTTCTGGGTGCGGGACCGTGCGGCGCTGATCGGCGCGCTGTCGATCCTGCCGGAGTACCTGCGCAACCCGGCGTCGGAGTCCGGTGCCGTGGTCGACTACCGCGACTGGCACCCGCAGCTGGGCCGCCGGTTCCGGGCGGTCAAGCTGTGGACGGTGCTGCGGACCTACGGGCTCGAGGGCCTGCGGGCACACATCCGGTCCGGCGTCGAGCTGGCCGCGCACTTCGCCGACCTGGTCCGGTCCGACCAGCGCTTCGAGATCGTGACCGAGCCGGTCCTGGGACTCGTGGTGTTCCGCGTGGTCGGCGAGGACGACCTGACCATGTCCGCCATGGACGCGCTCAACGCCTCCGGTGTCGCCTATCTCAGCCATACCAAGGTCAACGGGCGGGCCGCCCTGCGGCTCGCCGTCGGCAGCTGGCGGACCACGCGCGATGATCTCGACCGCACCTGGCAGGAGCTGCAGCGGCTGGTCAGTGGCTGAGTTGGCAGCTGAGTCAGTGGGTGACCGACGCTCCGGCACTTGCAGGCGCGTGCAGAAATGTCGGCCCGGACCACCCTTCGTCCTCGAAGGCGCGGGTGATCGCGTCTCCGATCCGAGCGAGCTCCACGGTCGGGGCCAGGACGAGGGCGCTGCCGCCGAACCCTCCTCCGGTCATCCGCGCCCCGAGGGCACCCGACCGGTTGGCCGTGTCGACCACCACGTCCAGCTCCGGGCAGGAGACCTCGAAGTCGTCGCGCAGCGACGCGTGCGACGCAGTGAGCAACTCGCCCACGCCCGTCCAGTCTGCTGCGTCAACGGCTGCCACGAAGCGGCGTACTCGATCGACCTCGGTGAGGATGTGGCGGGCTCGTCTGCGCAGCGGATCCGGCAACGCGTCGGCATCGCTCGCCTCAGCCAGAAGCGCCACCCCCAGGGCTTCGGCCGCGGCCTCGCACTCGGCCCGCCGGTCGCCGTACCCGCCGCCCGCGTGACTGTGCCGGACGCCCGTGTCGACGACGAGCAGGCCGAGGCCGTCGGACTCCGGATGCCAGTGGACCCGGCCCGCGACCCGGTCCTGGCCGGAACCGAAGTCCAGGAGCAGGGCCAGACCAGCCTCGGCAAGCACGGACACGGTCTGGTCGAGCCCGCCGGTCGGGGCGCCCACGCCCTCGGTCTCGGCCTGGATCGTGACGTCGACCAGCTGCTGGGGAGAGAACTCGTCATGGGCCATCGCCGCGGCGGCTGCACAGATGACGGCGGCCGAGCTCGACAGGCCGCTGCCCATCGGCACCTCGCTCTCGACGTACACGTCGAGGCCGCTCATCTCGACGCCGGCCGCGCGCAAGGCCCACAACGTGCCCACGACGTACGCCGCACCCTCGCTGGCGGCGCCAGGCTTCAGGTCGCTCACGGTGCCCGCCCAGGAACCCGTCTGCGAGCTCACCACGCGGATCCGGCCGTCGTCGCGCCGACGCACCGCGACGTACGCCGCGTGGGGGAGTGCGATCGGGAGGCACAGGCCGCCGTTGTAGTCGGTGTGCTCGCCGATCAGGTTGACCCGCCCCGGCGCCCGGCCGACGGCATCCGGCTGTCCGTCGAAGTGCTGGACGAAGCGCTGGGACACCTGCTGGCTGAGATCGCGGGCCTCCAGATACTTCATCGCGCACATCCTAGGACGAACCGACGGGCTAGCCTCCAACCGTGTCCTACCTCATCGTGGCGGCTACCGCCGCCGAGGCGGCCGGGGTGCCGCCCAATCTGCCGCTGGTCATCACGGGCATCGGCAAGACTGCGGCTGCCGCAACGACGGCACGAGCCCTCGCCGGGCGAGACGATCTCGACCGCCTCACGGTGATCAACGTCGGCACCGCCGGGGCGCTGCACGACGGCCTGGAGGGTCTGCACACGCCCGGGGTGGTCCTCAACCACGACATCAACGCGGATGCGATCCGGGCGCTCGGCTACGACCCGGAGGAGCGACTGATGGTCTCCGACGACCCGATGGTGCTGGCGAGCGGCGACGTGTTCGTGACCGACCCGGTCGTCCGAGCCCGCCTCGCCCACAGCGCCGAGCTCGTGGACATGGAGGGGTACGCCGTGGTCTGGGCGGCTCGGATGTTCGGCGTGCCGGTGCGTCTGGTCAAGCATGTCTCCGACAACGCGGACGAGTCCGCCCACGACTGGCCCGCGCTGGTGGCGGCCAGCGCCGAGGTGCTCGGTCAGTGGCTGGTCGACCACGTGCACGTCAACGGCGACGCCTGACCTGCTTGCCACGCGAGCTGTTCTCGGTGCGGCCGCGCACGATCCCGATGAACGTCTCGATCCGCGGATCGTCAGTGTCGACCCGCCAGGCCAGTCCGATCTGCGTCGGCGCCAGGTCCAGCACGGGGCGGTGCTCGACGTCCTTGCGGTGGTGGAGCCGGGCGACGCCCATCGGCACGATCACGATGCCGGTACCGCTCGCCACCACCTCGATAGCCTCCCCGGCGGACATCTCGGGGAACGGCAGTCGGTCCGCCGTCGCCAGGTCGACCCAGCCGGGTACGTCGCCGTACACCAGCTGCTCGTGGACCAGATCGGCGAGCGGGACCTCGTCGTACGCCGTCACCGGGTGGTCCTTCGGGACCACCACGACCGGCACCTCGCTGTAGAGCGGGATGCAGTGCAGGCCCTCCCGGACGATGGGCATCCGGGCAAAGCAGACATCGGCCCGGCCGTCCATCACGATGGCTCGCTGATCGGCCTCGTCGACGAGGATCAGCTCGAGCGGTTCGGCCGGCTCGCGCCGTCGCCAGGTGCGCACCCACTTGTCCGGCGTCACACCAGCCACGAACGCAACACGAAACACCACACGTTTACACTATTGCTTCCTAGGGCCCGCCAAGGTTCACTTGGACCCCGGTGGGATCCCCCTCGGGGTGATCCAAGGGAAACCTGATGGGCAGTTACATCTGCCGTGACTGTGAAACGCCAGTCAACCGCGCCGAGGCGCATGTGCGTTCCGTGAACTTCGAGCAAGTGGCCTTCTGCCGGGACTGCTGGAGTGCCCGCAGGGCCGCCGCGAACGCCGTGCCCGAGCCGCGGACTGAGCCCGGACTACGCCCGCGACCCGGCGGCTCACTGAGCCAGGGCCGACAGCCTCAACACGTCCTCCGGGCCGGACAGGTCCGGGGGCGCGATGAAGATCGTCGCGACCCCGCTCGTCCGCAACCCGTCGAGGCGCCGCGCGTGGTCCTGCCACCGTTCCCGCGTTGTGCCGACGCGCGAACACCGCGGCGGCCGTCCGGCCCCGTAGCCGTTCCACGCGGGCCCAGGCGTCGTCGCGGTCGCTGCCGATGATCGGCAGGTCGAGCACGGTGACGATCACCTCGTCGGGATCCCGGCCGAACTCTGCGCAATGCCTTCGGAGGATCTCGCGCTTGCGGGCCAGGGTGTCGGCGTCGCTCGGCAGGTTGCATCCGTCGGCGAGCCGCGCCACGACCTGGAGGGTACGACGCTCACCACCTCCGCCGACGATGATCGGGATGTGGCCGACCGGACGTGGATAACACGTCGTCTCCGGGAGCTCGACCCGTTCCCCGTCGTACGCTTGGTGCCCTTGGACCACAACGCGCGCATCGTCTCGATCGTGGTCTCCACCTGGTCCAGCCGCTCGGCAATCGCCGGGAACGGCAGGCCGAAGGCACGGTGCTCGCGTTCCCACCAGCCCGCCCCCAGGCCGCAGAAGGCCCGCCCGCCGGAGAGTACGTCGAGCGTCGCGAAGGTCTTGGCCAGGATGCCCGCCGGGCGGAAGGTCACCGGCGTGCACAGCGTGCCGAGTCGCAGGTCCGTGTCGAGGCCGGCCAGCATGCCCAGCGTGGTGAACGGTTCGGGGATCGGCGACCAGGCGCGCTCGACCTGCGGGATCTGGATGAGGTGGTCCATCAGCGCGATCCCGCCCAGCCCGGCCGCGTCCGCCGCCAGAGCGATGTCCTTCAGCCAGCCGACCGGGTCCTCGCCCCACGGAAAGCGCGACACCTGGAGGACGAGGTCACCGGTCGCCACCGGCCTGGCGATCGGCGTCCTGCTGGCGGTGGGCGCAGGCGGTTCGTCGGACTCGACCCGGACGACCTGGTCCCAGCCTTCCTCGCCCAGGACGGTTGCTGCGGCCTTGCGGAGCTGTTCGGTGAGCACCGGCGCCGGTACCGGACGATCGCGCGCGGCGTTGCGCGACCGACAGAGCCGCTCAGGAGTGTCGAACAGGACCGCCACGGCCGGCAGGCCCGCCTGGCGAGCAAGCACCCAGGTAGGCCAGCCGTTTGTCCCGGTCCAGACCCAGGGTGTCCACGATGGTCGTCAGGCCGCGCCGGGCGCGGCCCGCGACGATCCGGTCGAGGAGGAGGAACGCGTCGACCGAGGCGTCGAGGTCGTTCGGACCGCTACCGACGATGCCACGCAGCTCGTCGGAGGAGACGATCTCCTGGTCCCGGTATCGCGACCGCGCCCACGTGGATTTGCCCGAGCCGGACGCCCCCACCAGGACGACCAGGGCAGGGTCGGGCAGCGGCTCGGTCACGCCGGCAAGTCTGGCATCACCAGGTGGTGCGGGACCCGCTCATTCGTCGCTGGAGGTGCAGCTCGTCACGCAGTCGATAGGGGAGCGGCCGCCCGGTCGACTCGAGCGCGGCGGCGTACACCTCGAGGGCGGCGAGCAGGTTGGCACGGGCCGAGGCCGTGTACGCCGCGAGGGCGCTGCCGGCTCCTCGCTCGTCGGCCAAGATGGTCTCGCGCATTGCTTACTTCGTCGAGCAAACCCGGAAGCTCGCTTACCTGGAATCGGCGTTCAGCTGCCGCGTGGGGCATGCAGAGTCGTTTCTCTGGCCCGGCGCAAGGCGATTCCTCATGGAGTCGTCCCGGACGGATGTGTCGAGTCTACGCGTCCGTCGATAACTTCCGTCCGTGGAACCGATTCGGTTCGAGCCGCACCCCCAGGTAAAACTTCGCCGCTGGCGCAAATCGCGTCGGGGATGGTTCGCTGGACCGTGCCCTCTTCAACGCCCCTGCGCACCGTCGGCGTCGAAGAGGAGCTGATGCTGTTCACCGCGCAGGGTGGCGTCCCCGCGCCGCTTGGGGAGGCCCTGGCTGCGGATCCGGGAACGGACGTCGAGCACGAGTTCAAGCTGGAGCAGGCCGAGATCGCGTCCGAACCAACGACCGATCTCGGCGCCCTCGGTGAGGACCTACGCTCCCGACGGGGCGAGCTGATCGACTCTGCACGCAGACGCGGGGCGAGGGTGGCCGCTCTGGGGACCACGCCCTTCGCGTCGAGACCCACGCCGACACCGGATGGACGCTACGAGCGCATGGAGGAGCAGTACGGGCTGATCGCGGGCGACCAGCTCACCTGCGGAGCGCACGTTCATGTGTCGGTGGAGTCGCGGGCCGAGGGCGTGACGGCGATCGACGGGGTCCGGCCCTGGTTGGCGGTTCTGCTCGCGATCAGCGCCAACTCGCCGTTCTGGGACGGGCTCGACACCGGCTACGCCAGCTATCGCAGCATCAGCTGGGGACGGTGGCCCACCGCGGGGGCCACCGAGCCGTTTCGCGACGAGGCCGGCTACGACCGGACGGTCGCCGACCTGATAGCGGCCGGCGCGGCGATCGACGCCGGCATGATCTATTTCGACGTGCGGCTGTCCGCGTCGTACCCGACGGTCGAGTTCCGGGTCGCCGACGTGGGGCAGGAGGTCAGCGACTCGGTGCTGCTCGCGGCGTTGTGCCGCGCCGCCGTCGACACCGCACTCGGCACGCCGACTCCGGATGTGACAGTCGCCCGGTTGAGGGCGGCCGCCTGGCGAGCCGCCCGGTACGGGCTGTCGGAAGAGCTCCTCGACGTTTCGGACGGGCGGTTGCGACCGGCCGTCGACCTGCTCGACCGGGTCGTCGACGAGCTGGCACCCGCGCTGCGCCGCACCGGCGACGAGGAGATCGTGCGCGCGGGAGTCGACCGGCTCGTGCAGCCGGGGGACCGGCGCGTCGTTGCAGCGCGCCGATCTGGCAGCCGGGACCGGACCGGAGTCCGTAGTCGCGGGGGCCGTGGCGCGCACGGCTGGGCAGGCTAGGACTTGTGTGAGGCCTTGCCGCCCTTGCGCCCCGCCTTCTTCTTCTGAGCAGTGGTGCCGCCCTGGGAACTGTCACCGCCGGACCCGCTCTTCTTCCCGCCGTGGCTCGACGCCTTGGGCGAGTTCGCGATCTTGGCAGCGCGCTCCTTGGACATCCCCTTGTCCTTGAGGGCCTCGTACTGCTTCTCGTTCTTGACGTTCGAGGACTTGCTCGGCATTGCCTCCTCCTCACCTTCGCCGGATCACCTGATTCCCGGGTACCCACTTCCGGCGGAGTCAATCGACGATCTCGGGCATTGCCGTCAGTCCCGAGTAGTGCGGTCGTCTTCGATAACGGTCCGATAACGAAACGGCGGCGTCCTTCCCTTCGGCCGGGTCGGCGCAGTCGACTGCAAAGCACCTGACGCGAAGGCTCACGCCGAAACCCGGTGGGGGACTCGTGGCAGGGATGATCGCTCAGGCGCATCGCGGCCCCCCAACCCCCTGGAGGCACATCTTGAGAAGGACCAAGGTCGTCGCACTGGCGACCGCATCACTGATCGGGATCGCGCTCGCGCTCCCCATGACCACGTCGAATGCTGGAGCCGAATCGGACTCCGCCACTGGGCGGGCTGCTGTGAAGGACGGGCCCGACCCCGTCGGACAACCTCACTCCCCCCTGGAAGAAGAAGTACGACAACCGGACCAAGAAGGCGCTCGAGCAACGCCTCAGGACGGGCGGCACGGGGACGGTCGAGAAGCTGAGGCAGGCGCTCGTACGGGAAAGTGGCCCACACCGGAACCGACCGCATCTTCGTCGTCCTGGCGGAGTTCGGGAGCCGGCAGCACTCGGCCGTCCCGTCGGACCCGAGCGCCCAGCGCGACGAGGGTCCCCTGCACAACGAGATCCCGGAGCCCGACCGGAGCACCGACAACAGCACAGTCTGGCGTTCTGACTACGACCGGCCGTACTACAAGAACCTCTACTTCAACCGGATGAAGGACTTCTACCAAGACCAGTCCTCCGGCGCGTACTCCATCAACGGCCAGGTGACCGACTGGGTCAAGGTGCCGTTCAACGAGGCGCGGTACGGCACCAACGCGTGCGGCTCGATCATCTGCTCCAACGTCTGGTTCCTGGTGCGGGACGGCCTGTCGATCTGGGTCAAGGACCGGCTCGACGCCGGAGTGACCATGCCCGAGATCCGGGCCTACCTGACAAAGTTCGATATCCAGGACCGCTACGACTACGATCACGACGGCGACTTCCGGGAGCCGGACGGCTACATCGACCATTTCCAGGTCGTGCACGCGGGCGGCGACGAGGCGGACGGCGACCCGGTCTACGGCACTGATGCGATCTGGAGCCACCGAGGCAACATCGGGCTCCACCCGCAGGGCGAGGGTCCCGGTCCGGCGATCGGCGGCGTCCAGGTCGGCGAGGGCGGCGCGAGCGACACCGGCGCTCCTGACGGCGGCGTCGTGTTCCCCGACAACCCGACCGGGCTGTGGGTCAACGACTACACCATGCAGCCGGAGAACGGAGGCCTGAGCGTCTTCGCCCACGAGTACGCCCACGACCTCGGACTACCCGACGAGTACGACACATCCGGCAACACCGGAGGAGCCGAGAACAGCACCGGCTTCTGGACGCTGATGAGCCAGTCCCGCGGTACGGCCCCGCACGATCCCGGGATTGGAGACCGGCCGATGCCGATGGGCGCCTGGGACAAGTTCCAGCTCGGCTGGCTCGACTACCACGTCGTGCGCTCCGGCCGCTCCTCGGTGCACAAGCTACGCCCAGGTCAGATATCCCACGGGAAACGACCCGAACGGGCTGATCGTCCTGCTACCCGACAAGAACGTGACGTTCCAGTACGGCGCCCCGTGCGACGAGTGTGGTGAGAAGTTCTTCTACAGCAACAAGGGAGACGGCCTCAACAACACGATGACCCGTGACGTCGAGGGCGGCGGCGCCCTGACGGCCAAGGTCCGTTACGCCATCGAGGAGGGTTGGGACTACGCGTTCCTGGAGGCGTCGAGCGACGCCGGCGACACCTGGACCCCGGTCCACACAACCTCAGCTACACGGGCGAGGACCAGAGCGGGTTCAACGGCAGCGGGGCTGGGATCTCAGGCACGTCCCGAGGCGCGTGGGCAAACCTGACCGCGACAGTGCCCGACGGCACCAACGCCGTCCGGTGGCGCTACCAGACCGACGGCGCTGCCGCGCTGAACGGCTTCCAGGTCGACAACGTCACGCTGGGCGGTCAGTTGATCGGCGGCGCCGAGACCGACGAGGAAGGGTGGGCGCTCGACGGGTTCGAGGCGGTCCACGCCACGGAAACCAGGCAGTTCCTCAACGCCTACTTCGTCGACAACCGGCAGTACGTCATGCGGGACAAGTTGCTCAGGCACGTCTACAACTTCGGGTACAACGAACCCGGACCGGGTGGAGTTCTACCGCTACACCCCCGGCGCCCTGATCAGCTATTGGGACACGTCGTTCACCGACAACAACGTCGGTGATCACCCCGGCGGGGGCGAGATCCTGCCGGTCGACGCGCATCCGACCTTCACCCACGCCCCCGACGGGTCGATCCTGCGGCCGAGGACGCTGTCATACGACTCGACCTTCTCCACGAGAGCGCGCGCGAGGCAGACGATCCACTACCTGGGTCAGCCGGTCACCCTGCCCGCCAAGCGGGCCGTGCCGCTCTTCGACGACACACTGGATTGGTGGTTCAGCCGCGATGAGCACACGGTTACCACGCATCCGGGTCAATACCAGCCCGGGTGGTACAGCGTGAACGTGCCGAAGACCGGGACCAGGATCCGCGTGCTCGAAGTCAACCGCAAGACGCACGTGATCACCGTGCGCGTCGGCACGACCCACTGAGCGACCCGACTGAGGGTGCCCGTCCCCACCTGTGGGGCGTTGCACCCTCGGTCGGCCCCGCGATGGGAATCACATTGCGCCCAGAGACAGCTCAGCTCAGGAGCGAAGGTCGAAGACGATCCGCGCCTTGACCTGGCCCTTCTCGACTTCCTCGAAGCACTCGTTGACTTCCTCGAGCTTCCGGGTCTCCCGGATCACCCTGGTGCGCCCTTGCGCGTGGATCGCGTACACCTCGGCGAGGTCCTTGCGGGTCCCGACGATCGACCCGAGGACGGTGATGCCGTTCAGCACGGTCTCGAAGATGGGCAGGCTGACGAAGTTGTCCGCTGGAAGCGCGACGAACACCAGCTTGCCGCCCCGGCGCAGCGAGCTGAACGCCTGCTCGAAGGCCTTCGGCGCGACGGCCACGGAGATCGCTGCATGCGCTCCGCCGAGCTCCTGGATCGCGGCGATCGGGTCCTCGGTGAGAGCGTTGACGACGTAGTCGGCGCCGAGTTCCTTCGCGAGCTCCAGCTTCTCGTCGCTGATGTCGACCGCGACCACGGTGGCGCCGCTGATCTTCGCGTACTGCAGCGCGAGATGGCCGAGCCCACCGATGCCGAACACGGCCACCAGCTGTCCGGGCCGCGCCCCTGAGAGCTTCACGGCCTTGTACGTCGTGACGCCCGCGCAGGTGAGCACCGCGGCGTCCAGGGGATCCACTGAGTCGGGGACCGGTGCGACGTAGGCGGCGTTCGCGACGGCGTACTCGGCGTACGAGCCGTCGATGCCGTAGCCGGTGTTGACCTGCTGCTCGCACAGGGTCTCCCACCCGTCGATGCAGTAGTCGCACGTCCCGCACGCCGCGCCGAGCCACGGCATCGCTACCCGGTCACCCACCCTCGGTGTGGTGACTCCCGGACCGACCTGCTCGACGATCCCGACGCCTTCGTGCCCGGGGATCAACGGCAGAGTCGGTTTGACCGGCCAGTCGCCGTGCGCGGCGTGAATGTCGGTGTGGCACAGACCGGCGGTCTCGACCTTCACGAGCACCTCGCCTGGCCCGGGGACCGGCTTCGGTGTGTCTTCGATGGTGAGCGTCTTGGTGAAGTCGTGGACGACGGCTGCCTTCATGTGAACTCCTGGTGTGAGTGTCTGTCTCACGCTAGACACGCAACGTTGCATCGCCGTTGCGTCGCCTCAGCGAAAGGCTTGGTGGGCTACGTCTAGGCGCCGAGCTCCCTGTCCAGCCTCGCGAGCTGGCCGGAGATGAGCGGGAGCAACGGCGATCGTGTCGCTGACTGCCGCGCGTTGGGCGAGCCACATGTCGTAGTCGTCGGCACCCCACGCGGAGCGGGTCCACGACGACATCAGGTCCGCCACCCCGTGCTGCATGACGGCCTGCCGCAGCGACATCTCCACGTCGGTGCGCAGCTTGGTCACGCCGGGCGCCACCGAACGAGGCAGCAACGGTCCCCGGTAGGCGCGCATCGCCGCAACGACGTCGCCGCACGCGAGGTGCGCCTCGACAGCCAGCCAGTCCGCTGTGACCTCCGCGATCAGCCGGTAGGGCCGGGACGCGAACAGGTCGTCGCCCAAGAGGGTCCGCAGCCGGCTGAGCTCCGCCCGAAGGGTCGAGGCGGTGTTGTCCTCCTCGTACAGGAGCACGGCCAGCTCGTCCCCGGAGAGGCCCCGTGGTGCCGATGCCAACAGCAAGAGGATCTCGCTGTGCCGAGGGGTGAGCCGCAGCGTGGACCGATGCGTACTCCCGTCGTCGATCGTGAGCAGCGACTCGTGTCGCCCCAGTGCTTCCAGCTTGATCGACAACCCTCTGAGCGGGCGACGTTCGGCCTCCGACGCCCGGTGGGAGAGCAGGTGCCTGGCCAGCTCGGACTCCGCCATCCTGGCGGCGGTCCGCACCATGGCCATGGTCTGCGGTACGACGATGTCCTGGCCGCCGGTGATGTCGAGGACGCCGAGCAGCTCCCCGGTCGTCGGGTCGTGGATCGGTGTCGCGGCGCAGCTCCACCGCTGCACCGACCGGCGGAAGTGCTCCGACCCGATGACACTCACCGTCTGGTCCAGGGTGAGGGCCATCCCCGGGGCGCTGGTCCCGGCCATCCGCTCGTCCCAGTTGGCCCCTTCCACGAAGCCGATCGACTCGGCGCGTCGCAACACGCTCGGATGCCCGCAGACCCACAGCAGCTGCCCGGTCGCGTCGGAGACCGCCATGATCGCGTCGCAGTCCCGCGCGGCCTGGCCGAGCACGTCGTCGAGGATCGGAAAGACCTGCGCGAGGGGATGGGCCTCGCGATAGTCGCGCAGGGCGTCATCCGGCAGCGTGATCGGCGTACTGACGGTGTCGGCCTCGACCCCCGCGGCGGCGGAGCGGTGCCAGGAGTCCGCCACCTGGGCCCGCATCGCCTTTGAAGCCATCACCTCCAGTAGACCTCGCAATCGGCCATCGCGCCAGCGAACGCGGACATCGGAGCTGCACCCCTCAGAAGAAGCCCTGGGCGTCCTGGGAGTAGGACACGAGGAGGTTCTTGGTCTGCTGGTAGTGGTCGAGCATCATCTTGTGGTTCTCGCGGCCGATGCCGGACGCCTTGTAACCGCCGAACGCCGCGTGCGCGGGGTAGGCGTGATAGCAGTTCGTCCACACTCGGCCCGCCTGGATTCCACGGCCCATCCGGAACGCCGTACCTCCGTCGCGTGACCAGACGCCGGCGCCGAGACCGTACGGGGTGTCGTTGGCCACCTTGAGGGCGTCGGCCTCGTCACCGAAGGAGGTCAGCGCGACCACGGGACCGAAGATCTCCTCCTGGAAGACGCGCATGGAGTTGTCGCCCTCGAAGATGGTCGGCTGCACGTAGTACCCGTCGGCGAGGTCGCCCTCGAGCACGTTGCGCTCCCCGCCGGTGAGGATCTTGGCGCCCTCCTGGCGGCCGATGTCCAGGTAGCTGAGGATCTTCTCCAGCTGGTCCTTGGATGCCTGGGCGCCCATCATGGTGGTGTCGTCGAGCGGGTTGCCCTGCACGATCTTCTCCACGCGGGCCACGGCGTCGGGCACGAAGTCGCTGTAGATCGACGACTGCACGAGCGCCCTGGAGGGACAGGTGCAGACCTCGCCCTGGTTGAGGGCGAACATCGTGAAGCCCTCGAGTGCCTTGTCGTAGAACGCGTCGCGCTGGGCGGCGACGTCCTCGAAGAAGATGTTGGGGCTCTTGCCTCCGAGCTCCAGGGTCACCGGGATGACGTTCTGGCTGGCGTACTGCATGATCAGCTTCCCGGTGGTGGTCTCGCCGGTGAAGGCGATCTTGGCGATGCGGGGCGACGAGGCGAGGGGCTTGCCGGCCTCGACACCGAAGCCGTTGACCACGTTGAGGACGCCGGGCGGCAACAAGCCGCCGATGACCTCCATCATCTTGAGGATCGACCACGGGGTCTGCTCGGCAGGCTTCAGGACGACGCAGTTGCCGGCGGCCAGGGCCGGCGCGAGCTTCCACACGGCCATCAGGATCGGGAAGTTCCACGGGATGATCTGGCCGACGACACCGAGCGGCTCGTGGAAGTGGTAGGCCACGGTGTCGGAGTCGATCTCGCTGACGCTGCCTTCCTGGGCGCGCAAACAGCCTGCGAAGTAGCGGAAGTGGTCCACCGCCAGCGGCAGGTCGGCGGCGAGACATTCGCGGATCGCCTTGCCGTTGTCCCAGGTCTCGGCAACGGCGAGCATCGTCAGGTTCTGCTCCAGCGCGTCGGCGATCTTGAGCAGGACGTTCGAGCGCTCGGTGGGAGACGCCTGTCCCCACTTGGGCGCCGCGGCATGGGCGGCGTCGAGCGCCGCGTCGATGTCCTCTGCGGTTCCCCGGGCGATCTCGGTGAACGGCTTGCCGTTCACCGGCGAGATGTTCTCGAAGTACTGTCCCTTGATCGGGTCGACCCACTCGCCGCCGATGAAGTGGCCGTACCTGCTCTGGACGGAGACGAGCGAGTCCGGTGATCCCGGGGGCGAGTAGACGGTCATCTGGGGCTCCTTGAGTTCGGGTGTGGCTGGAGTCACAACCTACGAAGCACCACGTTGCGCCGACGTTGCA
>CAVRBN010000046.1:0-35049 GCA_963719255.1 uncultured Actinomycetota bacterium | reverse complement strand
CGCCGACCGAGGACGAACCTCCTTCGTCACCCGATCCCGTTCCGGGTGTCGTCGGATCCTCGGGCGGGAGTCCGCGGGCCTCGCGCATCTTGGCGATCGACTTGTCCAACTCCGCGTTCAAGTCCCGGAGGGCTTCGGCGGCAGCTGCTTCCCGCGATCCCACGGATTCGTTGTAGGCACTTGACCGCCTTCGCGTACTGGACCTCGTCCGCGGCCGGATGGCCCGTATCCTTCATCGTGGGCGTCGCATCGACCTTGGGAAGCCCGGAGATGGCGACGGTCGTGGCCGCGTCGATTGCACCCGGACGCGATGTCGAGGGCGTCGCGACCGAGCCGTGAGCGAGTGCTTGTGCTCGTGGACGCGCTTTCGCATGGCGTGGAAGGACGCCAGGGCGGCCTTGCGGGTGTGTGGCCCCATCTCCTCGCCGATGCCGTCGATGCCGTTGTCGAGCTCGGTGGTCACACTGTCGAGTGCGACTCGACCGCTCTCCCAGTCCTTCGAGGCGTTCGCAAGCGCGGTGGCGCTGGCCTGGAGGACCTTGCGGAGCTCCTGTTTCGTTGGGTCCCATCCCCGTCACCTGTCCCTGTCTCCGCCATGCGTCGTCGTGCCTGACGGAGTCGTTGGCCGTCGGGATGATCCTCGCGATCCGGTTGAGCACCTCGGCGCTGTCGGCATCGGTGTCCGTGAGGCCGTCGGCGCTGTGGGTGACCGCATCGCCGTACCCGTTGAGGTCGGTCTCGAAGCCACTCATGGTCTCGGCCAGCACGTAGTAGCTCATGGAGTACTCATGTGCGAGGGTCTGGCCCTTGCTCACGCTGCTGAACTGTCCATCGGACAGCTGCACGCGCTTGAAGTCGGAATTGGCGAGCGCGTCCGCGCCCTTCTTCATGTTCGTGCCCACCTCGCGGGCCCTGCCCGCGCGTGAGCCTGATGGCATCTCTACTGGTCATGTCCACCCCGTATTAGTGGCGCCGGAGACAGGAGGTCCTGTCTCCGGCGCGGTGTACTCACGAGAAGAGCTTGCTGCCCTGCATGTCGGCGGCCAGGTAGGCCTGGTTCGACCGGTCGACTGCCTGGCCGAGGTCGAAGAGCAGTTCGCGCATGTCGGTGATGGCGCCGTTCCACTGGGCCTTGGCCGGGACGTAGGCGTCCTTGGCCGAACCGGTCCAGGACTGCTGGCGCTTGTTGAGCTCCGACTCGAGGTCTTCGATGAGCTTCTGAAGGTTCTGCGATGCGGTGTTGAGGTCGGTCGAGGCCAGGTCCAGCCCGCCGTGGTTAACCTTGAGGTCAGTCATTTCGGTTCCGTTTCGAAGTAGGTGGGTCGAAGTAGGTGGGCTCGGGGTCAGCCGAGGCGGTTGGTGAGCTGGCTCAGGGAGTCGGTGACGTCGGTGTCGGTGATGTTGAACGTCTTCTCGGTGCCCTCGAGGTTGTCGCCGAACTCTTCGAGTGCGGACAGCAGGCGGTTGACCTGGTTGTTCCAGGCGTCCTGGACCCGAACGAAGGCAACCGAGCCCTGGCCCTGCCAGTGGGAGCCGATGTCGGCGAGCTTGCCGTTCAGGGAGCTGATCTGAGTCGAGAAGTCGGACTTCGCCTGACGGGTCAGTGCGATCGACTGTCCTAGCGCATCTCCGGAGTTTTCCATTTGGTGTGGCCATCTGAATTTCCTTCCCCCACAGCGGCGATCAGCCCCTGGAGTGGTCCTTGTCTTCGGTGATCGAGGAACAACGTTTTCGCTGCCCCGGCGGGAATCGATCTACCCGAGCGCACGCGGCGTAAACATCGGACCGGAATTTTCCACACGTCAGCGCGACGTCAGCACCCATACGTGACTGAACAAACCAGTCGAGAGACTGAGCGCCGCAATCGCGAAGGCGCTGCACATGCTTTCGCCCACTTCCGCTCGTCGGGCCCACCAGACCGACCTCCACCCGCGACCGCTGGCAACGGCGACCACGATGCACAGGAGTCCGAGAGCGACGGCACCCAGGACGAGCCACGACCGCGACGCCGGCGACCAGGTCGGCACCCGCTCGCCGGCCAGCGCCACCCAGCACGCGAGGCCGGCTGCGCGCAGCAGCAGCCGGGCCGCCCGGTTGCGATAGCTGCCCGCCGCGAAAAGCAGCGAGGCTCCGACGAAGAACACGAGAAGGCCGGCGCCGAGCCGGGACAACCCCGGCAGACCGGACGTGAGCAGCAGGTACGCCGACCCGGCCGCGACCGCGGCGATCGCCAGCGAGGCGCCACTGATGATCCGCTGGCCACGATCGACGATCCGCGCGACCATCCCGCGGGCGATGACCATGCGTCCGCGGCGTCCAGTGGGCTGCTCGCGGGCGGACCAGGCGTTGACGGCCAGCCGCTCGAGGTCGATGAGCAACTGGTCGGGGACGTCGATGGCGAGCCTCGGCACCAGCCGCGCCCCCAACATCGCGAAGACCAGCAACAGCGACCACACGATCGACGGTCGGAACTGGGAGATGGCGGCGAGTCCCGCCGTCAGGAACAACAGCACCCCGGTTGCCATCCAGACGACATGGGCCTCGTCGCGGCGCGACTCCGTGCCGTCCGCGGACACGTCGGGCAGCAACGCCCGGCCCGCGGCGGCGGTCACCGCGGCGGCCAGCCCGGCGACGCCCAAGCGTGAGAGGCAGCGAGTCCGGATCGGGCTCCCACACGAGCGCGTACGCAGCGGCGGCCGAGAACACCGGTGCGGCAGCGCTTCTGGGGCCGGCGTACCGGCCGAAGGGCAGCAGCCCGATGACCGCAGCGACGAGGAGGACGTTGACGGCCACCGTCTGTTCGGTCGTGTCCGCCAGGTGGGCGGCGCACCAGCCGGCGAGGACGGCAACGCCCGCCGAGACCGCGACCCACAACCGGACGCCGACCGGCGGCCCCGGCAAAGGTCGCCGTAGCAGGGGCAGTCGCCGGTCCCGTCGGAGGCGTCAGGTACGGCGTCGGACCGCGGGTCGGTCAATGGGTCGGTCAGGTCGGTCAGGTCGGTCACCGCAACCAGGACGTCACCCGCGGCCACCGAGGTGTCCGACAGCGGAACCCCGGTCGGCAACCGCGCCCCGAGCCCGGTGAGCAAGGCGGGTGGAGTCGTGAGGCCGGTCTGGCTTGCGTACTCGGCGGCGACGTCCTCTGCCGAGGCCGCCCCGGGCACGACCAGGTCGATGATGCCCTGCGGGCCGAGCACGCTGAGCGCCAGCAGGTCATCGGTGTCCACGAATGGCAGGGTAGTCGCCCCCAGACGGCGCACCTATAGTCGTCACGTCCGATCTCGATCAGGGGAGACCGCTTGAGCACCACGCTTCGCCGAGGCCCGCGTCTCGACGAGCCAGAGATGCCGAGCGGCCAGATCGTGCTGCAGCCGCCCCCGGAGATCCAGGAGAACGAGGGCGCCAGCGGGATCATGATGAACGTCATCCCGATGCTCGGCAGCGTCGGTTCGATCGTCCTGGTGGCGGGCATGGGCAGCGGAAGCGGCGGTGGTGGCCGCAGCATGATCGCGGCCGGAATGTTCCTGTTCGCGACGCTCGGTTTCGTCTTCGTCCAGGTCGACCGCCAGCGCAAGCAGCGGGCCCAGCAGGTGACCGGGTCGAGAACGGAGTACCTCCGCTACCTCGGCAACATCCGCAAGGTGGCCCGCGAGGCCGCCGACCAGCAACGCCGAGCTCTCAACTGGCACCACCCGGAGCCGACCTCCCTGCCGTCACTTGCCGAGGACCGAAGCCGGCTGTGGGAGCACGGTGCACTGGACGCGCGGTTCCTGCAGGTGCGCTACGGGCTCTGCGCCCAGCCGCTCTCACTGGAGCTGGTGCCGCCTGAGAGCGCGCCGGTCGACCAGGTCGACCCGGCTGCCGCGTCCGCGCTGCACAGGTTGCTCGTCGTACACCGGCTGCAACCGAACCTCCCGGCTTCGATCGACCTGCGGGCCTTCGACCGGATCGAGATCTGTGGGCCCGACGAGCCGGCCAGGTCCGCGGCTCGCGCCATGATCTGCTCGGCGACCGCCTTCCAGAGCCCCGAGCACCTCATCGTCGCGGTGCTCTGCTCGTCGCAGAACCTGGCCCACTGGGACTGGCTCAAGTGGTTGCCGCACAACCACAGCGGCCAGCGGATGGACGCCGTGGGCCCGATGCGGATGGTCACCACCAGCATCGAGGAGCTCGGATCGCTGCTGCCGCCGGACCTCGCGGACCGGCCCCGGTTCGGTGCCGACGAGCGACCGTCCGCGCCACACATCCTGCTCGTGGTCGACGGCGGCCACCTGCCACCCGGCAACCACGTGATCCCTCCCTACGGCCTGCACGGCGTGACGGTGCTGGACCTGCCGGCGCACTGGGACGACCTCGAGGACGTGACCCGGCTGAGGCTCGAGTTCGGTACGGCAACGCCGGAGAAGGGCAAGTACCCCATCAACGCCCTGCGACTGCGCGAGGAGCCGGTCAAGGGGCTGGCCGACCAGTGCGACCTGGCCACCGCGGAGGCGTTCGCGCGTCGACTGGCGCCGCTGCACACGGTCAGCGTCGGGGGCGATGCCGGCCCCGGAGAGCCAGGCCGGTCCGACCGACTTCATGGAGCTGCTGGGACTGGGCGACATCCACACCTTCGACCCGACCAGGGCCTGGCGGTCCCGGCCGGCGCGTGACCGGCTGCGGGTGCCGATCGGGGTCGGCGACGGCGGAGGGATCGTGCACCTGGACATCAAGGAGTCGGCCCAGCAGGGAATGGGCCCGCACGGCCTGGTCATCGGCGCGACCGGTTCCGGCAAGTCGGAGTTCCTGCGCACCCTGGTCCTGGGCCTGGCCATGACGCACTCGCCCGAGCAGCTCAACATGGTGCTGGTCGACTTCAAGGGCGGCGCGACCTTCGCCGGCATGTCCGGGATGCCCCAGGTCTCCGCGGTCATCACCAACCTCGCCGAAGAGCTCACGCTTGTCGACCGCATGCAGGACGCCCTGTCCGGCGAGATGGTCCGCCGTCAGGAACTCCTTCGCGAGGCGGGCAACTACCAGTCGATCCGCGACTACGAGAAGGCGCGGGCCGGCGGCGAGGACCTCAGGCCGCTGCCGTCGCTGTTCATCGTCGTCGACGAGTTCTCCGAGATGCTGACCGCGAAGCCGGAGTTCATCGACCTGTTCGTGGCGATCGGCCGGCTCGGTCGCTCCCTCGGCCTGCACCTGCTGCTGGCCTCGCAACGCCTCGAGGAGGGTCGCCTACGAGGCCTCGAGTCACACCTGTCCTACCGGGTCGGCCTGCGCACGTTCTCGGCCGTCGGAGTCACGCGCCGTTCTCGGCGTACCGGACGCGTACGAGCTGCCGGCCGAACCGGGACTCGGCTTCCTCAAGCCCGACCCGACGTCGCTGAGCCGGTTCAAGGCGGCCTACGTCTCCGGTCCGCCCAGCGGCCGGGTGCGGATCCGCCGCGACGAGGGTGGCAACGTCCGGGGCATCCTGCCGTTCACCATCACCGAGGTCGTCGACCTCAGCCCGCCCGAGACGGACGACGAGCCTGCCCCCGCCCCGGTCCAGCAGGGCGAGCAGACGTCCCTGCTTGACCTCGCGGTGGGCCGGATGACGGGCCACGGCCCCGCGGCGCATCAGGTGTGGCTGCCGCCGCTGGACATACCCGACACCCTCGACCAGCTGCTGCCCGACCTCGTCGAGGACCCGGTGCTCGGCCTGGTCTCGCCGAGGTGGCGGGCGATGGGCGGCCTGGTGGTCCCGGTGGGCACCGTGGACCGTCCGCGGGAGCAGCGCCGCGACGTCCTGACCGTCAATTTGGGCGGCGCCGCCGGGCATGTGGCGGTGGTCGGTGGTCCGCGCACCGGAAAGAGCACCCTGCTGCGCTCCCTCGTCGCATCGATGTCGCTGACCACGACACCCCAGGAGTCCCAGTTCTTCGTGCTCGACTTCGGCGGCGGCACGTTCGCCCCGCTCGTGGGTCTCCCCCACGTCGCGGGTGTCGGCACCCGTTCCGAGCCCGACGTCGTACGCCGCGTCGTCGCCGAGGTCAGCGGGGTCGTCGACCGTCGCGAGGCCTACTTCCGGGACAACGGCATCGACTCCATCGAGACCTACCGGAGCCGACGCGCCGCGGGCCGCGCCGACGACGGGTACGGCGACGTCTTCCTGGTCGTTGACGGCTGGAGCACGTTGCGCGCGGACTTCGACGACCTCGAGATGGAGCTCCAGACCCTCGCTGCCCGGGGTCTGACCTTCGGGCTGCACCTGATGGTCGGCGCCACCAGATGGGCCGACTTCAGGGCCGCGACCAGGGACCTGTTCGGCACCCGGCTCGAGCTGCGGCTCGGTGACCCGATGGACTCCGAGATCGACCGCAGGGTGGCCGCGCTGGTGCCGACCGGGAAGCCCGGCCGGGGCCTGCTGCCCGGCAAGCTGCACTTCATGGGTGCCCTGCCGCGCGTCGACGGCGACGCCGACCCGGGCAGCATCGGCGACGGTGTGGACGACCTGGTCGTCCGTTCCAACGCGGCGTGGTCCGGACCGACCGGTCCGAAGCTGCGCCTGCTTCCCGAGAAGATCGAGCTGGCGAGGGTTCGCAGCGAGGCTGCCGCTGCGGGAGTGGACGCCAAGCGGCTGCTGATCGGCATCAACGAGAAGGAGCTGGCCCCGGTCGCGATCAACCCGGCCACCGAGGCGCACCTGCTCGTGTTCGGCGACGGGCAGTCCGGCAAGAGCGCCCTGATGCGCACGCTGTGCCGCGAGATCATCCGGACGCACACGCCGAAGGAAGCGCAGATCGTGGTCGTGGACTACCGGCGCTCCCTGCTCGGTGAGGTGCCGGACGACTACCTGCTGAACTACCTGACCAACGCCAACCAGGCGGCGCCGGCTCTGCAGGACATCGCGACGTACCTCACCAACCGGCTCCCCGGCCCGGACGTGACGCCGGAGCAGCTGCGCAACCGGAACTGGTGGACCGGTGCCGAGGTGTTCGTGATCGTCGACGACTACGACCTCGTGGCCACCCAGCAGAGCTCACCGATGGCTCCTCTCGTGCCGCTGTTGGCGCAGGCGCGGGACACCGGGCTGCACGTGGCGGTGGCCCGACGTTCGGGCGGGGCGGCGCGCGCGCTCTATGAGCCCGTCATCCAGTCGCTGCGCGAGCTCGCCATGCCCGGGCTGCTGCTGTCCGGCAGCAAGGACGAGGGCCAGCTGATCGGCAACCTGCGACCGACTGCTGCGCCGCCCGGTCGCGGGCAGCTCCTCACCCGGGACCGCGGGGCCGAGACGGTCCAGATCGCGTGGGATCCGCCGTCCCTGTAGACCGTGTGGTGGCGCTGAGTGAGCCGTTGATGTGTCCGTAACCCTGTGTGCACACGCTTCTTGAACTCGGCGAGGCATGCTGTCGGGGTACGACGAACACAAACCGGGGGAACATCATGGACGACGACTTCGACCGCAAGCTCGAGAAGATTCTTGCCGCCCGCGTGCGGCAGGAAGCCAGGCACACCAAGCGTGTTCGAGCATTGCTGGAGACCCGCACCGACCTGCGCGGCGTACACGCCCTGGCCGACCTGGTCGTCGAGCGCGTGCTCTGGTGCGCCTGACCCGGACGTCAGCGGCGGCCAGACTTGAACATTCCGCGGGCGATCTCGCGGGCCGCCGTACGCAGGAAGTCCTTGAAGGCTGCGGACTTCACCACGTCGGACACGAGGCCACCGTCCTGCTTCGCGTCGTCCTTCCTCGAGGACGAGGGCCGGCTTCGGCTCCTCCTTTGACCTGACTTCCTCCGCCTGTTTGGCCGCTCCCGCCTCGAGCTTGGCGGCCAGCTTCTCGCGAGCCGACTCTCGGTCGACCGCCTGCGCGTACTTCGCGTAGCGGGGGCTGGCCTTGACGGCCGCGTCCATCGCGGCTGCCTGCGCCGGGCCCATCAAGGACTCGGGTGCGCGGAGCCGGGTCCATGCCACGGGTGTCGGGGCACCGCGTTCGTTCATCACCGTCACGATCGCCTCGCCGATGCCGAGCGACAGGATGACCTTCCCGAGGTCGTCGTAGGAGGACGTCGGGTAGGTGTTGACCGTCTGCTTCAATGCCTTGGCATCGTTGGGCGTTGCTGCGCGGAGCTGGTGCTGGACGCGGGAGCCGAGCTGCGCCAGCACCTCGTCCGGTACGTCGGTGGGCGACTGGGTCACGAAGAAGACGCCGACGCCCTTCGACCGGATCAGCCGGACCGTCTGCGCGACCTGGTCGAGGAACGACTTCGAGGCGTCGTTGAACAGCAGGTGGGCCTCGTCGAAGAAGAAGACCAGCTTCGGCTTGTCGACGTCACCGACCTCGGGCAGGTCGTGGAACAGGTCGGCGAGCAGCCACATCAGGAACGTGGAGAAGACGGCGGGACGGTCCGCACAGGTTGGGCAGCTCGACCAGGCTGATCAGGCCCCTGCCGTCGGCAGCGACCTGCAGGAGCTCGCTCGACTCGAACTCGGGCTCCCCGAAGAAGGCATCGGCGCCCTGGTCCTGGAACGAGATCAGCTCGCGGAGGAGCACGCCGGCGGTGGCGGACGAAAGACCGCCGAGACCCTTGAGATCGGCCTTGCCCTCGTCGCTGGTGAGGTGCTGGATCACCGCGCGAAGATCAGCGAGGTCGAGCAGCGGCAGGCCGGCGTGGTCGGCGTAGTGGAACACCAGCCCGAGACTGGACTCCTGCGTGTCGTTGAGGCCGAGCACCTTGCTCAGCAGCAGCGGCCCGAACGCGCTCATCGTCACCCGGACAGGGATGCCGGTGCCCTGACCGCCGAGCGCGTAGAACTCGACCGGGAACCCCCGCGCCTGCCAGTCCTGGCCGACGCTGGCAGCTCGGGCCTTGATCTTGTCGCTGGCCTCGCCCGGGACGCTGATGCCCGACAGGTCGCCCTTGATGTCGGCCGCGAAGACGGGCACGCCGTTGCTGCTGAGCTGTTCGGCGATCAGCTGCAGCGTCTTCGTCTTGCCGGTGCCGGTTGCGCCCGCGACCAGACCGTGCCGGTTGATCATGCCGAGCGGGATCCGGATGTGCACGTCGGAAAGCTCATCGGCGCTGAGCATCAGGCCGCCCAGTTCGAGCGCGGCGCCCTCGAACTGGTAACCCGGCGCGACGACCGCGGCGATCGGATTCTCGGCTGCGGGCGCGGGTTCTGTCGACATAGCGTGAGCCTAGCCGTCGCGGGCACCTGGCCAGCGGACAGTTCCTCGCGGGAGACGCCGGGTCCTTCGACGATCTCGTCCGAACCCAGCCGCAGGCCCGCCAGGGTCAGGTCCAGGTGGCGGCGCGCGAGCTCGGCGTCGAGCTCACGGGACACCGGCCCGGGCAGCGGGCGGGACAACCGCACGAGCAGGGTGCCGATGTCGCCGAAGTCGATCCTGGGAGCCAGAGATCCGTCTTCGTGGCCTGACCACCTTAGCGATCGTCCTCGACCGCGCCGCCTGGACACCGAGCGTGCCGCGATCGGCTGCGTTGGTCGGGATGTTCTGCCGCGTTCGTCCGGACCCTCCGTCCGGCACATCATGGAAACCAACGAGGAGGAAAGATGAGCGTCAAGCTGAACCACACCATCGTCCACTGCAGTGACAAGCAGGCGTCCGCGCGGTTCATGGTGGAAATCCTGGGCCTGCCCGAACCGACCACGTACGGACCGTTCGTCGTCGTCCAAGTGGACAACGAGGTCTCGCTCGACTACGCCGACGACCACGGATCGCCACACTCGCAGCACTACGCGTTCATGGTCTCGGACAAGGAGTTCGACGAGATCCACGAACGCATCGTTGCCCGGGGACTCACCTACTGGGCCGACCCGTTCCATCGGCAGGAGAACCAGATCAACACCAACGACGGTGGACGGGGGCTCTACTGGAACGACCCGGACGGCCACATCCTGGAGATCATCACGGTGCCGTACGGCGGCTGACGGGGGTCACTCGGTGGCGACCATGGTGGTGCCGAGCGCGACCATCATGACCCCTCCGGTGGCACCGAGGGTGTCCAGCCGCTTCGGGTTCCGGGCGAACCAGTCGCGGGCCCGGCCGGCCGCCAGCGCCCAGCAGCTGTCGGACGCGATCGCCATCGCGCCGAACACCAGGCCGAGCGCGGCGAGCTGCGCCCCGGCGTGACCGGCCTCGTCGTTGACGAACTGGGGCAGGAAGGCCACGAAGAAGACGATCGTCTTGGGGTTGGTCGAGCCCACGAGGAAGCCCGTGCGGAGCGAGTGACCCAGGCTCGCCGGCCTCCGGGTCGCGGAGTCCAGGTCCGCCCGGGCATCCGCGCGGTGCCGGATCGCCTGGACACCGAGGTAGACGACGTACGCCGCCCCACAGATCTTGAGGACCGTGTAGGCGGCGGCGCTCGCGGCCACCACCGCCCCCAGGCCCACCGCAACGCACAGGATCTGGAACATCAGGCCGAGGGTGTTGCCGACAACCGAGAGCAGGGCATCACGCCGCCCGACGGTGAGCGCGCGGCCGATCGTGAACAGCAGGCTCGGCCCCGGCACCTGGATGAACAGGATCGAGGCGACGAGGAAGGCGAGCCACTGGTGGGACGTGGGCATCTGCCCATTGTCGACGATTCAGGCGGCTCGGGTCACCTCGTTATAGTCACGAACGTGATCTTCAAGCGCGTGGGGGACGAGCGGCCGTACCCGGCCCACAGCCTCGACGCGCGAGGGTGGGCTGACGTCCCACCCACCCAGGTGCGCCTCGACGAACTGGTCACGACCAAGGCCACCCTCCAGCTGGATGCGCTGTTGGACGACGACTCCACCTTCTACGGGGACCTGTTCGCCCACGTCGTGCGATGGCGCGGTGATCTGTACCTCGAGGACGGCCTGCATCGAGCACTGCGGGCAGCGCTCCAGCAGCGCAACGTGCTGCATGCGCGGGTGCTCACCGTGGAGCGGTGATGGAGCCGAAGCTGCGCTCGGCAATCACTCTCGGCGTGCTCATCATCGTGTTGCTGCTCGGTCTGGTCTGGGGCTGGACGAAGCTGGTCGAACCTTTGCCGGGCCTGTCCGGCGACCCCGACGAGGCTCCCGAGGCGGCCTGCTCGGTGCGCACCGTCGCCAAGGGGGAGAGGGTCCATCCTGACGAGGTCACGGTCAGCGTGTTCAACGCCGGGACGACAGACGGCCTCGCCACCAAGACGATGGAGCAGCTTCAGACCCGCGGATTCGCGCCTGGCGAGACCGGCAACGCCCCCAGCGCCACCGACGTGAACAGGGTCGAGGTCTGGGCGGAGCACGCCAGGAACCCTGCTGTCCTGCTGGTCGCCAGCTACCTCGGCCGGTCGGTCAAGGTCGTGAACCCCAAGGGCGAAGCTCTGGGTCTCGGCGTGGTCGTCGTGGTCGGGGACGACTTCAGGAGAGTGAGGCACGGGGCCAGGTTCGTGACGGCGCGGGTCGATGCCGAGGTCTGCAGCCCGAACTGATCAAACGCAGGACGTGCGAATGAACAGGTGCGTCTAGACCTCAGGCCCTTTTGTGCCGAGCCACTGGGCGAGCCGACCACCGATGGAGACCTGGCGGAGCCGCTCCTCGGTGGCCTCGCGCGACTTGCGGGGCGTGACGATCACGAGCTCGTCACCACGCCGGAGCACGGTCCGCCGCTCCGGAACAAGGGTCTCGCCATCGCGGATCACCATCGACACCGACGCACCCTTGGGCAGCCGAAGCTCCCCGACCTCGACTCCGTGCATCAGGGACTTCGGGCTGATCGTGACCTGGAGCAGGTCGGCGGCAACCCGCTCGAGCGGTGCGGCCTCGACCTCGAGGTCGCGAGGTTCAAAGCGCCGGGCGACCTTCAGCCAGCGTGCGACGAGCGGAAGGGTCGGCCCCGTGAGCATCGTGTAGATGACCACCATCACGAAGACGATGTTGAACAGGCGCCGCGCCCCGTCGGCTTCCTCGGCGAGAGGGATCGTCGCGAGCACGATGGGTACGGCGCCTCGCAGACCGGCCCACGACATGAACGTGAAGTCCTGCCACCCGAGCGGTTGCACGACCGAGCTGACCAGCACCGAGACCGGTCGGGCGACCACGGTCAGCACGAGCCCGGCCAGGACGGCGGAACCCACGATCGACCACGTGATCTCGACTGGGCGAAAGCAGCAGTCCGAGCATCACGAACAGGCCGATCTGGGCCAGCCAGGCCATCCCCTCCGAGAACGACCGGGTGGCCGTCCGGTGGGGCAGGTCGGAGTTGCCGAGCACGAGCGCGGCGACGTACACGGCGGCGAATCCGGAGGCATGGACGGCCGCTCCCACGGCGTACGCAAGGAACGTGAGAACCAGGACGGCCAACGGGTACAGACCCGAGGACGGCAACGCTGCCCGCCGCATGACCCAGGCTCCGCCGAATCCCACCGCGAGGCCGATCAGCACGCCGGCGGCGAGCTCGAACGCGATGATGCCGGCCAGGTAGGCGATCCCGTGCTCCTGGCTCGCTCCGGTCGACACCAGGGTCACCAGCACCACGGTCGGGGCGTCGTTGAGACCAGACTCCGCTTCGAGGGCACCCGTCAGCCGTTTGGGAAGAGGGACGACGCGCAGCACGGAGAACACCGCCGCGGCGTCGGTGGGCGAGGTCACCGCGCCCAGGAGGACCGCGAGCTCCCACGGAAGGCCGAGCAGGTAGTGCCCGGCCAGCGCCATCACCCCGACCGAGACGGCCACGCCGACCGTCGCCAGGGACAGGCCCATCCGCATGGCCGGACGGATCTCGCGCCAGGAGGTGGTGAGACCGCCCTCGGCCAGGATCACGACGAGGGCCGCGAACCCCAGGGCGTGGGTCATCTTGGCGTTTTCGAAGTCGATCCCAATCCCCGCCTCGCCCAGGGCGACACCCATGAGCAGGTAGATCATCAGGCTGGGGAGGCCGGCCCGCGACGAGACCCGCACGGCCAGGATCGCCAGGATCGTGACCGCGGAGCCCACCAACAGGAAGGAGTCGAGCTGGTGCGCGTCGAAGTTCACCTGTCGTCCCCTCTGCGGGTGGCGGCTGGAGCCTGAGTCTATCTGTTTTCCACAGCCGCTCGACTCACCCGTTTCGCCGACCTCGGCCCGGGCAACGTGCTCACGGCGAGAGGAAGGCAACCATGTACGGGGACACCATGGTCATCAGGAGACTGGCACGCGACCTGCGGGAGCAGGCCATCGACATTCGCGCCGAGGCGCGGGCGCTGGACGGCAAGGTGCAGGCGACGACCTGGACCGGAAAGGCCGCCGACGCGATGCGCACTCACGCGGCCAGCCGGCTGATCGACCTGCACGACTCCGCGAGCCAGGCACGACGACGCAGCGGATGCGCTCGACCACCATGCCGACGAGGTCGACCGGCTGAAGGAACTGATCTCCGCGATCGAACGCAGAGCGTACCGCATCATCGAGGCCGCTCTGGAGCGGCTCGAGGACCTCGGCGGCAGGCTGCTCGACGGGATCTCGTCGGTCATGCCGGACCCGATCGACGAGGCCATCGACAGGTTCGTCCCCCCGCCGCCCGGTCACAAGGACTGGCTCACCGTCGACCTGCCAGGGCTGGGGAACTGACATGGTTGGCGTGCGCCTGGACCTCGAGGGGGCGACCCTGCGGTCGCCCAGGATTGCCGAGCAGATTCCCGGCCGGGTCCTGCTGCGCCGGAGTGCGGATGGCCTGGCACTGGCTCCCCCAGGAGGACCGCTTGACGAGACCATGGTCGGCGCGCTGGGGCTCCTCGAGGACCCCGAGGTCCGGGTCGATGTGGACGTGGCGGTGGACCGATCCGGCCATGAGTGGCGGGCACATTCGTGGCAGGGCCTGCGCGCCGGCCGAGTGGCGACGATCTCGACCGTCGACGGCAGCATCTATGAGTTGTCGTGGCTGGTCGACGCCATGTGGCGACCGGAGCTCGCTCGCGCGGCGACCGTGCATCCGTCGTCGAGGCTCGTTCCCGGCCAGGCAGGTGATGCCCGACCTCGTCGAGCTCCCCTACGACGTCTTGTTGGCGACCGGGGAGGCCTGGCACCGGCGCCGCGCAGACCTGGTCGCCGAGCTCGGCCGCCGGCTCGGGGACGATCTGCGCGTCGACGGCCAGCCGGCCCCCGGCGACCGCGTCGCGTTGCTCGGCGCGCTCCATGCCGAGACGATGGGCCGACTCCAGGCCCTCGTCAGCTGCGGCGGACGGGTCGGCCTGATCGCCTGGCTGCGCTACAGCGACGGCTGGCGCCAGTTGACGCCGGTCACGAGAGACGGCGAGAACTTCGTCCGCATGGAGAAGGTCGACGAGTTCCATCTCGGCGTCGAGGTCGCCCGACTCGTGACGGCGGTGCGGGCATGACCGACCCCGAGATGCCCCCGATCACCGACGTGTCGGGCGGTGGCCACGACCCCGTCGTACGCCGGGCCGCCGAGCTGAGCGCCGACTACGGCGCGGCTCGCGGACTCGCCGAGACCTACGACGCCGCGGGCAGCAAGATGCGGCGCTGGGGTGCGGCCGGGCCGAGGACGATGGCGAACGGCGACCTGCTGCAGTCCTCGATCCTCTCGCCGGTGTCGTTCGCCAGCACGGAGGCAGCGGTGCTCATCGCGACGACCGGGCCCGACGGCATCTTCGTGGAGTCGGTCGGCTGGGAAGCCGACGCCATCCTGATCCGGGTCTCCATCGCGGCGTTCGAGGAGAAGGATCGGGTCGCCCGCCAAACCATGGAGGCCCTCGACTACGCCGTCGGCCGGATCATCGGTACGGCGCTGGCCGGTCTGGCCCGCGCTGCCATCCCGGTGGCGGTCGTGACCGGGCCGTCGGCGCTGATGCTGTGGGGCCTGCTGCCCGACGGGGTGAAGGCCGACCTCGAGGACGAGGGGATCGACGATGTCGACGCGCTGCTCACCTGGCTCGAGCGGCATCCCGAGATCGAGCGGCATCTGCTCAACGGTGGCGGCGGCCTGCTGGACGGACTCAGCGACGGCGCGTGGCCGGGTCCGGGCGGGCTACCGTTCCTGCCGCCGTTCCACGCCACCACTGAGGACGCCGCCCGCTCGTTGGGAGGACTGTTCGGCGACGAGGTGCCCCCGGGAGTGGCCGAGTTCGACTCAGCGCTGCCGTCGGGGCTCTCGGCGCCGACCAGCCTCCGGGACCTCATGGAGAACCTCTCCGGGATCAACGGCACCCCCACGAGCCCGCAGCCGGACGGCGCGATCATGATCCAGAAGGTCACGGCCGCGGACGGAGCCGCCCACTACATCGTCTATGCGCCGGGCACCGACGACGCCCTGCCGTGGCACCACGACGAGACCGTTCGCGACATGTCGACCAACTTCAACCTGATCGCCGGCAACACCACGACGTACGGCGCCGGGATCCTGGAGGCGATGCACGACGCCGGGATCAGTCGCCCAGGACCCGGTCATGATCGTCGGCCACTCCCAGGGCGGCATGCAGGCGATCAACCTGCTGAACCACGACAGCGGCTTCAACATCACCAACGTGGTGACCGCCGGCGTCCCCCACCTCCCAGGAGCAGATCCCGGTCGACGGTGGCGTCAACGTGTTGTCGTTCGAGAACAGCGGGGACGTGGTCCCGCTGCTCAACGGCGAGCCCAACGAAGCGACCGGCAACCACGTCACGGTCCAGTTCGACGACTCCGCGGTGCCGGGCTTTGAACACGATATGGTCCACTACGTCAACGGCGCCGAGGCGGCGGACGACTCAGGCAACCCCGACATCGATGCGCAGATCACCTCGATGGCCGGCTTCCTGAACGGCACGACCACGGGGAACCACGCCTACGTGATCACCCGCTGACGAACTTCGCCGAACTTGTCGGAAATATCTGGTTTGGGACTGGATCGGCCGGGGAAGGGGGCTCCGGAAGAAAGAGGGGTGATCCATGTACGGCGACCTCGCAGCGATTCGCAGGCGCGTCGATCAGCTTCGTGAGCAGGCAGTGGACGTCCGGGCCATGGCCGATCGCCTGGTCACCCAGGCCGACGGCATCGACTGGCAAGGCCGGGCGGCGGACTCGATGCGGACCCGGATGCGGGACCGCGCCAGCCACCTGCGCGAATGCGCCCACCAGCACGACACCGCTGCGGACGCGCTCAACCGTCATCTCGCCGAGGTCGGCCGGCTGAAGGACTCGATCTCCGAGATCGAGCACGCTGCCGGATCGCTGGTGACCGACGCCAAGACCCGGGTCGCCCGGATCGAGTCGCACGACGACCCGCGAGGGCGTCCGACGTGAGGCCACCCCAGCGGATCGCCAGCTTGCCGCTTTCGTACCGCCGCCGTCAGGCCACAAGGACTGGCTGACCATCGAGCTTCCGGGATTGTGACCGATGCCCACCATTGACCTGTCCGCGCCCAGCAGCGCCCCGGAAACCGACGCAACCAACGTGATCGGCACCCTCGAGGGCCTGCCCCGCCGCCTTGCGCTCACGCTTGCGGAACTGCAGTACCTCGCCGTTCAGGCAGGTGACGCGCCGCTGCCCTTCGACGTCAGCGCGCCATCGACAGCCAGTTCGCTCGACAGCCGGCTCGGCCAGAGCCGCACCTCGGCCGAGGACCAGGCATACCTCGACGCGCTGGCCGCCCTGAACGAGCCGGCTGACTCGCTGGCCAAGCGTGGGCTCGTCAGCGAGGAGGGCGTGGACGCCGGCGTACTCGGTGCCATCGGCCTGCTCGCCAAGCCGACCCTCGCGGTGGACCTCGATGTGACGGCCGGGGGGATCCGGGCCAAGGCCTGGCACCGCCAGTCCGGCCCGGCCGTGGCCACCCTGTCCACCAACGACGGCATCGTCTTCGAGCTGGCCTGGTTCGACTCCGCCCAGTGGCCCGAAGAGCTGGCCCGGGTCGCCACGTGCCCCGAGGACGTCGAGCTGGACACGTCCCAGCTGCCCGAGGTCGTCGACCTTCCCTACGAGCTCCTCGACGGTTGCGGCGAGGCCATCCGGACCCAGCGCACGGACCTGCTCCCGGTCATCGTGGCCGCCCACGCCGGGCAGGTGCTCGACGGCGCGGGGAAGCCGATCGCCGACGCCACCGTCGCACCGCTGGTGAGCGCCTTGGTTGCCGAGACCCAGGGCCGCCTGCGTGGCCTCGCCGCCGACGTCGCCGCCGAGGGCGTGCCCATCGTCGGGGTCGTGTCGTGGCTCCTTCTCGCCGACGGCTGGCGCTCTCTGCGGGCTCACCAGGTCGGCACGGAGCGGCGCGTCGAGGTACGCCGTGTCGAACCCTCCGATCTCGCGCCCCTGTTGGCGCCCGTCCTGGCGGAGGTGTCGGCGTGAGCGAGCACGAGATTCCCGAGAGCGTCGTGCTGGACAAGTACGACCGGATGATGCAGCTGGCGTCCTCGTTCGACGCCATCGGCGAAGAGATGCGGCAGCGCGCCGGTCTCGGCGCCGAGGTGCTCGCCGACGAGGGCGTGAGCGACTCCGAGGACCTGTCGCCCAAGACGTTCAAGGAGGCCGAGGACGACATCCTTGGTGCCACCACGGGTCGCGGAGGCCTGCTCGACCGTTCCATCGAGCTCGACGCCGACTCCTTGGTCATCCGGGCCACGGTGATGACCTATCGCTGGATCGACGAGCTCCAGGTCGTGGCCGAGCGGACGCTGGGCTCGGTGGCCGGCCGCGCGATCGGATACCTCGCGCCCGAGATCGCGCTGGGTGGCGCGATCGTCTCCGCCGGTCTGATCGAGACCGATGCCCTCGACCGCGAAGGGCTGGCGGCGTACCTCAACGAGCTCGCGGACAACAACCCCGACCTGATGAACCACTTCACGAGCGGCGGCGGCGGCCTGCTCGACCGACTGCAGATGCGGGCCTTGCTCACGGTGGCCGTCCTGGGTGGGCCGAACGGCCGACCGGCGGCGAACGCCGGGCTGCGCGCGATCGGCGTGGACGCCTTCGCGGCCGATGCGACAGACGCGCTGCGAGACGTCGCGGGCGCATTCACCGACGTCGACGCCGCGGCGGCCGCGGCGACGGCGGAGCAGTCCGCGGCGCCAAGCAACCTCGAAGCCCTGATGGCCGAGCTGTCGTCGTCGGACGGCGTTCGCGTACAGCAGGTCAAGGACGACCGCTACATCGCCTACCTGCCTGGCCGGCCCGCCCGTCGGGGTGAGCTGCGGCTGGTCGGCGGCGACCGGAGCGGCGAGGTGGCAGCGGCCGTGGCGGCGATCGACGCCGTCGTGTCCGACGGCGCACACGTGATGCTGGTGGGCGCCGCCGCGGGCGGGTTGACGGCAGCCGAGATCGTCATGGCCGCGCAGTCCCGGAAGTTCGAGGTGGACCAGGTGGTCACGGTGGCGTCGCCCTCGTCCCAGGTCGCCACGATCCCGGAGACCGCCCGGTTGCTCTCGCTGGAGGACCGCTCCGATCCGGTCGCGCTGCTCAGCTCGCTGATCAACGCCTCCGTGTCGAACCGGCTCAGCGTGGTGTACGACGGCGGCTCGGCCAGCGGCACCGCGGCCTACGTCGCGGGAGGTCGTGCTGCCGACGGCGCGACGAACCAGGCGCTGCGTGCCGAGATCAGCCGGATCCAGTCGCTGGGCTACCTGGCCGGCTGAGAGGCGTCAGACGAGGTCGTGCACGAACTCGCCCAGCTGGGTGAGGTTGCGGCACTCGACCATCGGGACGATCTCGGCGTACTCGTGCGCCGCCGAGTCGCCGGTGCCCCAGTTCCGCGGATGCTCGGGGTTGAGCCACCAACAGTGCCGGGCCGCACCCGCCATGGACCGGAGGTCGCCGAGAGCCAGGTCGCTGTAGTTGGAACGGGCGTCGCCGAGGATCAGCAGGCTCGACTTCGGTCCCAGCGCGTCGGCGTACTCCTGCGGTGAACGTGGTGAAAGCCCGCCCATAGTTGGTGCGCCCCCACAGCGCTGCGTGCCGGACGCTGGCGGCCAGCTCGGTCATGACGTCGCCCACGTCTGCCCCTGGCACGAAGTGTCCGGTGACCTCGTGGATGGTGTCGACGAACGTGAACGCGCGGACCTTCGTGAACTGTTCCCGCAGCGCGAACACCAGGAGCAGCGTGAACGAGGCGAAGTTGGCCACGGATCCGCTGACGTCGCACAACACGACCAGCTCGGTCCGGTGCGGCCGCTTCGGCTTGTGGTGGGTGGTGATGGGGACGCCCCCGGTGGACATCGAGGCGCGGACCGTGCGCCGGAAGTCGAGCGCGCGGCCACGGGTGGCGTGGTGCTCCTTGGTCAGCCGGGTCGCGAGCCGCCGGGCCAGCGGTTGGATCTCGCGCCGCATCTCGACCAGCTCATCTCGCCGCGCCGCGGTGAAGTCGAGGGTGTCGATGCTCGGCCGTAGCGTTGTCCGCGCGACCTGGTCGGGTCCCTTCTCCTCCGCGAGCCGGCGGCGGGCATCGGCCTCGGCGAGCCGCCGGAAACGTGCCGCCCGGTTCGCGACCCGAGCGCGGGTGGTCTGGTCGTCAGGCTGGGCTCCGAGTGCCTCGAGGACCCGGTCGACAAGGCCCTCGGGGTCGACCCGCTGCATCGCCGCGTACGCCGACCAGCTCGACAGCCCGGGCCCACGCCCCGGCATGGAGCCGAACCGACCGATCGCCTCGCTCGCCATCCGGCGCATCGCGTCCTCGTCGCCGTCGGTCAGGGCCGCCTCGAGCCGGTCGCGGAGAGACCGGAGGGCGGTGGCGTTGTCGCGAACCGTCGCGTCCGCGTCGTCGGCCGCCGCCACCCCTCCCCCGATCATGGCGGGGAAGAACAGGTCGAAGATCGCGTCGAAGCTCGGCCGGTGAGTCTGCCTCTTGACCAGCGTCGCGGCGTACGCCGCCCTGACGACCTCGCGGTCCGTCCAGCTGACCGCGGTCAGCGCGGTCGCGGAGTCGACGTCCTCGGCGAGGCTGACCGGCAGCCCCGCCGCGCGCAGCGCCTCGACGAAGCCGATGTGGCGTGCCAGGAATGCCATGTCAGTCCGCTCGGTCCGGTGTCAGTCCGCGGTTCGTCGCGGCAGGCGAGCCTGGCGCTGGCCCAGGGCCGAAAGCGCCTTGTCGTGGTCGGACGCATGCTTGAGCACGACGCCGACCGTCCGGCCGATCGCGTCCAGGTCCAGGGTGTCGATCTGGAGCGCGACCAGGGTCCGGGCCCAGTCGATCGTCTCGGAGATCGAGGGCGCCTTCTTGAGCTCGAGCTCGCGCAGCTCGATGATCACGGCGACGACCTGGGTCGCGAGGCCAGGTTCGAGGTCCGGCAGGTGGGAGAGCAGGATCTGACGCTCCCGGTCGGCATCGGGGTAGTCGATGTGCAGGTAGAGACAGCGCCGCTTCACGGCCTCGGACAGCTCACGGGTGGCGTTGGAGGTCAGCACGACGAAAGGACGGCGTACGGCGGCGATCGTGCCCAGTTCGGGGATCGTGACCTGGAAGTCGCTGAGCACCTCCAACAGCAGCCCTTCGACCTCCACATCGGTCTTGTCCACCTCGTCGATCAGCAGGACGGTCGGCTCCTCGCGCCGGATGGCGGTGAGCAGCGGCCGGGTCAGCAGGAACTCGTCGGTGAAGATGTCGTCGTGCGTCTCGCTCCACGCGTGGTCCGGCCCGGCTGCCTGGATGCGGAGTAGCTGCTTCTTGTAGTTCCACTCGTAGAGCGCGCGTGCCTCGTCGAGGCCTTCGTAGCATTGCAGTCTGACGAGCTCGGCCCCTGCTGCGGCGGCGACCGCCTTGGCCAGCTGGGTCTTCCCGACTCCGGCAGGCCCCTCGATGAGCAGTGGCTTCTCCAGGACACCGGCCAGGTAGGTCGTCGTACACGTCGCCGAGTCCGCCAGGTACCCCTGATCGCGCAGTCGGGCGGCTACGTCGTCGGGAGCGGAGAACCAGGTCACGGGCGCGAGCATAGGCCACGCCGGAGGACAATCCCGGAGTCTCGCCGGTTCGTACCAGTGGCCTCGAATCCGTAAAGTTTTGCCCGTTCCACAGACAGATTCACCCGGGAGCGAAACTATGGGGGTCACCGGAAGCGGGCCCGGCCAAATCCCGCCTTGGAACCGCCGCCGTCGGGAAGTAGTCGCGAAAGCGAAGCGAGCGAGTAAGCGAGCGAACCGAAAACCTTGCGAGCGTGCACAAGCGAGCGAGCAGAGCGACGCGAGCTCTGAAGCGAGACGTAGGAGATCCGCGCCGACTTCCCTGCCTTTGCTCTGGCGTGTGAGCACGCGCCAGATCCACCTGCCTGCACGGTGCTCTCGCAGGCACCTCCACCGTCAACGTTGTCGCATCCAACTAACGAGAGGAACCCTGATGCGACTCAACATACTGTCCGTCACCCGCCGTCGAATGGCCATGCGATGGCTCACCGGCGCGGCGGTGACTGCGCTGCTCGCCGTACCGACGCTCAGGCTGCGGTGGCGGGTGAGCCCTTACACCGCCGCCGAGCCGGTCCGAACCGTCGTCGGCACCCTCCCCGATGGCACCGACTTCAAGATCCGCATGCCGCACGAGTGGAACGGCACGCTGGCGCTCTACTCACACGGGCTGGTCCTGCCGGGTGACCCCAACCCGGTCCGCGACTCCTTCGACGAGCCGACCGGCAAGTACCTGCTTGATCACGGCACTGCCCTGGCCGGCTCCGCGTTCGGCACCGGCTGGGCGGTCGAGGACGCACTCCGCGACCAGCGGCTCACGCTCGACGCCGTGACCGCGGAGTTCGGAAAGCCCAAGCGGGTCATCGCCTACGGCGACTCGCTCGGCGGGATGATCTCCACCGCGCTGGTCGAACGCTTTCCCGGCCGCTTCGCCGGCGGACTGGCCATGTGCGGCGTGCAGGCTGGTGGCGTCGGAGCCTGGAACCACTTCCTCGACAGCGCGTTCGTCTTCAAGACGCTGCTCGGGCCAAAGGCGCCGTTCACCGTGACCGACATCGCCGACCCGCTCGCGAACTTCGGCGCGGCGGCGGAGGCTTTCGAAGCCGCTGGCCGCACCGGCACCGGGCGCGCCCGGCTGGCCCTCACCGCGGCCATCGCCCAGGTACCCGGGGCGATCGACCCCTCGGGACCCGTGTCCGCGCCCACCTTGAAGCAGCGGTTCGCGGCCCGGATGGCACTGGCTTCAAGCGCCGTACCTCGTGCTGGCCTTCGCCGAACGCGGCGAGATGGAGGCTCGTGCGGGCGGCAACCCGTCGTGGAACACAGGCGTGAACTACGCGAAGCTCCTGCGCGGGAGCGGTCAGCTCGACGACGTCCGCAAGATGTACGACGCCGCCGGTCTCGACCTCGGAGCCGACCTGGCTGCGCTTGCGGGCGCCGAGAGGATCAAGGCCGACCCCAAGGCGATCGGCTATCTGAAGCGGAACGTGACGTTCACCGGTGACCTGCACCGCCCCGTGCTGACGCTGCGCAACGTGGCCGACGGGGCCCTGCCCAGCTCCCACGACCGGGCCTACCGGCACGCCGTGACCTCCGCGGGTCGGGCGGCGCTCCTGCGGCAAACGTTCGTCGGCAGGCCAGGGCACTGCACCTTCACCGGCGCGGAAACCGTCACCGCCTTCAACCGGCTGCTGCACCGCGTCCGCACCGGCTACTGGGGTGACACCCGGCCGGCCGGCCTGAGCCGGGCGGCGCTAGCCCTGGGCCCGAGCTAGACCAGGGCGGCGGCTTCCCAGTACCGCCCGCATTTGTCACGCACCACCCTGTCGCTTTCCCACGCCTGTTCACCCTCGCCGACTGACCCAACGGTGAGTCGTCGTAACTTACGACGACTCGCGGAACTAGCGACGACTCGGCGGGCTGGCCGGGGGCGTCAGTCGTCGTAGTTCCGAGCGACTCGCGGAATCAGCGACGACTCGGCGCGACCGAGCCCTCCGGCTGTCTTGCCGGAGGGCTCGGTGGGGTGATGTCCAGCCGCCGGTCCCTGCCCCTACGGTGGGGTCATGCCGGTTCGTGTCGTCCTGGCCGAGGACCACCAGATCATCCGGGAAGGCCTGCGCGCGGTGCTCACAGCAGCACCAGAGATCGAGCTCCTCGGGACGTACGCCGACTACGACGAGCTGCTTGCCGCGGTGGACGAACACGTTCCGGACGTCGTCCTCGACCGACATCCGGATGCCACCGGGCCTGAGCGACGAAGGGATCCGGATCGCCGAACTGCTGCAGGCGGACTCGTCCGCAGATGGGTGTGGTGGTGCTCAGTCAGCACGACGACCCCGACTTCGTGATGGCCCTGCTGCAGGACGGCAGCCAAGGAAGGGGCTATCTCCTCAAGGAGCGCACGGCCGACCCGGCCGAGCTCGTGCGGCGCTGTCGAGGTCGCCGGGGAGGATCGGTCATCGACCCCAAGGTGGTCGAGGTTCTGGTCCGCGCGCGCCTCCGCACCGAGTCCTCGCCGCTTCAGGCACTCACCGAACGGGAGCGCGACGTACTCGCGCAAATGGCCACCGGCAAGGGCAACGCGGCCATCGCCGCTGCCCTGGTGCTGACGGTCCGCTCGGTCGAGAAGTACATCAACGGCATCTTCAGCAAGCTCGGCCTCAGCGAGGAGCCCGACACCCATCGCCGGGTCAAGGCCGTGCTCGTCTACCTCTCCGCGGCGTAGGAACCGTCCAACCGGGGTGCCAGCACCCCATCCGATCCACCGGTCTGCACGGTGCCGTCGGCGAGCCCCGCTGACGAGACTTCTGGATGTCAGCAAACGACCCACGCACACAGGAGAAACGCCATGCACATCAACCGAGACGTCTGGACCTACGCGGTCGAGCGAGAGGCATTGCGCCGGCGCCGGGCACAGCTACCCGGCCCACGCCGAACACCCCGGCAGATGGTCACCTTTCACTTCTTTGCCGCCACCCCTCGCCCATAGGGCACGCCCCCCGATTGGAGCATCATCATGGAAACTCCGGGGCTTCGCGGCTATCCGGTCGACAGCGACCTCGCCAGGCTTCATCGCATCGAGCGCAGACGCCGGGCGAGCACGACGCTCGAGCCGCCGACAGGCCCGTCGACAGGCCCGCGCACAAACCGAGAGACGGACCTCGTGGCTGTTGCGGTGAGCTGGCGAGCGACGACAATGACGCCATGACCGGGCGGCACTGGTTCGTCGCAAGCATCGCCACCGTCGTGGTCGCGACGGCAGTCGGCGCGGCGGCCTCCACGCTTGGGCACGACCTTGACGGGCCGGTCAACGTCCCGTTCGTCCTCGTGACCCTCGCGTTGGGGGCCGCCTTCGCAGCGGTCGGCGGTCTGCTGGTGGCGGTGCGAGCCGGCGGCGTGCTCGGACCGTTGCTCTGCGTGTCGGGCAGCGCGCTGGTCGCGGAGATGACGCTCCGCGAGGTCGTGTACGACGCCCTCGACGGCGGCACCCCCCAGGACTGGGAGCAGACCCTGGCCTGGATGAGCGGCTGGCTCGATGTCCTGGGCTTGCCCCTGCCACTCGTCCTGATCCTGCTGCTCTTTCCCGACGGACACCTTCCATCGGTCAGGTGGCGTCCGGTCGTCGCGCTCGCCGCGGCGGTCGGCGCGATCCGCCTCGCCCTGTTCGGGCTCGGTCCGGGACCGGTTCGACTCGACTCCCACGACCTCTCCGTCCCCTGGTCGGGCGTCGTCGACCTCGACCCCGCGACGTACGACCGGATCGAGTCGGCCACCGGAGGCACTGTCATCCTGCTACTCCTCGCGGCCGCCGCCTCGCTCCTGATTCGGTTCTGGGCGGGCAACCCGGACACCCGTCAGCGGCTCACTCCCCTGGGCCTCGCCGTCGCCACGATGGTGCTCGGCATCGTGCTGCAAACCGTGCCGGGCTTCGCTGCCGCGGGCGTGGTGGTCTTCGTCATCGGCGGTGCGTGCGTGCCAGTGGCCCTGACTGTCGGGGCGCTCCGGCACCGGGTCTGGGATCTCGATCCGCTGCTGGTCAAGGCGATCGCGTACGCCGGCCTCGCTGTGCTGGTCACGGTGATGTACGTGGCTGTGGTGCAGGGCCTGGTGCTGGTGCTCGGCGTCCGGTACGACGATGACGGACTGCTTCCCTCGGTGGCCGCGACGGTCGTGGTCGCCGCAGTGTTCTCTCCCGCGCGGCAGCGACTGGAGCGGGCCGCCCGCCGGTTCGTGTTCGGGGAGCGCGCCGACCCGTATGCGACCCTCGCCGCTCTTCCTCAGCGGTTGGTCGATGCACCCGCAGCCGACGAGGTGCTCCCGGCCACCGCCCAGACCATTGCCCGCGGCCTCGGGGCCGATCTCGCAGGTGCCAGCGTCCTGTTGGCTGGGGGTGGCTCACAGTCCGCCTGGTATCCGCGACCCCCGACCGAGAGCGACCCGCTCGAGTCGGTGGCGGTACGCCACCTGGGCGAGCCCGTCGGCGAGCTGTACGTCTGTCCCCGGTCCCGACCGGCCGCTGACCCGCGACGACCGCCGACTGCTCGCCGATCTCGCCGCCCAGTCCGGGCCGGCGCTGCGAGCCGTCGCCCTGTCGGCCGAGCTCACGGCGCGGCTGGACCAGATCACGGCGCAATCCGAGGAGCTGGCCGTGTCCCGGCAGCGCATCGTCGTCGCCCAGAGCCAGGAGCGCAGGCGTCTGCAGCGTGACCTGCACGACGGCGTCCAGCAGCGGCTGGTCGCCTCGGCCATGCAGCTGGGCACGATCCGCGCGCTCATCGGCACCGACTCCCAACGCGCCCTCCACGAGCTCGGTGAGCTCGACGCCAGCCTGCGCTCGAGCCTCGACGAGATTCGCGAGGTGTCCCGCGGCCTGCACCCTTCGACGCTGGCCGCACGTGGGCTGCTCGCCTCACTCCGAACCCGCGCAGGCGTGTCCCGGCAGCACGTCGAGATCCACGGCCGAGGGCCTCGACGGGGTGCGGCTCGACGCAGAGATCGAGGCCGCTGCCGTACTACTGCTGTCTGGAGGCGCTGCAGAACGCCGCCAAGCACGCCCCCGATGCGGCGGTCGTCGTACGGCTCAACCTGACCGACGACCTTCTCAGCTGGAGCGTGACCGACAACGGTCCAGGTTTCGCGGGATCGGTCAACGGGGGCAGCGGCCTGGTCGGGATGCGCGACCGTCTCGCCGCCCTCGGCGGCGCCCTGAAGGTCGAGTCGAACGGGGCCGGCACGGTCGTCAACGGCACCCTGCCCCGCGACCTCACTCCTTCCAGCTGACCGCCCCACGGGACACCAGGACGCCCAGCTCGTCCGCCACCATCCAGATGTTGCTCACCCGACCGTCGACCAGCGTGAGGACGTCGATCACCCGCACGTCCAGCGGCTGGCCGTCCGGTGGCAGCGGACCAAGTGTGGTGGCCATCGGACCCGACCTGCCGGCCGCGCATCCGGAAGGCCAGAGCCACCTTGTCACCCGCTTCGAACGAGTCCAGTACGACGTTCTCGGCGTCCTCCAGCATCGCCTGCACCACTCGGGCCCGAGTCACCAGATCCGCAGCCGTGAGCTGGCTGCCGTTCACGGTCACCGGGTCGTGGTAGTACTCGCGGAATCTGGACGCGGCTGCGTCCTCGTCGGCGGGTAGAGGAGATGTCCAGAGAGCCGAACAAGGCGTCGAGGTCGAAAGCCACCGCACCAGAATGCAAGGCGCCGCGATCCCTGTCCAGGGAGGTCAGCCGACCCCGGTGCCAGCACCGGGGTCGAAGTGCGTCCGCACCAGCACGCGGGCCCGAGAGCAGTCGCGACCCTCTCCCTCGACCTGGTGGATGCGGGTGTGCGGTTCGCCCTGACCGATGACGGTGTCGGCTTCGACCCGGATGCCGTCACGGGAGGTACGGGGCTGGACGGCATGCGAGACCGGTTGGCGGTGGTTGGCGGCCGGCTCTGGGTTGACTCTGTTCGTGGTCTCGACAAGCTCGACCACCGAGGAGGGCTCGACCACCGAGGAGAGCTCGACCACCCGAGGACGCGAGGGACTCGGATCGAGGGCTGGGTACCGTTCGGAGGCTAGGCGCACGAACGCGCTGAACCGGCCCGGGGCGCAGCGCTCCGGGCCGGTTCAGGGACAGGTCAGCCGACAGGGTCAACCAACATGTTCAACCAACAGGGTCAGCCCACCTCGAAGGTGACGTCCCCCTCGAACGTGTTGACGTCGGTAGCAGTGTTGACCCCCGTGCCTCCTCGAAAGACGTCGGCTCCGGTGCCGCCGGTGAGGGTGTCGTTGCCACCGCCGCCGCCGAGAAGGTCAATCCCGTTGCCGCCGATGAGGGTGTCGTTGCCGCCGCGGCCGAGCAACAGGTTGGCGCCCGACGAACTCCTGAGTATGTCAGCGCCGGTGCCACCGACCTTCACGGTGATCGGCACGGTCGCGGTGGCACCGAACTCGTCGGTCACCGTGATCGTGACGACCGCGGTGCCCGTCCTGCCTGCGACGGGCACGATCGTGACGTTCCGGTCGGAACCGATCTGGCCAAAGGGCCCACTGAACCTGACGTTGGCAACCGGCACCAGCGCGGGGTTGGACGTGCCTGCCTTCAGACGGAGGTCCTTGGGCAGTGTGTTCGTGTCGAAGACCCCGACGTGCACGATTCCCGAAGTGCCGGCGCTCGGAATACTGTTGCCACCCGGGTGGACGCCGATGCTCGGCGGGGTGTTGACGACCACCTGGAAGGTGACCTTTGCAGGTGCCGAGGTACGGCCGTCAGCAGCGATCAGCCGGTACTCGAAGGAGTCGAACCCCGTGAAGCCGGTGTCCGGGAAGTAGAAGAACGACCCATCCTTGAAGAAGCTGACGAAGCCATGCTCGACCTGGTTCGTCACCGATGCCAGGGCGGTCATCGTCTGGCCCAGCGGATCGAAGTCGTTCGTCATCACCGAGCCCTGCAGCTGGCCCGGCATCGCTGGTCATCGATGAAGTTGTCCGGTCGCGCGACCGGTAGCGGCGCCTGCTCTACGTCGATGAGGATCGCGGCGTCGGCGGAGGTCCGCGACCCGGCGTGCGCCTGGTAGAAGTACCTCGCCGTGCCAACGAAGCCGGCGCGGTGGGTGTACTTGAACGACCCGTCCTTCTGGAGGCTGATGGTGCCGGCCTCGGTCGTAGCGGGACCCGCCAGGGTCGCGGTCAACGGCTGCTCGAGCGGGATCGCTGTCATTGCCGAGGACCCCGGGGGCGTCGCTGACGAACGTCGGGAATGCCGAGTTCGTGGTGAACGAGTCGTTCTTCGCAGTCACTACCGGCGGTGGTGGGATCTGGTTCACCGCCACAGAGACGTCGTTGACGTCGTTCAGGTCACGGCGCAACAGCTCCTTCTGGGCCCCCGTGACGGTGTTGATCCGGACGATGGTGCCGTCTTCTGCCCCAGACTCGGCGGACACGACGGAGGTACTGCTCTCGATCGACAGTCCCCAGCTCCCGGAGGACTTACTCAGGAAGTTGCCGGTGCTGATGGTCGTCTTCGCGCCGCTGACCGGGTCGACCTTGATCAGCTTGGGTGCCAGCCCCGTCGCCGTTCGTGCGCACCAGGATCGCGCTGTCCCTTCCCACTGCGATCGCATTCGCACGCGTCCCCGGTCGGGAACGTGGTCAACTCGCGCTGGGTGCCGTCGGTTGGGTCGATCCGGACGACCGAGCGCCCGTTGGCGACGACGACCGCTCCGTCGTGTTCGACCGCGATCGCTCACGCCTTGTCGAGCCGACCGTCGTCGGCCAGCTCGAAGACGACGCGGCCGGCTCTGCGCGTCGAGCGGACCACGCTTTTTCCAGTCTGCTCGTTCGAGGATGGCCATCAGGTCTCCGTCAGGTCCCGCGACCATGTCGCTGAACTCGGAGACCCCGGTTGAAGCCGTCCCTGATCTGGGTCTGTTCGCCCGTGAGCGGTCCTCGCGGACGATGTCCCCCTCTAGGTTGGCGCGAAGAAGTCGCCGTTCGGGGCGGCCGCCACGTTGATCGTGAAGTCCTGGAGCCCCAGGGAGGCGGCGTCGCTCACCTCCCGGTCACTGGGTCGAGGTTGTCGACGCCGGCGCTGGTGACCAGGTCACCGAAGCTGGCGATGAGGATGTCGCCTGACGTCACGACCGCGTCGGCAGCCAGGGCAGCCGGCGCCGGCGCGTTGAGCAGAGCGCCGACGCGACGCGTGAGCGCGCTGACGCCCCAAGCGCTGCCTGTTCCTATCCTTTGCGATCTCCGACGCGAAGTCGAGCAGACCGTCGTCGGCGAGCTCGAAGACGATGCGGCCGCTCTGCGCGTCGATGCGGACCACGCTCGGTCCAGTCTGCTCGTTGAGAACGGCGAGCAGGTTGCCGTCAGCTCCCACGACCATGTCGCTGAACTCGGAGCCCGGGTTGAAGCCCTTCCTGATCTGGGTCTGTTCGCCGGTGAGGTGGTCCACTCGGACGATGTCCCCTTCGAGGTTGGCTGCGAAGAAGTCTCCGTTCGGGGCGGCCGCCACGTGGGTCGTCGCGTCGAGGATCCCCAGGGAGGCCGCGTCGGTCACCTCGCCAGTGACCGGGTCGAGGTTGTCGACGCCGGCGCTGGTGACCAGGTCGCCGAAGCTCGCGATGAGGATGTCGCCTGGGCTCACAATCGGGTCAGCGGCCTCGGCAGTCGTCGCCGGCGCGTTGAGAAGGACGCCGACGGCGACGGCGGTCAGCGCGCTGACGGCCCCCCGACGTTGCCTGCTCCTGGATCGCCTGGTTCTGGTTCGCATGTCTCGCATGGTGTTTCCTTTCGGGCGCGCCAGTGGCGCAGAAGGTTTGAATGAGTTGCTTGAGTTGACTGATCGGGACGCGTTCCGGTGCGCCCGGGCCAGCTCCAAAATTCTGGTTTGCGAGGCACGCCGACGGCACCGTGCAGACCCGTGGATCGGGAGGGGTGCTGGCACCCGACTGGGAGGGTGCGTCTTACGTGGCGGCGACGTACTTTGCAGCCGCTACGGTGTGCGGATGGCGAATGAAACCGGACTCACCGTCGCAGTCACCGGCCCTACCGGGACGTTCGGGCTCGCGCTGATGCCCCTGCTCCAGGAGGACCAGCGGGTCGACAGCATCATCGGGATCGCACGGCGGCCCTTCGATCCGGCGGAGCGTAGCTGGACCAAGATGGAGTACCGCCCGTCGATCATGGACACCACCAAGGCGAAGACCCAGCTCGGCTGGAAACCGCGGCACACGGCGATCGAGTCACTGCGGGCGACTGTCCTCTGACCGCCCAGGCGAAAGGTCAGACTCGGAACTCGACCTCGTCGTGGTTGACGACCGCGGTGGTGATGCCGGGGTAGACCGTGTCGGCGACGAAGAAGTTCGTGTAGGCGATCATGGTCTCCGCGCCGACGGGCACGGTCCGCCCGTCGGGCAGGGGGAGGTCCCACGGTCCTTCGTCGGTGGTGTGGGCGTCGCCGACCAGCGTGGTGTCGTAGCCCTCGATCAGGGCTCGTGCCGACGTGGCCCGGATGCAGGCGTCGGTTGCGGCGCCGCAGATCACGAGGTGCCCGACGCCGAGCGCGTCGAGCTCCTTGCGGAGTGTCGTGTCGGCGAAGGAGTCCAGGTAGTGCTTGGCGATCACGGTCTCGCCGCTCTCGGGCCGGACCTTGTCGACGATCTGCCAGCCGTCTGATCCTGGCGTGAAGGGCCCGGCCTCGTGCTGGACCCAGAGCACCGGCGCGTCGGCTGCCTTCGCCTTGTCGATGAGGTGTGCGAATGCGGTCGACCACCTCCTCGCGCTGCCAAGCGCCGGCGGTGTTGGCGTTCTGGACGTCGATGACGAGGAGGGCGCTGGTGCGGGGCTTGCCGTCTGTGCTGTCACTGGTTGTCATGGCGCCTACGCTAGAACGGCAACCGGACATTTTCCGACCGGATGGGAGCGACCAATGGGCAGTCCTGCGGGTCGCGTGCTGACCCTGCTCGAGCGGGTGCAGGAGCACCCCGGGCTCACGGCGCCCCGGCTGGCCGAGGAGCTGGGGGTCAGCGAACGGACAGTCCGTCGGTACGTCACCACGCTCCAGGAACTCGGCATCCCGGTCGAGGCCGGCCGCGGCAGGTACGGCGGCCACCGGCTGCGGCCAGGCTTCCGGATGCCGCCGCTGATGATGACCAGCGACGAGGCCGTTGCGGTGACCCTCGCGCTCGCGGTCATGCGGGGGCCGAGGCCCGACCCTGACGACTCGGCCGAGACCGTGCTGGCCAAGCTGATGCGGGTCCTGCCACGCGGGGTGTCCGACCGGGTCGCCGACGTCCTCACCGCAGTCACCCCTCCCACGGAAGGCTGGCTGGCCGGCGGAATACCGGATCCCGGTCTGCTGGCGGCACTGGCCACGGGGGTCGTCGAACGACGGCGCTGCCGGTTGCGGCACCACTCCGCCGACGGGGCGCCCACCGTCCGGGAGGTCAACCCGTACGGCGTGGCCGTGGTGCGTGGCTGGTGCTACGTCCATGGCTGGTGCCACCTCCGGCAGGCGCGCCGTACGTTCCGGATCGACCGGATCGACCGGGTCGAACTGCTGGACGTGAAGTTCCGGATGCCCGGGGGTCTCGATGTGGTGGCGGCGGTGGAGTCGTCGCTGGCCCTGGCCCGGCCGGAGTGGCCGGTGTCCCTCCTCGTCCATGCGCCGCACGCCGAGGTCGAGGCGTGGTTTCCCCGTTACCTCGGCGTGTGCGAGGCGGTGGGACGCGACGTCACCCGGCTGCGTTCGTCGACGAGCAACCTCGACTACTTCGTGCTCCGGATCAGCGACCACCCGTTCGCCATGACCGTCGAAGAGCCGCCGGAGCTGCGCGACGCGTTCGCCCGCTGCGCCCAGCGGATGCGGGCAATCGCGGACGCGGGCTTGAGGTCTATTCGTCGGTTGGCTCGAGCCACTCACCTGGCGCGAACTCACGGCCGTAGTCGATGCAGGCTTCGTTCTCACATCTGCCTTGCGTCTCGAACGTGATTCCGGCGTTGCCGGAGGCGGTGACGAACGCGGCGTTCTCGGGCGACAGGTGCCCGCCGTGTCGAAGCGGCTGTTCACACGTGGGGCAATGCGGATCCATCACGTCCGGCGCCTCGCTCATCCCGACACGGTAGGCGTTCGGAACGGTCCTGACCATGCTTGGCTGTGGACTGCTCCTTCTGTCCTACTCTCCGTGCCTCCCCGCGCCGGAGGCGAACCGGGCTGCCCCGTCCGCGGCCGCCGCCATCACTCGCTTCCCGAGCTCGAACTCGCGCGCAAGCGAGACGTCCTGCTCGAGCACCGACATCCGGTCGCTCCTGAGGCCGGCCTGCGGAAACTCGGCCAAGGTCGAGGCCAGGGCTTCGGCCGCGGCGCGCGTCGTCCCGGAAGGCACGACCCGGTTGGCCAGGCCGATGGCCAACGCCTCGGCCGCATCGACCGGTCGGCCGGTGAGGATCAGGTCCATCGCCCGGCTTCCGCCGATCAGCCGCGGCAGCCGGATCGTGCCTCCGTCGACCAGCGGCACACCCCAACGCCGCGAGAACACGCCGAAGGTTGCGTCGTCGGCGACCACCCGAAGGTCTGCCCAGAGAGCCAGCTCGAACCCGCCGGCGACGGCGTACCCCTCGACGGCCGCGATGACCGGCTTGGACAGCCGCATCCTGGTTGGGCCCATCGGCCCGTCGCCGTCGATCCCGAGCCGGTTGTCCATGGTCTTCGAGGTCTGCGCCGGAGCAGAACGTCCCGCCCGCGCCGTACAGGACAGCGACCGAGGCAGACGCGTCGGCCTCGAACTCCCGGAACGCGTCGGCGAGCTGTTGGGCCGTCGCCCTGTCGACCGCATTGCGGGCCTCTTGTCGGTCGAGAATGACGGTGGTGACCGGACCGTTCCGCTCGGCATGGACAGACATGTGTTCAGGATCCCATCCCGGGTCGGCTCCCGATACCAGGAGCCGGGGTGCCGTTCAGACAGCTCGGTGCGATGCCACGACAACCGGCTCCGCGCCGAGCAGGAGCCGCATGTCCTCGGAACTCATCGGTCGGGCCAGGTGATAGCCCTGGGCCGTGTCGACGCCGAGTCGGCGTACGAGTTCCAGGCCTGCGTCGTCCTCGATCCCCTCGGCGACGATTCTGAGTCCGCGTCGCTGACCGAAGTCGATGGTGGCGGCGAGCAGGTTCTGACCGCCCGCGCCCTGGTCGTTGACGAGATCACGGTCGATCTTGACGCCGTCGAGGGGCAGCTCATAGAGCGCCTTGAAGGAGGCATACCCGCTGCCGAAGTCGTCGAGCTCGATGCGGATGCCGAGCGCGCGCAGACTCCGCAGCACGGTGGTGGCGACGTCGAAGTCGGCGATGACCGTGGTTTCGGTGATCTCCAGCACGAGCGCGTCGCCGTCGAGCCCCCGCTCGGCCAGCATGGCCACGATGTCGGCTTGCAGGGATTGGTCGGTGACGAGCTGGGCGGAGAGGTTCACGCTCACCGGGACGCACTGTCCGTTCGCCTGCCAGGCCTGCGCCTCGTCGAGGGCCTTGCGGAGCGTCAGGTTGGTGAGGTGGCGGATCAACCCCGTCTGCTCGGCCAGGAGGACGAACTCCATGGGCGGAATGTCACGCTCGTCGTTGCGGTGCCATCGCGCCAGCGCCTCGACACCGACGATGCGCCCAGTTTCCAGCGCGAACTCGGGTTGGTACTTCAACGTGATCTCTTCGCGGTCGATGGCCAGGAGAAGCTCAGCGGCGAGCGATGAGGCGTTTGCACCGGCTTCGGTCCCGGCGTCATAGACCCGCACGCCCTCACGACCGCGCTTCGCCCGCTGCATGGCCGCGGTTGAGGCCCGGCACAAGTCCCCGGGGGTCCTGCCGTGTTCCCCGTACACAGCGGCCCCGATGCTGACGCCGACGAAGCGGGCCACGCCATCGATGTCGACGGGCCGGACCAGCGACTCGCGCAGCCGCTGCGCGACCAGGGCAACGTCGTCGTCCTCGCGCAGGTGTCGCAGGACGACTGCGAACTCGTCGCTGCCCAAGCCGGGCTGCGATGTCGTGGTCGAGCGTGTTCGCGTGCAAGCGTCGGCCCATCTCCCGGAGCACGTAGTCGCCCCTGTCGTGGCCGAGGGCGTCGTTGATCTGCTTGAAGCCATCCAGGTCGAGCTTGAGTACGGCGAGGCGCTCTCCTCCGGGTTGAGATGGCGCTGTGACCGCAGCGTCCAATGCCTCTTCCAAGCCCTTTCGGTTCTTCAGCCCCGTGAGGTCGTCGAGCCGGGACTCCATCAGCAGGGCGGCATTCTGGCGCCTCAGCAGCAAGAGGGACAAGAGGATCAGGGCTGCGCCCGCGACGGCTCCGGCCCCGCCGACCCACGGCGACACGAAGCTGGCTGGCTCGGTGGACCATTCGACGATCGCCCAGTCGTTCGCGTTCCCCGCCAGTCGCGCAATGCCACCAACGGCGTACTGGCGGCCATCGACATTCTCGGTCAGCGGGCGGGTCCCAAAGAAGTTCAGGTCTGCCTCCGCTGGGAACGACCGGAACTGGCCACCCTTGACGTTCGGCAGGGCGACGTTGTCCTCGAGCACGACGAGGTTGCCGACTCGGTCGATGACAGCCACGTGGCGGTTGGCCGAGTTGTTCGTGAGGTACGGCTCGAAGCTGGCCAGCGACACCACGAAATGCACGATCAACCGCCGCCCGCCGTGCTGGCGGATCCAGGTCGAGTTGGCGATCACCCACTGCTTCGTATCCGGCGACACGTACGGCGGACCCTGATAGACCGCGCCCTCAGGCAAGGCCAGCGTGGCCGCGAAGTAGGCATTCTCGCCTTCGCTCGTGGACAGGTCCTCGATGCGAGTTGGGACGCTCCCCGTGACCCGAGCGAGTTCGTGGCCCTGCTCTGTGATGATGGCTGCCTCGCCGATGGCTCCCGGGAACAACCGCTCCAGATACGCGAGCGCCCGGTTGGCGTCTGCGTTGTCGATCTGCTCCCCGGCAGCGGGCCGAAAGCCGGGCTCTCCGCGAGCAGGAGATCGAGGCTGCGCGCGCGCTCGAAGTAGGCGCCGAACGCCGACGCGGTCTGAAGCGCGTCACGCTCCATCATCTTTCGCTGCTGACGTTCCTGAGCAAGTGCCCCCGACATCGCAAGCAGTCCGACGGCAAGCAGTACGACGCCCACAAGCAGGGCAACGAACGGCAACCGGCGCATGTGGGCTCTCCTCGAAGGGTCTTTCAAGAGCTTCGGAAGGCAGGCCCCGTCTTCGACGGTACGGCAACGCT
>CAVRBN010000045.1:0-79179 GCA_963719255.1 uncultured Actinomycetota bacterium | reverse complement strand
CGAGGCCTTCGACGCGCTCGTCGCCGACCTCCGAGTCGCGGCAAACGGCTGAGCGTTTCTCAGCGCAGGCTCAGGCGCGGCTGGCAAAGTAGATCCGTGACCGCAACCCCGGGAGGCGCCGCGAGGCCGCGAGTTCTCGTCGTCGACGACGACCGCGCTGTGCGTGAGTCGTTGCGCCGCTCCCTGGAGTTCAACGGGTACGACGTCGGTCTGGCCGAGGACGGGGCTCAGGCGCTGGCCGGGATCGGCTCCGCGCATCCCGACGTGGTGATCATGGACGTGATGATGCCCCGGCTCGACGGGCTCGAGGCCACGCGTGCGCTGCGGGCCGCCGGGAACGACGTACCCATCCTGGTGCTGACCGCTCGAGACGCGGTCGGTGACCGGGTCGAGGGTCTCGACGCGGGCGCCGACGACTACCTCACCAAGCCGTTCGCCCTGCAGGAGCTGCTGGCCCGGCTGCGGGCGTTGCTGCGCCGCGTCGTACCCCATGAGGACGACACCGACGAGACCCTCGCGTTCGCCGACCTGACCCTCGACCTCGCCTCCCGTGAGGTACGACGGGGGCAGCGCGCGATCGAGCTGACCCGGACCGAGTTCACCCTGCTCGAGATGTTCCTGCGCCGGCCGCGCCGGGTGCTCGAACGGTCGTTCATCCTCGAGGAGGTGTGGGGCTACGACTTCCCGACGACGGCAAACTCGCTCGAGGTCTATGTCGGCTACCTCCGTCGCAAGACCGAGGCCGAGGGCGAGCCGCGTCTGCTGCACACCGTTCGCGGCGTCGGCTACGTGCTCAAGGAGTCATGAACCTCCCCGGCTTGAACGGCCGGCGCTGGCACTATCGGCGGTCCCTGGCCAGCCGGGTCACCCTGCTCACCACCATGGCCGTCGGCGTCGCCGTGGCCTTCGTGGCCCTCGGCGCCTACATGACCGCCCGGGTTCAGCTGCAGAAGCAGCCTGGACGAGTCCCTGCTGGACCGCGCCGAGCGCGGCGGCCGAAGCGGGCTGATCAGCAGGATGCTCGACCAGCGACAACCAGCGTCAGCTCCGCCGCGCTCGGCGCCGGTGACGTTCGGATCATCTACATCAACCCCCAGGAGCCGGCCCTGTCGGTCGACCACGGTCCCGCCGCTCGATCTGGGCAATCCCGAGGTGAGGTGCTGTTCGGCGAGGAGCGACCATGCGATCCGCACCATCGACGCCGGGTCGATCCGCTACCGGGTGGTGACCGTGCCGACCCAGGAGGGCGGCGCGCTGGTGCTCGCGCAGTCCCTGGAGCCGCAGGACCGGGTCCTGGAGAAGCTCGGGCTGGTGATGCTGCTGTTCGGGCTCGCGGGCGTGATCGCGGCCGGGCTGGCGGGCTGGGCCGTGGCTCGCAACGGGCTTCGGCCCGTGCGCCGGCTGACGGAGTCCGTCGAGGAGATCGCTCGCACCGAACGACTGACCCCGTTGCCGGTCGAGGGTGATGACGAGGTCGCCCGGCTGGCCGGGGCGTTCAACTCGCTGGTGTCCAGCGTCGACGGGTCCCGGGTCCGCCAGCGGCAGCTGGTCGCCGATGCCGGCCACGAGCTTCGGACCCCGCTCACCTCGCTGCGCACGAACCTCGACCTGCTGTCGCAGGCGGACAACACCGGCGGGTTGCCGGCCAAGGCGCGCGCCGAGCTGTTGGGCGACGTACGCGCGCAGATCGAGGAGCTGACGACCCTGATCGGCGACCTGATCGAGCTCGCTCGCGAGGAGCCTGCGGCCCCGGTCGTCGAGGCCGTGGACCTGGCCGAGGTCGTGGAGCGGGCGATCGCCCGGGTCCGGCTGCGGGCTCCCGGAATCGCGTTCGAGAGCCGGCTGCATCGCTGGCTGGTCGAGGGAGAGTCGTCGGCGCTCGAGCGGGCCGTCACCAACCTGCTCGACAACGCTGCGAAGTGGAGTCCGCCCGATGGCAGGGTCACCGTCCGCCTTCGCGACGGGCTCCTGTCGGTGGCCGACCAGGGGCCGGGCATCACCGACCAGGACCTACCGCACGTGTTCGACCGGTTCTACCGGTCCACCGAGTCCAGGGCGATGCCAGGGTCCGGGCTCGGCCTGTCCATCGTGCGCCAGGTGGCGGAGCGGCACGGCGGAACCACGAAGGCCGCCAGCGGACCGGAGGGCGGGGCGCTGTTCACGTTCCGGATTCCTGGTACGGCGGGCTGACCCCTCGGGTTTCGCGGCCGACCTCTGGGGCCATGATCAGAGCATGACGCAGCCTCCGGAGAACCAGCCTCCGCAGAATCCCCGTCCTCCGCAGGCCTGGCCGCCCCGCCAGCCAGATCAGCAGCCCGATCCTCAACCCGGCCAGGGCTCGATCCGGGACGCAGATCCGTCCAGGGCAGCCCCGATCGACCGCACCGCAGGCGGCCCAGGGTCCGCGCCCGGCCAGCGGGTTCCCGCCGCCGGCCAGCGCGTTCCCGCCGCCGGCCACCGGGTTCCCGCAGCCCGGCTACCCGCCTCACGGTCCGGCAGCCACCCCGCCGGCTCCTCGAACCCGCGGGCTCGGCGCCGGTCTCCTGGCCGGAGCCCTCGTGCTCGGTGCGCTGGCGGGCGTGGGCGGCGCGGTGGTCTACGAGAAGGTCTCCGGCCCCGAGAAGACCACAGCCGAGCGACGGTGGACACCTCGGAGCTCGACCCGCTCGAAGTGGTGTCCGTGAACTCGGTCGCCAAGAAGGTGCTGCCGTCGGTCGTGAAGATCACCGCGATCCTGCCCGACGGCACCGGGGGGACCGGATCCGGCTCGGTCATCTCCGCCGACGGCGAGATCATCACCAACAACCACGTCGTCGAGATCGCCGGCACCGACGACGCCACGCTCACGGTCTCCTTCAGCGACGGCACCAACGCCGAGGCCGAGCTGGTGGGGCGGGATCCCAACACCGACCTGGCGCTGATCAAGGTCACCGAGGCAAGTGACCTGCCTGTCATCGAGATGGGCGACTCCGACAAGGTCGAGGTCGGCCAGGCGGTCGTCGCCGTCGGGTCGCCGTACGGTCTGGACGCGACGGTGACCGCCGGCATCATCAGCGCCCTGCACCGGCCGGTCGTCATGCCGCTCGGGTCCGACCCCAACCGGGCCTCGGTGTACGGCGCCATCCAGACCGACGCCCCGATCAACCCCGGCAACTCGGGCGGTGCCCTGGTGAACATGACCGGGCGGCTGGTCGGGGTGAACTCGATCATCCAGCTGGCGGGTTCCAACAACCCCGACTCCGGCGGCGACCTGGGCAACATCGGCATCGGCTACGCGATCCCGATCAACGACGCGATGCCGATCATCGAGGAGCTGCGGGACGGCGAGACGCCCACTCACGCGCGGCTCGGGGTGAACGGCACCGACGCGGAGTTCAGCCCTGGCGTGCCTGGCGGTGCCGAAGTGAGCGTCGTCGAGAGTGGTTCGGCGGCCGACGCCGCCGGCATCCAGCAAGGCGACGTCATCACCAGCGTCGGCGGCATCCACGTCGGCAACATGGATGCCTTGCTGGCCGCGATCTACAGCTTCCGGCCCGGCGAGAGCGCTGACGTCGTGTTCGTGCGTGACGGCGAGGAGCAGACCGTCTCGGCGACGTTGGGTTCGGATGCGTCCTGAGGGCGTGTCCTAGTCGAAGATCCTGAGCAGCCGGTCGGACTTCCAGCGAGACTCGGCGTACTCCTCCGCGATGTCGGAGCGGACGGTGATGCCACCCCCGGTGCCGAGACGATAGAGCCACCCGTCGCCGGCTGGGGTCGCCACCAGCGACCGGATGATCACGCCGAGGTCGGCCCGGCCGTCCCCGCAGATCCAGCCGAACGCGCCGGAGTAGACCCCTCGCGGCGTGGTCTCGACAGCCTGGATGATCTGCATCGTGCGCAGCTTGGGCGCGCCGGTCATGGAACCAGCCGGGAACAGCTCGCGGAGGGCCCGCACCGTGGAGACGTCGTCGCGGAGCCGGCCGCGCACGGTCGAGACCAGCTGGTGCACCGACTCGTAGCTCTCGACCTCCATCAGGGCCGGTACGGTCACCGACCCGACCTCGCAGACCATGGCCAGGTCATTGCGCAGCAGGTCGACGATCATCAGGTTCTCGGCACGGTTCTTGGGGTCGGCTCCCAGCCGCTCGCGCAGGGCCGCGTCCTCGTCCGGGGTCGCGCCGCGCTGGATGGTGCCCTTGATCGGCTTCGTCTCCAGGACGCGGTGCCGGTCGATGACGGCGTACCTCTCGGGCGAGGAGCTGAGCAACCGCACGTCGCCGTGCTGCAGGAACCCGGCGTACGGCGCGGGGTTGAGCGTGCGCAGCCGGAGGTAGGCCTCGACCGGCGCCAACTCACTCGACACGTCGACGCGGTAGGTCAGGTTGACCTCATAGGAGTTGCCCGCGCGCAGCTCCTCCTGGACCCGGGCGAACCCCTCCACATAGCCGGACGGCGGTCTCGAAGCGTCAACCCGGGCCGCCGGCACCCGCCGAGTCGGCGCTTGTGGCCGGTCCGCCAGCGCCGATTCGGGGCGCTCGGGGTGGGTGACGACCTCGACGTGGCGGGCCCGCATCCAGACCGCGGTCGGGCTGGGGTCTCCGGGCTCGGACGCCGCCGGCAGGTCCGGACGGGAGGCGTACCCGAAGTAGCCGACCCAGTGCACGTCGGGACCGTCGCCTTCCATCTCCGTCTCGAGGACGTCGAAGATGTTGAACATGTCGTTGCCGACCACGACGGTGGATCCGTGGGCGTGGCGGCGTACCTGACCGTCGACCAGGGTCAGCGAGAGGTCGTCGTCGTCGAGCCAGCCGATGAGGGAGCGCCGCCCCGACCAGTCGAGTCCGCCCCCGCCGTCCAGCCAGAAGCACCGGTCGTGGGCGGCGGCGATCTCGCGGAACCGGTCCTCGACACTCACCGGTCCCTGCGGAAAGCGGAGCGAAGCGTTGTCCAGTGGGATGTTCATGTTAGGAAGTTCCGCATCATGGTCTCGCCGTGCTCGGAGAGGATCGACTCGGGGTGGAACTGGACGCCCTCGAGCGGTTTCGTGCGGTGCCGCACGCCCATCACCGCCCAGGGCCCGTCCTCCCACGAGCCCGGGCAGGCGGCGGTGGACTCGAGGCAGTCGGGGAGGTCCACCACCTGCAGCGAGTGGTAGCGAACCGCCTTGAAGTCCTGGGGCAGCCCGCGGAACACGCCCTGCCCGTCGTGGTTGATCAGCGCCACCTCGCCGTGTGCCGGTACGTCGCGGTCGACGATGCCGCCGTACGCCGTGACCAGGCCCTGCATGCCGAGGCAGACCCCGAGTACGGGTCGGTCGCCCTCCCGGAGGATCTCGTTGCCGACCGAGAAGTCGTCGGGGTCGGCGGGATGTCCCGGGCCGGGCGAGAGCACGATGTGGTCGAACCCGAGCACGAACTCCGCCGTCGTCTCGTCGTGCTGGACCACCGTGGGCAGCGAACCGGTGACGGACGCGACGAGATGCACGAGGTTCCATGTATAGGAGTCGTGGTGATCGACGACGCACACCCGGGGGGACACACAAGGAAACTACCGTGGACGTTCGCCTGGACGTCCGGAAATGGACTGCGGGCCGCCGTTGGCGGCCCGCAGGTCTTCAAACCTCAAACTTCCCCCGTCTGAGATCACTCTTCACAACCTAAGACGTGATGGGTCCCCGTTTGGTTGCCGATTGATTGTCTATACTTTCAGTCGACTTTGGGATGCGGCCGGAGCAGGTCACTGACCAGGTCGTGCAGCAGGTCGTAGCCGTGCTCACTGAGGATCGACTCGGCGTGGAACTGGATCCCCCGGAACCGCGGCCCCGACACCAGGTGGATGTCGCCGGTTGCCGGGTCGGCATCGACGCTCAGCCCGTCGGGCAGCGGGCCGTCGGCGCGGGCGACGAAGGTGTTGTAGAAGCCGACCCGCTCGGTCCGGCCCGCGTACGGGATCGCGGACTGGGTGCCCTGGAAGACGATGTCCTTGAACGCCAGCGGGATCCCCAGCTGGTGACAGAGCGTCTGGTGGCCGAGGCAGACCGCCAGGAACGGGCGTTCCTGCGCGAGCAGCTCGGCCACCGCCGCACGCATCCTGGCCATCTTGGCGTCGGCACCGTCGCGCGGGTCACCCGGTCCGGGCCCGACGATGACGAGGTCGAAACCATCGAGCACGCCGGGCGCGTAGTCCTCGTGCCGCACGACTTCGGTGGTCAGTCCCAGGACGCCCAGCACATGGCGCAGCATGTTCACGAAGTCGTCCTCGCCGTCGAGGATGACGACGGACTTGCCGCGCAGGTGGGCGTCCGGCGCGGCGTCCGACTGGTCGGTCAGCCAGAACCGGCTCAGCTTCTGGTTCCGCTCGTTGAGCGCCAGCAACACGTCCTCGTCGCGGGTCAGCTCCGCCGTACCCTCCGCGGGCGCGGGCGCCTCGGGCACCAACCCGAACGCGGACAGGATGCCCCCGGCCTTCGCGTGGGTCTCGGCCACCTCGTACGCCGGCTCGGAGTCCCGGACCAGCGTGGCTCCGGCCGTCACCTTCAGGTGTCCGTCGAGGTCGACGTCGGCGGTGCGGATCACGATCGGGCTGTCCGCGGTGGGGGCGCCTCCCTCGTCGCGGCCGAGCAGTGCCAGTGCCGACGCGTAGTAGCCACGGCCCTCCGACTCGTACTTCTTGATGAGGCGGCAGGCGTTCTCGACCGGACTCCCGGTGACGGTTGCGGCGTACATCGTGTCGCGCAGGATCTCGCGGACGTCGCGGTGGCTGCGCCCGGCCAGGAGGTACTCGGTGTGCACGAGGTGGGTCATCGGCTTCAGGAACGGGCCGAGGACCTGGCCGCCCTCGTGGCAGATGTCGCACATCATCTTGAGCTCCTCGTCGACGACCATGAAGAGCTCGTAGATCTCCTTGGGGTCCCGGAGGAAGTCGAGCAGCTGCTGCTTGGTGTCGCCGGTCTTCGGCACCCGGAACGTGCCGGAGATCGGGTTCATCCGTACGTCGCCGCCTCGGACGCTCACGTGTCGCTCCGGGCTGGCGCCGACGAGGAACCGGTCGCCGGTGAAGAAGAGATAGGTCCAGTAGGCGCCGCGTTCGCGGGCCAGCAGCCGCCGGAACACGGTGAACGCCTTGTCGGCATCCCAGTCCGCCACGACCGCGCGGTAGTGCCGGCCGACGACGAGGTTGGCGCCTTCGCCGTTGCCGATCTCGTCGCGGATGATCGCCTCGACGACCTTCGCGTAGTCGTCGTCGTCGGTTTCGAACCCTCCACGGTCGGTGAACTCGACCGTCACGTCGGGGATCGCGGCGAGCACCTCGTCGACCGGGACCTCGAGTTCGGTGTCGATGTCGACCACGACGAGGGGAGTGCCGTCGTCGTGGGCCTCGAACCCCCGCTCGGCAACCTGACGGAACGGGATGGCCAGCAGCCGGTCGAAGCGCCGCCCGTCCGCGGGGCTTCCGTCCTCGAGGGGTACGTCGAGGATCCGCTCGACCTCGCTGCGCCGGCCTCCGACGAAGGTGACGGTGGCCGAGTCCTGGAGCCTGATCGCCGCCCACGCCTCGTGCCCCTGGATCGCCTCGATCGCCGCCCGCGCGTCGGACGAGCCGCGTGTCCTCCGGAACTCGGGGCAACCATGGCCAAACCCTATTCCCCGCCCACCCGGCTCTTGTTGACGTCCCAAACCCATCCGGCCCGGGTCAGTTGATGATGGTGAGCCGCTGGGTGGCGCGAGTGAAGACGACGTAGAGGGTGGAACGTCCGGTGGCGGACTCGTCCTCGATCTCCTGGGGGCGGACGACGACGATCCCGTCGAACTCGAGGCCCTTGGTGTCGAGGCCAGTGAGTACGACGATCCGGTCCTCACCGGACGGCGGGACCGAGGAGTCGACGGACCGAGCGGCGCCCGGCGCGTCAGCGGCGAACTCCGGCCAGGATGCCAACCAGGCGTTGACCTCCGATCGCCGGGCAACGGGGACCACGACGCCGATCGTGCCGGGGACCGACCCCGACGTACGGGCGACTTCGGCTCTCACTGCTGCCTCGAGATCCTCGACGTCGGTCAGGACGCGCGGCACGTCACCGGTCGCCCGGACCGCGGCGGGCAGGTCGGCGTCCAGCCCGACCCGGGACGCGTAGTCGGCGGCGTGGGCGTAGATCTCCGACGAGTTCCGGTAGTTGGTCGAGAGGTGGAAGTCGTGGATCTGCTTGCCATCCAACGCCTCGGCACGCGCGGCTGCGGATTCCTCCGGGGCCGGCCAGGACGACTGCGCGGGGTCACCCACGATCGTCCACGACGCGTTGCGACCCCGACGACCGACCATCCGCCACTGCATCGGGGTGAGGTCCTGGGCCTCGTCGATCAGGACGTGGGCGAACGGGTCGTCCTCGATCCGGTGGGTCGGCGGGCTCCACGGCCGGCCGGACGGGGCGTACTCGCGATCGGACGCGGTCGTGAGCTCCTGAAGGTCGACGCTGCCCTCCGCCATGGAGATCGCGTCGTCCAGGACGTGCTCCTCCTCGGTGCGCTGTGGGATGTCGCCGAGCGCGTAGCGGAGTTCGTCAAGCAGGGGGATGTCCTCGATCGACGGGTTCGGCTGCGTCCCCCACGACTTGAGCAGCAGTCGCTGGTCCTCGGCGGAGACGACGCCATCGCCCACCCGGCCGAGGAACTCTGGGTCGGCCAGCCACGAGAACACCCGCGGCGCGTCGAGCGGCGGCCACCAGGCGACCGCGAAGTCGACGAACTCCTGGTGGGACAGCATCTCGTCGTCGAACGCCTCCCGGCCCCGCTCCCGGCCCCGCTCGCCGCGGACCTGGCGCCACATCGCGTCGAGAAGTGTCGCGGCCACCCGCGGCAGCTGCCGGTTGCGCTGGCCGTGCGAGAGCAACGTGCGTCGGAGCCGGCTGAGCAGGCCGCGGTCCAGCACGATCACCTCGTCCCGCCAGAAGACCCGGAACTCGCTGGGACCACCGGGCACCGCCTGGCGCGCTGCGCGCCGCATCAGTTCGGCCATCCGCGCGGCACCCTTGACGTCGGCGATCCTCGGCTCGTCGTGGCGACCGGCCCGGAGCCCGTCGACGACCTCGCCGAGGGAGCGCAGCGCGACGGCGGTCTCGCCGAGGGACGGGAGCACCCGCTCGATGTAGCGCATGAACACGCCCGACGGCCCGACGATCAGGACACCGCCCGACTCGTAGCGACGCCGGTCCGTGTAGAGGAGGTACGCCGCCCGGTGCAGCGCCACGACCGTCTTGCCGGTGCCTGGCCCGCCCGTGATCAGAGTTGCGCCCCTGGACGGGGCCCGGATCGCCCGGTCCTGCTCGGCCTGGATGGTCGCGACGATCGAATGCATCGACCGGTCCCGGGCCCTGGACAGCTGAGCCATCAGCGCGCCCTCGCCGACGATCGGCAGGTCGGCGTCGATGGTGGGGTCGAGGAGCTCGTCCTCGATCCCGGTGACCGAGGAGCCGACGCATCGCAACACCCGACGTCGTACGACGCGCTGCGGTTCGGCGGCCGTCGCCTGGTAGAACACCGCGGCGGCTGGGGCCCGCCAGTCGATCAGGAGCGAGTCGCGGGCGTCGTCGCGCAGCCCGATCCGGCCGATGTAGCGAGCCTCGTGGTCGAAGGCGGGGTCGAGGTCGAGGCGCCCGAACACGAGTCCCTCATGGACGGCATCGAGCTGGGCGATCCGTCGGGCAGCCTGGAACACCATCGCGTCGCGCTCGACCAGACCGCCCTCGTGTCCGAGGCGCCCCCGCTGGTGCCCTTCGCGGGCCAGCTCCTTGGCGTTCGCGGCCGACTTCTCCAGTTGCCGGTAGACGCGATCCACGAAGCCCTGCTCGTGGGCGATTTCGCGCTTGGCGACTTCCTCGGACAATCGGTCCCCCGGTGTGCGGTGTGGTGCGATGGCAAGTCGACTACTCTACCCCGCGGCAACGCCGCGCCGTCGAGGAACCCATGCCCTCGAAACGGCTCCTGGGCCAGGAATGAGGGCGCCAGACTGGCTCACCGAAATTTCTGGCGCAACCGGCGCATCATCGGGCAAAGTGGTCACAGTCCGACATCTCGCCGACACCGGCGACCCGAAGGGGAACCCGATGACTCGTCTATTCCGCGCCTTGATCGTCCATATTGGTGTGCCTTGCCGGCGCGTTCACGCTCGCCCCCGCGTCGTACGCCGACCGGATGGCGCACCGCGACGCGCGCCACGACGTCCGCGAGTACTCCGACGCCCATCCCGATGGAGCAGTGGTCCCACGGATCGGGGACCCGGACGTGCTGCGGGTGAAAGTGGCGCATCGGGAACACAGGTTGCGCATCGTCCTGCACTTCGCCGCCCTGCGCCACAACCGGTTCCGCACGCACGTCGCAACGATTCGGACCGACCACGGCCGCTTGTACGAGCTTGATGCGGAGACGACCGCGTCCGGCCGGGACAGGATCTATCTGACCGGCTTCGGCGAGGCCGGACGGGCCGATCGCCTGCCCGCGCATGCGCTACCGGGTCAGCTTCCGCCGAGATGTCGTCCACGCGTCCGTCCCGCGCAGGTGCCTCGACACCCCGCGCTGGCTGAAGGTTGGGGTCGGAGTCATCCGTATCGACGGCAGCCGTCGCGATGAGATGTTCTACGTCGACGACGCGTTGAGACGAGGCCTCCACGGTGAGTTGGCGATGACCAGGAAGCTCTACCGCGGCTGAATACCTGCCTCGCCGTTGGCGGGCCCCGCTAATGACTAGACGTGCCTACTTCTTGCGGGACAGGAAGGCCAACATCGCCTCGCGGGCCTCGTCGGAGCCGAACAGCCGCGCGCTGAGCTTCGCGAGGTCGGCACCGTTTGCGTCGATCCGCGCGACCAGATCGCGGGCGAGCAGCGCCTTGGTCTCGCGGAGCCCCTGCGGCTGGCCCTTGACCAGGTTGGCGCAGACATCGTCGACCTCGGCGTCCAGGTCCGCCTCGGGCAGCGCGCGGGTGACGAGGCCCATCGCGGCGGCGCGGGCACCGTCGAAGGTCTCGCCGGTGAGAAACGTCAAGGCCGCGGAGCGGTCGGTCATCCGCGGAAGCACGGTCAGGCTGATCGCGGCCGGGGTCAGCGCAAGGCGTACCTCGGTGAAGGCGTACGTCGCGTCCTCCGCGCTGATGGCGATGTCGCTGGCGGCCACGATGCCGATGCCTCCGGCGCGGACGTTGCCGTGCAGCCGGGTCACGACCGGCTTCGGGAAGGTGACGATCCGCCTCTGCAGGTCGACGAGGACACCGGCCGCCCGTTCCATCCCCTCGCCAGCAGCCTCGGACAGGTCGGCGCCCGAGCAGAAGGTCCGTCCCTCGGCCCGGATCACGACCACCTTGACCTCGGCGTCCGCCTCCGCCCGGTCCAGACCTGCGAAGAGCTCGGTGACCAGCTGGCGGCTGAGCGCGTTGCGGTTGTGCGGCGAGTCCAGGGTCAACGTCGCCCGGCCTGGTCGGTCGCTTGCGGGGGCGGCGTACTTCACCAACTCGGTCATGGGAAATGTCTACCGGTGCCCGGCACGGTGACGGCGGCGGGGTCATGAGTACGGCGCTTGACGGGTCACGGAAGCAATCCGCAGCCCGCACCCGCTCCGAACCACCGCCCATGCGGTCACGACTTCGGTACGCCCTGTTCGGGGTCCTCGCGACCGTCACAGGAATGGCTGTCGCGCACCTCGTGGCTGCCCTCCTCGACCCGGTTTCCTCCCCCGTGCTCGCCGTCGGCTCCACGGTCATCGACCTGACCCCCACCCCGCTCAAGGAGTGGGCGGTCCGGAACTTCGGGACCAACGACAAGCTGATCCTGATCGGGTCCGTCCTCGCGGGGACCATCGTCCTCGCCGGTATTGCCGGGCTCCTGGCCCGGAAACGGTTCTCCCTGGGAGCGGGGCTGCTGATCCTGCTGGTGGGGATGGCTGGCGCGGCCGCGCTGACTCGTCCGACGGCGAACCTCGCCGACGTGCTGCCGTCACTGGTGGCGGGCGTGGTCGGCGTGGCCGTGCTGGGTGGTCTCCAGCTGGCTCGATCACGGCGCTCCCGGTGTGCACGACACGACGGGGAGCGCCGGGCATCGGCACGAACCGGCGCGTGCTCCTGATGGCCGGCGGCCTGGCCGCGGCCGCGGGCGCCTTCGGCGGTGCCGGGCCAGTGGGTGATCAACCTGCGCTCGAGGCCCGAGAACGTCACGCTGCCTGTGGCGACCGACCCCGCAGCGGCGTTCCCGAAGGGTCTGGAGACCCGTTTCAGCGGCATCAGCCGGCTGCGAACGCCCTCCGACGACTTCTACCGGATCGACACCTCGCTCCTCACTCCGGCGGTCAGTGTGGACGGCTGGACGCTGACCATCGACGGTGACGTCGAGAACGAGCTCGCCTTCACCTTCGACGACCTGACCGCGATGCCGCTCATCGAGCGCGACATCACCATGACCTGTGTGTCGAACGAGGTGGGCGGGCCTTACGTCGGCGGTGCACGCTGGCTCGGCGTACGCCTCACCGACCTGCTCGAACAGGCCGGCGTCGGCGATCGGGCCGACCAGATCCTGAGCACCGCGTACGACGGCTTCACCATCAGCACTCCGCTGGCGGTCGCCATGGACGGCCGCGACACCATGGTCGCGATCGGGATGAACGGCGAGGCGTTGCCGCGCGCGCACGGCTTCCCGGCGCGCCTGATCACGCCGGGTCTCTACGGCTTCGTCGGCGCCACCAAGTGGCTGTCCAAGCTGACGCTCACGACGTACGACGACGAGCAGGCGTACTGGACCGAGCGCAAGTGGGCGACCGACGCCCCGATCAAGGTCGAGAGCCGGATCGACACCCCGAAGGGGCTGTCGACCATCAAGAGCGGCAAGACCGTCATCGGCGGCGTCGCGTGGGCGCAGCGTCGCGGCGTCGGCAGGGTCGAGGTCCGCGTCGACGGCGGCCCGTGGCAGGAAGCCAAGCTGGGCCCCGACGTGGGCGTCGACTACTGGCGACAGTGGTACCTGCCCTGGGACGCCACCCCCGGCTCGCACCAGCTTGCCGTGCGCGCCACCACCGTCGACGGCGAGACCCAGACCGCTGCGCGGGTCACCGTGTTCCCCGACGGGGCGACCGGCATCCAGGAGATCGTCGTCACCGTCGCCTGACCGGTCTGCGGTCTACGCAAATCTGGGGTAATTCCAATCCGGAAGCGTCCCCGCTCCGAATCCCTTTGTGTCCAGCCCCTCCCAGGCTTCAAACGAAAAGGATTCACGATGCGAATGCACACCCTTCGACGTACGGCGGCAGCGGGCTCACTCCTCGCTCTGTCGCTCACCCTGGCCGCCTGCGGTGGCAACGACGCGAAAGCCTCGGACGCAGACGACCCGGCCCCGGTCTCGCCAAGCGAGTCGGTGACGCCGAGCGAGACCTCGATGGGTGCCGGCGCGCAGACCTTCGGCGCCGGCTGCGCATCGGTCCCGGCCACGGGCGATGGCAGCTTCGACGGTATGTCCACCGCACCGGTCGCCTCCGCTGCGAGTGCCAACCCGCTGCTCAAGACGCTGGTCACCGCTGTCACCGAGGCCGGCCTGGTCGACACCCTGAACGGCGCAGAGGCGCTGACCGTCTTCGCACCCACCGACGACGCATTCGCCAAGGTCCCGGCCAAGGACCTCAAGGCCGTCCTCGCCGACAAGGCGCTGCTCACCAAGATCCTGACCCACCACGTGATCGCGGGTCAGCTCGCTCCCGATGAGCTGGCCGGCAAGCACAAGACCCTGGCCGGCGACACGGTCACGGTCAAAGGCTCGGGCGAGGACTTCACGGTCGGCAAAGAGAATGCGGCGGTCATCTGTGGGAACGTGCCCACGGCCAACGCGACTGTCTATGTCATCGACACGCTCCTGATGCCCTGACCAGAATGAACCATGTGAGACGCACTGCTCCCGGCCCCTCCGGCGACTCGTCGCCGGAGGGCCGAGACGTCGCCCTTGCCGACCTGCTCCGCAGGTCGGCGAAGGGCGACCAGGCCGCGTTCTCTTCCTTGTACGACGCTACGGCGGCCCGGGTGTACGGGCTGGTTCTCCGGGTCGTTCGCGACCCGGCCCAGGCTGAGGAGGTGACCCAGGAGTGCTTCCTCGACTTCTGGCGCCAAGCCGGCCGCTTCGACCCGGCCCGTGGCAGCGCCGTCTCCTGGCTGCTCACCATCGCCCACCGCAAGGGCGTGGACCGGGTCCGCTCAGCCGAGGCAGCGACCCGCAGGGACACGACGTACCATCGCAGCAGCGGTGACGTCGACCACGACGTGACCGCAGAGGCGGCGACCGACGCCCTCGAGGCAAAGCGAGTGCGATCCGCAATGACCACCCTGACCCCGGTCCAGCGCGAGGCTCTCGAGCTGGCCTACTTCGGGGGCTACACACACACGGAGGTGGCGACCATGCTCGATCTGCCCGTCGGCACCGCCAAGACCAGAATCCGGGACGGCCTGATCCGGCTGCGCGACGCGATGGGGGTGGCCTCGTGAACTCCGACATCCACGCCCTGTCCGGCGCCTACGTCGTCGACGCGCTCGACGACCTCGAGCGGGCCCGGTTCGAAACTCACCTCGCCGACTGTGCCGACTGCCGCGAAGAGGTCCGGACCCTCTCCGAAGCGGCCAGCCTCCTCGGTGCCTCCGCGTCGGCCGCGCCGCCTGCTGGTCTGCGCGACCGGGTGCTCGCCGACATCGCGACCGTCCGTCCACTCCCGCCGGTCTTCTCCGGCTGCCTCAGCCGGGTCGTACGGCGTCGCCGGTGGCCGCAGTTGGTGGCCGCTGCGGCCGCAGTAGTCGCGCTCGGAACCGGAGTCGCCGTGTGGCAAGCCGTGGGACGACGAGTCCAGCCAACAGGTCGTCACGGTGGCCGACCAGGTCATCTCTGCTCCGGATGCCTCGAAGCAGACGATCCCGCTGGCCGGCGGGGCCGAGGTGACGCTCATCCGGTCTGCGTCGGTGGGCAAGGCCGTCGTTGAAACCGAGGAACATGCCGTCCCCGCCCTCGGGCAAGGTCTATCAGCTGTGGCTGCAGAACCCCGCGGGCCGGATGGTGCGGGCCGGGCGAGATGCCGATCGCCGCAGATCAGAAGTTCGTGCTCGACGGAGATGCGGCGGCAGCAGTCGGGGCCGGGATCACCGTAGAACCCGAGGGCGGCTCGGACCAGCCGACCAGTGAGCCGATCGCGCTGATCGACTTCAAGGATCTGGCGTGACTCATCGCCTTGCGGGCGCGGCCCAGCGTCAGTGGTGAGCGACTACCTGCTGGTCCTCGGAGTCGGATTCATCGCCGCCGCGCTGGTGATGACGGTGACCGCCTTCACGGCGGTCCGGGCAGGCCGGGTCTCGGTCGTCGACACCGCCTGGGGGATCGGGCTCACGCTGGTCGCCGTACTCTCGGCGATCCTGGGTGACGGCGACCCCGTCCGCCAGTGGGTCCTGGTCGGGTTGGTGGCCGCGTGGGGGCTGCGGTTGTCGTGGCACATGCACCAGCGCAACCACGGCAAGGGCGAGGATCCGCGCTACGCCAGGATGCTCGGCGAGAACCCCTCGCTGTCGACCCTCGTCCGCAAGGTGTACCTGCTCCAGGGCGTGGCGATCTGGTTCGTCGCCCTGCCCGTGGCAGGTCTCCGCGCTGTCCGACGGCACCTGGTCGTGGCTCGCCTGGTCGGGCGCGTGCCTGTGGCTGATCGGGTTCCTGTTCGAGTGGATCGGTGACGCCCAGCTGGCGGCGTACAAGCGCGATCCCGACCGCGGGCCGGTGCTGGACACCGGACTGTGGGCCTGGACCCGGCACCCGAACTACTTCGGCGACGCCTGCGTCTGGTGGGGCATCTGGCTGGTCGCCCTGGACGGCTCGTGGTGGGTACTGCTCACCGTCCCCGCGCCGATCATGATGACCTACTTCCTCGTCTGGGCCACCGGAGCCAAGCCGCTGGAGAAGACGATGATGAAACGTCCTGGCTACCCCGAGTACGCCGCCCGTACCTCGTTCTTCTTCCCCCTCCCCCCGCGAGCTGGCAGGTCTGGCCCCGCGAACTGACAGCTCTGGCCCCGCGAACTGACAATTCTGGCCCCTCGAGCGGCCGCTCAGCCCTCGAGCGAATTTGGCGAGCGTTGTCGTATCCGACGCTGCATGTTCGTGGATGGGGTGAAAGGCTGCCGAACACGCGGCAGCCGACACCCAAGGAGAAGACAATGACGCAGTACTTCCTCAGCCTCCCCCACGACTCCGCCGAGGAGCCGACCATGGCGACCATGGACCCAGCCGAGCTCCAGGAGGTGTTCGCCGCGGTCGACGAGTTCAACACCGCCCTCCAGGAGACGGGAGCGTGGGTGTTCGCCGGCGGCCTGAATCCGCCGTCGACCGCGACCACAGTCGACAACACCGGTGACACCCCCGTCCTCACCGACGGCCCGTTCGTCGAGGCCAAGGAGTACCTCGGCGGCTTCTGGATCATCGAAGCGGAGAACGACGACGCGGCGATCGAGTGGACGAAGCAGGCCTCGCGGGCCCTCCAGAGCAGGGTCGAGGTCCGCTCCCTGCAGGAGCGGCCCGACGCGTGACGGGCGCGCGACCCCGCTCAGCTCGCCTAGGTAGGGGTGACGACAACCTTGCCCAGAGCGTGTCCCTCGCCGGCATGAGCAAGAGCGCGGGGACCTCGTCGAGCGTGAACGTGCGGTCGATGTGGATCCTGATCTCCCCGGCAACGCAGAGGTCGGCAAGCGGCTCGAAGTGCGCCGGCCCCTCCTTCACGGCGAGCACCCCGATGGAGCGACCGGTCAGCCGCCCGACCACTGAGCCGACGGTGAGCACGCGCAGCAGCGCGCGCACCGACCCACCTACGCACCGATACCTACCGCCGGATGCCAGCGCGCGCCGGTACGCGAACACCGAGCGGTGCGCGACCAGGTCCAACACGAGGTCGTACGGCTGAGTCGTCCGGGTGAAGTCGTGCCGGCGGTAGTCGATCACGTCGTCCGCGCCCACCGATCGCATGAAGTCCTGCTTGGCGGCGTTGTCGACAGCCGTCACGTGAGCACCGTGCCGCTTGGCCAGCTGAATGGCGAAGGATCCTGACCCCCCGCCAGCGCCGTTGATCAGCACCCGGCTACCCGCCACCGCCCTCGTCGTCCCCTGCAGGGCGATCGCGCCCGCCTGCGGGATGGTCGACGCCTCAGCGAACGTGAGCTGGGCCGGCTTGTGGGCGAGTGCGGACTCCGGCGCGAGCGCATACTCCGCGAAGCCACCCTTCAGCGCGAGGTTGTCGCCGTACACCTCGTCGCCGGGTCGGAACCCGGTCACCCCTTCGCCGACATCGTCGACCACGCCGGCGATGTCTGACCCAAGCGTCCGGCGTGCCGGGTGGCGCAGCCCGCCGATCCGCGCGTACGCCGGCGATCCGCGCAGGCACTCCCAATCGCTGAGGTTGATCGACGTCGCAGCGACCTTGACCCGCACCTGGCCGGTGGCGGGGGAAGGTACGGGGACGTCCTCGACATGCAGCACATCGGGAGACCCGTACCGGTCGTAGACGACCGCCTTCACGCCCGACCTGCGGCACACCTGGTCATGTCCGCAACGTAGCAAGGCTGGCCGGTCACACGACAGGACCAGGCTCGAACTGAGTCCCTGCCTTTCGGATGAACCTTGCCTCCCGTGGCAGCATCGGCAGTATGGACGCCGTGACGGCCGCCTTCAAGGCCGTCCCGCGGGTCGACTTCCTCCCCGCGGGACAGCGGCGTTGCGCGTCGTACGACGGGCCGCTCGCCATCGGCCACGACCAGACCAACTCGCAGCCGAGGACCGTCGCCGCGATGCTCCGGCTTCTCGACGTCCGGCCGGGGATGAAGGTGCTCGACGTCGGGGCGGGGTCGGGATGGACGACCGCTTTGTTGGCACAGCTCACCGGGCCGACCGGCCAGGTGCTGGGCGTCGAGCTCGAGCCGGATCTGGTGGCGTGGGGCTCTGCCAACCTGGATCGGCTACGGAGCGGCCTGGGCGAGCATCCGGGCCGCTGAGAAAGGGGTGCTGGGCCTGCCCGGCCAGGCGCCGTACGACCGGATCCTGGTCTCCGCCGACCCCGGCCGACACCTCCCGGTCGCGCTCGTCGACCAGCTCGGCGACCCGGCCCGGATGGTCATCCCCGTCAACGGAGTGATGGTCCGCGTCGATCGTGCGCGCAACCAGACCACCCGGAGCGAACACGGCTACTACCGCTTCGTCCCCCTCCGCTGACCACGAGCCGGCAGCTCGTGGCCCCGCGAGACGTCAACTCCGGCCCCGCGAAACGTCAACTCCGGCCCTCGGCGGGACCACAACTGCGACGCGGGCCACTCGGCGCGGGCCACAACTGCCAGCTCGCGGGGCCACAACTGCCAGCTCGCGGGGCCACAACTGCCAGCTCGCGGGGGAGGCGCTTCAGTAGGACTTGGGGAGGCCGAGGGAGTGCATGCCGATGAAGTTGAGGATCATCTCGCGGGAGACGGGGGCGATCCGGCCGGCGCGGGCGGCAACGAGGAGACCAGCCATGCCGTACTCCTCGGTGATGCCGTTGCCGCCGTGGGTCTGCACGGCACGGTCGACGGTGTCGCAGGCGGCCTCGGCGGCGGCGTACTTCGCCATGTTGGCGGCCTCGCCGGCACCCATGTCGTCGCCGGCGTCGTAGAGCGCGGCCGCCTTCTGGGTCATCAGCCGGGCCAGCTCGATCTCGATCTTCGACTGCGCGAGCGGGTGCGCGATGGCCTGGTTGGCGCCGATCGGGCCCTGGAAGACGATCCGTTCCTTCGCGTACGCCGTGGCCTTGTCCAGCGCGTAGCGGGCCATCCCAGTGGAGAACGACGCCGCCATGATCCGTTCGGGGTTGAGCCCCGCGAACAGCTGGACGAGGCCGGCGTCCTCGTCGCCGACCAGCGCGTCCTGCGGCAGCCGGACGTCGTCGATGAACACCGAGAACTGCTTCTCGGGCGACACGATCTCCATCGGGATCTGCGTGAACTCCAGCCCGTCGACCAACGTCGGGACCACGAACAGGCAGGGCTTGAGCTTGCCGGTCCTGGCGTCCTCGGCCCGCGCGACGACGAGCACGTTCGCGGCCTCGTCCATGCCCGAGATGAAGATCTTGCGCCCCTTCAGCACCCACTCGTCGCCATCCCTGCGGGCAGTCGTGGTGATCGCGTGCGAGTTCGTGCCGGCGTCGGGCTCGGTGATCGCGAACGCCATCGTGGCGGTGCCGTCGCACAGGCCGGGCAGCCAGCGCGCCTTCTGAACGGGCGTGCCGTAGCGCGCGATGACCGTGCCGCAGATCGCCGGGGACACGATCATCATCAGCAACGGACAGCCCTGGGCGGCAAGCTCCTCGCACACGGCCGCGACGTCGCCGATGCCGCCACCACCGCCGCCGTACTCCTCGGGGATGTTGACGCCGAGGTAGCCCAGCTTGCCGACTTCGAGCCACAGGTCCATGGTCTTGCCGCCGCTACGGGCCTGGCGCGTGAAGTAGTCCCGGCCGTACGACGCCGCCAGCTTCGCCACGTGCTTGCGCAGCTCCTGGCGCTCCTCGGACTCGCTGAAGTTCGTCATGCGTCCTCTTCCTGTACGACGGCCAGCACGTCCCCCGCCGCCACCTGTTGCCCGGCGACCACGGGGAGCCCGGCCACCGTACCCGCATGGGGTGCCGCCACCGTGTGCTGCATCTTCATCGCCTCGAGGACGAGTACTGCCTGTCCAGCCTCGACCCGCTGACCGGCCACCACTTCGACCCGGACCACGGTGCCGGGCATCGGGGCGAGCAGGCTCCCGCTCGCCACCGCATCCGCGGGGTCTGCAAAGCGCGGGATGTGGGTGACGCTCAGGTGGCCGACCAACGAGTCGACGTCGACGCCTCTGCCCGTCGATGTGCACCTCGTGCGGGGTCGAGATCCCGTCGTGCTCGACGCAGCACGCGCCACCCCGCTCCGATTCGCTCGGCGCTGACGAGACGGACTCCTTCCACCTCGGCGTAGACATCGACGAACTCGATCCCCTGCCGACGCCTGGATCCAGCCCACGTCGACCTGCGTGCCGGCCACGTCGAACGACACGATGTGAGGTGCGGACGGACGTTGCGCCAGCCAAGCGGGATGCCTCGCTGCACGGGTTGCTGTGCCGACTCCCGCTGCACCCAGGCCATCGCCGCCGCGAACAATGCGAGCGCCTGGTCGTCCGGCGAACCTGGCAGACGGCTGCCCGTCCGACCTCGACAACCCCACCCAGGAAACCGGTCGACACCTCCCCAGCGAGGAACTCCCGCGTGCCGAGCACCTCGACCAGCAGATCGCGGTTGGTCACGAGCCCGTGAATGTGAGCGCGGCGGAGCGAGTCCACGGAGCTTGCGGCGCAGCCTGCTCGCGCGTCGGGGCGTGCGCGATGACCTTGGCCAGCATCGCGTCGTAGTGGGTGGAGACCTCGCTGCCGGTCTCGAAGCCGGCGTCGACGCGGATGCCGTCGCCCTCAGGGATCTCGAAGCGGCTGAGCACCCCGCTCTGGGGCTGGTAGTCGGCCCCCGGGTCCTCCGCATAGAGGCGAACCTCGATCGCATGCCCTCGCGGTTCGGTGATCGAGCCTCTTCGGTGATCGAGCCTCTTTCGGTGATCGAGCCGTTCGCTTTCGGTGATCGAGCTTGTCGAGATCACCCGGCCTTCCGCCACCGCCAGCTGCAGCTCCACCAGATCGACGCCGAAGACGGCCTCGGTGACCGGGTGCTCGACCTGGAGGCGGGTGTTCATCTCGAGGAACCAGAACCGGGACGGGTCATCCGCGTCGACCAGGAACTCGACGGTTCCCGCGCCCTGGTAGTCGATCGCCGCAGCGGCAGCGCGGGCCGCCTCGTGCAGTGCGGAACGGACCTCATCGGAAAGGCCCGGCGCCGGCGCCTCCTCGACCACCTTCTGGTGTCGGCGCTGGAGCGAGCAGTCCCGCTCGCCGAGGACGAGTACGCCGCCGGAGTGGCCCACGACCTGGACCTCGACGTGGCGAACGTGCTCGACGTACGGCTCGACGAAGACCGTCGGGTCCCCGAACGCACTGCCGGCCTCGGCCGAGGCGGCGGCAACCTGGTCGGGGAGCTCGGTCAGCGAGCGGACGATGCGCATGCCGCGCCCGCCGCCGCCTGCCGACGCCTTCACGATCAGTGGCAGGTCCGCCTCGCTGGCGGTCTCCACGGCGAGCGATCCCAGCACCGGCACGCCCGCGGACTCCATCAGCTTCTTCGCCGCGACCTTCGACCCCATCGCCTCGATCGAGGCGGGCGCCGGGCCGACCCAGACGAGCCCGGCGTCGATGACGGCGCGAGCGAACTCGGCGTTCTCGGAGAGGAAGCCGTAGCCGGGATGGATCGCGTCGGCGCCGGCCTTCCTCGCGGCCGCGATGACGAGGTCGATGCGCAGGTAGGTCTCCGCAGGAGCGTTGCCAGGCAGTCGTACGGCGACGTCGGCCTCGCGGACGTAGGGCAGCGCGGCATCGGCGTCGGAGTGGACAGCGACGGTCTCGATCCCGAGTCGGCGGCAGGTCCGGAAGACCCGGCTGGCGATCTCGGCCCGGTTGGCGACGAGGAGTCTCTGGATGGCCGTGGCATCTCCAGGCTCGTTCGCTCGAGCGCACGGGGGCGGGTCATCGTGTCACATCCTGAAAACGCCGAAGCGGTCGGTGCCCTCGTAGGGCGCGTTGTCGATCACGGACAGGCAGATGGCGAGCACGGTCCGGGTGTCACGCGGGTCGATCACGCCGTCGTCGTACAGCATCCCGGACAGGAAGAACGGCAGGCTCTGCTCCTCGACGGACTGCTCGATGAAGGCGCGCATGCCGGCGTCCGCCTCCTCGTCGTACGGCGTCCCGCGGGCCTCCGACGCGGCCCGGGCGACGATCGAGAGCACGCCCGCGAGCTGCGCCGGACCCATCACCGCGGACTTCGCCGAGGGCCAGGTGAACAGGAACCGCGGGTCGTAGGCGCGGCCGTTCATCCCGTAGTTCCCGGCGCCGTACGACGCCCCCATGATGATCGACAGATGCGGGACCGTTGAGTTGGACACCGCGTTGATCATCATCGCGCCGTGCTTGATGATGCCGCCCTGCTCGTAGTCCTTGCCCACCATGTAGCCGGTCGTGTTGTGCAGGAACAGCAGCGGTACGTCGATCTGGTTGGCCAGCTGGATGAACTGGGTGGCCTTCTGCGCGTCCTCGCTGAACAGCACGCCCTGGGCGTTGGCGAGGATGCCGATCTGGCGGCCGTGCAGCTTCGCCCAGCCGGTGACCAACGACGGTCCGTACAGCGGCTTGAACTCGTCGAAGACGACCTCGTTGCCGGGTCCGCGGCCGTCGCAGACGCGGACGATCACCTCGCGCGGGTCGAACGGTTCCTTGAGGTCGGTGGGGATCAGGTCCAGGAGGCCGTCAGGGTCCGCATCCGGCTCCGCGAACGTCGGCCTCGACCACCGAAGGGCGCGCCTTGCGCCAGTTCAGCCTGGCCACGATCCGCCGGCCGATCCGGATCGCGTCCAGCTCGTCGACGGCGAGGTAGTCGGCCAGCCCGGACACCCGCGCATGCATCTCCGCGCCGCCGAGCGACTCGTCGTCGGACTCCTCGCCGGTCGCCATCTTCACCAGCGGCGGGCCGCCGAGGAAGACCTTGGCCTGTCCCTTGACCATCACCGTGTAGTCGCTCATGCCGGGGATGTACGCGCCGCCGGCGGTCGAGTTGCCGAACACCAGCGCGATCGTCGGCTGCTTGCGCGCGCTGGCGCGGGTGAGGTCGCGGAAGGCCTTGCCGCCGGGGATGAAGATCTCCTTCTGCGTCGGCAGGTCCGCCCCACCGGACTCGACCAGCGAGATCGTCGGCAACCGGTTCTCCTCGGCGATCTGCCCGGCCCGGAAGCCCTTCTTGACCGTCCACGGGTTCGAGGCGCCGCCCTTCACGGTCGGGTCGTTGGCGGTGATCATGCACTCGACGCCCTCGACCACCCCGATCCCGGTCACCAGCGACGCGCCGACGTTGAAGTCCGAACCCCAGCCGGCCAGCGGCGAGAGCTCGAGGAACGCCGAGCCCGGGTCGATCAGCAGCTCGATCCGCTCCCGTGGCAGCAGCTTGCCGCGCGCATGGTGGCGGTCGACGTACTTCTGTCCGCCGCCGGCGACGGCCTTGGCGTGTTCGGCGTCCAGCTCGGCGAGCTTCGCCAGCATCGCAGCTCCGCCGACTCCTCGCTGGTCGAGCCCCTCGCTGGTCGAGCCTGTCGAGACCACGTCCTCGCTCATGACGTGTACCCCAAGCAGCTTCGCGGCCAGGTCGGTCAGCACCTCGTTGGCCCCTCCCCCGATGGGCAGGATCCGGGCGTCGCGGTAGTGCCGTTCGACCTCGGTCCCGTGCAGGTAGCCGGTGCCGCCGTGCAGCTGGACCGCCTGGTCGCAGACGTACGTCGCGCAGTCGACCGCGGTCTGCTTGGCCAGGCAGGCGTCGGCGATCACGTCTTCGCCGGCGACGTGGCGGGCGGCGACCGACCGGGTGTAGGTCCGCGCGACCTCGACCTGCCGGTGCATCTCGACCAGCCGGTGCCGGACGACCTGGCGGGTGACGAGTGGGGCGCCGAAGGTGTCGCGGGAGCGGCAGTGGGCGGCGGTCAGCGCGAGCGACCGGGCCGCGATCCCGTAGGCGTGCACGGCCAACGCGATCCGCTCGACCACGAACTGTTCGGCGATCTGGGCGAACCCCGAGTTCTCCGCGCCGACCAGGTTGGCGACCGGCACGTGCGCGTCCACGAACGACAGCGACGCCGTGTCCGAGCAGTGCCAGCCCATCTTGGCCAGCGACCGGTCGACGGTGAACCCGGGCGTGTCCTTCTCGATGACGAGGAGCGAGACGCCGCCATGGCCCGGTCCGCCGGTGCGTACGGCGGCGGTCACGAAGTCGGCGCGCACCCCCGACGTGATGAAGGTCTTGGACCCGTTGACGACGTAGTGGTCGCCGTCGCGCGCGGCCTTGGTGGTGATCGCCGCGACGTCGGACCCGCCTCCGGGCTCGGTGATCGCAAGCGACCCGATCTTCTCGCCGGCCAGCACCGGCCGGACGAACCGGTCGACGAGGTCGGCGTTGCCGGACGCCACGATGTGTGGCAGCGCGATCCCGCCGGTGAACAGTGCCGCCATCAGCCCGCTGGAAGCGCCGGCCTCGAAGCACGCTTCCTGCATCGCGACCGAGTCGAGGAGGTCCCCGCCCGACCCGCCGACCGACTCCGGGAACGAGACGCCCAGCAGTCCCTGCTTCGCGGCCGCGGCGTGCAACGAGCGCGGCACCGATCCGGCGTCCTCCCAGTCCTGGAGATGCGGTGCCACCTCGCGCCGTACGAACTCCCGCGCGGTCTCGCGAAGGGCACGTCACGGTCGCGATCGGTCGCGGTCTCAACCGGCTCGACCGCTCGCGGCCTGCTCGCTCATAGCAGATCCTCCTGGACGTGCACCATCCGCGACCGCACCCATTCGCCGAGTCCCTTGGCCTGCGGGTCGAACCGGGTCGATGCGGCCACGCCGTCGCCGAGCAACCCGCTGATCACCACGTTGACCGCGCCCAGGTTGGGCAGGTTGTAGACGTGGATGTCGAGGTCGGCGGCTTCTGGGACCAGCTCCCGGATCTTCTTCGCGGTGATCAGCTTGGACAGCCAGGTCACCCGGGCGTCGTACTTGGGTGAGCCGTCGTGGGCGACCCAGAGCCCGAGGTTCGCGTCGCCGCCCTTGTCGCCGGAACGGGCGTGCACGAACGTGCCGAGCGGGACCCGCCGGTTGAGCTGGTCACGCGGCGCCGGGTAGGGAGACGGCCGCCTGCCCTCCTCGTGGGTCGCAGTCGTCGAGACCTCGGTCGGATCGGCGATGACTTCCCGCCGGCCATCCGCGTGGACGACGGTGTGCGTGACGGCGGCCCGGTCGACGTACTCGGCCCGATAGATGCCGTACGGCGTTGCCGGGGCCGGCGGTCCGGTCATCGTGAAACCGGGGTACGACGCGAGCGCCAGCTCAACCGCTGGGGCAGTGAACCCACGTCCGACAGCCGAGGCGGACGGGTCCTTGACCGTGCACCGGAGCAGGCAGGACGCGGCTTCCTCGGTGTCGGCGTCCAGGTGCGGCGCAGACGTCCGATCCCAGGTCACCGACGCGGGCGGGGAGTCGGCGAGCGATCGGGTCGAGCTGGGTGCGCACCCAGTCCGCCTTGGCCTCCACATCGAGGCCGGTCAGCACGAACTCGACGCTGTTGCGGAAGCCGCCGTGCTCGTTGACGCACACCTTGAGCTGGGCCGGGGGCGGCGTGCCGCGGACACCGGTGATCGCGACCCGGTCCGGGCCGGACTGGGTCAGCTCGATCGAGTCGAGCAGGGTGGTGACGTCGGGGCCGAGGTACTGCGTGGACTGGATCTCGTAGACCAGCTGCGCGGTGATCGTGTCGACCGTGACCGCGCCACCGGTGCCGTCGTGCTTGGTGATCACCGACGACCCGTCCGCAGCGATCTCCGCGACCGGGAAGCCCAACGGCGCCGAGTGGTCCAGGGTCCGGAATCCGGAGAAGTTCCCGCCCGTGGCCTGCGCGCCGCACTCCAGCACGTGGCCGGCCACGACCGCGCCCGCGAGCTCGTCGAGCGAGGCGTAGCGTCCAGCCGAAGTGCGCAACCGCGGGCCCGACCACCAGCGAGGCGTCGGTGACCCGGCCGGTGACCACGATGTCGGCCCCCGCCGACAGCGCGGCCGCGATCCCGAACCCACCCAGGTAGGCGTTCGCGGTCAACGCGCCCGGAAAGCCCATCGAGCGCAGGTCATCGCCCTCGACGCGGGCGATGGCCGGGGCCAGCCCGAGCCCGGCCGCGACCTCGCCCAGGCGCGTCGCCAGGCCGGCCGGGTTGAGCCCGCCGGCATTGGACACGATCTTCACGCCGCGCTCGAGCGCCAGCCCGAGGCAGTCCTCGAGCTGACGGACGAAGGTGCGCGCATAGCCCAGGGACGGGTCCTTCGCGGCGTCCCTGCCGAGGATCAGCATGGTCAGCTCGGCGAGGTAGTCACCGGTCAGGACGTCCAGCTCCCCGCCGAGGAGCATCTCGCGCATCGCCGACAAGCGGTCGCCGTAGAAGCCGGAGCAGTTCCCGATCCGCAGCGCGCGTTGGTGGTCGAGCCTGTCGAGTCGGTGGTCGAGCCTGTCGAGACTCATTCGGGCGGCCGCCCTGGGCCGGGCAGGCCGGCGAAGGCCTGCGCGTAGTCGAGCCAGCGGTCGGCGTCCGCGCCTTCGGCCACCAGGTCGACGTCGGCCCGGTGCCGTCGCTGGGTGACCAGCAACGCGAAGTCGGCTGCGGACCCGGTGACCCGCTGGTCGGCGGTCTCCGGCCCGAACGTCCACAGCTCCCCCGAGGGCGAGGTCAGCTCCACCCGGAACTCCGAGGCCGGCGCGTCCTTGCCGTGGGTGGCGAAGGAGAAGTCGCGGGTCCGCACTCCGAGGTGGACGACATGCCGGATCCGGTCGGTGAGCTGACGGCGTACGCCCAGCGCGTCGGCGACGTCGAGGCCGTGCGCCCAGGTCTCCATGAACCGCGCGGTCGCCATCGAGGTCGCACTCATCGGCGGCCCGAACCAGGAGATCTTCTGGCCCGACGGCACCGAGCGCAGCACCTCGGCGAGGGTCTCGCGGGCGTGCCGCCAGTGAGTCAGGAGGTCGTGGCCCGGCGCGCGGGCCGCGTGCGACGCGGCCTTGTCGACGAAGCCGGACGGATCCTCCATGGCGGCGGCGATGACGTGGTCCCAGTCGGGGTCGCGCGTGGCGGCGAGGACGGCGGCCCGATCGGTCCAGGTCAGGTGCGCTATCTGATGGGCGATGTCCCATCCGATGGCCGGCGTCGCGGTCCGCCAGCCCGCCTCGTCGAGCGGGGCGACGAGGTCGTCGAGCTCGGCAGTCTCCGCGGCCAGGTCCGTGAGCACGGAGTCGAGGATGTTCATGCGGGCTCCGCGAGGTGTACGTCGAGCAGGTCGGCCCAGGCGTCGAGGATGCGGTTGCGGCGCCGGCGATCGTCACTGATCGTGTTCGCGAGCCCGAGCCCGCGGACGAGGTCCAGGGTCGCCTGGACCAGCTCCCGGGTTCCGGGCCGGGACTCGTCCACGCCCAGCAGGTCGACGGTCAGGCGGTGCACCTCCCGGCCGACGCGCTGCTCGAGCGGGCCGACCGCGGCCAGCAGCTGGGCGTCGGTGCGGGCCGCGACCCACAGCTCGAGGGCGGCGGTGAAGATCGGGCTGGTGAAGTGCTCCGCCAGGACCCCCAGCACCGCCCGGGTGCGTCGAGGCCCGGTCGGCAGCGTCGCGGCCGCGGTCCGGAGCTCGGCTCTTCGCGCCTCACTCAGGTGCTCGACCGCGGCCAGCACCAAGGCGTTCTTGGTCGGGAAGTGGTGCAGCTGCGCGCCGCGCGAAACGCCCGCGCGCTGCGAGACCACCGTGGTCGACGTACCGGCCCAGCCGCGCTCGACCAGGGACTCGATCGTGGCTTCCAGCAACCGCGCCCGCATCGCGCGGGTCCGTTCCTCCTGGGGAACGCGGATGCTGGTCACCTGAGTCAGCATGTCGCTCCGCGCACAGAAACAGTCAAGCCTGACTTTTTCTGTGTTGACGTCCCGCGGTTTGGCAAGGTTGAGTCACGGGCAGGTGCACTCGACGAAGCCGACCACAGGAGACTCGATGTCCAACGACGGCCCCCCGCCGCAGGTTCCGCCCGGCCCGCCCCCCGCCGACGACGATTCCCAGACCCGGATCCGACCCGCGGGGTCCCCGACGGCGCCGCAGTCCGGCAATCCGGGCTACCAGCAGCCGCCGCCCTACGGGCAGCCCCAGCAGCCGCCGCCGTACGCACAACCCCAACAACCGCAGTACGGGCAACAGCAGCAACCCCCGCCGTACGGACAGCCCCAGCAACCGCAGTACGGACAACAGCAACAGCCGCCGCCGTACGGGCAACAGCAACAGCCCTACCCGCCGGCCGGTCAGTACGGCGCCCCGCAGTACGCCGCCCAGCCCGGCTACCAGGGCTACGGGCAGGCGCCGGTTGCGCCCGGCGGGGGATACGCGGGTTGGGGTGACCGCGCGGTGGCGCACGCTGTGGGACGTGTTCTACATGTGGCCGGCGTTGGTCGGCGAGTTCGTCGGTGTCGTGCTGCTCATCATCGGCGGCGGGATGGCCGCCAACGACTCAGGCGCCGGCACCGCAGCTCATCATCCTCGGCGGTGTCGGTGCTGCTCGCTGCCATCGTCTACGGCATCTGGCGCTACGTCACGAACTACATGCTCGACCAGGGCCGCACCGGCTACACCTACGGCAAGCGGAAGGTCGGCATCCGGACGATCTCGCGAAGCCACCGGCCAGCCCGCCGGTGTCGGCTCTTGTGTGCTCAGGTGGCTGCTGCACGGGGTGATCAACCAGGTCATCTACATCGACTATCTGTGGCCGCTCTGGGACGACAAGAACCAGACGCTGACCGACAAGATCCTCGGCACGGTCGTGATCAAGCAGCCCGAAGCCCGCTAGACACGAGCCCGCTTCCGCTCCCTGAGGAGCTCGGCCTTGTAGGCATGGGCGTCGACCTCGATGGTGTGCCGCTTGCTCGCGACGTACCTCTTCCTCAGCTTCCGGTCGTACGACGCGATCTGCGCGCGCATCTTCCCCGCGGACGGCAGGCGGCAGGTGCCGGTGATCAGGTCGGCGACCCAGTGCGCCTGCTGCTCGGCGAGCGGCATCACCGCCCCGATCGGCTGGAGCAGCCCGATGAAGTAGAGGCCAGGGTGGTCCACGGACACCACCCGGCGGTAGAGGTCGATGTGGTTGTCCGCGCTGACCGCAAACGACTCGTCGAGGAACGGGAAGCTCACGCGGTAGCCGGTGCAGTAGACGACCACGTCGGCCTCCACCGACGACCCGTCGGTGAACTCGACGCGGGGGCCGTCGAACCGGGCGACGCTCGGCTTGACGGTGATGTCGCCGTGGCCGAGCCGGCTGAGCAGGTCGCCGCTGATCGTCGGGTGGGCGTGCAGCACCTTGTGGTCGGGCTTCGGCAGCCCGTAGTCGGTCATCTTGCCGACGGTCACCCGCAGAAGAGCCCGCATGGTGAGTGACTGCAGCGCCAGGGGTGCCCCGGCCAGCGGCGTGTTGGTCAGCTTGTCGGTGGGCATGCCGAAGATGAACTTCGGCAGGATGTGCGCGCCCCGGCGCATGGCGAGGTACGTCGCGGCCGCCACGCGGGACGCCTCGACGGCGATGTCGGTGGCCGAGTTGCCGATGCCGAGCACCACCACGCGTTTGCCCTGGAAGACGTCCGGCGTCCGGTAGTGGTGGGCGTGAATCTCCTCCCCCGTGAACTCGCCAGGGAACCCCGGCTCGGGCCAGCGGGCGTCCCAGTGGTGGCCGTTGGCGACCAGCACGTGGTCGTAGTGGCGGGTCTCGGGGTCGCCGCCGTCGCGCGGTCGGATCGTGACGGCGTACCCGCCGTCGTCGGCTGTCACCTTGAGCACCTCGGTGCGGAAGGTGATCCGCTCCCGCAGCCCGAAGTGCTCCACGAAGTCGTCGAAGTAGGCGGCGACCTGCCAGTGGTTCGGGTAGTCGGGAAGATCCTTGGGCATCGGGTACGCCGCGAACCCGGTCGCGTCCCGCGAGGTGTTGAGGTGGAGCGAGCGGTAGGCCGACGACACCCCGTTGTCGTTGTCGTAGCGCCAGTTGCCGCCGACGTCGGAACCCATCTCGAAGCAGTCGTAGTCGACGCCGCGCGCGGCCAGCACCTGCGCCGCGGTGATGCCGCAGGAACCGGCCCCGATGATGCAGACCCGTCCGGTCATCATGTTCCACCTGTCAGCATGTTGGGGTGCTCAGGACAGCAAACGACGCCGACATCGTCGCGTTACGCGATCTCGAACGCGCAGCGAACCTGGTCGCGCTTGGGCACATCTTCCCACCGGATCAGTATCCATATCCGGACGACGACGTGCTCGCCCGCTGGCGGATCGTGCTCGACGATCCCGGTTGTACGACGCTCGTCGCGGACGGTCCGGACGGCATCGAGGGGCTGGTCGTGCATGACCTCCGGACCATCCGGCACCTCGCCGTACACCCGGATCGGTGGGGCACCGGACTGGCCCGCACCCTCCTCGAGGCCGCCTGCGCCCGGATCGACGGCCCGGTCAGTCTGTGGTGCCTGGTCGACAACCATCGCGCCCGGGGTCTCTACGAACACCTCGGCTGGGTGCCGACCGGGCTCGAGCAGGAGTCCGAGTTCCCGCCGTACCCCACCCAGATGGAGTACGTCAGGCCGCCGGACGGACGGATAGTCCGAGACGAAATGGCTCCCGACACGCCGTGCGGAGGAGCCATTTCGTCTCGGACTACCGCAACAACACCCACTCAGCGGTAGGTCAGCTGATCCGGCGAAAGGTGGCTGTGCTCGTTGAAGGACAGCAGGGTGAGGCCGCGGCGGCCGGAGACGATGCGGGTGATCGAGGTGTTGACGAGGACCGGCGCGAGCTTTCGATAGGTGGCGACGTCGCCGTCGAGCAGCATGGACGTGGCGATCGCGATCGGGCCGCCGGAGGTGAAGACGACGGCGGAACCGACATCGGCGAGCCGCTCCAGCCCGGCAAGCACCCGCTGCCGGAACGCCGGGTAGGGCTCGTCGTAGTCGGAGTCGCTGGCACCCGAGGTCCAGCGGTCGGTGGCCGTCTCGAACCAGGTCTGGAACTGGGCCCGGTCGGGTTCGCCCTCGAAGTCACGTGGGACGGCGGCGAGAAGGGCCAGGTGGTCCATCTCGTTCCAGTCCGGATCCACGACCGGCTGAGCCTTCCAGCCGGCCGCGGAACCCGCCAGTTCAGCCGTGCGCTGCTGGCGCCGCATCGTTCCGTGTACGACGAGGTCGGGCGCGAACGCTCGCAGCGCGGACCCCACGACGCCGGACTGTTCCTCACCGAGCGGCGACAGGACGTCGTAGTCGTCGGCGCCCCAGGAGGCCTGGCCGTGCCGGACCAGGAGGATCTGGCCCATCAGGCGTCGATGAGGGCCAGGCAGCGGCCCTCGAAGTAGCGGGCGCCGTCACCGAACTCGGCGAACGCGTCGTTGTGGGTCTGCCCGTGGAAGTAGCGGTAGTAGATCTGCTGCGCGATCACGGCCAGCCGGAAGAGGGCGAAGACCTCGTAGAACCGCCACTGGTCCGGGGTGACCGAGCGTCCGGTCCGGTCGGCGTAGTGGGCGAGGACGTCGGCCCGTTTCCACATTCCCGGCGAGGTGGTCGGCTGCCTCCGGAAGCCTTGGGCGAACTCGTCGTCGGACGACTCCACCCAGTAGGCCAGCGTGCCGCTGAGGTCCATCAGCGGGTCGCCGATCGTGGCCATCTCCCAGTCCAGGACGCCCTCGATCCGCAGTGGGTCGTCGGCGGCCAGCACGAGGTTGTCGAACCTGAAGTCGTTGTGGATCAGACAGCTGCCGACGTCGGCCGGCTGGTGCTCGTCGAGCCACTCCATGACTCGTTCATAGTCACCGACATCGGGGGTGCGGGCGGCCCGGAACCGCTTCGACCACCCGGCGACCTGGCGGCCGACGTACCCCTCGCCTCGGCTGAGGTCCTCGAGCCCGGCGGCCACCGGGTCCACGGCATGCAGGTCGATGAGTACGTCGATCGCGTTGCGGCACAGCGTGGAGATCTCGGCCTCGGAGAGCGGCCAGTCACGGGGGAAGTCCTTGCGGAGGATCGTGCCCTCGAGCCGCTCCATCACGTAGAAGTCCGAACCGATCACGCCGGCGTCCTCGCAGAACCCGACCATCGCCGGCACCAGTCCGAAGACCGGCTTGAGCCCGGACTGGATGCGGTACTCGCGCCCCATGTCGTGGGCACTCTTGGCCTTCGCGCCCGCAGGTGGTCGACGCAGCACCAGGTCCTGGTCGTCGTACGACAACAGGTAGGTCAGGTTCGACGCCCCACCCGGGAACTGCCGAACGGCGGGGGTCCCGTCAATGCCGGCGTGGTCGGACAACCACGCCGCCACGGCCTCCACGTCGAAGGCGTCCTCGTCGCGGACCCGCCCGGCTCCGCCGTGGTCGCGTTGAGGTGGAGAACTGCATGCGCGCGACCCTACCTGCGGCCTGTGGAGACGGTTCGTCGCCGCCGGCGTTGGGTCGGCGTGGCACGATAGGTCACTTGTGCCCTCCATAGACGGGAATCCCATGCACCGCCAGATCATCGCCGCCGCGGCCGCCACCTTGTTGTTCTTCACGCTCACCGGCTGCGGGGACGACGCCAAGGAGAAGGCTGGGGACGATCCGACCGAGTCGACGCACACGGCCGACGAGACCAAGGCCATCGACAGCCTGACGACACTGTTCGGGTCCAAGGAGAATGCCAGCAGCGCCAAGTTCTTCGGTGAGGAATTCCCGCACTGCTTCGCCGAGACCCTCGTCGACGAGGCCGGCGTGGACCGGCTGGTCGAGGACAAGGTGCTCACCGCGGACAACGAGGCAACCGACGACTTCTCAAAGGTCGGGAAGGTCTCCGACGAGAGCGCCGACGCCCTCGCCACCGCGGAGTACGACTGCATCGACTGGGACGAGGTGACCAAGTACCTCAAGGAGAACAACCCTGCCGGCAAGAGTGTCGACGCGGCCGAGCTGGCCAAGGTCGACGACTACGTGACCTGCATGAAGGAGATCGACGAGGACGACTGGAAGGCCGCGAGCGCGGATCGGGCGTCGGGCAAGACCGAGAGCGCCGCGATCACGAAGTTCGACGCCGCCTCCAGCGCCTGCCAGGCAAAGGCCCCGAAGTGACCCGAACTGATCGGGACGCCCCGGAAGACTAGGCAGCGACGGTAGCGACGACCCGGCTCCGCTCCACTGGCTCGGCCCAGGCCTGGCGGGCGCGGACCAGCCGGACGACGGGGAAGACCAGCAGCGGGATGGCGAGCAGCACGGACGCACGCCAGTCCGACACGGTGGCCAGCCCCGAGAACACCAGCCCCGTGATCGTCGTCGAGAGCGCCAGCCGCGTCGAGTAGCCGACCATGACCAACGGCGGTGCCGGGGTCGCCCTGGCGCTGCGCAGGTCGACGGCGAAGGGCCGCTTCACCGACCACCGCATCGACAGCGACACCACCTGGAACGCGACGACCAGCCACGTGCACAAGAGGGCGGTGGCCTCGGCTGCGGTGGGTGTGCCCGCACGCAGGGCGGCAAGCAGCAGCGAGGCCGCGGAGCTGACCAGCAGCAGCTCGAGGAGGACGAGCGTCCGAGCGGCGAACGCCACGGAGGGATCGGCGGGCAGGCTGTCGCGCCAGAGCGCGCCGCGACCGTCGAGACACCAGGCGTTGACTCCGAACAACAGTGCGGCACCGCTGGTGACGAGGCCGGGCAGGATCGTGAGCAGCTCCCACTTCAGATCCCCAGAGAACGCGATCAGCCCTGGCGCGACGGCCAGCAGCAGGATCCCGCGACGCAAGGACACCGCACGCCACACCGCTGCCCGGTCGAGGCGGACCAACGCGCCGAGGTCGGACGACGGGTTCCGACGGGCCGGGTAGGTACCGGTCTCGATCCTGGCCTCGTCGCGGGCGGCTCGGGCGAGCGCGGCACGCGCCGGCAGGACTCCGAGGAGTACGGCGCCGGCGGCCGAGGCCGCGAGGACCAGCACGGTGATCGGCCAGACGAGGCTGAGGCCATCGGCCAGGGTGGCGAGACCGGCGATGAGGTAGACGGTCGGCAGACCGTCGAGGACGGCGTTGAGGTGTCCGGTGGCGAATACCAGGCCGGCGCCTCCCGCGACCGCACCGATGAGGGTCCTCGCGATGGCGATCCCGTGCGGACCGCGACGAATCGCCTCCATGGTCCACGCGACGACCTGCGCAACTGCGGTGGCCAGGAACAGCCAGAGCACGGCGACGACCTGCGCGAAGGCGACGGCGCTCGGGCCGACGACGTACGCCGTCGCTCCGAGCAGGAGCCATCCTTGCAACAGCCAGGCGATGTTGAGCGGCGCCATCAGCAGCGCGCCGAGGTGGTCGACCGCCGGGCTGATCGGAAACGCGACGCCTTGCTCGCGTGGGACCAGTTCCCGGCCGCCGCCGGACGCGACCGCTGAGATCGCGGCCAGCATCAGGAACCCGGCGTACACCGACGGCAGGAGCAGGAAGATGTCGAACGCGTAGCCGTGGCTGCGGTCGTAGTCGGCGGCCCCCGGCAGGAAGGCCGGCACGCTGGCGGTGGCAAGGGTCAGCACCCCAAGGGTCGCGATGCTCAAGCGAAGTCGCCGCCGCTTGCGGATCGTCGCCATCCGGAAGCGGATCAGGGAGCGGGTGTCGCGCAGTGCGTCAGTCCAGGAGGTGACGGTAGGCACGCGCCCCGTCCTCTCCGCCGAGCTCCTCGGCAGCGACGGTTGCGACCCGGGCTCCGCCCCGCAGGACGACCGCGCTGGTGCAGGACTCGACCGCCAGATCGCGCAGGTGTGTGGAGATCAGGACGCAGGCACCGCGCGCCCGGGCGTCCGCGATGACTTCCTGGGTGGCCTCGACGCCGATCGGGTCGACGCCGTCGAAGGGCTCATCCAGAAGAAGTACCTCGGGCTCGTGGAACGCCGCCAGGACGACCGACATCCGTCGGCCCATGCCGTGGCTGAAGCCGGCGGTGATCCGGTGCGCTACGTCACCGAGCTCGAATCGCTCGAGCAGGTCGCGGGCTCGCGTCTCCCAGCCCGGCCCGAGCCGTCTCAGCTGAGCGGAGAGCTGCAGGTGCTCCCAGGGCGTGGCCCGCGGCACGAGGCCGCCAACGTCGGGGCAGTAGCCGCTGCTGCGCTTGGCGGCCATCAGATCGGTGCGCAGGTCGTGGCCCGCAACCTACACGACGCCGCCGGTCGGCGGGATCACCCCCGCGAGGACCCGCATCGTCGTGGACTTCCCGGCCCCGTTGCGGCCCAGCAAGGCCGTGGCTTGCCCCGCGTGTGCCTGGAGGTCGACTCCGAGCACTGCGTCGACCGTCCCGAACCGCACGTGCAGGGCACGTACGTCGACGAGCGGCACACCGCCACCCTCGGAATGGGCAGCCGATGCCACCTCGGCGTCGAGTCGGGAGTAGTCGGTCACCGCCTCAGTCTGATCGACCCGGCTCGTTTTGGAGGCGAAACGGGGTCAGCGAGGGAAGGACTCGTCGTTGTCGGCCATCTCACGCAGGCGGGGGGTGGGCGTGAAGCGGTCGCCGTACGTCTCGGCGAGCTCGTCGGCCCGCCTCACGAACGCCTTCAGCCCGATCTGACCGGACGCGCTCTCGTAGCCGGTCATGAACTGGGCGGCCCCGCCGGTCAGGGGCGGGAAGCCGATGCCCATGATCGAGCCGATGTTGGCCGCCGCAGCGGACTCGATGACGCCCTCCTCGAAGCACTTCGCGGTCTCGAGAGCCTCGGCGAAGAGCATCCGGTCCTTGACGTCCTCCAGCGGCGGCTGCTCCTCGGCCACCGGGAAGGCCTCGGCGAGCCCGGGCCACAGCCCGGCGCGCCGGCCGTCGACGTACTCGTAGAAGCCCGCGCCCTTGAGCCGGGACGGTCGGCCCAGGGAGAGCATGGTGTCGATGACCTGCTCCGACGGATGCGACGGGTACGTCGCACCCGCGGCCTCGACCGCGTCCTTGGTCGCCTTCTGGATCTTCTTCATCAGCTCGAGATTGAGCTCGTCGCTGAGCTGAAGGGTGCCGACCGGGTAGCCGGCCTGCGTCGCCGCGCGCTCCAGCGACATCGGGTGCACGCCCTCGCCGAGCATCGCCAGACCCTCGTTGACCATCGTGCCGATGACCCTCGAGGTGTAGAAGCCGCGGCTGTCGTTGACGACGATCGGGGTCTTCCTGATCTGCTGGACGACGTCGTACGCCTTCGCGAGGGCCTCGTCGGAGGTCTGCTCGCCGCGGATGATCTCGACCAGCGGCATCTTGTCGACCGGCGAGAAGAAGTGCAGGCCGATGAAGTCCTTGGGGCGGTCCACACCGTCGGCGAGCCCGGTGATCGGAAGCGTCGAGGTGTTGGAGCACAGCAGGGCGTCCGGGTTGACGTGGGGCAGGATCTCGGCGAACACCTTGTGCTTGAGGGACGGGTCCTCGAAGACGGCCTCGATGACGAGGTCGCAACCCGCGAGGTCGACAGCGTCGGCAGTCGCCGTGATCCGGCCGAGCAGCTCGACCTTCTTCTCCTCGGTCGACTTGCCCCGGGAGATGGCCTTGTCGAGCAGCTTTTCGCTGTAGGACTTGCCCTTCTCGGCGTTCTCGGCGGACACGTCCTTGAGGACGACGTCCATGCCGGCCCGCGCACACGAGTAGGCGATGCCGGCGCCCATCATGCCGGCGCCCAGCACGCCCACCTTGACCGCCTTGTACGGCGGGATGCCCGCGGGTCGCAGCGACCCGGAGTTGATCGCCTGGAGGTCGAAGAAGAACGCCTGGATCATGTTCCTCGCCTGCTGGCCGGCGGCCAGCTTGGTCAGGTAGCGCGACTCGATCCGCGAGGCGGTGTCGAAGTCGACCTGGGCGCCCTCGATCGCGCTGGACAGGATGGCCCGGGGCGCGTGGTAGTCCGCTCCCTTGGTCTGCTGGCGCAGCAACGCCGGGAACATCGGCAGGAACTGGGCGAACTTGGGGCTGCGCGGGTCTCCACCGGGGATCCGGAAGCCGTCGCGGTCCCACGGGTTCTTGGCGGCCTCGGCGTCATCCTTGTTCGCGACGATCCACGCCTTCGCGGCCGGGATCAGCTCATCGGCCGCCACGATCTCGTCGATCAGGCCCTTGGCCTGGGCGGCCGACGGCTGGAACCGGGTGCCCGGGAGCAGGACGTCCATGAGCGCCGGCTGGATGCCGAGCATGCGTACGACGCGGGTGACGCCGCCGCCACCGGGCAGGAGCCCGAGCTGCGACTCCGGCAGGCCGATGTCGTAGCGACCCTCGACCGCGATCCGGTGGTTGGTCGCAAGCGCGATCTCGAGGCCACCGCCCAGGGCTGCCCCGTTGATCGCGGCCACCACCGGCCGCGGGTAGGTCTCGAGGCGACGCAGGTCGGCCTTCATCCCCTCGAGGGTGGTGAAGATCGTCTCGGCGTCGAGCGCCCCGGTGACCCCCTTGAGGTCCGCGCCCGCGAAGAAGGTCTTCTTGGCGCTGGTCACGACCACGCCGACGACGTCCTCGACCTCGTCGTACAGCCGTTCGACGGCGTCGTGCATGGCGGTCCGGTAGCTGGCGTTCATGGTGTTCGCGCTGGCACCAGGGTCGTCGAGGGTGAGGGTGACGACCCGTCGGCGTCACGTTCGTAGCGCACGGCGCTTTCGGTGGTCGAGCCTGTGCTTCGGTGGTCGAGCCAGTGCTTTCGGTGGTCGAGCCTGTCGGTGCTGGTCGATGCTGTTGCAGTCCTCCTCGCCACCGACGGAGTGGTCTCGAGACGGTTGCTGCGCAACCTCCTCGACCACCGAGAGGCAGGCTCAGACGAGCTCGATGATGGTGGCGATCCCCATGCCGCCACCGACGCACAGCGTGGCGAGGCCTCGGCGCTGGTCGCGCCGCTCCAGCTCGTCGATCAGGGTGCCGACGAGCATCGCGCCGGTCGCACCCAGGGGGTGGCCCATGGCGATCGCGCCGCCGTTGACGTTGGTGACCTCGTCGTCGATGCCCATGTCGCGCATGAACCGCATCGCCACGGCGGCAAACGCCTCGTTGATCTCCCACAGGTCGATGTCCTCCGCGGTCAGGCCGGCCTTGCCCAGCGCCTTGCGGGCCGCCGGGGCGGGGCCGGTGAGCATGATCGTCGGGTCGGAGCCCGAGACGGCGGTCGCGAGGACCCGCGCCCGCGGGGTCAGGCCCAGGTCGGTGCCGACCTGCTCGGTACCGATCAGGGTCAGCGCGGAGCCGTCGACGATTCCTGACGAGTTGCCGGCGTGGTGGACGTGGTTGATCTTCTCGACCCAGTGGTACTTCTCGAGTGCAACGTCGTCGAACCCGGCCTGCTCACCCATCTCCGCGAAGCTGGGCTTGAGCCCCGCCAGCGACTGGGCGGTCGTGCCGGGGCGGATGAACTCGTCATGGTCGAGGACCGTGATGCCGTTGAGGTCCTTGACGGGTACGACGGACCGCGCGAAGTAGCCGTTGGCCCAGGCCTTGGCGGCCCGGTCGTTGGACTGGGCGGCGAAGGTGTCCACTGCGGTGCGGTCGAAGCCCTCGATCGTGGCGATCAGGTCGGCGCCGATCCCCTGGGGCACGAAGTTGGTCGCCAGCGCGGTGGCCGGGTCCATCGCCCAGGCGCCACCGTCGGAAGCCATCGGCACCCGGCTCATCGACTCGACGCCGCCGGCGATGATCAGGTCCTCGAAGCCGGAGCGGACCCGCTGGGCGGCCTGGTTGACGGCCTCGAGCCCCGATGCACAGAACCGGTTGAGCTGGACGCCGGAGACGGTGTACGGCAGACCGGCCTTGATCGCGGCGGTCTTGGCGATGTCGCTGCCCTGGTCCCCGATCGGGGTCACGACGCCGAGTACGACGTCGTCCACGCGGTTGGTGTCGAGGGTGGGGTTGCGGGCCTGAAGCTCGTGGAGCAGTCCGACCACGAGGTCGACGGGCTTCACCTCGTGGAGTGTGCCGTTCTTCTTGCCCCGGCCACGTGGGGTGCGCAGGTGGTCGTACACGAATGCTTCAGCCATGGATTCCCTGATTTCGTTTCGGGCATGTGACCTGATGATTGTGACACCATTACTGTCACTGTGGTCAACGTGTCCTATGTCTCGCGGTTTCGAGACGGGCGCTGCGCGCCCTCCTCAACCACCGGGAGGGACGGGCGCTTTGTCTCGCGGTTTCGAGACGGGCGCTGCGCGCCCTCCTCAACCAACGGGAGCGGACGGACCCTCCGGACGGGAGTGAGTAGGGAATGGAAGAGTCCGTGCAGGAGCTGCGCGAGCTGATGACGCTCGACGAGCTCTGCAACCGGGTCGGCATGCGGGTGCGGAACATCCGGTTCTACACCACCCGCGGCCTGGTGCCGCCGCCGATCCGGCGCGGCCGATCCGGCTACTACTCGACCGACCACCTCGTCCGGCTCGAGCTCGTCAAGGAGCTCCAGGCGCACGGCTTCACGCTCTCCGCGATCGAGAGGTACCTCGCGCGGATCCCCGAGGAGGCCAGCCCAGCCGATATCGCCCTGCACCGGACGCTGCTCGCACCGTGGATGGCCGAGCATGCCGAGGTGGTGACCAAGGCCGAGCTCTACGAGCGCGCCGGCCGGAAGCTCAGCCCTGACGATCTCGAGACCCTGGAGGCGCTGGGCGTGATCGCGCGGACCGGCCGGCAGCGCTACGAAGTGGCGGTCGCGCACCTCTCGGTCGCGCATGGGTCTGGTCGACGTGGGCTTCCCGACTGCGGCGGCCATCGCCTCGCAGAAGGTGTACGCCGAGCACGGGCGCGCGATCGCCGAGGAGATCACCGAGGTGTTCCGAACCCAGGTCTGGCCGGCGTACAAGGAGAAGGGCATGTCGCCCGAGCAGCTGAAGGACCTCGTCGAGCGCCTGAAACCACTGTCGATCGCGGGCCTGGTCCACGCCTACGAGTCAGCCATGAACGAGACCAAGCGCGAGTCCATCGAGCGCCGTACCCGCTGAGCCGACCCCGCTGACTCGCTGCGAAAGGGCGCCGCCCGGACCAGCGTATGGTCCGGGCGGCGAGCTTGGTTGGTCAGTTCTTGAACGCGTCCTTGACGTCCTCGACGGCGTCCTTGGCCTTGTCTCCGGCCTGCTTGACGTTGGCCTCGCTCTGGTCGGCCTTGCCCTCGGCTTCCATCGACTCGTCGTCAGTGGCCTTGCCGGTGGCCTCCTTGACCTTGCCCGAGGCCTCCTCGGCCTGGTGCTTGAGCTTGTCTCCGAAACTCATGACGTCGTCCTTTCGTCTGGGACTGGTGGCCACCATAGGCAGGCGGTCCCAAGAACACGCCACCCGAAGGGGTGGAAAGATCAGGAGAACCGCAGCGACGGTCGTCGACGGCGGCGTGCCGCAGGACGATCACATCGCGCAGGTAGTTGTGCGGCATCTTCCACGGCCCTCGGTCCCCCTGTTTGGGGAAGTCGTCGATCGAGCGCTGCACGTAGCCCGAGCGCAGGGTCATCATCGGCTCGGTCGCGACGTCCTCGCCCAGCACCGGAGTCACCACCTGCCAGCGCTCGCGGGCCATCCGCTGGAGCAGCCGGACCACGAACTCCGAGACCAGGTCGGCCTTGAGCGTCCAGGACGCATTTGGGTAGCCGATCACGTAGGCGAAGTTCGGCACGCCGTCGAGCATCAGGCCCCGGTAGGCGACCTTCTCGGGAAGCTTCACCTCCTCGCCGTCGACCACCAGCTCGGCACCGCCGAAGGCGAGGAGCGAAAGACCCGTAGCCGTGACCACGACATCGGCCTCGAGCTCGGTGCCGTCGGTCAACCGAATGCCGGAGGGCGTGAACGTCTCGATCCGCCCGGTCACCACCGACGCCGCGCCGCTGTGGATCGCGGCGAACAGGTCGCCGTCCGGCACGATGCACAGCCGCTGGTCCCACGGTGCGTACGGCGGCCCGAAGTGGACGTCGACGTCGTAACCCTCGGGCAGTTGTTTGCTGGCAGCTGCGTGGATCGCCTTCTTCACGAACGCCGGCCGACGACGAGAAACCTGGTAGAGCCCTGCCTGGAGCAGGATGTTGCGCCAGCGGACGACCCCTGCGGCGGTCCGCCGCGGCAGCAGCTGCCGGACCCTGCGCGCCATCGGGTCGTCGCCTGGTACCGACAGGACGTACGAGGGAGTCCGCTGGAGCATGGTCACGTGACCGGCCTGCCCGGCGATCGCCGGAACCAGCGTGACCGCCGTCGCTCCGGAGCCGATGACGACGACCGACTTGCCCGCGAGGTCCAGGTCCTCGGGCCAGGACTGCGGGTGCACGACCTGGCCCTCGAAGTCGGCGAAGCCGGGGAACGTCGGCGCATAGGGCTCGTCGTAGTCGAAGTAGCCGGTGCAGGCCCACAGGAAGCCGCAGGTGATGGTTCCGGGACCGTCGGCGGTCTCGAAGTCGACCGTCCACGTCGCCGTGCGGCTGTCCCACGAGAAGCGGGTCACCCGGTGCCCGAACCGGATCTTCTCGGTGACCCCGAACCGGGCCGCGGTCTCCTCGACGTAGGCCTTGATCGAGGCCCCGTCAGCCAGCACCTTCTCGCCGGTCCACGGACGCATCCGGTAGCCGAGCGTGTGCATGTCGGAGTCGCTGCGCACGCCCGGGTAGCGGAACAGGTCCCAGGTGCCGCCGATCGCGTCCCGGCGTTCGAGGACGGCGTACGACGTGCGGGGCTGGTCGCGGGCCAGATGTGCGGCTGCGCCGACGCCGGACAGACCTGCGCCGACGATCAGCACGTCCACGTGGGCCGGGTTCACCCGGCCATGCTAGTGATGCTGAGGTTGACTGGCGCAGGTGTCCAGTCCCAGCAGAGCTCGTCGATTGGGGCCGTGGTTGCGGTTCAAGCCAACCCGCTGGGTTGCGGTCGGCGTATTACGTGCGGGCCCTGCCCACGTGCGCCGACACGTCGCAAGCCGCCCTCCCCGCTTCGCTCCTCCGGTGCGTTTCCGACGAGTCGGCGATACCCCCTCCGGGGATGTCGGCGGGTGCTCTCCCTCAACAGCCGTGGTTGATCTGGGCGCAGGTGTCCAGTCCCCACTGCAGCGTGAAGTCCTCGGTCGTGCCGTCGTCGTGGGTGACAGTCACCCCGATCGAGCCCGGGGCCCGGCCGCCGTCGACCAGCGGACCACTGGTGGGCAGGTAGGCCATCGCCCACATCTTGTTGTTCATCGTGGCCTTCTCGGTGTGCCCGTCCGGGAACTCGTAGCTGATCGACTTCACGCCGTCGATCAGCGGACCTCCCGCGACGAACTGGGCGACGTGAGCGTCCTCCATGGAGTAGTTCTCGCTGATCCGGACCAGGTCCTTCGACAGCGGCGCGTCAGTCGGCGCGTCACCGAACAGCGTCGGCGCACCCACCGTCCGAGGTCGCTGCCCAGTCGTCGCAGATGATCCACTTGCCGCCGGTGCCGAAGAGGGTGGCGGTGCCGCCGGCGTACGCGATGCTCGACAGCTCCGAGGCACCTTCGAGGAAGTTCGGGACCTCCTCGGCGCAGGACACCGCGGATTCCTGGGGTGGAACCCCTGCGTCCGTTGTGCCCTTCGACGGCTTGATGACGGAAGGCACACTGGACGCGTCCGTTGATGGGCCCGTTGATGGGCCTGAGGAGGGCGTGGTGCCGGGCGGCGCCAGTGCTGGGGAGCGCCGGGTCACTCCCCAGAGGCTGGGCGGGCTGGGCCCCGTCGTCCCCGACACTCGCGACCAAGCCGAAGCCGGCGGCGACGATGCCGACGACGGCCGCGGCCGCAACCGCCGGCACCAGCCAGCCCGGCGCTCCCCGCGTGGCGCCGGGCCGGCCGGTCTGTTCGGTCAGGACGGCCCGCATCCGGGCCTTGGTCTCCTCGTCGAGGCTCCGCTCGGGCGGCAGGTCGGGCGGCAGGTCGGGTGGCAGGTTCGGGTCAGGCATGGCGGTTCTCGTTTCTGGAAGTCGCTGCGGATAGTCGTTGCCGGGCGCGCGCCAGCCGGGACCGGACCGTCCCGACGGGTACGTCGAGGGCGGCGGCTGCCTCCTCGTAGGACAGTCCCGCCCAGACGACGAGGGCGAGCACGTCCTGGTCGCGTTGCGGCAGGGCCCGGATTTCGTTCAGTAGCCGCGCCATCCGGCGTTCGTCATCGAGCCGGGAGGCCACGTCCTCGGCATGGTCGGGGGCGTCCGGCTGCCGAGGCAGCCGACTGACCGCGACGAGGTGCCGCCGCTGTTTGCGGGTCAGGTTGCGGCAAACGTTGGTGGCGATGCCGTAGAGCCAGGGCAGGGCGGAATCGTGGTGCAGCAGCACCCTGTCCCGGGTGCGCCAGGCCTCGAGGAACACCGTCGAGGTGGCGTCCTCGGCGGTGTCCCAGTCGGCCGTACGGCGGAAGCAGTAGTTGTAGATCCGGTCGGCGTAGCAGTCGAACAGGCTCGCGAGGGCGGCACTGCTTCCGTGTCGTAGTTCCTCCACCAGCACCGAGTCGAGGTGCGAGTCCCTCGATCTCGGTCATGTCGAGTCCTTCGAGTGACGTCATACCCGTTCATGTCCGCAGCGGCGAACGGGTTCCCGAAATCACGTCACGTGTTTGCGCCCTCCGACTGGTCGGCCACCCACATGCCGAGCAGCCCGCGGAAGTGCGCGAGGAACTCCTCCTGCTCGTGTGCGGGGTACGTCGCCTGCACGGTCTCGCGCAGCAACCTGTCGAAGTCGTCGGAGGCGACCCAGTCGTAGACCTGCTCGTCGAGGTGCGGCAGGTTCTCGCTGCACCAGTCCCAGTAGCGCTCGGTCTCGAAGTACTCGTTCGCGATGTCGAGGTAGCGGGCCAGCTTCTCGTCGTAGCTCAGCGACGTGTCGTCGGCGACCTCGAAGTAGCGGCTCGTGCGGAGGTCGATGTGGGCGATCCGGCCGGTCGCCACGCAGTAGACCGACCAGCGCACCAGCGCCTTGATCGCCCACGGGAAGTAGTAGTGCAACGAGGTCACGGCGACGTCGGGACAGGCGTTGGCGTAGTCGATCGGGTGGACGTTGTCGCCGGCCACCAGCATCTCGCACGAGTTGAACTCCCAGCGGAAGAACGCGTTGACGATCCGGCTGATGGCCACGGCCTGGTTGCCTGCCGACTCCGAGAGGAAGCCGTGCGACACGGCGTACCGCTGGTGCATGGGCTTCTCGGGCTTGAAGTCCATGACCATCGTCTCCGGGCCGATCGACAGCGCCCGGGCGAAGCTCTGGTAGTCGACGGTGGCCTGGAGGTGCATCAACATCTCGCCGGACTCGTCGTACGCCCTGTGCAGGTCGTCGCGGTTGTTGACCCGGGAGACCCCGCGCCAGCCGCCGCCGTCGAACGGCTTCATGTAGAGCGGGTAGCCGACCTGTGCGGCGAGCTCGTCGAGGTCGAAGTCCTCGTTGTACTTCTCCGAGGTGTAGGCCCAGCGGACGTTGTCGACCGGGTTCTTGTAGGGCACCAGCACCGTCTTGGGCACCTTGAGTCCGAGCCGGAGCATCGCGCAGTAGGCGCTGTGCTTCTCCATCGACTGGAACGTGAAGGGACTGTTGAGCAGGTAGGTTCCGTTGACCAGCGAGGCCTTCTTCAGCCACTCCCGCGGGTGGTAGTACCAGTAGGCCAGCCGGTCGATCACCAGCTCGCTGCGCACCGGGTCGGTCAGGTCGAAGGGCTCGATGGTCAGCCTCTCGCTGGTGAACTCGTGGGTCTTGGAACCCACCTTGAGCGGCCCGACCCGACGCAGGATCGCCTCGAACGCCTGCGGCCAGTCCTCCTCGGCCCCGAGTAGCAGTCCGATCAGGTGTGAGCTCATGTGTTGTCCCCTTCGTCGGAGTGACTTTCCGGGCATTGTGTCAGCAGAAGCGCCTGCCCGTCAGGCCCAGGCTCGGGCGATGAAGTTCGGTCAGGTGTGGGTCCAGCAGCGCCCGCCAGCCGGTGTAGGTGTGGCCGGCCCGGACCTTGCCACGCGCGACGTCGACACCAAGCCTTTCGAGCCGGTCGGCCAGCAGCCGGTTGTTGGCGGCGTTCTCCTCCGACGACCCGAACACGATGCTCATCGGGACCGAGGTGGGAGCCGCGACGGCCGTGAGGACGGACCCGACGAAGTCGGTGACCCGCTCCCAGAACTCGAACTCGGACTCCTGCGCGTCCAGTCCGGGCTCGAAGTACGAGCCCGACTCCAGGAAGAGCCCGGCGAAGGTGCCGGGGTGGGTCCACTCGGCGTGCAGCGCGGCCAGGGCGCCGAGGCTGGCACCCATCAGGACCGGTCGTCGATCGCTGGGAGCGGCCTCGAGCAGCCGGGGTACGACGTGATCGCACAGCGCCTCGGCGTAGTCCGGGTCGGCGGAGTAGCGGGAGGTTCGCTCGCCGGGCTCGAGCAGCGCGATCCGCGTCGCCGGCAGGCGACCGTTGGCGATCATGGCCCCGACGAAGTGGGTGAGTCCGCCGAGCTTGTCCATCTCCGGTCCGTCGTGGGAGATCAACAGAGGCAGGGGTTCGTGCCCGACTGCGGGCGACCAGAGCTCGGCCTCGATGTCGCCGACCGGGGTGTCGGTGATCGTGACCGGGCGTCGGTCGCCCGGGACCGGCTGGATGCGGAGCCAGGCGGGCTTGCGGGTCCAGGTCAGTTTCCGCACCGCCGCAGGGTACCGCCGCGGTTCGGACGCCCCCTGTTGTCCGCCTCCGGTCGCGGCCATGATGGGCAGATGACTCCGTCCGAATCGGGAGAGACCCGCGCGGGACAGCCCGCCCAGCCACGTGACCTCGTCGACGTGGCGCATCTGGTCACCGCGTACTACACCGGGATCCCGGATCCTGACGACATCGACCAACAGGTCGCGTTCGGCACCAGCGGGCACCGCGGCACCAGCCTGAAGACCGCGTTCAACGAGACCCACATCCTCGCCACCACGCAGGCGATCTGCGACTACCGGCGCACGCAGGGGTACGACGGCCCGCTGTTCCTCGGCCGCGACACCCATGCGTTGTCCGAACCCGCCTGGGCCAGCGCCCTGGAGGTCCTGGCCGCCAACGACGTGACCGTGCTCGTCGACGACCGCGACGGCTACACCCCCACCCCCGCGGTGTCCCACGCGATCCTGCGCGCCAACCTCGGCAAGACGACGGGACTGGCCGACGGCATCGTGGTCACGCCGTCACACAACCCGCCCAGCGACGGCGGCTTCAAGTACAACCCGCCCCACGGTGGTCCGGCCGACAGCGACGCGACCTCGGTGATCGCCGCTCGGGCCAACGAGCTGATCGCGGGCGGTCTCGCCGAGGTCCGTCGTACGCCGTTCACCCGGGCCCGGACGGCCGCGGGTGGCTACGACTTCCTCGGCACGTACGTCGACGACCTGGCCAACGTGGTCGACCTGGCCAGGGTGAAGGAGGCCGGTGTCCGGATCGGCGCCGACCCGCTGGGCGGGGCGAGTGTCGGCTACTGGGGCGAGATCGGCGACCGGCACGGCCTCGAGCTGACGGTGGTGAACCCGCTGGTCGACCCGACCTGGCGGTTCATGACCCTCGACTGGGACGAGAAGATCCGGATGGACTGCTCGTCGCCCTACGCGATGGCCTCGTTGATCAAACGCAAGGACGAGTACGACATCGCCACCGGCAACGACGCCGACGCCGACCGGCACGGGATCGTCACTCCGGACGCGGGATTGATGAACCCCAACCACTTCCTGGCGGTGGCCATCGGCTACCTGTTCGGCGGGGCCCGTCCCGGGTGGCCCGCGTCGGCCCGGATCGGGAAGACCCTCGTGTCGTCGTCGATGATCGACCGGGTCGCCGCCTCGCTGGACAAGCCGATGGTGGAGGTGCCGGTCGGGTTCAAGTGGTTCGTGCCGGGCCTGATCGACGGCTCGTTCGGGTTCGGCGGGGAGGAGTCGGCGGGCGCGTCGTTCCTGCGGATGGACGGCTCCACCTGGACGACCGACAAGGACGGGATCCTCCTTGCCCTGTTGGCGTCCGAGATCCTCGCCGCCACCGGGAAGACCCCGAGCCAGCACTACGCCGACCTCGTGGCGCAGCACGGCGACCCGTCGTACGCCCGGGTCGACGCGCCCGCCGACCGGGAGCAGAAGGCGAAGCTCGGCGCGCTCGCTCCATCGGACGTGACGGCCACCTCGCTCGCGGGCGAGGAGATCACCGCGCGGCTCACCGAGGCGCCCGGCAACGGCGCCAAGATCGGCGGGCTGAAGGTGACCACCGAGTCGGCCTGGTTTGCCGCTCGGCCGTCGGGCACCGAGGACGTCTACAAGATCTATGCCGAGTCGTTCCGTGGCCCCGACCACCTTGCGCAGGTGCAGGCCGAGGCCCGGGAGGTGGTCGGCGCCGCGCTCGGCAGCTGAGTCAGCTCACCCAGGTCCCGCGGCGCAGCACCCGGAGGACGTCCAGGCCTTCGTCGAGGACGACGAGATCGGCGCTGAAGCCAGGGCGCAGCTCGCCGACCCGCTCCAGGCCGAGCATCGCCGCTGGGGCGGCGGTGGCAGCAGGGATGACAGCTTCGATGGGCAGCCCGGCCACCCGGACGGCGTACTTCACCGCCGCAGCCATGGTCAGCGTCGAGCCGGCGATCACGTTGGTCCCGGCGAGCCGGGCGACCCCGTCGCGCACCTCCACGGACCTCGTGCCCAGGGTGTAGTCGCCGTCGTGAACACCTGCAGCGGCCATCGCGTCCGTGATCAGGACGGATCTGTCCGGCTTGCCGTTGGCCGCGAGCCGTAGCACTGCCGGATGCAGATGGACCCCGTCGGCGATCAGCTCGATGTAGGCGTCGGAGTTCTCGAGCAGGGCAGCGACCGGGCCCGGCTCGCGGTGGTGCACCGCGCGCATCGCGTTGAACAGGTGGGTGCCGACCGTCGCACCGGCGTCCAGCGCGGCCCTGGCGTCGTCGTACGTCGCGTTGGTGTGGCCGATCGCCGCGACCACCCCGGCGGCCGTCAGCCGCCTGATCGCGTCCAGCCCGCCGGGGAGCTCCGGGGCCAGGGTGACCATCCGGAGGTGCCCAGCGGCCGCGTCGACGAGGGCATCGACCTCGCGTGCCCCGGGCTCGGTCAGGAGCCCGGGATCGTGCGCACCGGCATGGAACCGGCTCAACCACGGTCCCTCGAGGTGCAGCCCGGCGAGCACGCCGTCGGCGACGAGCGCGGAGAGCTCGCGCAGCGACCGGGTCATGGTCTCCGGTTCGTCGGTGACCAGGCTGGCCATGATCGTCGTGGTGCCGTGTGCGAGGTGTGCCCGCGCCACCGCGGCGGCGTCCTCCGGGACGCCCGTGTCGAACGAAGCGCCACCGCCGCCGTGGACGTGGGCGTCGACGTACCCGGGCACGATCGTGGCCGCCGGGAGGTCGACGTCGGGCTGTCGCGGCGGAGCCCCGCTCTGTACGTCGGCGATCCGGTCCCCCTCGACGAGCACCCACCCCGGCGCGAAGACCCGCGCCGGGGTGACCACTCGACCTGCCGAGATGAGCATGCTCAGGCGCTCGTGTCGGCTTCGACGAGTGACTCCTCGCCCTCTTCTTCACGACCTGGTGTGCGCAGGTTCCACTTCCGGATCACGAACCGGAAGCTGAAGTAGTAGATCACCGCGTAGCCCAGGCCGATCGGGATGAGCGCCCATGGTTTGTCGGCGATGTTCCAGTTCAGGAGGAAGTCGAACAAACCCGCCGAGAAGCCGAAACCGTCCTTGATGTCCAGGGCATTCACCAGCGCCAGCGAGGTCCCGGTGAGGACCGCGTGCATGACGTAGAGCGGCCAGGCCACGAACATGAACGCGAACTCCAGCGGCTCGGTGACTCCGGTCAGGAAGGAGCAGAGCGCGGCCGACAGCATGATGCCGCCGACGGCCGCCTTGTGGGCCGGCTTGGCCTCGTGCCAGATCGCCAGCGCGGCAGCAGGGAGGGCGAACATCATGATCGGGAAGAAGCCGGTCATGAACGCACCTGCGGTCGGGTCGCCCGGCCAGGAAGCGGAAGATGTCGCCGTGGACGACCGTTCCGGCACTGTCGGTGTAGGACGCCGAACACGAACCACGGCGGGTTGTTGAGGATGTGGTGCAGCCCGAGCGGGATCAGCAGCCGGTTGAGGGTGCCGTAGACGAAGCCACCGAGGACCGAGTTGTCGGTGACCCACTCACCCAGGTTGGTGATGCCGGAGTCGAAGGCCTCGTAGACGAGGCTCATCAGCACCGAGACGACGATCATCGCGAAGGCGGTGATGATCGGGACGAAGCGGCGACCGCCGAAGAAGGCGAGGTAGGGCGGCAGGCCGACCCGGTGGTACCGCTGCCACAGGTACGCCGCGACCAGGCCGCTGACGATGCCGCCGAGCACGCCGTAGTTGATCAGCGCCTGCGTCTCGCCCTCGGCAGGCAGTCCGAGCACGTACGGGGACATCGCGTCACCGACGGCCTTGAAGACGACGTAGCCGACTACCGCGGCCAGCGCCGTCGAGCCGTCGGCCTTCTTGGCCATCCCGATCGCCACACCGACGGCGAAGAGCAGCGGCAGGTTGGCGAAGAGCGCGTTGCCGCCGGCGCCGACGACGGCTGCGACCCGCTCCCAGCCGACCCCGTCGGCGCCGAGCAGGTCGGCTGGCCCAGCCGCAGCAGGAGTGCCGCGACGGGCAGTGCGGCGATGGGCAGCATGAGGCTGCGGCCGAACTTCTGGACGGGCGCGAGGTTGAACCTGCGCCCTTGCTTCTCCATGCCCATGGAGGCATCTGATGTGCTCACTGGTTCTTCCCTTCGGTGGTGGTGCTGGCTGGGCCGAGTCCGTCACGGCCCAGGGACATGTGGATCTGGTAGCGGTCGCCGCGGTAGCGCGAGACGACGTACTCCAGAGGGCGGTCGCCGGCGCGCGAGACGCGGCGGAAGACCAGCAGAGGGGTGTTGATGGGGGCATCGAGCCGCCGGGCGACCACGCTGTCGGCGGCCTCGCCCCACAGCGTCTGCTCGGCCCCGTCGATCGCGAACCCGTAGGCCTCCTCGAAGACCTGGTAGAGCGAGCCGCTGAGGTCGCGGCGGTCGAGGTCGGGCAGGGCGGCGTGTGGGTACCAGCCGTTCTCCAGCGCGATCGGCTGTCCGTCGGCGAGCCGGACCCGGTCGAGCCGCCAGGCCAGTGCGTCGGGGGCGAGTCCCAGGGCCTGCGGCGACGTCGGCCGGCGGAAGGTCCGCCTCGATGCCGAGCAGCGCCGTCGACGGGGTCAGCCCACGGCGGCGCATGTCCTGGCTGAACGAGGCCAGGTGCAGCCGGCTCTCGAGCCGGGGCCGCGAGACGAACGTGCCCTTGCCGTGGATGCGGTGCAGGAGGCCGTCGGCGATCAGGCTCTCGATCGCCTTGCGGACCGTGGCCCGCGAGACGTCGTAGGTGGTCATCAGCTCGCGCTCGGAGGGGATCGTCGCGTCCGGCGCCAGGTCGTGGGAGGCCAGGTCCGCCAGCACGTCGCTGAGCTGGGCATGCTTGGGGCGCGGTCCGTCGGTGATCACCCGGCCGGGACGCTTGCTGGACAACTCGATTTGCCTCTCGACGTAGCTCGTTTTGACTGGTACGGTCTGGTACGTACCAGTGAAGAATGACTGCCGAAACGACTCGGTTGTCAAGACCCAGAAGGAGAACGGATGCCGACCCAGATGGCGCTCGAGGTGGCGGAGCAACCCGACGCTGTACGGCGCACGCTCGACGCCCTCGTCCCGCAGCGAGAAGCGATCCGCGAGCTCGCGAAGGGACGCCGCCGGGTGCTGTTCGCGGCGCGCGGCTCGAGTGACAACGCGGCGATCTACGGCCGCTACCTGCTCGAGGTGCACGCCGGCGTCGCCGGTGGACTCATCTCCCCGAGTGTCGCCACGCACTACCGCTCGAGCCTGGACCTCTCGGACGCCGTCGTCGTCTGCGTGTCGCAGTCCGGCGCCACGGAGGAGATCGTCACCACGGAGCAGTGGGCCCGCGGCTGCGGAGCCACGACGGTCGCGGTCGCGAACGTCGCCGACTCCCCTCTCGTCGAAGCCGCGGACCTCGCCCTGGTCACCCAGGCCGGCCCGGAGCTCGCCGTACCAGCGACGAAGACCTACCTCACCCAGCTGGTCGCGATGGCGGTGCTCGGTACGGCGCTCGCGCCCGACCCCACGGCGCTCGACGACGACCTGGACCGGGTCGCTGCCGAGGTCGAGCGGCTGCTGGCATCCCCGACCGGGGTGGACGCGGCGGTGGCGACCCTGCGCGACGCGGAGTACGCCGTCGTCTCCGGCCGCGGCCTGCTGATGGGCACCGCGCTCGAGACTGCGCTCAAGCTGGAGGAGACCTGCCTGCGCCCGGTGCGCGGCTACTCGTACGCCGACCTGCGCCACGGCCCCATCTCGGTGGTGACCTCGGGCGTGACGGCGGTGCTGGTGGCTGCCCAGGACGGGCCGCTGCTCGCGCCCATGGTCGAGCTCGCCGGCGACCTCGCCGCCCGTCGCGCCACGATCGTCGGGATCGGCGGCGACGACGCGTTCGCGGCGGCTTGCGACGTACACGTCCCGGGTCCAAGACTGCCGGAGGCGGTCGCGCCGCTCGGCACCATGGTTCCGGCACAGTTGATCGTGGAAGGGCTCGCCCGCGAGCTCGGCCTCGACCCCGACAACCCTCGCGGACTCGCGAAGGTCACCAGCACCGACCCCTGGAAGGAAGCAAGCAAATGAGCAAGGCAGAACAGATCCTCGCTGGTCTCGGAGGAGCCGACAACGTCGAGGACATCGAGGCCTGCATCACCCGGCTCCGGACCGAGGTGAAGGACCCGGCCCTGGTCGACCAGGCCGCCCTCAAGGCGGCGGGCGCCCACGGCGTGGTGGCATCGGGCAAGGTCGTGCAGGTGGTGGTCGGCCCGGAGGCCGACAACCTCGCCGAGGACATCGAGGACTTGATGTGACGGACGTTCTCGCGCCCTGCCCGGGACGCCTGGTGGCGCTCGCCGACACCCCTGACCCGGTGTTCGCCTCCGAGATGGTCGGCCCTGGCGTTGCCATCGACCCCGACCCGGGAGAGGTGACGGTCGTGTCCCCGATCGCCGGCAAGGTGGTCAAGGTGCATCCGCACGCGTTCGTCGTGCTCGGCGCCGGTGGCGTCGGCATCCTGGTCCATCTCGGCATCAACACCGTGCGCCTGGACGGCAAGGGCTTCGAGGTGCTGGTCACCCAGGGCGCCACCGTCGAGGCCGGCGACCCGATGGTGCGCTGGGACCCGTCCACGATCACCGGCGACGACATCTCGACGTTGGTACCCGTCGTCGCGATGGATCGACCCAAGGGCTCCGTGCCTGCCCCGGCCAACGGCGCCGTCGCCGCGATCGGAGACGTGCTCTTCACGATCGAGGCGTGATCGGGTGGGTGGGGTAGTCCGAGAGGAAATGGCTCTCGACACGCCGGTGAGAGGGGCCATTTCGTCTCGGACTATCGCGATCAGCCGGTCCGGCCAGTCCGTCCTTCTGACGAGGGACAGCCGGGTCGGGGTCACCACCCAGCCTGCGATCGCCGCGAGGAGGGGTACGACGAGCAGGGTGCCGGCCAGCGTCGACCAGGGAACGGCGACGCCGCCAAGGCCGTCGAGCTGGCCGAAGCTGAGCCCGGCCGGCGACGCCGATCACGAGACCGAGCAGGCCACCGACCAGGCCGAGGAACAGCCCGTGGCCGGCGCCGAACAGCCGACGACTCCGTGGGCTTGCCCCCACCGCCGCGAGCGTCGCTACGTCGGCCCGACCCTCCGCCGCGGCGAGTGCGACCGCGATGCCGGCGATGAGGGCCGTGACCAGCCCGGCGGCTCCCACCGCACCGAGCGAGACCCACCCCTGCGCCGCGTGCTGTGGGTCCTCCGACCAGGCGTCGATGCCGTTGACCGCCAACCGGGAAAGGTCGTCGTTGGTGACCGAGCGGTCGGCGAGCACCACCGCTTGGGAGAACACCGTTTTCAGCCCGTGCGCGCTTGGCCGTTTCCGGGCTGATCCAGGCCTGCGGGAAGTCGTCGAACTGGTGGATCGAGGTGGTCGATTCGGCCGGCAGCTTCACAGCGTTGACGCTTGCCGATCCCGTCGACCCGGACTTCGGCCTTCCCGTCCTTGATCCGCGCATCTCTCCCGATGACGACGCCGCCCGTCCGGTAGGTGGCCAGTGCCCGGTCGAGGTCCTTGGCGGGCACGAAGTAGCGAAGCGTGTCCTCGTCGACGACTCCGACCCCGTAACATCCGCGCCGCGCCAGGCGCACCCAGAGATCTGCCGTACCTGACCCTTGGGGCCGCGCACCCCGTCTGAGGAGTGCATCTCCACGGGCCCGAGGATCCGCTCGACGGTGGCCAGCACGGCACCGGGATCGGCCCCCGATCGCGTGTAGCTGTTGACGATCAGGGAATGCGGTGGCATCGAGCTCTCGGCGCGCTGGGCGGCGGTTGCCGCGGTGACGCCGAAGCCCACCAGCACCGCGGCCGCGACGGTGATCGTCAAGGCGATCGCCGCAGCAGCGGTCCGGAACCGGTGCCGGGCCGCGTCGCGGAACGAGTAGCGCCCGGACAGCGGGAGCAGCTTTCCCAGCGCTGCAATCCGGCGCACGGCGTACGGCGACATCCACACGACGCCGGCGGCGAGCATCAGGAACCCCAGCCCAGCCAGCGCAACAGGAAGCGGCGACACCGCGACGGACTCGTCGCGCGAGGTGCTGAACGCAGACGAGATCCACAACCCCGCGAGAGCGAGTACGGCGATGCCGAGCCCGCTCAGGACGAATGCTCCACGATGGGCCGTGGACTCACCACTCCGGACCGGGAACCGGCCCGCCAGCGCGGCGACCGGGGTGAGCCGGCTGATGCTCCACGCCGGCACGAGGGCCGCCACGATGCCGGTGACCGAGCCGAGTGCGAGGATCACGAGCAACGCCGCGACGGACAGGTCGTCTGTCCACACCCTCTCGTGACGGATCGCTTCGTACGCCGGGATCGAGGCCAGGAATGTTCCCGTTCCGGCGACGACCCCGAGCAGGGAGCCGCCGATGCCGAGGACGCACCCCTGGGCAAGCAGAGACCGGCGAATGTCGGACGGGGCACCGCCCGACGCAGCGAGCAGCCCGAGGTCGCGAACCTGACGGCGGGCCCCTACCGCGAACGCGGCCCCGACCACCAAAACCACCTCGATCAAACCGACGAGGATCACCAGCGCGCCGATGGCGAGCGCCTGGTAGTCGACCGGTCCGGACTCGCTGGTGTCCGGGCCCCTCGGATGGAGCACCGCGTCCCTGGGCATCATCGCCACCCCGTGGTCGGCGAGGGTCTGCACCAGGGAGCGGGTGTCCTGCGTCCCGAGCGGCGGCAGGTCGAGCAGCCACTCACGCGGTGCCTTCGGCGCCGCCGGGTTCAGAGGGGAGAGGACGACGGTCGCCTCCGTCGTCGCGTCGGACCAGGTCTCGGGCTTCACCAGGCCGACCACGTGAAGGACCGTCCCGTCCGCGAGCGTCATGCTCGCGTCGGTCTGGAGTTTGCCGTCGTCGAGGAGACCGAGCTCCTCGGCCATGCTCTCTCCTGATCGCGGCCTCGTCGGCCTTCTCGGGCGCCCTCCCGTCGATGCCGGGGAAGAGCCCTTCCACCAACGGGTCGTCGCCGTCGAGGAACCGGAGGTAGGCCGTGCCGCCGCTCGGCAGCTCCGACTTGTCGAGACGTCGGAGCGGCCACGATCCGAGTGCCGTCCGGCAGCAACGACGTCAGGTCGACGTCGGTCACGGGGCGCCGTACGGCGTGCTTCTTGCCGTCCTTGCCGCGCACGGTCTCGCCGGGCCTGACATACATCCAGCCGTCGGGGTAACCCACCTTGGCCTTGGTGTACGGCGTGATCCTCACCAGGGCGTCGGCCCCACCCATGGTCACGCGGGCCTGGTGTTCGCCCTCGTAGCGGAGGTTGTGCGCGTAGAGCGCGACCACGGTCGCGACGAGCACCGGCACCATGATCAGGATCACCGACAGCAGGGTGCGGGTCTTGTGGCGCAGCACCTCGCGCCGGGCCATCCGCAGCGACGGTCGCCAGCGGCGGATCATGCCCGCGCCAGCAGGTCGGTCGGGTCGTCCAGCCGGCGGGTCTCGTCGACCACGGTGCCGTCGCGAAGGAACACCACCCGGTCGGCCCAGCCGGCGTGCCGGGCCTCATGGGTGACCAGCAGGGCCGCCGCACCGGCGTCACAGCGATCCCTCAGCAGCGCCAGCACCTGCTCGCCCGTCTCCGAGTCCAGCGCGCCGGTCGGCTCGTCGGCCAGGATCAGGCAGCGGTCCCCGACCACCGCACGGGCGATCGCCACCCGCTGCTGCTGACCGCCGGAGAGCTTGTCCGGGTAGCGGTCATACAGCCCCGCCAACCCGACCTCGTCGAGCACGCCGCGCGCCAGGAGGGCAGCCTTCCTCGCCGAGACCCGGTCCAGCTCGAGCGGAAGCGCGACGTTCTCCTGCGCGGTGAGGGACGGGATCAGGTTGTAGTCCTGGAACACGTAGCCGACCAGGCGGCGGCGCAGCTGGGCCAGCGCCCGCTTGTTGAGCGAGCCGAGCTCCTGCCCCTCGACCCGGACCCGGCCGGCAGTGGCCTGGTCGAGTCCACCGGCCAGGTTGAGCAGGGTCGACTTGCCCGAGCCCGACGGGCCCATGACCGCGACCAGCTCGCCCGGCGCGACGCTGAGGTTCAGCCCACGCAGCGCATGGACTGCCTCGTCTCCGCGGCCGTGGATCCGGCTCACGTCGATGAGTTCCAGTGCCGGTTCGAGGCCGGTCATCGCCGTACCCCCTGCCGGGTCTGCTGCGTTGCCTTGTCGGCGCTCGGGGTCTCGCTGGGTGTCTTCTCCCGGGCCAGCGCGTCCCGGGTCAGCGCCGTCTCGCAGTGGTCGAGCCAGCGGACCTCGGCCTCGGCCTGGTAGCGCATCGACTCGATCACCAGCGACCAGGGCAGGTCGTCGGCCGTCGCCCGCTTGAGGCGGGTGAGCTCCTGAAGGTGCGCGACGGTCGCGTTCCGCTGACGTTGTACGACGCCGCGTACGTCGACGCCGGGCACGGTGACCGCGAGCGCGAGCTTGATCGCCAGCTCGTCTCGGGGGCGGTCCGCCGAGGTCACCGGCGACTCGAACCAGCTGGACAGCTCTGCCCGTCCGTCATCGGTGATCGCATAGCGGACCCGGCCATCGTCGTCCTCCCCGCGTGGGTCGACGAGGCCGTCCCGCTCCAGACGGGTCAGGGTCGTGTAGACCTGCCCGACGTTGAGCGGCCACGTGGAGCCGGTGGCTCGTTCGAACTCGCTGCGCAGCTGGTAGCCGTACATGGGTTCGCGGTGCAGGAGGGCGAGAAGACCGTGACGGATTGACATATACCGAGTATATGCATACTGGGTATGCGGTCAGCTAGTCGACACGCGCCATGAAACGGGTAGTCCGAGACGAAATGGCCCCTCCCGGCGTACGGAAGGGAGCCATTTCGTCTCGGACTATCGAGCTCAGGCAGCCGCGCGGGCTTCCTTGTTGAGGCGCGGTCTGGATGGCGCGGCGGACCTTGGGACCACCGGTCGTCATCTTGTAGAGCTTGACCAGCTGCGACGGGGCGTTGCTGACCGTGGTCGTCTCGAGCCAGCCGTTGGGCAGCGAGAGCCGGACCACCTTGTGCCAGGCCGAGTAGACCTGCTTCGGCATCGAGGCCGAGTGGTAGTTCAGCTCGTACTTGTCGAACAAGGTCGCGCACCTTCGGGGCGATCTCGGCGTACCGGTTGCTCGGCAGGTCCGGGAACAGGTGGTGCTCGATCTGGTGCGACAGGTTGCCCGACATGATGTGCATCGCCTTGGAGCCCGAGATGTTGGCCGCGCCCAGCATCTGACGGACGTACCAGTCACCGCGGGTCTCACCGTCGATCGACCGCTTCTCGAACGTCTCGACGCCCTCGGGGAAGTGGCCGCAGATGATGATCGAGTGGCTCCACAGGTTGCGGACCACGTTGGCGGTGAAGTTGGCGGCCAGGGTGTTCAGGAACGACGGGCCGGACAGCAGCGGGTGCACCACGTAGTCCTTGGTGGCCTGGTTGCGGATCTTCTTCAGCACGGCCTTGGCGCGGCGCTGGAAGTCCGGGTCCTTGGTCTTCTTCTTCTTGATGGTGGCGCCGAGGTCCAGGTCGTAGGCCGCGATGCCGTACTCGAAGAAGCAGGCGTTGATGAAGTTCCACAGCGGCTGCGCGAGGTAGAAGGGCTGCCAGGGCTGGTCCTCGTCGACGCGCATGATGCCGTAGCCGAGGTCGTTGTCCTTGCCGATCACGTTCGTGTACGTGTGGTGGAGCTCGTTGTGCGAGTGCTTCCACTGGTCGGCCGGCGAGGCCATGTCCCACTCCCAGGTGGTGGAGTGGATCTTCGGGTCGCGCATCCAGTCCCACTGGCCGTGCAGGATGTTGTGGCCGATCTCCATGTTCTCGAGGATCTTGGCGACCGACAGCCCGGCGGTGCCGAGCACCCACGCCGGCGGGAACAGGCTGGCGAGCAGGACGACCCGGCTGCCGAGCTCGAGCTTGCGCTGGACGTCGATGACCTTGCGGATGTACGCCGCGTCATCGGCGCCGCGGGAGTCCATTACGTCCTGGCGGATCGCGTCGAGCTCGACACCGATCTGCTCGATGTCCTCGCGGGTGAGGTGGGCGATGGGGTTGTCGTTCTTCTTCTGGATGACAGTCATGATTGGCTCCTTCTTGGTGATCGAGCGTTTCCGGTGATCGAGATGGGTCAGTGGTCGATGTGGCAGGGGCCGGCGGCCGCTGAGATGCAGGTCTGGACGGGGACGCCGCCGCTTCCCGTTTCGCCGGGGACAGCGGTGGTCAGGTCGCCGGTGCGGAGGTTGCGGACGGCGCCTTCCCGAAGGGGCAGGACGCAGCCGAAGCAGATGCCCATCCGGCAGCCGCTCGGCATCAGGACGCCGGCGTCCTCGGCGGCGTCGAGGATCGGGGTGGACCCGTCGGCCTCGACGGCGATCCCGGTCTTGGTGAAGTTGACCGTGCCGCCCTCGCCGACGGCCACCCGGGAGGTCCGGAACCGCTCGATGTGCAGCGGCAGGTCGCGCTCGGCGTGGTGCTCTTCGAGCGCGTCGAGCAGGCCGACCGGCCCGCAGGCGTAGGTCGTGCGCTCGGCGAGGTCCGGGACGATCGTGGCCAGGTCGGCCACGTCGAGCATGCCGTCGACGTCGGTGTGGAGCTCGATGAGCCGCAGCCGGCCCTCGTCAGCGTGCCGGCGCAGCTCCTCGCCGAAGATCACCTCGGAGCGGGACAGCGCCGAGTGGAGCAGGACGATGTCGGCTGCAAACGGCTCCGCCCTCGAGAAGAGGTTGCGCAGCATCCCGATCACCGGCGTGATGCCAGACCCGGCCGTGACCAGCAGCATCTTTTCGGGCATCGGGTCCGGGAGCACGAAGTCTCCCTCGGCCTGCGCGAGCTGGACCATCTCGCCCGGCTGGATCCTTCGGACGAGGTGGCTGGAGACCACACCGTCGGGGATCGCCTTGACGGTGATGCTGATGCTGCGGTCGGCGCGGGGACCGTGGGTCAGCGAGTAGGTGCGCCACAGGCGTACGCCGTCCACGTCGACGCCGATGCGGACGTACTGGCCGGGCAGGTGGCCGGTCCAGTCCTTGCCGGGCAGGATGTCGAGGGTCGCGGAGTCGGCCGTCTCGGGCCGGACGGACAGGACGCGCCCGCGCAGTTCGGCGCCCGAGCGAAGCGGGTTGACCAGATCGAGGTAGTCGGCCGGCGAGAGCGGGGACGTGGCGGCCTCGACGACGCGCACGAGGCGTTGCTTGAGGGACGGCGCGCGCTTGGTAGCGGTGCCTCCCAACAGTTGCAGCATGGTCATGTATTCATTGTGCTGGACTTCCGGACTAAACTCATGACTTACGGTGGTGAATCGGGCCATCGCTTTTGTTCTCTACGAACAAGAACTGAGGAAATCATGGCACGCAGCGCCGCAACCGGGTCAACGGTCGGCATCGAGCTCGCACCCGGCATCGCCGAGGCCATGCGCGACCACCTGCCGCTTGTCGCCGACCGGACGGTGGCCGCGGTCATCGCCGAGGTGCCCAGCTACGCGGGCGCCCTGGTGGGCCCGATGGGCGAAACCATCCGCAGCGCGGTCCAGTTGGCCCTGGGTGGCTTCCTCAGCCTGGCGACCCGATCGCACCGCTCTGACCCAGGCACGCCCCTGGCTCCGGCACTCGAGGGCGCCTACCGTCTGGGGCGGGGCGAGGCGATCAGCGGCCGGAGCATGGAGGCGCTGCTGGCGGCGTACCGAATCGGCGCTCGCACGGCCTGGCGCGACATGGCCGACGTCGCCGTCGCCAACGGGATGGCCGCTCAGGCGATGTCGGGCTTTGCCGAACTCGTCTTCGCCTACATCGACGAGCTATCGGCGGCCAGCGCCGCGGGACACACGGATGAGCTCGAGAGCAGTGGCCGGCTCCGCCGCCGCAACCTCGAGCGTCTCGCGCAGGCGCTGCTCACGGGCGCGCCGGCCGATGCCGTCGTGGCGGCTGCAGAACGTGCCGACTGGGAACCTCCGACCGCGCTCACCGCCGTCCTCCTCCCCGAGTCACAGGTCCGCCCGGTGCTGACCCACGTCGACCCGCGCACCCTGAACCCCGTCGAGGACCTGCCGGGGGCGCCCGACGGCGTCGCCGTCCTCCTGGTCGCCGAGCCGCGGTCGCCATCAACGGCGTCCCGGACCAGGCTGCTGCGGGTGGTGGCCGACCACGGCGCGGTCGTGGGGCCGACGGTGCCCTGGCTCGATATCGCGGCGTCGTACCAGAGGGCCGTGCGATGCCATGCCCTCCCCGGCGTCGCCGGCAAACTCGCCGTTCCCGGTGACACCGTCGACACGGAGACCCGGCTTGCCGAGCTGGTCCTGTCCGCCGACCCCGCCGCACTCGCGGACCTCAGGGCGAAGGTCCTCGCACCGCTGGCCTCGCTCCGACCCGCCGCCGTGGAGAAGCTCACCGAGACGCTGCGGTCCTGGCTGCTCCACCACGGTCGGCGCGAGGACATCGCGGCCGAGCTGTTCGTGCACGGGCAGACCGTGCGCTACCGGATGAGCCAGCTTCGCGAGGTGTACGGCGACCGGCTCGACGACCCGGCGTTCGTGCTCGACGCGACCCTCGCCCTCGGATCGTCCGGCTGATGGCGTGAGCAGACCCGCACGTCAGGCGCCGGTCCGTACGGTTGGCGCCATGAAGTTCCGTGCCGCAGTCCTGCTCGTGGTGCTCCTCGCAACGGCAGGCTGCTCAATCTCGACGAGCGACGGCTCGGGTGACGGCCCGTCCGACCAGGCCTCGCCGTCGGGCTCCTCGACACCCGCACGTGTCGCAGGAGGTTTCGAGTACGTCGCGATCGGCGACTCCTACACGTCAGCGCCGGGCGTTGAGCCGACCGACGCCGGACAGCGGTTGCTTCCGGTCGGCCGTGAACTACCCGGCTCTGGTAGCCGAGGGGCTGCCGGGCGCGACGCTGACCGACGTCAGCTGCGGCGGCGCCGACACCCGCGACCTGACCCGTGAGCAGCAGACCCTTGCCGGTCCGGTGCCACCACAGCTCGACGCGGTGTCCCCGACCACCGACCTGGTCACCGTGGGCCTCGGCGGCAACGACTTCAACGTGTTCGTGACGCTGGTCAGCTACTGCTCGAGACTCCGCTCCAGTGATCCCACAGGAGCGCCGTGCTCTCGTGCCCTCGGCGACCGGCTGTTCCCGCTGCTGGACCAAACCGGCGACCGGCTCGAGGCGGTGCTGCGCAAGATCGGCCGGCGGGCACCAGACGCCGAGGTGCTGGTCGTCGGCTACCCCGAGCTCGTCGGCGGTCGCGACACCTGCCCCGACCTGTTCCCGATCGCAACGGGCGACTACCGCTTCGCACGCCGCGTGGGCGAACGCCTCAACCAGGTGCTCCGCGTCGCCGCCCGTGCCACCGGCTCGGGGTACGTCGACGTGGCCCGCGCCAGCAGGGGCCACGACATCTGCTCGGCCGACCCGTGGGTGAACGGCGGCGCATCCACGGTCGGGGCGCAGGTCTACCACCCGTTCGCGGCCGAGCAGCGCGCCGTGGCAGACCTGGTGATCGACCGGGTCGATCGACAAGGTGAGCGACCGGGTCGGCTGAACCCCAGTCCCCTGTCGTATCTGGCGGGCAGGCAGCAGACTCATCTCAGGCGTCGCCATGCCCCAGACAGGAGGCCGCCCATGCGACTCGCGTCGTTCAACGTCGAGAACCTGTTCGCGCGCCCGATCGCCATGGACCCCCATCGGGTCGACGCGGAGACCCGCAAGACCGTCCTCGCGGCCCACGCCCGCCTGTCCGAGCTCTTCGAGCTCGCCGACTACGGCCCGGTCGAGGACGAGATCCTGGAGCTGCTCGACACCCTGGGTGTCCGCGACGACGACGAGGGCGACCTCGTGCTGCTTCGCAAGATCCGTGGCCAACTCCTGAGACGGCCACAAAGTGGTCCGGTGGAGGTGGTCGCGGAAGGCCGAGCCTCCTGGGTCGGCTGGATCGAGCTCAAGACGACGGCCGTCAACGAGCGGGCCACGGCGAACACCGCACGCGTGCTCCATGAGCTCAACGCGGATGTGATGGTCGTCATCGAGGCGGAGAACCGCCCGGTCCTCAACATGTTCTCGGCCGCCATGCTGCCGGCGGTCGGCGGCATTCCCTACGAGCAGGTGATGGTCGTCGACGGCAACGACGGCCGCGGCATCGACGTGGGCCTCCTGGCGCGCTCCGACTATCGGCTCGTGCAGATCCGTACGCACATCTTCGATGCCGACGACATCAGCACGGTGTTCTCGCGGGACTGCTGCGAGTACCACCTCGAAACCCCGCTGGGCACCCGGCTCGTCGTACTCGCCAACCACTTCAAGTCCAAGGGCTATGCCTCGCCCGGTGATCCCATCGGGGCCAAGCGGCGGGCTCGCCAGGCGGTCCGGGTCGCGGAGATCTACCAGGGCTTGCTGGACGACGGGATCGAGCATGTCGCGATCATGGGCGACCTGAACGACGACCCGACGAGTACGTCGCTCGCGCCGCTGCTCGGCATCCCCGGTCTGACCGACGCCAGCGAGTTTCCGGACTTCGACTGGAACCACCGCAAGGGCACGTATCGGATCGGGCAACGAGAAGGCGAAGATCGACTACATCCTGATGTCGCCCGCGCTCTTCGACCGCGTCGTCGGCGGCGGTGTGTTCCGCAAGGGCGTCTGGCACGGCAACCGCACCAAGGACCCGTGGGATCTCTTCCCCACGATGGAGTCGGCCGAGCACGCCGCCTCCGACCACGCCGCCATCTACGCCGACCTCACCGAGTTCTAGCACCGACCCGGCGCTTAGGTCACGCCGAGTCAGCGCTCAGGCCGACCGAGTCGGCGCTTCAGGTTCGTCGAGTCAGCGCTTAGCGCGTCGACTCGGCAGGACCAAGCGCCGACTCGGCAGGACTCAAGCGCCGACTCAGCGAAGAGCCGGGTCAGCAGGCGCTTTCGACCAGCTCGTCGGGCAGGCGTCCTGTCCGCCTTGGTCCGAACCGGCCTGGTCGGACGGTTCCGGCATCTGCATCGGGTGCGGCCGGAGGAACACGCCACCGACAACGGCGGCAGCCAGCGCGAACACCGCACCGACGGCGAGGGCGGCCTGGAAGCCACCGTTCATGGCCTCGAGCGGGGCAACGCCGTCGGACACCAGCTGGTCGGACCGCCACGTCGACAGGCTGACCAGGATCGCCAGGCCGAGCGCGCCACCCATCATGAACGAGGTGTTCACCACGCCCGAGGCGAGGCCCGCCTCCTGCGGCTCGACATCACCCATCGCCGCAAGCAGGACCGGGTTGAAGGCGATGCCGGCACCCAGGCCCAGCAGCAGCGTCGAGGGCAGTACGTCGACCACGAAGCTGCCGCCCACAGGAGCGCGAGCCAGGAGGACCAGGGAGGCCGCGGCCAGTGCGAGCCCGACCGTCAGCGGCGGCCTGATGCCGAACCGCATCACCAGGCGGTCCGAGAGCTTCAGCGAGCAGAACGCCATCACCAGCGTGGTCGGCAGGTAGGCCAGCCCGACCTGGAGTGCGCCGTACCCCAGCACCTGCTGCAGGTAGAGCGCGGAGATGAAGAACCACGCGAACATCGCACCGGCCCAGAGGACGCCCACGATCTGGGAGATCGTCACGTTGCGCAGGCGGAAGAGTCGCAGCGGCACCAGCGGGTGCTCCACGCGGGCTTCCCAGACGATGAAGGCAGCTGCCAGGACGGCGCTCGCGGCGAGGATGCCGAGGGTCCGTCCCGAGGTCCAGCCGGCTTCGTTGCCGCCGACGATGCCGTAGACGGCGAGCATCAACGCAGTCGTCACCAGACCCGCACCAGGCACGTCGAGCTTGCCGCGTTCGAAGGAGACCTCGTCCTCAGGGATCACCCGGGTGACGAGGATCCAGACAGCGATGCCGATGGGCACGTTGACGAGGAAGATCCAGTTCCAGCTGAACATACCGGTGAGTACGCCGCCCAGCAGCACGCCCAGGGCGCCACCTCCGGACATCACGAATCCGAAGACGCCCATTGCCTTTGCCCGCTCGGCGGGCTCGGAGAACAGGCCCATGATCAGCGCCAGCGCGACGGCGGAGACGGCCGCACCACCCAGACCCTGGACGGCTCGGCCGATCACCAGGAAGACCGGGCTCGGCGCCAGGCCACACGCGACGGACGCGAGCGTGAAGGACACGATGCCCCCCAGCAGGACCTTCTTGTTGCCGTAGAGGTCACCCAGCCGGCCGGACAGCAGCAGGAAGCCGCCGAAGGTCAGCATGTAGGCGTTGACGACCCACGCGAGCGCCGTCTGGGAAAAGCCGAGGTCGGCCTGGATGGAGGGCAGTGCGACATTGACGATGTTCATGTCGAGCACGATCATCAGGTCGCCGAGGCACAGCGCGTAGAGCGCGAGCCAGCGGGCCCTTGTTCCAGCCATGCGGTCGTTCATCGGTCGCTCCTTCGAGATTATGGCGGTTCGTGATTGCCTGTCACCCTCTCCTCGAACGGAGGGCCGCGAATACGACAACCCGAGGGCATGTTTTTTCGTCTGCATGATGGATAGACCCCGAGCCTGGCCCGGACTCATCGGTTACTCACCGGTTGACACCACCGACCAAAGTCAGCGTGGAAGCCGACTCGCGCCCGATGTGCGGCAGCATCGACCGTCCTAGGTTCGACCCGTGTCCGAAGCAAACGGCAAGTCCGTCCAGGCCTGGCTGCTGGACAACGGTTCCCATCGCCACCGGGTCGAGGTGGCGCCCGCAGGGCTGTCCCGGATCCTGAACTGGTCCGTCGACGGCAGGCCGGTGGCCGAGAAGAAGACCTCGGACGACACCGTCGTACTCGCGCCGGCGGAGGAGCCCGACGCGCACCTCGGCGCCGTACGTCTGAAGTTCTCGACCCTGGGTCGCCCGCGGCGGGTGACGTGGTTCGAGCCCGGCACGGACCTGCCGGCGACCGCGATCGCGCACGTCGGCGTCGGCGGTATCGACCTCGACCCCGAGCCGGGGTCGCCAGCCGCGATCCGCGACGCGAAAGCCCGTGAGCGCCCTCGCCTGTATGCGGCGCGGCACGTCGTCGGCGGGGTTGCCAAGGTCGTCGTTCCGCTGGTGATCGCGGCGTTGCTGGCGCGCCTCGCCTTCCAGATCCCCTGGCCGAACGTCTGGCTCCCGGATCTGCCGTCGATCCCGCGGCCGAACCTGCCGTCCCTGCCCTTGCCGGACTGGCACCTCCCTGACTGGGAGGCGCCCGCCTGGCTGAGGTGGATCCTGTCCCATGCGAAGTACGTCGTGCCGATCATCGTCGGGATCGTGCTGGCCCGGAACGAGATCAGGCGCAGGCGCAATCAGGACGAGTTGAAGGCTGAAGCTCAAGGCCGACCGGGCCACGTCCGGCGAGGTCAGCCCGGAGGAGTGACGGCGACCCGGCTCCCGGCCGACGCGACGCCCAGCCACGAGTGTGGGTTGCCGTCCCAGCACCAGCCCAGCTTGGGAGCGCGCTCGCTGATCCACAGAGCCGGGACGCGGCGGTCGTGCCGCCGCGAACCGGACAGCATGAAGCACTTGTTCTTCTCCAGCAGGTGCGGCGCTTGCGTCACCAGCGCGATGCCCTCGTCGATCGTCAGCGGGGTGCGCCCACGGGAGGTCAGGACCGGCAGGGCGTCCTCGGGCCGGACCCCGCAGAACTCCTCGCCGCGTTCGACGTCGACGATCAGGTACGCCGCCGTGTCCGGGACTCCGAGTCCCGGCAGCGGGTGGTAGGTCTTCAGATCGCCCTCGGCATGATTGCGATCCACGACGCCGGGCTTGCCGCCCTTGACGAGCGTGAGCAGTGGCACGGTCGCATAGGGATCCACGACCTGACTGGTCACCACCAAAATGAACGGGACCCGGCCCGCGCCCCCCTCGACCTGATCGGCCACCTGATCGGCGACCTGATCGGCCAGGGGTGCAAGCGGTGCGAGCCGGGTCCTGAAGTCGTCTTCGCCAAGTCCGGCGAGGGCCGGATAGCCGAGCTCGACCAGCCGATCGACCTGCTGGCTGAACGTCAACCCGAGTGTCGACATGCCCTACTCCCTGCGTTGGTGACAGAGATTCAACGCATCGGACCGGGTGAGAGTTCCGTCGGTCAGCGACGACCGGAGCTGAAGGCGGCTGCGGTGTGCGAGCCGCCCGAGCTGCGGGTCGACGTACGACGGGACTGGCTGCGGCCAGAGCCACCGTTGCCGCCGCTACCGCCCTACCGCCGACGAACCCTGGCTGTTGCCGCGTCCACCGCTGCGGGACCGCTGGCCACCATTGCCGCCCCCGTTGCCGGCACCGTTGCCGGACCGGTTGCCCGAGCCTCCTGCGGAGCGTCGGCCGCGGTTGCGGCCGCCACCCGAGTTCCGGCTGGACTCGTCCGGCGCAGCGATCCCGAGGCCACCGGCCACAGTCGTGCGCGTGCCGGGAGCGAGCTGGGTCAGCATCGGATGCGCCGAGCCGTTGATTCGGGTGATGGTCGGGTTGATCCCCGCGGCGCGGGTCAACGCACGGACGTCGCGGACCTGGTCGTCGGTCATCAGCGTGATCACGGTGCCGTCGTTGCCGGCGCGTGCGGTGCGACCCGAGCGGTGCAGGTAGGCCTTGTGCTCGACCGGCGGGTCTGCGTGTACGACGAGTGCGACGTCGTCGACGTGAATGCCACGGGCCGCGATGTCCGTGGCGACCAGTGCCGTCGCCCTGCCCGAGTGGAAGGCGTCCATGTTGCGGGTACGAGCGCCCTGGCTCAGGTTGCCGTGCAGCTCGATTGCGGTGACGCCGTTCTTGTTGAGCTGACGCGTCAGCGCCTTGGCGCCGTGCTTGGTGCGGGTGAAGACCATGGTCCGGCCGGGGGCGCTGGTCAGGTCGACCAGGATCGGCAGCCGGTTCTCGCGGCTCACGTGGAGGACATGGTGGGACATCGTCGAGATCGGCGACTGGGCCGAGTCGGCCTGGTGCGTCACCGGGTTGACCAGGAACTGCTTGACGATGCCGTTGATCGCATTGTCGAGGGTGGCCGAGAACAGCATTCGCTGACCGGTCCTCGGGGTCTGGCCGAGCAGGCGCTTGACCGACGGCAGGAAACCCAGGTCGGCCATGTGGTCGGCCTCGTCCAGCACGGTGATCTCGACCGAGCCGAGCGTGCAATGGCCCTGCTTGATGAGGTCCTCGAGCCGGCCGGGGCAGGCGATGACGATGTCGACGCCCTTGCGGAGCGCCTGGACCTGCGGGTGCTGGCCGACGCCGCCGAAGATGGTGCGGGTGCTGAGCCCGTTGGCTTTCGCCAGTGGGGCAAGGGCTTGCTCGATCTGCCCGACGAGCTCACGGGTCGGCGCGAGGATCAGGGCACGCGGAGCCTTGGCCGCCGGGCGCCGGTTGCTCGCCGTGAGGCGGGCGACGATCGGGAGCAGGAACGCGTAGGTCTTGCCGGAGCCAGTGCGGCCGCGGCCGAGAAGGTCGCGGCCGGCCAGGGAGTCGGGCAGGGTCGCGGACTGGATGGGAGTGGGGGTCTCGATGCCCAGGTTCGCCAGGACGGCGGACAGTTGCGCGGGCACGCCGAGATCGACGAAAGAAGAGGAAGACAAGAGAGTGTCGCTATCAGTTGGTGTGTCTCACCAAGCCGTTCCCGCCGGCGGCGGGAGTGGAAAGCGTGTGCTCGCGGTGTCGCGAGGGGCGCTGGAAGTGGAACTGCGCCGGCAGCCCGAGGTAAGACTCGGCGGGCTGCTGTCGACAACAGTAGGGCATCGGTCCGACATCTCGTGCATCAACGGGAACTATGGGTGCTGAGTCCTCGGTCACGATCGGCCAGTCCTGAAAGGATTCCGTCGGGCCGACAAATTCCAGCCTGCCGACTTGGGATCAACTCTGGACGGCCACGCCGGAATCGATCAGGCGGTCCACGTCGTCGATGCCCCAGGCCGCCAGGGCGTCGCGAGTCTGCTGGCCGGGCCGCCCAGGCGCGGCGCCAAGCGACGCGTCGGTTCGAGAGAACCGCGGCGCGGGAGCAGGTTGTACGACGCCGCCGCGTTCGACGAACACCTCTCGGGCGACGATGTGCGGATGCTCGGCGGCCTCGGACAGCGTCAGCACCGGGGCCGCACACGCATCGGTGCCGGCGAACACAGCCGCCCACTCCGCAAGCGTCCGCTCCGAGATGCGGTCCTTGATCATGGTGCGGAGCTCGTCGTACCGCTCGACCTCGGCCTGGTCCGGAGCGTCGGCGGGCAGGTCCAGCAGGCGGACCAGCTCGGCGAAGAACTGCGGTTCGAGCGCACCGACGGACAAGTGGCGACCGTCTGCGGTTTCGTACACGTCGTAGTAGGGCAGCCCGCCGTCGAGCAGGTTGACCCCTCGCCTCTCCTCCAGGCGTCCGGCGGCCAGCAGCCCCGAAGCCATCGCGTTCAGGTGGGCCGTGCCGTCCACGATCGCCGCGTCCACGACCTGCCCTGCGCCGGAGAGCCTGGCCTCGAGCAGGGCGGCCAGCAGCCCGATCACGAGGTACGTCGACCCGCCGCCGAAGTCCCCGACGAGGTTCGACGGGAAGTGCGGCCGGGCCTGGTCCTGGCCCATGCCGAACAGCGCGCCGGCCGTGGCTATGTAGTTGAGGTCATGGCCGGCCGCATGCGACCACGGGCCGTCCTGTCCCCAACCGGTCATCCGTCCGTAGACCAGGCGCGGATTCACCGCGTGGCAGTCCTCGGGCCCGATGCCCAGGCGCTCGGCGGCCCCCGGCCGCATTCCCTCGACGAGCACGTCGGCGCCCGCGACCAGCCGAAGCACGACGTCCACAGCCGCCGGAGCCTTGAGGTCGAGGGCAACGCTGGGCCGGCCGCGGTTGAGGATGTCGGTCGGGTCACCGCTGAGCATCGGGTTGCCCCCGGGTCGGTCAACCCGGATCACGTCGGCGCCCAGATCGGCAAGGATCATGCAGGCGTGCGGTCCCGGCCCGATCCCGGCGATCTCGACGACCTTGAGCCCGCTCAGCGGTCCGGTTCCCTGTCCCAGCTCCAGGCTCATGCGGCCGATCATGGCAGACCGGTCCAGGAGGTTTGAGCGCTCACTGAGTGGGCATGGGGACCCGACCAGAATCCGATGGGGGTGTATCGATGTCGATCCTGTTGATCGAACAGGCCTTCAACAAAGGCAAAGCAGACGTCCGTGACGCCGCTGCGCGGCTGCGCAAGGACCGCGACGACGCGGACCGCCGCGTCACCGGCTTCCTGCAGTCGGGCTGGACCGGCGTGGCCGCGGAGTCGTTCGTCGAGGCTTGGGGTGACTGGAAGGTTGCGGCCACCGACGTCCTCGACGGGCTGGTGGCCATGGCTGACCTGCTGGACGCAGCGCAGGCTGACTTCGTCGCCCAGGACGAGGCTTCCCAAGCGCGGCTGGACACGATCTCGGCACAGATCATCGAAAGGCTCGGCTGATGACCGACGATCGCGGTGGGCGATTTCCGCATCGACGCCGACGAGCTCGACGACGTGATCTCGGACGTCGAGAAGTGCGAGTCCGCGCTCGAGCTTCTGACCGCCGACCTGGACAAACAGATCGCGGCATTGCAGGAGGTGTGGGAGGGCCTCGCAGCAGCCGCCCAGAAGGAGGCCCACGACGAGTGGACGACCGGCATGGTCGCCATGCGCACTGCCCTGGCCGACCTGAGGGCCGCCGCGCGGACCGCGCACGGCAACTACACCGGCGCCGCGAACACCAACCTGACGATGTGGCAGCAGGTCCGATGATCGTCGATGTCGGGGGCGGCGGCTACGACACCGCTGCGAGCGCACTCTTCGGCGGCAATCACGTGGGCGCCATCAACTACAACACCCTGACCGGAAAGCTCGGTGGCTTCGCAGCCATGGCCGGCGACGACACCACGTCCGAGGAGTTCGCCCGCGAGTACGACGTCGCCGCCAAGGATGCCGTCGACGGAATGAACGACCTCGTCGACGCGTTCGCCACCCTCGGCGTACTCACCGCCACCTCGATCGAGAACCACCGCAACGCCAACGCCGGCTCGGTCTACAGCGGCATGATCGGAGGCGAGATGGTCACGATTCGCGGAAACATCATCGACGGTGTGGCGAAGATAGGAACGGCGTTCATCCCATGACCGACGAAACAGAGTCCAACGTGACGGCCACCCTTGAGGCGATCATCGGTCGGGTGCCGGAGGCGGACGTCCTCCTGGACCAGCTGGTGGGGGTTCGGTTCGAAGGCATGCCGAGGCCGATGGCGATGCCGACGACGCTGATCGAGGCGATGGCCGCCGAGATCGACAGCCAGTGCATCGGCGCGTCGGTCTTGCCGCGGCAATTGCGGCATCGGTCATGAGAATGGCCTAGAGAATGTCGCGGACGAAGCGGTTGCGGACCATGCGGATAGAACGGCACCGGGCCTCCCGGCGCAGCAGCGGATCCTCGCGCAGCCGGCGTCTCGAGCTCTCCAGGACCGTCCTGGTGATCGTCGGGATGTCGGCCTGCTTGGCCTCGGCGAGCGGCAGCCAGACCATTTCTTCCAGTTCGTCGGTCGGCCCGCCATCGGGCAGCGCCACCGCGACGTCGTCTGCGCCAGGCGGCGAAGAAGCGCGTGTCGAAACGGCGCACGCGGCCGGGCGGCGTGATGGCGCGGGCGACGAAGCGCAGCGCTTCCAGCGACGGCTGCACGCCGTGCTCGGCAAAGCCCTTCCAGTCGGCCTTGGTGGTGGCGAAGGCGCCCTTGCGGCCGATCAGCAGGCCGGCTTCCTCATAGGTCTCGCGGACCGCCGACAGCGCGATGGCGCGGGCCCGCGCCGCCGTCGCGCGGCTGCTGCCGACGGTCAGCTTGGCGCTTCCTCGTCGGGATGCAGGTCGTCGGCGACCGCGATGCGGCTGTCGGCCGGATCGGTGCGGCCGCCGGGAAACACGAACTTGCCGGGCATGAAGGCGTGCCGGGCATGGCGGCGGCCCATCAGCACGCTTGAACGCTCGCCGCCGTGCGCGGTCGAGCAGGATCAGCGTCGCGGCGTCGCGCGGCCGCAGCGGCTTGCCGCCGAGCGCAGATCGCTTCGACTTCCGCCTTGTCGATCTGCGCTCTCGTCATGCCGTCCATCGGTCACCGTTGCCGGAGGAATGGCGCTCAGATGCGCTCGCGGATGTGCGTTCGATCGCGTCGTCTTCGCCGCCGAAGCCGTGCATGTAGAGCGCCCATTGCAGGCCGACGACCGCGCCCTTGACCGGCTGCAGCAGGCCGAGCGACAGCACGATCGTCAGCGGCACCCAGATCGCCAGATGCTGCCAGGTCGACAGCGTGCTGGTCGCCTCGACGCTCATGAAGGCGCCGAGCACGATGTGGCCGACGATGACCACGACCAGATAGGCCGGCAGATCGTCGGCGCGGTGATGGTGCATCTCCTCGCCGCAATGCTCGCAGCTGGTCGACGGTCTTCAGGAAGGACGCGAACAGCTTGCCCTCGCCGCAATGCGGGCATCGGCCGAGAAAGCCGCGCCACATCGCCGTCCAGAGCGGGCGGGCAGGGCGGCCGGAATGATGCTCGCCGCCGAAAACCTGTTCGTTCCATCTGCTCATCTCCTGCTGCCGGCCGCGCGGCTGCGAGGCGCGCTGCGCGCGCCTTGCTGCCGCCCTTCGCCTTGTGGAACGAGCGCTTCGACCCGGGCAGGGGCTTTCGGCTCGCTCAGCATCTCGAAGCGCATCGCGCCGGCCAGCGGCGCGACTTCGACCAGCCGCACCTCGACGCGGTCGGCCAGCTGATAGCCCTTGCCGGTGCGCTCGCCGAACAGCGCGCGCGCGCGCTTCGTCGAAATGATAGTAGTCGCCGTCCGAGCGTTGACACGGGGATGAAGCCATCCGCGCCATAATGCGGCAATTGGACAAATAGTCCCGACTTGGTGACGCCCGAGATGCGCGCGTCGAAAGTTTCGTCGATGCTGTTCAGCGAGATAGGCGGCGATCAGCCGGTCGACCGTGTCGCGTTCGGCCGCCATGGCGCGGCGCTCGGTCGCCGAGATCAGCGCCGGAGATCTCCTCCAGCCGCTCTTCCTCGCCGCGCGTGATGCCGTCCGGCCCGAAGCCAAGCGCGGCGATCAGCGCGCGATGGACGATCAGGTCGGCATAGCGGCGGATCGGCGAGGTGAAATGCGCGTAGCGGCGCAGATTGAGGCCGAAATGGCCGATATTCTCGGGCGAATATTCGGCCTGGCTCTGCGAGCGCAGCACCACCTCGTTGACCAGCGCCTCATTGTCGTCGCCGCGCACGCGCTCGAGGATGTGCGTTGAACTGGCTGGGCCGCAGCTGCGCGCCGCGCGCCAGCGACAGGCCGAGCGTCTGCAGGAATTCGCGCAGCGATTCCTGCTTGGCGAGCGAGGGCGCGTCGTGGATGCGGTAGACCAGCGCCTGCCGCTTGGCCTCCAGCGTCTCGGCCGCCGCGACATTGGCCTGGATCATGAATTCTTCGATCAGCTTGTGCGCATCGAGGCGGTCGGGGACGATGACGCGGTCGACCGTGCCGTCCGGCTTCAGCAGGATCTTGCGCTCGGGCAGGTCGAGTTCCAGCGGCTGCGCGCGCGTCGCGGCCGCGCTTCAGCACGTCATAGGCCGCCCAGAGCGGCTTCAGCACGGTGTCGAGGATCGGCCCGGTCGTGTCGTCGGGCGCGCCGTCGATCGCCGCCTGCGCCTGCGGATAGGCGAGCTTGGCGGCCGAGCGCATCATGACGCGGTGGAAGCGTGTGGCGGAGCTTGCGGCCGTCGGCCGCAGAAGGTCATGCGCACGGCGAGCGCCGGGCGGTCGACGCCTTCCTTCAGCGAGCAGAGGTCGTTGGAGATGCGCTCCGGCAGCATCGGCACGACGCGGTCGGGGAAATAGACCGAGTTGCCGCGCTTCAGCGCCTCGCGGTCGAGCGCGCGAGCCCGGACCGCACATAGGCGGCGACGTCGGCGATGGCGACGGTGACGATCGACGCCGCCGGGGTTCTTCTCGTCGGCGTCGGGCTCGGCATAGACGGCGTCGTCATGGTCCTTGGCGTCGGCCGGATCGATGGTGACCAGCGGCAGGTCGCGCCAGTCCTCGCGGCCGCGCCATCGTCGCCGGCTTCGCGGCCTCGGCCTCGGCGAGCACGTCGGCCGGAAAGATGTGCGGGATGTCGTGCGCGTGGATGGCGATCATCGAGACCGCCTTCTCGCTGGTCAGCGAGCCGAGCACCGCGAGCACCTTGCCGCGCGGCAGGCCGTAGCGGCCGGCGCGACGCGGCTCGACCTCGACGAGGTCGCCGTCCTTGGCGCCGTTCGCGGAATTCCGTGATCGACGATCAGCTCCGGCTGGCGGCGCTCGACCGGCTCGATGCGGAAGCGTGCCGTCGTCGAGCGACGCGGAAGACGCCGAGCACGGCCTCGCGGCGCTTCTCGAACACCTTCATGACCCGGCCGGTATAGGCGGGGCCCGTCGGCCTCGTCGGTCGGGAAGATCTTGGCCAGCACGCGGTCGCCGACGCCGGGCGCCGGGCCGCTGCCGCCGCGCGATACGCGGATCGAGACGACCGGCGGCTCGCCGTTCGTCGTCGTTCCATTCGGTCGGCCGCGCCAGCAGGCCGCCGTCGGTATCGCGGCGCGAAGATGTCGAGCACGGCGACATGGCGGCAGGGCGCCGGGCCGGGTCAGCCGCTTGCGGTCCTTCTGCAGCAGGCCTTCGTCCTGCAGGTCGCGCAGCAGGTCCTTCAGCCAGATGCGGTCGTCGCCCTTCAGCGCGAACGCCTTGGCGATGTCGCGCTTGCCGGCGCGGTCGGGATTCTCGGCGATGAAGCGCAGGATGTCGTCGCGCGACGGGCCGGAAGTCGCCTTGGCGCGATCGCCTGGCCGGACGGCTGCGCCTGTCTTTGCCGGAGATTCGCCGCGCCAGCCGCTTAGGCCTTCTTCTTGGCAGCGGCTTCTTCGCGCCGGCTTCTTCGCAGCCGGCTTCTTGGCCGGCGCTTGGCCTTGCGGGACGGCTTCTTGCCGCCGCCGCCCTTGGCCGCCTTCTCGGCGATCAGCGCCAGCGCCTCGTCCAGCGTCACCGCCATCGGGTCCTTGCCCTTGGGCAGCGTCGCGTTGACCTTGCCGAAGTTGACATAGGGACCGTATTTGCCGTCGCGCACGGTGACCTTGCCGCCGTCCGGATGGGCGCCGAGCTCCTTCAGCGCCGCCGGCGTGCCGCCATTGCGGCCGCCGCGGCCCTTCAGCTGCTTTTCGGCGATCACCGAGACGGCGCGGTTGAGGCCGATCGAGAACACGTCCTCGACGCTTTCGAGATTGGCGTAGGTGCCGTCATGCAGCACGAACGGCCCGTAGCGGCCGAGGCCGGCCGAGATCATCTTGCCGCTTTCGGGATGCTGGCCGACATCGCGCGGCAGCGACAGCAGCGCCAGCGCCTTCTCGTGGTCGATCGCTGTCGGCGGTCCAGCCCTTCGGCAGGCTGGAGCGCTTGGCCTCCTTGCCGTCGCCGCGCTGGACATAAGGGCCGAAGCGGCCGCTGCGCAGCGTGATCTCCTCGCCGGTGTAGGGGTCCTTGCCGAGCACCTTGTCGCCGTCTTCGCCGCCGCCGGCCTCGCCATTGCCGTTGGCGCGTCGCCGAGCTGGCGGGTGAAGCTGCATTCCGGATAGTTCGAGCAGCCGACGAAGGCGCCGAATTTGCCGAGCTTCAGCGACAGCTTGCCGGTGCCGCATTTCGGGCAGATGCGCGGGTTCGGAGCCGTCCTCGCGCGCCGGGAAGACCAGCGGCGCCAGCTCCTCGTTCAGCGCGTCGAGCACGTCGGTGACGCGCAGTTCCTTGATGTCGTCGACGGCGCCGGAAAAATCCTTCCAGAAATCGCGCAGCACGTCCTTCCAGGCGAGCTTGCCGTCGGAAATCTCGTCGAGCTTCTCCTCGAGCGCGGCGGTGAAGTCGTACTCGACATAGCTGCTCGAAGAAGCTTTCGAGGAAGGCCGTGACGCAGCCGGCCCTTGCGAATGCGGGATCAGCTTGCGCTTGTCGATCGTGACATATTCGCGGTCTTCGAGCGTCTTCAGCGTCGCGGCATAGGTGGACGGCCGGCCGATGCCGAGCTCTTCCATCTTCTTGATCAGCGTGGCTTCCGAATAGCGCGGCGGCGGCTCGGTGGAGTGCTGCGTCGCGTTGATCTGCCTCGCGCGTCAAGCGTCTCGCCGGCGCGGATTTCGGGCAGGCGGCTGGTTCTCCTCGTCCTCCGCATCCTCGTCCTTCTGGTCGGTATAGGCGGCGAGGAAGCCGTCGAAGCGGATCGACCGAGCCGACGGCGCGCAGCGTCGGCGGTGCGCGCGCCGTTGACCGCCTCGATCTCGACGGTGGTGCGCTCGATCTCGGCCGGCTGCATCTGGCTGGCGATGGCGCGCTTCCAGATCATCTCGTAGAGCCGCGCCTGGTCGGCATCGAGATATTTGCGCACCTGCGGCCGGCGTGCGCGAGAAATCGGTCGGGCGGATCGCCTCGTGCGCTTCCTGCGCGTTCTTGGCCTTGGCCGAATAGTAGCGCGGCTTTTCCGGCAGGTATCTTTCGCCGAACTCCTTGGCGATCGACGGCGCGCGCGGCGTCGATCGCCTCCGGCGCCATCTGCACGCCGTCGGTTCGCATATAGGTGATGAGGCCGGCCGTCTCGCCGCCGATGTCGATGCCTTCATAGAGCCGCTGCGCGACCTGCATGGTGCGCGCTGGCCGAGAAGCCGAGCCGCGACGAGGCCGCCTGCTGCAGGGTCGAGGTGGTGAAGGGCGGGCCGGGATTGCGCTTGGTCGGCTTGGCCTCGACCGACAGCGCCTTGAAGCGTCGCGCCTTCGAGCATCGCCTTGATGTCGTCGGCCTGCGCCTTGTTCGAAATGTCGAGCTTCTGCAGCCGCTTGCCTTCGAAGCCGGTCAGCCGCGCCTCGAAGCTTGTCGTTGCGCGGCGTCTCGAGGATGGCGGCGATCTGCCAGTATTCCTCGCGGACGAAGCGCTCGATCTCGGCTTCGCGGTCGCAGACGAGGCGCAGCGCCACCGACTGGACGCGGCCGGCCGAGCGCGCGCCGGGCAGCTTGCGCCACAGCACCGGCGACAGCGTGAAGCCGACGAGATAGTCGAGCGCGCGGCGGGCGAGATAGGCGTCGACCAGCGGCGCGTCGATCTGGCGCGGATTGGCCATCGCCTCGAGCACCGACTGCTTGGTGATGGCGTTGAAGACGACGCGGCTGACCGGCTTGTCCTTCAGCGCGCGCTTCTGCTTCAGCACTTCCAGCACGTGCCAGGAGATCGCTTCGCCCTCGCGGTCCGGGTCGGTGGCGAGGATCAGCCCGTCGGCATCCTTCACCGCCTTGGCGATGTCGGTGAGCCGCTTGGCGGACGGGCCGTCGACCTCCCAGGACATGGCGAAATCTTCGTCGGGCCGCACCGAGCCGTCCTTGGCCGGCAGGTCGCGGACATGGCCGAAGGAGGCCAGAACCTTGTAGTTCCGGCCGAGATATTTGTTGATTGTCTTCGCCTTGGCAGGCAATTCGACGACGACGACGTCCATGAGCGATTGTTTTTCCCGTGCGGCGCGCGACGAAGATCGCGCGCGCCTGCAGTTTTGTAATCGCCCGTCACATGGCTGCGCGTTTTCCGTCCGGTCAAGTGCGCCGTGTAAAATCGCCGATAATGCCACTCGATGCAACCTACGGGAGAGCAAATTCCTTGCAACTATAGATTAATTTGATACAATGCCGTGACCAAAGATTAGAGCGTTGGGGCGACGATTGAGGGTCCAGAACGGCTTCGGCGCAGACGCGGCGAGCCGTATATGGAGTATTGCCATGCGCATGCAACCCCTCAGTCAGCCGGACGGATACGCTGGATTATCTGCAGTCGATGCTCGGTCAACTGCGGACCATGGCCGAAGCCGAGCGCTGCGACATGCTCGTCTATCTGATCGACATGGCCTATATCGAGGCCAGCGACATCATCCGCGGCGAACGGCCCTCACGGATCGGCGAGCAAAAGCGAAACCGACCCGCCTGAGTGGCGCTCCAGGCGTCCGGCAAGGTCTAGTTCCAGAAGGATCATGAACACTTGCGCCGGATGAAGACCGGTATGGCGGTCACCAGCGTCAGCGCGTCGCGTTGCGGCATCCGCGATCAGGCCTCGATCTCGCTTTTCGAATACGGATGATGATCGGCGAAGGCGCGCTCGCCGGACCACATCGATGCCGCTGGCGCGCAGCGTCCTGAAGAACCTGCGCGGGATCGCCGATGCCGGCAAAGGCGAGTACGCGCTTGCCGCGCAGCGCGGCCACCGAGGCATCGTCCGGCCTGAGATGCGCCGACAGCACCGGCTTGCCCCGCGCGGCGATGGCGGCCGCGACCGGCGTCGGCGGCACGTGCCGTCGCCGATGACGATCAGCGCATCGGTGCGGGCCAGTTGCGGATGCAGCGGCGCGCGCAACGGACCGGCGGGAAACACGCAGCCGTTGCCGAGGCCGCGGTCGCCGTCGATCACGATCAGCGAGGCATCCTTGGCGATCGCGGGATTCTGAAAGCCGTCGTCCATCAGGATCACGCTGGCACCTTGCGAGCGCGCCAGCGCGACGCCGCCGACGCGGTCGCGCGCGACCACCACCGGCACCGTCCGCGCCAGCATCAGCGGCTCGTCGCCGACATCGGCAGCGGCGTGCCGCTGCGGGATCGACCTTGACCGGCCCGCGCAACCGTCCGCCATAGCCGCGGCTGAGCACCACCGGCGTCTCGCCGAGTTCGCGCAGCAGCTTCGCCAGCGCCAGCACCGTCGGCGTCTTGCCGGCGCCGCCGACGTGATAGTTGCCGACGCAAAGCACGGGAATGCCGGCGTCAAATCCCTGGCGCTGCATGCCGCCGCGGCCGCCACCGCGCCATAGAGCGCGCCAAGCGGGCATCAGCAATCGCGAAATCCATGACGGCGGGCCGGTGCCAGAAGGCCGGCTCACGCATTGGCCGCTCCCATTTCGAGCCGCAACTGCAACAGATACGGCTCGAGCGCGGTCAGCGTGCGCTCGAGCGCGCCGCCGAGTTGCTCGACCACGCGCTCGGCGGCCGCCGACCGACACCTCGCGCGCCGCCGGATCGGCCAGCAACTGGCCGAGCTGCTTGACCAGCGCCTCCTGCGTGTCGGCCTGCCGCGCGCCGCCGGCGCGATCGAGCGCCTCATAGACGTCGGCGAAATTGAACACGTGAGGACCGTGCACGATCGACGCGCCGAGCTTGACCGCCTCGATCGGATTTTGCCCGCCATGCGGAACCAGCGAGCCGCCCATGAACACGATCGGCGCCAGCCGGTAGAACAAGCCGAGTTCGCCCATGGTGTCGGCGACATAGATGTCGGTGGTCGCGGTCGGCAATTCCTCGCGCGAACGCAACGCCGCGTGCAGGCCGGCACGCCGCGATCGCGCGCGCGATCGCTTCGCCGCGATCGGGATGCCGCGGCACGATCACGGTCAGCAGCGACGGAAAGAATCCCGCCAGCGTCCGGTGCGCCTCGAGCAGGATCTCCTCCTCGCCGGGATGGGTCGAGGCCGCGACGATGATCGGGCGGCCGCGCGTCACCGCCATCAGCCGTTCCAGCTTGGCGGATCGGCCGGCGGCGCCGGCACGTCGAGCTTCAGATTGCCCGTGGTGACGACGTTGCGGCTGCCGAGCGCCGCAAAGCGTTCGGCATCGACTTCGACTGCGCGAGGCAGACATCGAACCGGCCGAGCAACGCCGAGATCGTGCCGGACATCCGGCGCCAGCGCGGGAACGAGCGATGCGACATCCGGCCGTTGATCAGCACCATCGGCAGCCGCCGCGCCGCGCTCGACAGGATCAGATTCGGCCACAGGTCGGATTCGATGAACAGCGCCAGCGACGGCCGCCAGTGATCGAGAAAGCGCGCGACATAGCGCGGCGAGTCGTAGGGCACATATTGATGGATGATGTCGGCGGGAAACCGCTTGGCGACGATCGCCGCCGAGGTCACCGTGCCCGAGGTCAGCAGGATGCGCAGATTGAGCGCGCGCAGCCGCTCGATCAGCGCCGCCGCCGCCAGCACCTCGCCGACGCTGGCGCCGTGAATCCAGACCAGCGGCCCGTGCGGCCGGACATCGGCGCGTCATGCCGCGCCGCTCGCCGACGCGCGCCGGATCCTCCTTGCCCTGCTTCAGCCGCCGCTTGATCAGCGCCGGCGCCAGCGGCACCATCGCGGACGACAGCCTCCGATAGACGCGCAGCGTCATCGGCAGGGAGTTAGTCAAGGGCTGCCTCCGGACGGCCGACCTTCGCATAGGCGCGGCGGGTCGCTTCGTTCAGATATGCCTCGACCTGCTGGCGCAGTTTTTCCATGGTCTCGGCATCGGCATCCGGCGGCACGTCGACCGCATCGATGCCGACCACTGCACCGCGCCCGAATGGCAAATTGATGGTGGTGGGGTCCCAGTTGTTCAACCGGATGAAACGGCTGGTCACCATCGCAAAGGGCATGATCGGCCGGCCCGATTCCCGCGCCAGCATGATGATGCCGAGCCCGGCCACGCGCGAGCGCTTCGGCACGTCGGCGGTGATCGCGACGTTATAGCCTCGTCGAGCGCGCGCACCATTTCCCTGAAAGCGCCGACGCCGCCCTTGCGGTTGAAGCGCCGCCATGGTCGCCGGAACCGCGGATGGTGCCGATGCCGAGCCGCTCGGCGGCGATGGCGTTGAACTCGCCGTCGCGATGCCTCGAGATCAGCACCTTGGCGCGATGGGTCCTTGGTCTTGATGAACGGCGTCAGGAAATGCTGGCCGTGCCAGAACGCGAAGATCAGCGGCTGATGCGGTTCCGCCCTTTCATAGACGTTGGGCGGATCGAAACTCAACCTGTTGGTCAGCCAGACCAGCCGCAGATATTCGGCCGCGAGGATACCCACCGCACGCTGAACCGGGCTGCTGCGCAGCACATTGC
>CAVRBN010000044.1:0-48151 GCA_963719255.1 uncultured Actinomycetota bacterium | reverse complement strand
AAAGCAGCGTGCGGCGCCCGAGGCGGTAGGGGGCGGACTCCGACCAGAGAAGCTTCGTCAGCAGCTTCCGCAGCTCCTCGTCACCGTGTTCCCCGAGCCGCGCAACCGTTCGGGCGTGGACCGTCTCGACAACCTCGAGGCCCTGCTCCAGACAGCTCCGCCCGCTCTCGGTCAACGTGAGGTTGAGCTGGCGCCGGTCCTCGGGATTGCGGGACCGGGAGACGTAGTCCTTGGACTCGAGATCGCCGATGAACCCCAGCACCCCGGTGACGTGACTCCCAACGCGGCGGCCAGATGGGCCTGCGAGCACGGCTGCTCGCGGGCGACCGTCATCAGTACGCCGAAGTCGCGCGGACGCAGCCCAAGGGGCTCGAGCCCGATCTCGGCCCATCCTCGTAGCTGGTGGTGTGCGTGGGTGATCAAGTACCCCGTGCGGTCCACCAGGGACGTGACGGCCAGGGACGGGTTGTCGACCAGCAGCCCGCGCAGCCGACGCTTCAGCCGCTCGACCTCCGGCCCGCTCAAGTTGGCCGTGAGCTCGGCCTCGGCTTTGTCGAGATCATGGTTGAGCTTCGCAGAGCCGACTCGCCTGCCGGAGTGATCCGAAGGGCGTAGGACCGGCGGTCGGCGGGATTGCGGTCGCGCACGACCCACCCCTTTGCCTCCAACCCGTCCACCAGCTTGACGATCAGCGAGCGGTTGACATGGGTGACCTCGCCCAGCGTCCGCTGCGACATCGCACCGTGTTCGACGAGGATCGACAAGACTGCCGCTTCGCGGACATGAGCGTCCTCGGGGAAACAGTCGTCGGCCGCGCCGACTGCCTTCACGTAGGCGAGCCGGAGCAGATAGCCGGTGAACTGTTTGAGAGCAGGCGGCGGCGCAGACATCTGCCACACCCTCCTTCACGACGCCGGGGACGCGGTGCGATCGGCTCGACTTCTTCAGGGCGACCCGAGTTCGCTATGACTTCACCAGATTGATCATTAAGTATATTGACGATCACTGTGGTTGTGAGTACCTTCGCACGGGACGACGAAATTGGGGAGACGGTCGATGCATCCCGTCGGTCGCCGACCCTCGTCGTGCTCCCCTTGACGTACCCAAGACCCGGTCTTCGATGCACGACCGGACACCGGGTCTGGCCACAAGCCACCGTGCCCGCGGCACCCCAAGATCTCACCCGACCAGGAGTCTCCCGTGGAGCGTCTAGCTCGACTCGTCATGCACCATCGTCTCGTTGTCAGCCTTGTGTGGCTGGCGCTGTTCGCCGGCGGCATGATCTCCGCCGGCCAGGTCGGCGACCGGCTGACGCTCGACTTCTCGCTTCCCGGTCAGCCCGGCGACACCGCAGAGCAACAGCTGATCGACAACTACGGAGCCAGCAGCTTCGACACCTATGTCGCGGTCGTGACCGTGCCCGAAGGCGAGACCGTCCAGGACAACCTGGATGCCGTCGATCAGGTCTTCGCCGCCGCCGAGTCGGCAGCCGCCAAGTCGGCCCAGCCGAACCTGACGTTGCGGGTCGTCGACTTCGAGAGCACGGGCGACGACGGATTCATCACCGACGACGGGCGAACGACGTTCGCACTCATCCAGGCTCCGATCCCGGTGACCTTCGGGCCCTACATCGAGGCGGAGCTGGAGCCTGCGCTGGAAAAGGCGGCCGAGAGCAAAGGCTTCGAGACCGGGGTGACGTCGTACGGGATGCTGTCGCAGGGTGGGGACACGGAGGGTCCGAGCGTCCTCGTCGAGACGCTGTTCGGTGCAGCCGGGGCACTTCTGGTCCTCATCTTCGTGTACGCATCCTTCCTTGCGCTGCTCCCGATGCTCATTGCCGCGGTGTCGATCCTGACGACCTTCATGCTCGTGCTCGGCTTGACGACCTTCAGCGACGTCAGCTTCGTGGTCCAGTTCCTGATCGCGCTGATCGGGCTCGGCGTGGCGATCGACTACTCCCTGCTCATCGTGTCGCGATGGCGGGAGGAGCGAGCCCATGGTCGGGACAACGAGGAGGCCGTCGTCATCGCGATGAAGACCGCCGGGCACGCCGTCCTGGCCTCAGGAGTCACCGTGGCGATCAGCCTGATGGCCCTCATCGTCGTCCCGGTCCCGTTCCTGCGGAGCATGGGAATCGGCGGCATGCTGATCCCGCTCGTGAGCGTCTCGGTCTGCCTCACCCTGCTCCCGGCGCTGCTGTCGAAGATCGGTCCGCGGATCGACTACCCGCGCATCCGCCACGAGGGCACGGCATCGCGGGGCTGGTCCGCCTGGGCCCGAGCCATCGTGCGGCGCCGATTCGTAGCAGCAGGTGCCGCCGTGGTCATCCTCGGCCTGCTCGTCATCCCGGTCTTCGATCTCAAGATCGGCCAGTCCAGCCTCGACTCACTCGCGCGAAGCGGTCCTGCGTACGAGGCCCTGCAGCGCCTCGACGACGGCGGGGTCGGGACCGGAGTGATCACCCCCGTGGAGATCCTCGTGCCGACCGACCAGGCCGAGGCTGCGGCCGAAGCTGCCCGAGGAGTCGACGGAGTGCAGGCAGGCCGTCGTCGGCGGCACCGAAGGCGACCTTGCCGTGGTCGACGTACTCCCGGTCGAGGAGACCGTCGACAGCACGGGCACGGCCGTGGTCGACGACATCAGGACAGCCGTCGAGGCTGCCGTCAGCGGCGACGTGGGAGTGACGGGGGCGGGCGCTACCGTCGAGGACTACTTCAGCGCCGTCTACGACAAGTTCCCCTACGTGCTGGCGCTGATCTCGGTGATCACTTTCGTGCTGCTCGTCCGGACGTTCCGGTCTGTGCTGCTGCCGATCAAGGCGGTGCTGCTCAACCTGATCTCGCTTGCGGCGGTGTTCGGGTCGATCGTCTTCTTCTGGCAGCAGGGCCACGGCTCCGACGCGGTGTTCAGTGTGTCGGCGACCGGCGCCATCACGTTCTGGCTGCCCGTGCTGATCTTCGCCTTCCTCTTCGGACTGTCGATGGACTACGAGGTCTTCATCCTGGCCCGGATGCGCGAGGAGTACGACGCCACGGGCGACACCGGGGCCGCGGTCATCACCGGGCTCGGCCGCACCGGGCGGCTCGTCACGTCGGCCGCGTTGATCCTCTTCTTCGCCTTCGCTGCGCTGGCCTCCGCACCCGGGACGGACATCAAGGTGCTGGGCACAGCCCTCGGAGTCGGGATCCTGATCGACGCCACCATCGTCCGGGCCCTCCTGGTGCCGGCCCTGGTCAGCCTCTTCGGGCGGTGGAACTGGTGGTTGCCCGACTGGCTCGCCCGCGTGCTGCGCGTCGAGCCGTCACCTCTGGCTCCCCGCGAACCGAGCACCGTCCCCGCCGAGAAGGTGCCCGCCGGGGTCGATTGACCCCGGTGTCGGCTCAGACGCCTCTCTGTCTCCGACCACGGGGTCGTTGAGCCGCGAGTGCTGCCGGCCCCAGAGGAAGTAGAACGCCAGGACGACCATCAGCCAGACGCCGAAGATCACCCAGGTGATCGCAGCCAGTCCCGACAGCACGTAGATGCAGGCGGCGACGGTCAGGACCGGGGTGACCGGGTATCCGGGCACCTTGAACGGTCGCTCGAGGTCCGGCTGCGTCCGCCGCAGCACGAGTACGCCGATCGCGACGACGGAGAACGCCATCAGCGTCCCGATCGAGACCGTGTCCCACAGGTAGTCCGACGGCACGAAGCCGGCGATCAGCGAGACCACGACGCCCACGACGATCGTGTTGAACGTCGGCGTCAGGGTGCGTGGGTTCACCTCGGCGAACTTGTCCGGCAGCATCCGGTCGCGGCCCATGGCGAACAGGATCCGGGTCTGGCCGTAGAGGGTCACCAGGGTGACGGAGAAGATCGAGATGACCGCCCCGGCCGCGAGGATGGTGCCAGAGATGGCCGTTGCCGGTGATGTTCTCCAGAATCACCGACAGGCCGGCGCTCTGCTGCTCGTCGCTGGAGAACTCCTCCAGGGGCTGGGAGCCGACGCCCGCCAACGCCACGAGGACGTAGATCGACACCACGATGATCAGCGCTCCGATGATGGCCCGCGGCAGCGCGCGTTTCGGGTCCTTGACCTCCTCACCGGCCGTCGACACGGCGTCCAGGCCGATGAACGAGAAGAAGATCGTGCCTGCAGCCGCGCTGATGCCGGCCGACCCCGACGCCCAGAAGTTGTCGAACCGGTCGGCCTGGAAGGCGGTCAGGCCGATCACGATGAACATCACGAGGACGCCGAGCTTGACCAGGACCATGATCGTGTTGACCCGGGCGGACTCACTCGCACCGCGCATCAGCAACAAGGTGCACAGGAACACCAGCACGATCGCCGGCAGGTTCACGCAGACCGGTGATGTTCTCCTCGTACGGGATCGGAGAGTACGAAAGCGCGTCGGGAATCGTGAACCCGACGGTCTTGTCGAGGAGCTCGTTGAAGTAGCCGCTCCAGCCGACCGCGACGGCCGACGCCGCGACGCCGTACTCGAGGAGGACACAGGCGGCGATGATCATCGCCACCAGCTCACCCATCGCGTGGTAGGCGTAGGAGTACGTCGATCCGCTCACCGGGATGGCACTGGCGAGCTCGGCGTAGCAGAGCGCCGACAGGCCGGCGGCCAGGCCGGCGACCAGGAACGACACCATGACGGCCGGGCCGGCGTCCGGCACCGCTTCCTGGAGGACGAAGAAGATTCCCGTGCCGACTGTGGCGCCGACGCCGAACATCGTCAGCGAGAAAGTGCCGAGGCTGCGCCCAAGGTCCGGGCCGGCGTGCGGGCCGGTCTTGCGGGCCAGCGGCTTCCTGCGCGTGAGCTGCTCGCTTAGCGTCGCTGTCATCTGACTCCCTCTCCGTCGACGATGAAAGGCAACCTAGACCCATTCGCGGTAGTTGCGCACTAGTTGTCTGGGCCGATTCCGCCAGCCCGGGGCCCGGTAGTGGGAGGTCCGCGCCGGCGGGCATTCGCTCAAGTACTCAAAACACTTCAGCCAGAACGGTCGCTGATCTCCCTCAGCAGTGCAGCCGTTTCCAGCTTGTTGAAGTGCTCGGCCCAGTCGAGCGGCGTGCCGTCGAAGCGGCAGTCCTTCAGGGTCGGGTCCGCGCCGAGCTCGAGCAGCAGTCGCACCATCTCAACGTCGCCGTTGGCCGCGGCGTCGTGGAGGCCGGTCTCCCACTCCTGGTCGAGCGGTACGTCGGTGCGGGCACGCCGGTTGACGTCCCAGCCCAGCTCCGACGGCGAGCCGCACCGCGTCGAGTGCCGGCGTGGGCGGCAGCCCAGGCCACCAGCCCGCGGCGCTCCTCCCGGGCGCGGGCGAGCAGGCCCGGGTCGCCCGCCACCAGTCGCTCCACCTCGGCCCGGTCAGCGGCCAGGACCGCGGCGACCAAACGCTGATCGTCCCCGAGCGTGCCGGGCGAGGCGCCCAGCCGCAGCAGCAGCTCGGCGGTGCCGCGCATGCCCGCTCACGACCGCCGCTTCGTACGCCGTCCGCCCGGCGCCGCCGAAGTCGTCGAGCTTGGTGTCGAGGTCGACGCCGTGGGCGGCGAGCAGCTCGACCCGGGCGTCCATTCCGTGCAGCACCGCCCAGGCCAGCTGGCCCGCCAGCATCTCGGCAGGTCCCATGGCGGCCCGCCCCAGCCGACGCTTCCACGGGCCGCCGTCACCGGTCCCCAGCCCGAACTCGAAGAGCAGGCGAAGGTGGCTGTCATCGGGCCGGAACATCCGGTTGTAGAGCGTCTGCGCGTCGTTCGCATCGGCACCCGCCTCCAGCAGCAGCCGAGCCAACGCAAGGCCGTGCGGGTGCGCCGGCTGGTTGCCCGGCCCGCCCTCGCCCTCCCCGAAGCAACCGGTGAGGGCGGTGAACGGCGATGGCAGCCCGTGCCAGAGGTAGCCGGTGTCGGGGTCGGCCCCGTGGTCGAGCAGCAGCTGCGCCGACGCGAGCGTCGCAGCCTCGCTGACGTCCGGGTCGTGGCGGGCGTAGGCGAGGTAGGCCAGCGGCGCCCACTCGAACGGGCCGCCCTCACGGGAGGCGAGCCCCGAGTTGTCCTCCAGCAGCCGGCGCAGCCCGTCGACGTCGCAGCGGGTCGCGGCCACCCAGATGTCGTCGGCCCCGAGTGTCGGTTCGTCGGCGAGCATGCCGGCCGCCCGAGCCTGGCGCTGCGGGTCGTCCTGGCCGTAGGTCAGGCAGGCCAGCCGTAGGAACTCGTCCTGGGGTCGCGCCTGCTCGGGCACCTCGTCGGGTGCGCGTCGGTAGGAACGGACCAGCTCCACGTACCGCTTCAGCCTCGGCCAGCTCGGGAACCCGTAGTGCCGGGCGAGGTGGAGCTGGGCGTCGGCGAGCTTCCAGTCGGGGTGCTCGCGCCTGATCTCCTTGGCCCGCTTGCGCAGCCAGCCGAGGTCAGGGTCGTCGGGGAGATGGGCCATCACGGCCTCCTTCGCTGCCCGGCGGTCCGCGACGCCAGGCGAAGGAGGTGGACGGACTGGGTCGTACAGCTCCTGCAGCTCAGGTGGGCTCTGCCCTGCCCGCGGACCGGTTGTGCCGACGCTCATGACTGCGACGACCGCCTTCGACGTGTAGCGCCGCACGCGCTAGGCGGTCACGCTGTGCCCGCCGACGCTCACTTCACGTAGGAGATGGGGCTCAGGGACGGCGTGTCGGGGATGGCTTCGGAGACGTACTCGCCGCGGATGCCGTCGATGTAGGTGCGGGCGGCCTTGGTGAGGCCCTCGGCGGTCTGCATCCGGCCCTTGGTCACGAGGATGCCGAGGTCCGCGCCCTTGAACCGGAAGTCGCCGGGCGCGTACACGCGCAGGAAGAATGCCTCGTCCTCGTGGGTCACGTCATGCCAGTCGTAGCTGCTGCCGGCGTAGGACAGCGCGCCCTCCTCGTCGAGGTGCCAGGTGCCGGTGCGGGGTGCCTCGAGGATGCGCTCGACGATGTCGTCCGGCTCCTTCATGATCAGCTGCGCCCAGACGTCCACGGCGGCCAGCTCGCGCCAGCGCTCGTTGATCTCCTCGACGTCGACGGTGTACTCGACATCCATGAACTCGAGCAGGTGGAACAGGAACAGCGGCACGTCGGCGTACGCGCCGGCGGTGACGTTGGTCATCGAGGATGCCCCCGAGATGCGGGGGTTGAGCTCACCGAGATAGACCTCGTCGGTGGCGAGGTCCACGAGGACGTCGATCTCGAGGAAGCCCTGGTAGCCCTCCTTGGCGAGACGGTCGCCGAGCCTGCGGACATGGCCGATCGCCAGAGCCCGCTGTTCTGCGGACAGCGCCTCCGGGAACAGGTCGTTGCCGCACCAGCCGCCCTTGTACGGCGTGAGCTCGGGGTAGCCGGTCAGGTCGGTCATGAACGGCCCCACGATCGTGCCGTGCTTGGTGATGCAGGCCTCGACCGCCGCCGCCTTGTTGTCGATCCGCTTCATCACCTTGAGCTGCTCGCCGATGATGTCCTTGGAGGACTTGTCCCAGTCGGCCTCCTCCTTGATGAAGAAGGTGGTCTTGCCGGAGTCGCCGTACGGCGTCTGCACGACCAGGTCGGAGCCGAGGCCGTTGCCCTCCGACAGCTCCTGCAGCTCCGCCCACGAATCCGCGGTGCCGAGCACGTTGGGCACCGACGGGGCACCTGCCTCGTTCCCGAGCTGGGTGGTCACGATCTTGGAGTCGAGCCGGCGCCGCAACGAGTCGGACGGCATGATCAGGTTGTAGCCGAGCTCCTCGCAGATCTCCTCGGTCTCCTCGTCGAAGAAGACCATCACGATCATCGGCGTGCCGCCGCGTTTCTTCAGGTGGGCTTGGACTTCCGGGTCGCGCAGCAGGTAGTTGCTGATCTGTTCGCTGGACTCGAACTCGACGTAGGGCTGGTTCGACGGAGCGAACACCCGGGGGTGCGCGCCGTCCCACGAGTCGTAGTAGACGACGTACTGGAAGTTGCGCACCCAACGGTCGATCCCGAGCAGGTTGAAAGCGGTCGGACCGACGAAGTAGATCGGCTGGGTGTTGGTCCGGAAGAACGTCCGAATCTCGGAGATGCCGTTGAGCTGCTGGACCATCGTGGGTTCCTTCCAGGGCGTGACCGACTCCCGATCAGGACACAGGCTAGAGGTCAACCGGGTCCGCGTCGACTGTCTCCTCGACCGGCGCGACTGAGACCTGAGACGACGCCGGGCAACCGGTGGGTCTGCCCCGTCGAGACCCGGTTCACCATCGCCCCTCCCACCGCGTCGAACGCCCGCAGGGTGTCCTGCAGGAACGCCGGGTTCGAGGCGTCGGGCCAGCTCGAGAACTTCACGCACACGGTGCGAGTGCGGCGGCTCACGTGCAGCATCTGGCCGTGGATCCCGAGGCCGAGGAGGACGTCGCCGTGCTCACCGGGACGGAACCAGAACTGGCTTCGGTACCACCCGCCCGGGAAGGCCCTCTCCGCCGGCGAGTCGAGGAACGCGTTGCGGCCGTCGGAGTCGACGGCCCAGGCCCGGCGCAGCCACTTGGGAGGTACGACGGTGCGCGCACCACCGTCCTGGTCCGGCACCGTCCCGCCGTCCAGCAGCATCTGGCCGAACCGGAGGAGATCCCGCGCCGTCACCGCGAGCCCGCCGTCGTGCACGGCCGTGCCCAGCCCGTCGCAGAGAATCTCCGCATCCCGCTCGGCGCCCATCGGCGCCCACACCAGTGCCGAGATCAGGTCGGCCATCCGTCCACCTCCAGCCCGCTCACAGACCCAGCCGAGCACGTCGGTCTCGGCGGAGCGGTAGAGGAACCGGCTGCCGTGCGGAGCCTCCGCGCGCAGCGTCTGGAGGAACGGATAGAGCCCGCGTCCCTGCTCGTCGGAGCATCCGGCTCGCCGACGATCCACCGGTCGAGCTGGCGGACCTCGGCGTCGGGGTTGGTGTACTCCTCGCGGAACCGCACCCCACTGCGCATGTCGAGCAGGTCCTGGGCGGTCGCGCCGGCATACCCGCTTTCGGCCAGCTCCGGGACATAGTCCACGACGTCCTTGGACAGGTCGAGCAGTCCGCGGTCGGCCAAGACCCCGGCGACGCACGCGACGACCGACTTGGTGATCGACAAGACCGCGTGCGTCTGGTGCGGTCCACCGGTCGGATGGTAGGCCTCGGCGACGAGAGCACCGTCCTGGAGAACGGCGTAGGCGTCGGTGAACGTGTCGGCGAGGACGTCGGCCACGGTGGCCCTGGAACCGTCGACCCGGGTGACCTCGACGGCAAGCACGTCGTGGTCCGCGATGTGGTCGGGCAGCGCGCGGACCGGTCCGTCGCCGCGGGAGACCCGGTGCGTCGGGAGCACCTCGCGGACATGCCAGAACGCCCACCTGTTGAAGGGGGCGTCCTGCCAGTTGGTCGCTGAAGTGGAGGCGGGCCGTCGCAGCGGTTCGCCCTCCATCAGCATGGGGTGAAGCGTAGTACCGGGACCGGCAACGTTGGCCATCGCAGCAGGGCCTACGTGCCGGTCGCGATACTGGTCGTGACCCTCGGGTAACGTGACCGCATGCAGAGCGCAGAACCGTTGATGGACCCTGCCCCGGCACCGGTCACCGACCGAATGGTCGGGTTTCCGCCGGCCGCGGACACCCTGGTCACCCTGGCGACCTGGCAGGACTCGCCCAGCGTGCGCTGGGCGTTCCAGCACATGCGCGAGATCATCCCGACCCAGCCGATCCACGCCGGTCTCCAAGGCCGCCGGCTCACGACGGCTATCGACCGGTCGGCGAAGGACACCCCGCTGACCCGTCTGGACGGTTCCGCCTGCCACGGCGCTCGAGGTTTTCACCGACACCTGGACCGACGCGGTGCTCGTCCTCCAGGACGGCCAGCTCATCGACGAGCACTACTTCGGCCCGATGACGCCGGCCACCCCCCACCTGCTGATGTCGGTGACCAAGTCGATCGTCGGCTGCGTGGCCGGAATCCTCGCCGAGCGCGGGCTCCTCCATCCCGAGGACCAGGTCAGCACGCATGTCCCCGAGGTCGCGGGCTCCGGATACGACGGAGCCACCGTCCGAAACCTGCTCGACATGCGCACCGGCGTGGCCTTCCGCGAGACCTACCTCGAACCCGACTCCGAAGTCCGCGTGATGGAACGCTCGATGGGATGGCGACCCCTGGCCGAGGGCGACCCGGTCGGCATGTACAACTACATGACCACGCTCGGCACGGCCGGCGCCCACGGTGGCGACTTCACCTACCGGTCGGCCGACACCGACATGCTCGGCTGGGTGCTCGAGCGGGCGAGCGGCATCCGGATGGCCGACCTCGTCTCGACCCTGCTCTGGGTCCCGATGGGAGCCGAGCACGACGCTCATGTCACCTGCGACCCGGTCGGCTCGGCCATCCACGACGGGGGCATCTCGGCAACCGCGAGGGATCTGGCGAGGTTCGGCCAACTGCTGCTCGACGACGGTTTCGTCGACGGCCACGAGGTCGTCCCACAGTCCTGGCTGGCCGACTCGCGGCATCCGCCCCCCGACGTACGCCAGGCGTTCGCGAACACCGACAACGAAACCGTGCTCACGGGCGGCTGGTATCGCAACCAGTTCTGGTTCGTGCCCGGCCCCGACGGCGACGCGCTGGTGTGCCTCGGCATCCACGGCCAGATGATCTACGTCAACCGGACCACGCGGACGGTGGGCGTGAAGTTCTCGTCGTGGCCCGATGCGCAGAACAGCGAATACCTGATCGACACGCTGCGGGCCTTCGGTGCGATCGGTGCCCGGCTGGCCAACGCGCGGGAGGCGCATGCTTGACATCCCTCGGGGCGGTGCGAGACTCCGGGAATGACCCGCTATGGCCAGCAGTTCGGTCCGGACTTCACCTTTCTCGGCGTCCCGATGTGCGACCTCGACGATCCGGCGACGTACGCCGACGCACAGGTCGTGATCCTCGGAGCACCCTTCGACGGCGGGACGTCTTCCCGCTCCGGTGCCCGCTTCGGCCCGATGGCCATCCGGATGCGTGACTACCTCGGGCACGACGGATCAAGGCCCAGCCTCGCGCTGCGCACCGACGGGCTGGTCGACCTCGCGGTGGTGGACGCCGGCGACGTCGAGATGTACTCCGGTGACATCGAGGTGGCCCTTCCCGCACTCGAGGCCGCGGTCGAGAAGGTCACCCGTTCGGGAGCCATCCCGGTCATCCTCGGTGGCGACCACTCCGTCACCTTCCCCGACGCGAAGGGAGTCGCGAACGTCTTCGGCCACGGCCGGATCTCGATGATCCACTTCGACGCGCACGCAGACACCGGCAACATCGAGTTCGGCTCGCTGTGGGGCCACGGACAGCCGATGCGCCGCCTCATCGAGTCGGGCGCCCTTCGCGGCGACCGCTTCCTGCAGGTCGGGCTGCGCGGCTACTGGCCGCCTCCCGAGACGCTGGACTGGATGGCCGGCAAGAAGATGCGGTCCTACGAGATGACCGAGATCGTGCACCGCGGGCTCACGGAATGCCTGACCGAGGCGTTCGTGATCGCCATGGACGACTGCGACGGAGTCTTCCTCTCCGTCGACATCGACGTCTGCGACCCCGGTCATGCACCGGGGACGGGCACACCCGAGCCGGGCGGGCTGACGGCGCGGGAACTGCTCGACGCGGTGCGCCGGATCTGCCTGGAGCTCCCGGTCGTGGGAGTGGACGTGGTCGAGGTCAGCCCGCCTTATGATCACGCTGACATAACTGCGGCGCTCGGGAACCGGGTCGTCCTCGAGGCCCTGTCCGCGATCGCCCGCAAGCGACGCGACGAACGGGACGGGACGACGTGGGACCCGTCCAGACCGCTGCTTGCGGACCGCGAGCCACTCCCGGGCGACAGCGGAGAACTGACTATTCCCACGCCGACCTCACTAGTGCCAGACTCCGGTGAAGCGGTGGCGCTCGCACTCGGGCGCCACGAGCACGTCGGCCTGATCCACGACAAGTAAGGGACGCCAACGATGACGATGATCGTGGGTTACGCACCGGACGAGCGCGGGAAGGCAGCGCTCCATCTGGCAAGCATGTTCGCTCGTTCCTCCGGCGACGACCTCGTGGTCGCCTCGGTCGTCCCCGCTCCGTGGTTCCCCGGCATGGCCAAGGTCGACGCGGAGTACCGCGACTACCTCGACGGGGCTGCCGACGCGGCCCTCGAACGGGCCAAGGACCTACCTTCCGGACGACGTCGAGGCACGGTTCGTGCGGCATGACGCGCGTTCGGCCCCCGCCGGGCTGCTCCAGCTGGCCGAGGAGTACGACGCAAACATGGTCGTCCTCGGGTCCTCGTCGGCCGGCCTGTTCGGGCATGTCGCCCTCGGCAGCGTCACGGACCGGCTGGTGCACAGCTCGCCGGTGTCCATCGCCCTTGCCACGCGGGGCTTCCGATGCAAACCGGCGAGCAAGGTGGCTCGGGTCACGGCGGCGTACGGCGGGTCCGAAGGCGCAGACGACCTCGTCCTGGCGGCCGCCAAGGTCGCCGCCGAGCGTCGGCGCCGGGTTCCGGATCGCATCGTTCGCCGTCTGGTCGCGGCCGTCGTACACGACGACGCTCGGCACCGGCTCGGAGGACCCGGTGCTCGCAGAGTGGACCGCGACGATGAAGTCGATGGCGAACGAGGCACTTGCCCAGGTCGAGGAGCTGTCCGAGCCCCCTCGCAAGGTCGAGACCGTAATCGGTCAAGGCGAAACCTGGGCCGAGGCCCTGGACGACATCGGGTGGGAACAAGGCGACGTGCTCGTCGTCGGATCGAGCGGAATCGGACCGGTTGCGCAGGTTTTCCTGGGGTCCCGCGCAACCAAGATCCTGCGGCACTCTCCTGTGCCCGTGGTCGTCGTACCCCGGGGCAGGGCGGAGGAGTTGGCACATGCATGACATCGACCAGACAACCGAGCAGATGGTGCGCAGCGTCCTGGCGTACGCCGAGAACCGGCTGCGGATGAACCCGGTGCCGCTCGACCGGGGCATCCTCCCGGCCGAGGAGCTCTACGAGCGGCTGGCGGGCCTCATCCGCGACAGCGGGAGACACCCGGACGAGGTGCTCGGCGTCTACTCCTCGGTGATCGCGCCCAGCATCATCTCCGCGGACAGTCCGAGGTTCCTCGGGTTCATCCCGGCGGCGCCGACCAAGGCCAGCCTGTTGTTCGACATGCTCGTGTCCTGTGCCTCGATCCAGGGCATCTCGTGGCTCGAGGCCTCGGGTGCGATCGCGGCCGAGAACACCGTGCTCCGACTGATCGCCGACGAAGCCGGGCTGCCCGAATCCGCGGGCGGGTGTTTCGTGTCCGGCGGCTCCGCCGGCAACCTGTCCACGCTGGCCGTCGCCCGGGAGACCGCCAAGAAACGGCTCGGGGCCGCCGCCGAGGGCCGGCGACTGCGCGTCGTCGTCGGCACCGATGCGCACTCCTCGATCGTGAACACCCTGCGCCTGCTGGAGATGGACGCCCTCGTGGTCGAGACACCCGACCACCGGCTCACCGCGGACACGGTGCGGGCGGCGATCGAGGCCGACCCCGACCTGTCCGACATCGCCGCCGTGGTCTGCACCTCCGGCACCACCAACGCCGGCATCGTCGACGACCTCGCCGGGGTCGGGGCGCTGGCCAAGGAACGCGGCTGGTGGTTCCACGTCGACGGCGCGTACGGCGGCTCCGGGATCTTCGCGAAGTCCCTGAAGCCGAAGTACGCCGGTCTCGAGCAGGCCGACTCGTTCATCCTCGATCCGCACAAGTGGCTGTTCACGCCGTTCGACTGCTGCGCGGTGCTCTACCGGGACCCCGAGCTGGCCCGCGCCGTACACACCCAGGACGCGTCGTACCTCGACGTCATCCACGTGTCCGACGGGGAATGGAACCCGACCGACTACGCCTACCACCTGACCAGGCGAGCCCGTGGCCTGCCGCTGTGGTTCTCGCTCGCCGTCTATGGCGTCGACGCCTACCGGGAGGCGGTCGAGGTGGCCGCGCGCCTGGCTCGCGAGACCGCAGACCTGATCAGGACCGCGCCCCAGCTCGAGCTGATCCGCGAGCCGGACCTCGGGGTGGTGCTGTTCCGCCGGATCGGCTGGAAGGGCGAGGACTACGACAGCTGGGCAGAGCGGCTCCACCACGACGAGGTCGCATTCATCCCGCCGAGCAAGTGGGACGGCGAGACCGTCGGCCGGTTCGCCTTCCTCCACCCCGACACCAGCATGGACGTGGTGCGCGAGGTCCTGGCCAGGACCGAGTGATGGCGGACCTGCTCTCGCTCTTCCCCGCGGGCAGCACCCTCGATGCCGACGGCACGCTGGTCGTCGGCGGCTGCCGCGCCGACGACCTTGCCGAGGAGTTCGGCACGCCGGTGCTGGTCGTCGCCGAACCGGCGCTGCGGGCGCGGGCACGCGAGTACGTCGACGAGCTCACGAGCCGGTGGGCGAACTCCCGTGCGGTCTTCGCGTCGAAGGCGTTCCCGTGCACCGCCGTGCAACGCGTGATGGTCGAGGAGGGCCTCGGCCTCGACGTGGCCGGTGGTGGCGAGATCCTCACCGCAGTCAAGGCCGGGGTCGACCCCGGCCTGATCGTGCTGCACGGCAACGCCAAGAGCGACGAGGAGATCGCCATCGCGGTCGAGCACGGCGTAGGCCTGGTCGTGGTCGACAACGCCGACGACGTCGACCGGCTCGAGGCGATCGTTCCGGACGGCCGCACCCAGGACGTCCTGGTCCGGATCATCCCGGGCGTCACCGCCGACACGCACGCCCACGTGCTCACCGGCCACGAGGGTTCGAAGTTCGGCCTCACCCCTGCCGACGCGGAGCCGCTGATCAAGCGCATCGAGCAGAGCCAGCGGCTGCGGATGCAAGGCCTGCACGTGCACGTGGGCTCGCAGATCCTCGACGTCGAACCGTTCGCCGAGTCGGTGGCACCCGTCGCGCGGCTCGGTGAGTTCCCGATCTACGACCTCGGCGGTGGGCTGGGCTCTCGCTACACCTACGCGGACGAGCCGCCGCCGATCGGGGACTACCTCGACGCACTGGTGGGTGCCGCGCGCGAGCATCTCCCCGCGGAGGCCCAGATCATCATCGAGCCCGGACGGAGCATGGTCTGCGAGTCAGCCACCACGATCTACCGGGTCACCACGGTCAAGCGCGGCAAGATCACCTTCGTGGCCGTGGACGGCGGCATGGGCGACAACCTCGAGGTCGCCCTGTTCGAGCAGCGGTTCGAGGCCGGGATCGTGGGCCGCTTCGACGGCCCGGACCTCGAGCACGTCACCGTCGTCGGCCGGCACTGCGAGAGCGGTGACGTGCTCGTGGACGGGATCGACCTGTCGGAGCCCAAGGTGGGCGACCTGCTCGCCGTCCCCGCAACGGGGGCGTACTGCTTCACGATGTCCAACAACTACAACGGAAACCGCCGGATCCCGGTGGTGTTCGCCGGCGACGGCCAGGCCCGCCTCGTCGTACGACGGGAGACCTGGGAGGACCTGGCCGCCCGCGACGTCGACTGACGGCGTGCCCTGTCGAACCAGTGGTCAGGGCTCGTCGAGGATCAGCGCCGGTGTGTCCTGGACCAGGGTCTCGCCCCTGAAGAACGCCGGGTTCTTGGCGCGCTGGATCAGCATGAACACGATGCCGACGACGATCAGGCCGAGGCCCAGGATCAGCACCAGCCCGACGCCGCCGACCTCAGCGCCGCTCCCGTAGTCGGGTGAGGCGCTGTCGCGCAGCGTCACCGCGAACACCCAGGTGAGGCCGAGGCCGCCCAGCAGGGGACAGACCAGCTTGAAGACGATGCTGGAGAGGTCCTGGAAGAGCTCGTAGCGGAAGTACCAGATGCACGCGAACGCGGTCAGGCCGTAGTAGAAGCAGATCATGATGCCGAGCGAGTAGATCGTGTCGGTCAGGACCCGCTCGCTGACGAAGGTGAGCACGGAATAGAACGCGGCGGCGCCGATGCCGGCAGCGACGGTGGCGTACGACGGAGTCTTGTGCTCCGGGTGGATGGTCGCGAACCTTTCCGGGAACGCTCGATACATGCCCATCGCGAGCATGGTGCGCGAGCTCGGAAGGAACGTCGTGATCAGGCTCGCGGCGCTGGAGGCGAGCACGGCGAAGAACAGCACCAGGTCGAGAGGCTGCCCGAGCACCGGCCGGGCGAGGGCCCCGAAGACGTTGTCGGAGATGGCCTCGTTCCCCAAGCCGAGTCCCTCGGTGCCCACGCCGGCGTACATCTGGACCGACACCGCCACCAGCAGGTAGGTGAGCAGGATCGAGACGACGCACAGCAGTGCAGCCCGGCCCGGTGTCTTGTCGGAGTCCTTGGACTCCTCGTTGACGGTGAGCGCGGTGTCCCAGCCCCAGAACGCGAAGATCGAGCCGGACAGTCCGGCGATGAAGGCCGACAAGGTCAGCCCGGCCGGGCTGAACCAGTCGAGGTCGAAGGAGATCCCGGTCGAGGAGTCGCCGGCCTTGGCGAAGGCGGCGATCGCGAAGATGCCCAGCACCACGAGCTGGAACAGCACCAGCACGATCTGAACTCGCTCGGTGGTGGTGATGCCCCGGTAGGCGACCCAGGTCGCGAGCGCGATGAAGACCATGCAGGTGACGACGTTGATGAGGCGGTTCTCCCACAGGTCGCTGATCGAGCCCGTGTCCAGCAGGTCGCCGAGGAACTGGTAGAAGAACTGCACGGCGACGCCGGCGAGGTTCGACAGCACGATGACCGTCGCGAGGATCGCCGCCCAGCCGCCCAGCCAGCCGACGTACGGGCCGAAGGCCTTGGTCGTCCAGGTGAACGAAGTGCCGCAGTCCGGTGCGACCTTGTTCAGCTCCCGGTAGGCGTAGGCGGCGAGGAACATCGGCAGGAAGCCCGCGATGATGATCACCGGCATCTTGTGTCCCGCCTCGGCGACGAGAATCCCGATGGTCGCAGTCAGCGCGTAGGCAGGCGCGACCGACGAGATGCCGAGGACGGTGCCGCCGAAAAGGCCGACAGCGCCCTCGGACAGGCCCTTTCCGACCAGGTCGGCTTCGGCTTGGTGGTGCGGGTCGTGGTCACCCTGCATGGTCGATCCCCTTCGACCCCCGGTGCTGGTGAGCTGGCTCGTCAGCCCTCGAAGCCGTGGTAGATCATCACGTGCTTGATCCGGGTGTAGTCCTCGAGCCCGTACATCGACAGGTCCTTGCCGTAGCCCGAGTGCTTGAAGCCACCGTGCGGCATCTCGCCGATCAGCGGGATGTGGGTGTTGACCCAGACACATCCGAAGTCGAGCCGCGCCGCCATCCGTGACGCCGTGCTGATGTTGCTGGTCCACACCGACGAGGCCAGGGCGTACTCGCTGTCGTTGGAGAACCGCAGCGCCTCCTCCTCGTCGGTGAACTTCTGCACGGTCATCACCGGTCCGAAGATCTCGGTCTGGATCAGCTCGTCCTGCTGCTCGAGGTCCGCGACGATCGTCGGCTCGTAGAAGTAGCCGCGGTCGCCGATCCGGTGTCCTCCGGTGGTGATCCGGGCGTGGTCCGGCGCCCGGTCCACGAGGCCGGACACGTGGCCGAGCTGGTTGGCGTTGTTGATCGGCCCGTAGAGGATGTCCTCGTCCTCGGAGTCGTAGCCGGTCTTGATCTTGTGCGCGGCGTCGGTGAGAGCCGACACGAACTCGTCGTAGATCCCTTGCTGCACGATCACCCGGGTCGCGGCGGTGCAGTCCTGCCCGCCGTTGAACAGGCCGGCCACTGAGATGCCCTCGATCGCGGCCTCGATGTCGGCGTCGTCGAAGACCACCACCGGCGCCTTGCCGCCGAGCTCGAGGTGGGCGCGCTTGAGATCCTTCGCCGCAGCGGTCGCCACCGCGATGCCGGCTCCGGTCGAGCCGGTGATCGACACCAGCTGCGGGATCGGGTGGGCGGTCAAGGCGGCACCGGTGTCACGGTCGCCGCAGACCAGGTTGCAGACGCCCGGAGGGAAGATCTCCTGCATCTTCTCCACCATCCAGTACGACGAGGCCGGCGTCGTGTCCGACGGCTTGAGCACGACCGTGTTCCCCGCTGCCAGCGCGGGTGCGAACTTCCAGACCGACATCATCATCGGGTAGTTCCAGGGCGCCACCTGTGCCACCGGGCCGATCGGCTCGCGGCGGATGGACGACGTGTGCCCGCGCATGTACTCACCCGACGACTTGCCCTCCAGCACCCTGGCCGCGCCGGCGAAGAACTGGATCTGTTCGATCATCTGCGGGATCTCCTCCGACATCGTCAGGGAGACCGGCTTGCCGGTGTTCTCGCTCTCGACGGCGACGAGCTCTTCGGCGTTCTCCTCGATCACGGTGGCGAGCTTCAGCAGCGCCCTCTGGCGCTCCCCCGGTGTCGACCAGCGCCACTTGTCGAACGCCTTGCCGGCGGCCTGGAAGGCCTGGTCGACGTCCTGCGCGTCCGAGTTCGGCGCGGTTGCGTAGACCTCCCCCGTCGAGGGGTTGATGATGTCCATCAGGGCGCCCGAGGCGGATGCCTGGACCTCGCCGTTGATGATGTTGTGGAAGACCTTCTTCTCCGACATGTTCACCCTCCGTCGTACGCGTTCTCGGCTACGTGCCTGACAATCTAGGGCGTCCCGGGGCTCCCGTCGACAGCCCAGCCAGACCAGCATGTTCGGGCCTGTTCGGGCTCTCCGCCCCTCTGGCATAGTGCAGACCGACATTGCTGAAAGCGTTCCCACCGACGCAGGAGTAGCCGTATGGCGAAGCATCCGCTCGAACCACTCGACGAGGCGGAGTTCCGCCAGACCGCAGCGGCCCTCCGCCGCGACAAATCCCTGACCGAGGCGTGGCGGTTCGCCTCCATCGAGCTCCAGGAACCACCCAAGGCGGAGGTGAAGGCCTGGCGCACCGGCGACCCAGTGCCGCGTACGGCGCTCGCCGTCCTCTGGAACCGCGAGGACAACCAGACCTGGGAGGGTGTCGTCGACCTGACCGGCGACGAGGTCGTGTCCTGGACGCACATTCCCGATGTCACGCCGCACTTCACCGTGGACGAGTACCACGAGGTCGACGAGGCGATGCGTGCCCACCCCGACGTGATCGCGGCCCTGGCGGCCCGCGGCATCACCGACATGTCGCTGGTGGCCATCGAGGTGTGGACCTACGGCAAGGCGCTGATGCCGGAGCAGTGGCGCGACCGTCGGCTCGGCTGGTGCGACATCTGGTACCGCGAGACTCCCGCAGGCAACCTCTACGCGCACCCCGTGTCCGGGCTCAAGGTGATCGTCGACGTCAACACCCTGGAGCTGCTCGAGATCGAGAACGACCATGACCACGGCCAGCCCGAGGTCGACGCGGAGTACGTGCCCGGCGCGTGGACCGGTGAGCAGCGCACCGACCTCGCCCCGCTGCACATCACCCAGCCCGACGGCGTCTCGTTCACCCTCGACGGCACCGAGCTCAAGTGGCAGAACTGGACGATGCGGCTGGGCTTCAACTACCGCGAGGGTCCGGTCATCTACCAGGTGACGTACGACGACCACGGGACCCAACGCGAGATCGCCTACCGGATGTCGTTCACGGAGATGGTCGTCCCCTACCGCGATGCCTCGTTCGACCACTACCGGCGTACTGCCTTCGACATCGGCGAATGGGGCCTCGGCTTCATGACCACGTCGCTGGAGCTCGGATGCGACTGTCTCGGTGAGATCCGCTACGTGGACGCCGTCCTGCACGACACCAAGGGCGAGCCGTACACGATCAAGAACGCCATCTGCCTCCACGAGGAGGACAACGCCGTCCTCTGGAAGCACGTCGACCACAGCCTCGGTGCCGAGGTCCGGCGGATGCGACGGATGGTGGTGTCGTGCCACGCGACCGTCGCGAACTACGAGTACCTCGTCTACTGGCGCTTCTACCAGGACGGCAACATCGAGTGCGAGGTGCGCGCGACCGGACTCATGGTGACCACGCCGTACGCCGAGGGCGGCTCCCCTCCCCCGACCGGCACGGTCGTCGACAACAGGACCTACGCACCGTTCCACCAGCACTTCCTGGTCGCCCGCCTGGACCTGGACGTCGACGGCGACCAGAACACCGTGATGGAGGTCGACTCGAAGGCGTTGCCGGTGTCCGAGGACAACCCCTACGGACTCGCCGTCGTCACCGAGGCCACCCCGGTCGCCTCCGAGTCGGAGTCGGCCCGGGACTTCAACTGGGCGACCCAGCGGTCGTGGAAGGTGGTCAACCCGAACCGCACCAACTCGGTCGGGACCAACCCGGCGTACAAGCTGGTCCCCAGCGCGTCGATCCCGCCGATGATGGAGCCCGACGCCCCGCAGTACCTCCGCGCGCCGGTCATCGGCCACACGGTCTGGGTGACGCGACAGCACGACGACGAACGCTGGCCGTGCGGCGCCTACCCGACCCAGTCGACGTACGACGACGGCATGACCCGATGGATCGCGGACGACGAGCCTCTGGAGAACACCGACGTGGTGCTCTGGTACGTCTTCGGCATCCATCACGTCACCCGGATCGAGGACTGGCCGATCATGCCGGTGGACACGATCGCGTTCTGGCTCAAGCCGTACGGGTTCTTCAACCAGAACCCGTCCATCGACGTGCCGCCCTCGATGAAGGCCGAGGGCGAGCACTGCCACACCGGGGCCGGAGAGCACGAGCACGGCGAGCACGGGGACCACAGCCACGAACGCTGATCCTCAGGTGGTCATGATCGAGGAGCGCCAGTGAACACTGAAGACGGAACCTGGGTCGACGGCTCCACGCGTCGGTGCACGACTCGTCGTTGCCGACTCCGATCGAGGCGTGGGTTTGAACAAATCGCCAGCCGTCGCCTTCGCGGTGGAAGACTGAGGTCCACCGGGGTGACACGTGGCTGCCATCCGGCAACGTGATCGTGAGCCGGGTGCTCGCCCATCCCACGGTGCCCTCTTCGAACGCCTCGGTTCCGTCAGTGGAGAACTGCACCTGTCCTCCCGCGTTGGTCACCTCATCGCGAAGGAAACGCGCCACCTCCTCGCCGCCGCGGAACCACTCACCCGGGTCGCTGCCGATCAGGCAGGTTTCCGGGTTCGCCGATACGAGCTCATCCACGACGGACGCGTCGCCTCGCGTGGCCGCTGCGAACCACTGCGACACCAGGTCTTCGAGCTCCGATGAACGTTGCATGACCGATCCCTTCTCCGCCGAACCAACTGGGGCCAGTGACGATCATCGCGCCTGCCCGGCACGGGCGGGTCACAGCACGGCGTCGAGGAACCTTCGAGTCTCGGCGTTCTTGGTCTGGGTGAACATCTCCGTGGGCGTGCCCTCTTCGAGGATGACGCCTTCGTGGAAGAACGCCATCCGGCTGGCGACCTCGCGGGCGAAGCCCATCTCGTGGGTGACCACCATCATCGGGATGTGCATCTCGGTGGCGAGCCGCTTCATCACCGACAGCACCTCACCGGTCAGCTCGGGGTCGAGCGCCGACGTCGGCTCGTCGAAGAGCATCACCTCGGGCTGCATGGCCAGCGCCCGGGCGATCGCCACCCGCTGCTGCTGGCCGCCGGACAGCCGGATCGGGTGCTCGTCGGCCTTGTCGGCCAGCCCCACGTCGTCGAGCAGCTCGAGGGCCCTGCGCCGGATCAGGGTGCGCCCGCTGTCGCCGCGGATGTCGGTCTTGGTGTCGACGGGTGCGGCGAGCAGCTTGCGGTCGTCGCGGCCGAGTCCCAACGGGCCCGACATGACGTTCTCCAGCGCGGTCATGTGCGGGAACAGGTTGAACTGCTGGAACACCATCCCGGTGTGGATGCGCACCCTCCTGATCTGCTCGCGCTTGCGGCGGGTCCGGTGGCCGCCGCCGAGGCGCTGGCCGGCGATCTCGATCGTGCCGTCGGTGGGGTCCTCGAGGAAGTTCACGCAGCGCAACAGGGTGGACTTGCCGGATCCGGACCGGCCGAAGATGACGATGACCTCCCCCTTGCGCAGCTCGAGGTCGATGCCCCGCAGCACCTCGTTGTGGCCGTAGACCTTGCGCAACCCGGAGACCCGGACCACGACCTCGCCCGTCATCGCGAGGCCGCCCCCACCGTGGGCACGCCCGACCGAGACGCGCGTCACGCACGTAACCGGTGGCCATCCGCGACTCGAGCTGGGTCTGGAGCAGCGAGAACATCGCCGTCAGCGCCCAGTAGAAGAGCGCAACCAAGACGTAGGCCTCGAGGTTCTTGAGGTCCGCCTTGCCCACCAGCTGGCTGCGCCGGAAGATCTCGGCGCTTGCCGCTGTCACGCCGAGGAACGACACGAGGGCGGTGTCCTTCATCATCGCGATGAACTCGTTGCCGGTGGGCGGGATGATCACCCGGAGCGCCTGCGGCAGGACGACCCGTCGCATCTTCGTGATGTAGGTCATGCCCAGGGCATCCGCGGCCTCTCCCTGTCCGAGGTTCACCGACTGGATCCCGGCGCGGAAGATCTCGGTCATGTAGGCGCCGTAGTTCAGGCCGAGCGCGATCGTTCCCGCGACGGCCGCCTCCAGGATCAGCCGCTGCTCGAAGTTGCGTGCCCAGACTCCGGATAGCGGTCCACGAGGTTGCCGGCGATCTGGGGCAGGGCCAGGTAGATGAGGAACATCTGCACGATCAACGGCGTGCCGCGGAAGAACGAGACGTAGAAGCCGGCGATGCCGTAGGCGATCGGGTTCTTCGACAGACCGCGCCAGCGAGCCGAGCGTGGCGAGCACGATGGCGATGATGATGCCGCCGAGCGCCATCTGCGACCGTGTACCGCAGACCACCCGCGATGAAGGTGAAGTTGTCCTTCATCCACTCGGTGTCGTAGTCGGACAGGTAGAACAGGAAGCCGACACCGGCGAACAGCACCGCCCAGACAGCGGCGACCTTGAGCTGGAAGGGGACTCGCGCCGAGGCGAGGGCGATCCGTTCCCAGCGATCGCCGGGAGCTTCGGTCACTGCTGGACCGTGAGGTCGAGCCCGTCGTACCACTTCTTCGACATCTCGCTGAGCGTGCCATCGGCGTGCATGTCTTTGACGATCTGGTCCGCGGCCTCGGCCAGGCTGGCCGGGTCGAGGTCCGCGCTCTTGTCGATCGCCACACGCCAGCGGCTCGTAGAACAGCGGGTCGCCGACGACCTTCACGTCGTTGCCCTCGTCGACGTAACCCTCGGCGGTGGTCGCCGACGTCATCGACGGCATCCAGTCGGGTGCCGTCACCGAGTGCCAGGTCCTGCAGCGCGGTCGTGTCGGTGTCGTAGCCACTGATGACGGCGTCGTCCACGACGAAGTCGAACGTGTAGCCCGCGACTGTCGAGCGACTTGTCGAGGAACTGCTCGTAGGTGCAGCCGCTGCACACGCCGATCTTCTTGCCGTCCAGGTCGGTGGAGAGGTCCTGGATCGACGTGTTGTCGGCGTTCACCAGGACCACGGCCGGAGTGAAGTAGTAGGGCTCGGTGAAGTCGAGCACCTTCTGCCGGTCGTTGGTCGGCAGTCATCGACCCGATGCTCATGTCCCAGCGACCGTTCCAGCCTCCGGCCGTGATGACTTCCCACGCCGGGGTCTCCCATGCGATGTCGACGCCCAGCCTGTTGGCGATCTCAGTGGCCACGTCGATGTCGAAGCCTTCGTACTTCTCCTCCTTGGGCACGTACTTCGACTGCGGCGGGTACGCCGGGTCCGTCGACACCGTGAGCACGCCCTTGTCGCAGATCTGCGCCAGCAGGTCGTCCTTGGCATCGGTGGTGGCACAGACGGTGTCGCCGGTCGGGTCACTGCCGCCCGGGGAGTCGTCGGACGACGTCTCGGCGTCGCCACATCCCACGAGAAGCAGACCTAGCAGGGACACGGACGAGAGGGCGAGCAGGGTTCTGCGCATGGAAATTCTTGCTCCTAGCGACGGCAGAGTGGCAGCGTGAGAATCGCATGCCAACTCGCCAATTGGAAGGGCTACGCGCTCAGACCCGCGATATCTGGGGTGCGGTAGCCCGGCTGCGCCGCGATGAGTCCGCGGTTGGCATCCGGTCCGACCAAACCAGCCGCAACAAGAGCCAGACAGGAGCCAGGGATGCCCGACAAGCAAATCCACCCGGATCACCGAGGTCGGGACCGTGTTCGTTCCGGTGGCCGACCAGGAGCGGTCCTTGGCGTTCTATGTCGACAAGCTCGGGTTCGAGAATCGCGTCGACTTCGAGTACGGCGGGGCAGCCGATGGATCGAGGTCGCGCCACCCGGCGCCACCAACTCCATCTCGCTTGTCTCGTCGAGCGAGGGGAGCCCGCGGGCGTCGATGCAGCGTATTGCGCGTTCTTGACAGACGACATCGAGGCGGACCATGCCGCCCTCCGTGCGGGAGGCGTGGACGTCGACGCGGAGATCGCCGGGCCGGCGGGCGCAGGTGGACTCGTCTCGCTCGAGGTCACCATCCCGGATCCGGTGCCGGCCCAGTTCTTCTTCCGCGACCCCGACGGGAACCGCTTCCTGATCGTCCAGTCAGGCTGACGACTGGTCGGTCCGCTGGACGGCTCAGCCCGCCTCGAGCAGGCGCTTGAGGACGCCACCGGTGATGGCCTGCCCCAGGCTCTCGAAGTTCCAGTCCCGGTCGTGCTCCGGACCTGGTTCGTGGCCCAGAAGACCATCGCTCCCGCATCTGGGGCACGGGCGATCTCGCCGTAGGACCAGCCGTTGCCCCCGTTGTGCCACAGGATCCGGCCGTCATCGGAGTCCTGCACCACCCATCCGTACCCGTAGTAGGTGCCTCCGCCGGGCTCCTCCAGCACCCGCGGCTCGAACAGTTCCTCCTTCGCCCGCGCGTCGAGCACCTGCTCGCCCTCGAGCGCACGGTGCCAGCGGAACATGTCACCGGCAGTTGAGAGCAGGCCACCGTTCCCACGAAGGTTCCAGTACGGCCCGTCGTCAGCCCAGGGATGCTCGAAGGGTCTGCCGTGGGGAACGCCCTCGGCGTCGTACTCGACGGCGACCTGGTCCGGGCGCCAGTCCGGAAGCACATATCCGGTCTGGGTCATCCCGGCCGGCGCGAACAACTGCTCGGAGAGGTACTCCTCGTAGCCCATGCCGGAAGCCTCTTCGATGATGGCGGCCAACAGGCTGTAGCCCAGGTTGGAGTAGTGGTGCTCTTCCCCAGGCTCGGACTGCAGCTCGGAGCCGATCGGCGCCGGCCACCATGCCCGCGCGGGTCAATGGTTCGTAGTCACCGCCGAGGATTTCGACCAGACCAGAGGTGTGCGTCAGCAGCTGCTGCACCGTGATCGCGCGCTTGTCGGCGGGGACCTCTCCGACGTAGGTGCTGATCGGGTCGGTGACCGCCAGCTTCCCCTGCATCTGCAGCTTCAGGATCGCGGCCGCGGTGAACTGCTTGGTCATGGACATGATGTCGTAGGCCGTGTCGCAGTCAGCCGAAACCTCGGCCTCACGGTCGGCCAGACCCCAGCCTTGGCAGACCACCATCTCGCCGTCGAGTGCCGCGACCAGCGTCCCGCTCGAGCCGTCGGGCAGCTTGGCCTCCAGTAGCCGTTCGATCGCCTTGATGCTGGGCTCAGTGCTGGGCTCAGTGCTGGCTTGCGTGTTGGGCGGCGTGCTGGCCGGCGTGTTGTCCGTGCGCGCCGCCCTCCCCGCACGCCATCAGCGCGAGGCAGAGGGCGAGCGTCACCACCAGTCCTGCGATCCGGCTGCGCTTCGCTGGCGGCCGACGGGCCACCCGACTCGCTGACTCACGGGGCCGATCCGAGGGTGCAGTGCCACACGACGGAGCGCCCTGCCCGAGTGTCCCGGCTGGACCTGCACGCCCAGCCATCGCGAACGTGCGCGGCCACCATTGCTGCTGTGTCCGCGCATCCATCGGTCGCGGCGCAGGTGAACTGCTCGGCCTCGGACCGTTGCTCGCCGCCCACTGCGGGCCAACTCAGGACGCCCGCGGCAAGCCCGGTGGAGACGATGCCGGCGACCAGACCGGCGACGAGGCCGTGACGCACCCATGCCGACCGGCGGCTGAACCGGACCCGCTCGACGAGCCCATTCCGCAGCAGGGACGCGATCTCGCGACGTACGCCGTGGCCTTCAGCCAGCTCCAGGGCCAGGTCTCGCAGGTAGTCGCCGTCCCGCTCGCGCCGAGACCGCGGGTACGCGAGCACGCAGAGCGCCAGAACCCGCCGCCTCATGCCGGCCTCGGCCGCGCTACGGGCGGCCACCAGTCGGGCCCCCACGGCAGCGGCGGTCGAACGCATCCGGTCCACCTCCGCAGCGAGCGCCGTCTCTCCAGCAGGCGTGATGCGGTAGTAGCGCCGGCGGCGCCCGCCCACCACCTCCTCACCCGACGGTGCGACCCAGCCCTCGTCCACCATCCGGTTCAGTGCTCCGTAGAGCGTGCCGGCGGTGAGCCTCACCCGCCCGTCGGACAGCTCCTCGACGTCCCGGGCGATGCCGTAGCCGTGGAGCTCGCCGCGCGCGAGGCCGGCGAGGATGAGCAGCCACTGTTCGGTCACGGCAGCCACCATACATCGGCGGACGATGCATCGGTCACCGTTCGCTCCAGGCAGGTCAATCAGCAGTCAGGCTGCTGCGTCGCCGCGTTCGCTCTCTGGCCTGGCGAGCGCCGGCCGCTCCGGCTCGCGCACCACATCAGGCGGGCCGGCGCCGGGCGAGCCGTCGTACGGCGCTGCGACCGCTGGAGGTGTTGTCGCTCCAGCTCGACGGCCCGCTCGTCGACGCGGGTCAGCTGCTCGATCACGTATCCCCAGTGATTCATGACGCACTCCGATCGTCGATCTGTGCAACACCAGCAATCACGTTACGCCGGTGTCGCTCGGTGTGCAACCGGCAAAAGGGTTACACTGGTGTCTCCTGTCGACAAGGGAGAGCCATGACATCGGTCGACCTGCCGAGGCCCGACGTACCCGCCCCGATCGCGGTGGTCCGCGACTTCGTCAACACCACCGATCACGAGACCGGGACCGACGAGCTCACGACCAAGGCCGAGCTGAGCCGCTATCTGCTGCGCGAGGGACTGCTGCCGCGGGCGTCCCGGGCCACCGACGACGACCTGGCGCTGGCGCTGCGCCTGCGCGCGGGACTACGGCGCGCGCTCGAGCTGAACCATGACGGTTCGGTGGACGCGCTGCCCTCGCTCGCGGAGGCGTTGCGCGAGCTTCCGATCGGGCTGGACTGGGCCGGTGACGGGCCGACGCTGCGGGTCACGGCTTCGGGGGTTCGCGGTGCGCTCGGGAGGGTCGGGCTGGCCGCCCAGGACGCGGCCTCGGCCGGGATCTGGTGGCGGCTGAAGATCTGCGCGTACGACGACTGCGAGTGGGCCTACTTCGACCATTCGAAGAACCGCTCGAGGAACTGGTGCGAGTACGGCTGCGGCAACAAGGTCAAGACGCGCAACTACCGCGCGCAGGCAGCGGGCGAGTCGCTGAGCCGTCCGATCGACGGAGGTCAGTGGATGCGCTGAAGCCAGTCCCTCGGCACCTTTCCAGATGGTCCGGGTGTCGGCTGGTCCGCGGGACGGCTGGTCGGGTCCGCCAGCCGGGGGCCTTCGGCGGACGACTGGTCGACGAAGTCCCAGTACCACTCCTCGCCTGGCTCGAAGCTCTGCATGTAGCGATGCCCCGTCTCGCGGAAGTGGGCCGACGCGTGCTGCATGGGCGAGGTGTCGCAACAGCCGACGTGGCCGCACGCGGCGCAACGACGCAGGTGCACCCACCACCCACCGGCCGCAATGCACTCAGCGCAACCGGTGCCGCTGGGTGGGACATCGGGGTCCATCTGGGCGGGTTCCTGCGTCATGTTGCCGAGGCTAACGCCGATGGCCAATCTGGCGGGACGGAGGTTCATCACGGGGGCGCCCGTCAGCGTCCCCGGACCGGCAGCAGCCGTCGGACTCGACTGTGCGCGAGGGCGGCCCGGGCGGCGTTCATCCCGGCGGCTCCGTGCACGCCGCCACCCGGATGCGCAGACGCCGAGCCGAGGTAGAGGCCCTTGATCCCCGTCTCGGCGCGGCCCAGGCCCGGGACCGGCCTGAAGATCAGCTGTTGGTGCAGTTGAGCCGTCCCACCGTTGATGGCCCCGCCGATCAGGTTGGCGTCACCTGCCTCGAGCTCCCGTGGTCCGAGCACCCGTCGGGCCAGGACCCGGGAGCCGAAGCCGGGTGCGAGCGTCTCGAACCTGGCCTGGATGCGGTCGGCGAAGCGTTCGCAGTCGTCTCGGTCCCAGACGCCACGGATGCCGTCCTCTCCCGCGTCTCGCACGGACTGCTGCGGGACGTGCGTGTACGCCCACATCGACTCGGTGCCTTCGGGCGAGCGGGTCGGGTCCGCCGTCGTCATCTGTCCGGCGAGCAGGAACGGGCGCGCGGGGATCGCATTCGCGGCGATCTGCCCGAGCGCCTCGGTCAGCTCCTCGACCGAGTCCGCGACATGGACCGTCCCAGGCGCGTACGGCGGGGGTGCGGCCCATGGCACCGGCCCGTCGAGCGCCCAGTCGACCTTGACCGTCGACGGATCGAGCTTGAACGACCGCATCCCCGTCACCACTCGGCGCGGGAGGTCGTCCGGGTCGAGGAGGCCCCCGAACAGGTTCGGGGCGACGACGTCGGCCACGACAGCACGGCTTGCGCGGAACGAGTCCTGCCGGGTTCGAACGCCAGTCACCCGTCCCCGGTCCACGTCGATGCCGACGACCTCGTGAGAGCAACGGATCTCGCCGCCGAGCGACTCGAACCGGACCGCCAGCGCCCGGGCCAGTTCACCGGCGCCGCCCTCCGGCACCGGAAAGCCCACGGTCTGGCCGAGCATGCTCATCAGGATGCCCATCAGCCCCGAGCCCGGTGCATCGAGCGGGATGTCGGAATGGCCGGCGTTCCCGGCGATCAGGATCCGGGGCGACACCCCACCGAAGCGCACCCGTCCGACGTCGCTGGCGGGCGTGAGCATGGCCTGGACGAAGCCGAGGCCCCCGACACTCCGCAGGCGGGCCAAGGCGGACAGTCCCGCCTTCACGGGCGGGAACGGGGACAGCAGGGCGCCGACGATCTGCTCGCCGATCCGGTCCCAGTCCGCGCACAGGGACAGCCAGGCGGCCCCGTCCCCGGGATGGGCGTCGTCCATCAGCCCCGCCGTGATCTGGCGGTCCCTGTGCAGGATCGCCCAGCTTCCGTCGGGAAGGGGATGGCCGAGCGCGGCCGGCGCGTGCCGCCACCGTCAGACCGTGCCGTTCCAGGCCGAAGGACTGGATGGTCGGTGAGGCTGCTGCCAGGGGATAGAAGGAGCTGAAGGTGTCGTGCACGAAACCGTCATGAACGTCGTCCGCGCTGCTCACGGCGCCGCCGATCTTGGGCTGAGCCTCCAGGACGAGCACTGACCAGCCGGCGTCCGCGAGATGGTTGGCGGCCACCAGCCCGTTGGGTCCGGCACCGATCACCACGGCGTCGTACGTCTCGGAACTCATGGCGGGCTCACGGCGGGCTGGGCCGCATTACGGGCGCGACGCCCGGCGCTCGGCGAGGTAGGCGAGCCGGCGCAGCGCCTCGGCGTTGCGCTTGTTCAGGGTCACGTCGCGCACCGGCTTGGGCACCAGGACAGCCGGGACCGGTCACCGCGTCCTCCTTGATCGTGACCTCGGTGTCGGGACCGGAGCCGGCTCAGCCGGATCTCGACAGCGGCCTCACCGGCCGGCCAGGCGCGAGCCCGAAGCGCGAGCAGCTGACCCGGTCGGCACTCGGTCACCTCTGTGGTGTCGTCGATCAGCATCGGCCAGGCTCCGACGGAGTGCGCGATCTGCGAGCCCTGCTCGGGCCAGGACGGGTCCACGTCCCGGATGCGGGAGGCACCCACCACCCACAGCGGATAGAGCCAGCCGTCGGCCAGGATCTCCCACACCGCCGTCGGAGGCGCCTTGACGATCCGGGCCTGTGAGCTCATCCGGCATCTCCTGGCGGGGGCGTCATGTCGACGCAGTACCCAGCCACACTCTTCGGAAACGACCGCCCGGGGTGGAACGCGAACCACGGACGTGACAACATCGGGTCCTCGAATCGCCGCGTCCTTCGAGGAGGGGCCCGTGACCGCGGATCTGGCCTACCTGCTCACTGGCGGGTCGCTGTTGCTCGCGGTCGTGCTGCCCTATGCCTTGAGCCGGGCCGCCCTGTCCCCGCCCGCCGTCCTTCTCGGAGTCGGTGCGCTCATCGGGCTGCTGCCGATCTCCGACGATCTCGCTCTCGACCCGGTCGACCAGCGCGTGGTCATCGAGCACGTCACCGAGCTGACGGTCATCGTCGCCCTGATGGGTGTCGGCCTCGCTCTCGATCGCCCCTTCAGTCTCCGGAAGCGGGGGACGTGGGGCGCCTGGCATGCCACGTGGCGGCTGCTCGCGCTCGCGATGCCGCTCTCCATCGCAGGCGTCGCGCTGCTCGGCTGGTGGGTGATCGGCCTGGCGCCGGCCTCGGCCCTGCTGCTCGGCGCGGCGCTCGCGCCGACCGACCCGGTGCTCGCCTCGGACGTCCAGGTCGAAGGCCCGACCACGGGTGACGACGAGGAGATCGACGAGCGGGACGAGGTCCGGTTCGCCCTCACCTCCGAGGCCGGCCTCAACGACGGCCTCGCCTTCCCGTTCGTGTACGCCGCCATCCTGATCGCGTCGGTCGGACCCGTCGCCGAGTGGGGTGTCGAGTGGCTCGCATGGGACCTCGTGGGCAGGGTCGTCTTCGGCGTTGTCCTCGGCATCCTGGTCGGTCGGCTGATGGCTCTGGTCGCCTTCCGCTCCCCGCCGGGTCAGTCGCTTCGGATGTCGGAGACCAGCGAGCCGCTCCTCGCCGTGGCCGCCGTCCTGCTCGCGTACGGCGTCGCCGAGGTCGCCCACACCTACGGCTTCGTGGCCGTGTTCGTCTGTGCCCTCACCATCCGTTCGGCGGAGCGCGACCACGAGTATCACGAGCTCATGCACCAGGTTGTGCAGCGGCTCGAACGCATTCTCACGCTGATCGTCCTGCTCCTGCTGGGCGTGGCGCTGACCCACGGCCTGCTCGGCCAGCTGACGTGGGCGGCGGCGGGGGTGGCCGTCGCTCTCGTCGTCGTCGTCCGGCCGCTCGCCGCCTGGGCGTCGCTCGCCGTTGCCAGCGGCAAGGTGCCCGATCGCGCCGGCGACCACGCCCTCGGGCCGAGAGAACGGCTGGTCACCGCGTTCTTCGGCGTTCGCGGCATCGGTTCGCTCTACTACCTGGCCTACGCGACCGGGCAGACGGACTTCGACCAGACCAACCTGCTCTGGTCCACGCTGACCTTCGCGATCGTCGTCTCGGTCGTCGTGCACGGCGTCCTCGCCACGCCTGTGATGCGCTGGCTGGACCGGCATCGCGACCACGCCGACGACGCCACGGCCTAGCGCCCAGGTCCCCCGCCGAGTCGGCGCTTCGGGTACGCCCAGTCGGCGCTTCGGATACGCCCAGTCGGCGCTTCGGATACGCCCAGTCGGCGCTTAGGGCTCGACCTAAGCGCCGACTCGGCACGACCCAAGCGCCGACTGGGCACGACCCAAGCGCCGACTCGGCGGGTCAGGGCTGGCGGTAGGCGGCGTCGGGCACGTCGGTGACGAACATGTGTCCCGGCGCGTGGGTGATCGCGAACGGCGGCTTCGAGGCCATCAGGGCGGCCTGCGGGGTCACGCCGCACGCCCAGAACACGGGCACATCGCCCTCGTGGGCCTCGACCGGGTCACCGAAGTCCGGCGAGCCGAGATCCATGATCCCGAGCGACGCCGGCGAGCCCACGTGCACGGGTGCCCCGTGCACGTTCGGCATCCGCGCCGTCACCTGCACCGCGGTGACGACCTGCGCCGCCGGAATCGGCCGCATCGACACCACCAGCGGACCGGACAGCCGCCCGGCCGGCCGGCACTCGACGTTGGTCCGATACATCGACACGTTGCGCTGCTGCTCGATGTTGCGCACCGGCACCCCGGCGTCCAGGAGCGCCGTCTCGAAGCTGAAGCTGCACCCGATCAGGAACGTCACCAGGTCGTCGGTCCACTGGTCGACCACGCTGGTGGGCTCGTCGACCAGAACGCCGTCACGCCACACCCGGTAGCGCGGCAGGTCGGTCCGCAGGTCCGCATCCGGCGCCAGCACCGTGGACACGGCACCTGGCTCGGTCACGTCGAGCAGCGGCACCGGCCGCGGGTTTCGCTGACCGAACAGGAGCATGTCGAAGGCCCACTCCTTCGGCAGCGCGACCAGGTTTGCCTGCGTGTATCCCGGGGCCCACCCGGTCGTCGGCACCGCCAGACCGTCCCGGTACCGGCTGCGGGCCTCCCCCGGTGAGGACGCCGCGGCGGCAGCGGAACTGGTTGTCGTCATCACTTCTCCTCGGATGGGGTTGCTGGCTCGAGCCGGCCCGCGCGTCTCGCCCCGCGGCGACGGACGGCGTCGAGCAGCTCGGCAAGAGAGCCTTCGAGGTACTCCTCCAGCTCCTTCGCCGCGCGTTCGAACTCCCCCGCGGCAAGGAGATCGACCAGCGCGCGGTTGCGGCCGACGTACGGTTCGTGCAGGCGCTGGGGGCTCGATACGGCGTGGAACGCCAGACGCAGCTCGGCGAGCAGGCGCGCGGCCACCTCGTCGATGCGAGGGCTGCCGGCCAGGGCCACCAAATGGCGGTGGAACTGCATGTTGGCCGTGCCGACCGCACCCCAGTCACCGCGCTGACCCGCCGACTCCCCTGCCTCGACGTCGTCGTACAGACCGTTGAGCAGGTCGGGTTCCAGGTCCGTGAGCGACGTGACGACGTCGCACTCGATCGCACGCCGGAGCCGGTAGAGGTCGACGAGGTCCGCCTCGTCGAGCTCGCGGACGAACACCCCGCGATGAAGCCGGTGCACCAGCAGACCCTCGTGGGTCAGCAGGCGGAAGGCTTCGCGCAGCGTGTTGCGGGACACGTGCAGGACCTCGATGAGCCGCTCCTCGGAGAGTCGTGACCTCGGTGGCAGATCTCCCTCCGTGATCCGCCGACGGAGTACGTCGGCCACTCGCTCTGCGGTGCTGCTGCGGTCGAACGTCGAGACGTCCCCGGCGACGCTGCGCAGCCACGCAGACCGGTCATCGCGGGGCGATTCGTCGTGGTCCTCAGGGCGCGCCATGCGCCCATCATCACCTAGCCGCCGACCGAAACCAAGAGATTGTTGAACAAAACTCTTGTGGGATTGTTGAACGATCCGTTAGGTTGATGTGATCCGAGGCACAGTGCCGCCGATCCCAGTCGCGGTCGCCTCCGCACCCGACACCTGGAGCGCATGCATGTCGCAGACGCCAGAAGAACGTCCGAGGTCCGCCACGACGGCCGGCCCCACCAAGGAGGCGCCCGGCGCGTCGGGAGGAGGGGGAGGCGACGTCGTACCCGCCCCCCGACGCGAAGCTGAGCGGGCGCAACAAGTTCATCGGCGCCATGTTTCTCATGGCGACGTCGGCGATCGGCCCGGGCTTCATCACCCAGACCACGACGTTCACCGACCAGCTCATGGCCGCCTTCGCCTTCGCGATCCTGGCGTCCATCCTGTTCGACATCGCGATCCAGCTGAACGTCTGGCGGGTGATCGGGGTCTCCGGTCGTCGCGCACAGGACCTCGCGAACAGCGTGTTCCCCGGTTCCGGATACGTCCTCGCGGCGCTCGACGTGCTCGGCGGCCTGGTGTTCAACATCGGCAACATCGCGGGCTGCTCATTGGGTCTCGACGCGATCTTCGGACTCGACGTACGTCTGGGTGCCGCCATCTCCGCCGCCGTTGCCATCGGGATCTTCCTCGTGCGCCAGGCGGGGGTGGCCATGGATCGGGTGGTGGTGCTCCTCGGCGTGGTGATGATCGGGCTGACGACGTTCGTCGCCGTCAAGACTCAGCCTCCTGTCGGCGACGCGCTGCTGCAGACCGTTGCGCCGGACACCGTCAGCTTCCTGGTGATCACCACGCTCATCGGTGGCACCGTCGGTGGCTACATCGTGTACGCCGGCGCGCACCGGCTGGTGGACAACGGGATCAAGGGCGAGAGCTTCGTCCCCCAGATCACCCGAAGCTCGATCACGGGAGTTGCGATCACCGGTGTCATGCGGGTGCTGCTGTTCCTGGCGGTCCTGGGTGTGGTGGCCGGCGGCGCGAAGCTCGACGCACTCAACCCGGCCGCGTCGGCCTTCGAGCACGCGCTCGGCGAGACCGGAAAGGTCGTGTTCGGCGTCATCATCTGGTCCGCCGCGATCACCTCGGTCATCGGCGCGTCGTACACCTCCACGTCGTTCCTCAAGGTGATGGGCCCGTGGGTGTCGCACTGGGAGCGCTGGGTCGTGTGCGGCTTCATCCTGGTCTCCACGGCCATCTTCCTCGTGACGGCAACGACTCCCGTCAAGCTGCTCATCTTCGCCGGCGCCTTCAACGGGCTGATCCTGCCCTTCGGGCTGGGGATCGTGCTGTGGATCGCGGCCCGCCGACGGGACCTCATGGGTGGCTACCGATACCCGATGTGGCTGGTTGCGATCGGCACCCTGGCGTGGGTGGCGACGATCTATCTGGGCTACGAGTCCATGACCGGCCTCCAGGACCTCTTCTGATGGTGGGAAGATGACGACCATGACGACCACGATGGATCTCAACAGCGACCTCGGCGAAGGCTTCGGCCACTGGACACTCGGGGACGACGACGCGCTGCTCGACATCGTCACCAGCGCGAACGTCGCCTGCGGCTTCCACGCCAGCGACGCGTCGATCATGCGTCGGGTCTGCGATCGGGCGGTCGAGCGTGGTGTCGCGATCGGCGCGCAGGTCGGCTATCGCGACCTGCCCGGTTTCGGTCGGCGCTTCATCGACATCGAGCCGCACGCTCTGACCCAGGACGTCATCTACCAGGTCGGAGCCCTGGAGGCGTTCGCCCGCGTTGCCGGATCCCGGGTCTCCTACGTCAAGCCGCACGGCGCCCTCTACAACACGATCGTGCACCACGAGGAGCAAGCGGCCGCCGTGGTCCAGGCGCTCGTGGACTACGACCCCACGCTTCCGGTGCTGGGGCTGCCGGGTTCGGTCTTCCTGCGCCAGGCCGAGGAAGCGGGGCTGACCACCGTTCGCGAATCCTTCGCAGACCGGGCCTACACGCCCGAGGGGACCCTGGTCTCGCGACGGTTGCCGGGCGCGGTGCTGCACGACGTGGACGAGATCACCCGGCGCTGCGTCTCGATGGCGACAGGTGAGCCCATCACGGACATCGACGGCGGCCCGCTGACCGTGGCCGCGGGCTCGATCTGCGTGCACGGCGACACGGATGGTGCGGTCGAGATCGCCCGCTCGGTCAAGGCCGCGCTCGCCACGGCTGGGGTCAAGGTCGCCCCGTTCGTCACCTGATGCGAGTGCTGCCCAGCGGGACCACCGCCCTGCTCGTCGAGCTCGGAGATCTCGACGAGGTACTCGGGTTGTATGCGGCACTCGTCGACGACCTGCCCCACGGTGTCGTCGACGTGGTGCCCGCGGCGCGCACCCTGCTGGTGGTGACGGACCCGTCGCTCACGTCCCTGTCATCCGTGGCCGCGGCGGTGCGGCGTACGACGCCTCGTCCGGACCGCCTCGACTCCGGAGAACTGGTGGAGATCCCGGTCAGCTATGACGGCGAGGACCTCGACGAGGCAGCGGAGCTGGTGGGCTGCGACAGTTCCGAGCTCGTGCGGCGACACACGGCCGAGGAGTGGACGGTCGCGTTCTGCGGGTTCATGCCCGGGTTCGGCTACCTCGCATCGAAGACGTGGAAGTCGGAGGTGCAACGAAGGACCTCCCCACGCAAGAAGGTGCCGCCGGGTTCGGTCGGCCTCGCCGGCGAGTTCAGCGGCATCTATCCCCGGGAGTCTCCGGGCGGGTGGCAGCTGATCGGTCGGACCGAGCTCGCCACCTTCGACCTGTCACGTGAGCCGGCTTCCCTGTTGCGCCCAGGGGTCCGGGTCCGCTTCGTCGACGAGGGCCGGTCATGAGCCGCTCCCTCACCGTGCTGGCCACCGGTGCCCTGACGACCGTGCAGGATGCCGGCCGGCCCGGCCAGGCGGCGCTCGGCGTTGGCTGCTCGGGCGCGTGCGACCGGACGTCGTACCGGCTGGCCAACCGGCTGGTCGGCAACGGCGCCGACGCGGCCGTGCTCGAGGTGACCTTCGGTGGCCTGCACCTGAGGGCGGAGGACGACGTGGTGGTCGTGACCACCGGTGCCCGATGTGCCGGACCCTGGCCGCACAACGCACCCGTCAGCTTGCGGGCCGGTCAGGAGCTACTCCTCGGCGCACCGTCGAGCGGGCTTCGCACCTACGTCGCTGTGCGCGGTGGGTTCGCGATCGACCCGGTGCTCGGCTCCCGCTCCACCGATGTGCTGTCCGGTCTCGGGCCCGTAGCCGTCTCTGCCGGTGATGTGCTGGCGATCGGAGACCCCGGAGTTCGCGGCGCCTGGCGTCGACGTCGCGCCGGTGGCCGACCCAGAGGGCGGGTGACCTCAGCGTGCTGGTGGTGGCCGGGCCGCGGCGGGACTGGTTCACCGATGCGGCGTGGGCCTCGCTCGTGAGTCAGCCCTACGAGGTGACCAGCGACGTCAACCGCGTGGGAGTCCGGCTCGAAGGTGAGCCGCTCGAGCGGGCCCGCACCGATGAGCTGCCGAGCGAGGGCATGGTCCGCGGCGCCCTGCAGATCCCGCCGTCGGGAAAGCCGGTGCTCTTCCTGGCCGATCACCCCGTCACCGGGGGCTACCCCGTGATCGCCTACGTCGTGGACGACCATGTCGACCGGTGCGCCCAGCTGCGACCCGGACAGACCCTGCTGCTGCGGGAGAGGCGTGCTGGTCTCGACAAGCTCGACCAACGAGGCTGAGCTCGACCAACGAGCTGAGCTCGACGCTCGACAAGCTCGACCAACGACTGAGCTCGACCAACAGCTCGACCAACGAAGGTCAGCGGCTGGAGGCGAGGGCGCCGAGGAACAGGGCGACCCCGACGGCGGTGCGCTCGAGCTCGGAGGGGTCGACGCTCTCACCCGGTGCGTGGATGCGGCAGGCCGGCTCCTCGACGCCGATCAGGAGGATCTCGGCGTCGGGCTGGGCAGCCTGGAGGGCATTGCACAACGGGATCGCGCCGCCCTGCCCGGCCGCGGTGAGCGGCTTTCCGAAGGCCTCCTCCATGGCGGCGGCAAGGGTCGCCAGACCGGGTCCGTCGGTGCGTGCGGCAAACGGCTCACCGAGCGAACGACGCTCGACCTCCACCTGGGCGCCCCAGGGCGCGGCTGCGTGCAGGTGCTCGACGAGGAGGGCCTGAGCGGCTGCGGCGTCGTACCCCGGTGGCACCCGCAGGTTCACCAGTGCCCGGGCGGTGTGCTGGATCGCCGCGGTCGCCCCGGCGACCGACGGTGCGTCGATCGCGAGCACGTTGACCGCCGGGCGCGCCCACAGCGCATCGGCGACCGACCCGCTGCCGAGCAGGTCCACCCCGTCGAGGACGCCCGCGTCACCGCGGAACCGCTCGGCCGGGTACGACGCACCCGACCAGGTGCCGCTCCGCATCCAGCCCGGTGATGGTGGTCCCACCGTCGGCGTCGCGCAGAGTCGCCAGCATCGAGATCAGAGCGGCCAAGCGCGTCGGGCGCGGCGCCGCCGTACATGCCCGAATGCACCGGGCCGGCCAGGGTGCGCACGGTGACCAGGACGCTCCCGGTGCCGCGCAGGCTGGTGGTCACGGTCGGTCGGCCGAGCTCGACGTTGCCGGCGTCCGCGATCAGCATGACGTCGGCGGCGAACAGATCGGGTTCGGCACGCACGAGGGCCTCGAGTCCGCCGGTCGACATCTCCTCCGAGCCCTCGCAAACAACCCGTACTCCCACGGGCCATGGCCGCGGCAACGCCCGGAGCGCGCTCAGCAGCATCACCAGGTTGCCCTTGCAGTCGGCGGCGCCGCGGCCGTACCAACGCCCGTCGCGCTCGGTGAGCTCCCACGGCGAGGATGCCCACTCCCCTGGATCGCCGGCCGGCTGGACGTCGTAGTGCGAGTAGAGGAGCACCGTCGGCGTCCCGGCAGGTCCCGGCGAGTGGCCCATGATCGCGAGGCTGCCGTCGGCAGTCTCGACGGCGTGGACGCCGTCCACGCCGACCTCCCGGAACAGGCGTTCCACCTCGGCGGCCGCCCTCGCGCACTCCTCGACAGGCTCGATGTCCGGGTCCGCCACCGACCGCATCGCGACCAGTCGCTCGAGGTCCTCGCGCGCCTGGGGCATGAGGTCCTGCACTGTCGCCGCCGTATCCGCGGCAGTGCTGTTCAAGTTGCTGTTGACAGGGCTGGTCACAGGGCCTGTTCCACGTACGTCGGCAGCATCTTCCACCAGGTTGGCCAGTCGTGGTCGAACTCCGGGCCCCAGTCGTCGACCCGGTTGGGGACGCCCTTCTCGCCAAGGATGCCCGCGGCCTTCCACGACTCGCCGACGTCTTCCCACGCTCCCGAGCCGGAGGCGAAGTACACGTAGCGCTGCCGGAGCATGTCGAGGGTCGGGCCGTGGAGATCGGGAAGGAAGTGAACCGGCGAGGAGAAGTACAGATCCTGCGTGAAGCCACCGACGAACCGTTCGATGTCGAACGTGCCGCTCATGCACACCGCCGCACGGAACAACTGGGGGAAGCGGCAGATCAACGCGAACGCGTTGAACGCACCGATCGACGCTCCGGCGACGATCACGCCCTGTGGCCCGCCCGAGTCGGCATGGATCGCGGGCACCACCTCGTTGGCCACGGCCTGCTGGAACTGGTTGAACAGCCAGCACCGGTATTCCGGCGTGCCTGCGTCCGAGGACATCGCCCGGCCGGCGATGCTGTCGCACGAGTAGACCTTGATCCGGCCCGAGTCGACGAGGGGCCCGAGGTGGGTGACCAGATGGTGCCGTTCGACTTCCTCGGAGTCGCCACCGGCGGTGGGGAACACCAGCAGCGGTACGCCGTAGTGGCCCCACCGCGTGAGGGTGATCTCGGTCTTCATCCGGTCCGAGTACCAGCTTTCGGTGGCCTTGATGTCGCTCATTGCGCTCCCTCACTCCTGCTCATTCGTAGACGAACTTCTGGTCCCCGGGGTGCAGCCAGGTCAGGCCGTCCCGGAGTCGGTCCCGCCAGTTCTCCCAATTGTGGCCGTCGCGGGCCTCGACGTACCGCACGTCCATACCGGTCTCTCGAAACGTGGTCACCATCGACCGATTGGGCACGATCAGCGGCTCGTACATTCCGCAGGTCATGTAGATGCGTTCGACGATCCGCTTCGGCTTGGCCCGGAAGCCGTTGACGAACTTGACCACGGGGTCGAAGGCCGGCCCGCCACCGTGGTCGGTGCCGATGTCGGTGAACACCAGGGACGCCGACTCCAGGAACAGCGAGCCGAACACTCCGGGGTATCGAGACGCTGTCGAGACTGACGCGATCCCGCCGAAGCTCGAGCCCATCAGGGTGCGCCCGTCCGGCGTCTCGACCAGCGGATAGGTCTCGGCCAGGTGCGGGACGAGTTCCCGGGCCACGAACCTGGCGTGCGGCGCGTGGTTGGCATACTCGACGAGCCGGTTGCCGGGCGGCACGAACGCCACGATCATCTCCGCGATCTCGTTGCGGTGGATGAGGTTGTCCAGCACGGTCTTCGCGGCGGTGTAGTCGAGATAGTCCTTGCCGTCATGGACGATCAGCAACGGATACCGCACGACGTTGCGGAAGCGCGCCGGCAGGTAGACGTAGAACGGCACCTGACGCCGTAACGCCTTGCTGGCCATGGTGTCCTCGACGATCTCACCCGGTCGAGCCTCGGGGTCCGGCAGGCACCAGTCGGGGACGGCGTACCCCGTCGCGGCACACACCGAACTCGCCCCGAAGGGTCCATGCGCGACCTTGGGGTTGAGCGGGTCGTTGACGTGTTCGGCGCGGTGGTCGCCGTGGACGATCTCGAACTGGTACTCCACCCGCGAGCCTTCGGGCATCTCGGTCGTGACGTACCAGAGGTCGGTGTCCCGGATCCGGCGTAGCCGGAGCGGGTCGGCCAGACCCACCACCCGATGGCGGACCATGACCTCGTCGGCCTCGCCGCGCCACAGGAACGTCGTTCGGGTGCCTTCGACGATGGGCGCACCGTAGCGCTCGAGGAACCGGTCGATGACCGCGTCGTCGATGGGCCTCCGGTCCATCAGGCGGTTGATGGCGAGTCTTCGACGCTTCTTCTTCTCGACGATCGGGCGAGTCGGTCGTGGCCAGTGATCGGGCCAGGGGTCGAAGCAGGGGTCACGGCAGCCCACCCACCGTGCCGACCGTGCCGTAGTCGCTGAAGACGCGCGCACCTTCCGGGAGTTCGCCGTCGGAGCCGAGGTCGACCCGGCTGCCGTCGTCGAGCAGGAGGCAGCTGGCATCCGCGAACCGGCGCACCAGGACCCGCAGGATCATCGGGTCGTCCATGCGGAGTCGGCGGCGCGCGTGCGGCATCGCAACGATCCCCGGAGCACGTCCCAGGCCCCGGTCCCACAGCTCTGCGCCCTGCCTGCCCTGCGGCCCGTTGTCGTTGTAGAGCACGACCCGGTCGGTCAACGCCATCGCCCCCGCCGACCAGGCGACCACGGGCAGGTCCGCTGGAGGCTGCACGGCGAACAGCTTGAGGCAGCGCAGCAGGATGCCGACGTGACCGCCCGCGATCGCCAGCGCACCGGCAGATCCCAGGATGTCCGCGACCTCTGCCCGGTGCCGTTGCACGGGCTCGCTGTCGGCGACCGGCGTCGCCGCCTCGAGCTCGCCGTAGAGCTGGTCGACCACTCCGAGGTACCAGGTGTCGATGGCCCGTACGGCGCGGATCCCGTCGGACAGGGCGGCGTCGGCGATGTCCTCGCGCACGGTCCGGCGCTGCACGGCGTACACGGTGTCGAGCGCGCGCTGGAGGCGCATCGAGTAGATGCCCGCGAGCTCGTCCATCGCGTCGCGCTGCGCCAGTGCCTCGGCGGCGAAGTGCGGGTCCGTCTCGAGCACGTCGGTGAGACGGCCGTAGAGCCCGAGATTGCGGCTGCGGCCGTCCATCACCTCGTTGAGCTCCGCGTCGTCGCCCTCGCGGTCCTGCCAGCCTGCGGTCACGGCAGCGACATGGCCGTCGCGTCCGAGCGAACGGACGACGGCCCCCGCGGTGGTCAGGAATCGCTGGGGCCCGAGGAGGATCGTCGTCATCCGGCGTGCACGTGCACCGTCTTGCCGACGTCGTCGAGCATCGCGCGAAGGGTGTCGTAGTCGGGGTGGCGCATGCGGACGTAGGCGTTGGCCATGTAGCCGGCCTCGACCGGCTGGGTGCGCGTGCCGGGGTCGGGGAAGTGGCCGTCGATGATCCACTCGCCGTGGCGGCCGTTGATGTCGTCGATGCCGCTGTAGCCGCGGATCTGCCCGTCCTGTTCGGGACGGAGGGCCACGATGCCGGCGGAGTACTGCCGCGACAGGCCTCGCTCCGGCGATCCGTGCACGATGGCGTGGGCCCATTCGCGGTAGACGTCGACGTCGTTGGCCGCGGAGTAGAGGTCCCAGGCTCCGACGCCGGGCGGGCGGCAGCCGATCTCGGAGAAGCGCAACCCCTTGGGGCCGTAGAACCATTCCATGTGGGTGGCCGACGTGGGGATGCCCAGCGCCTCGATCACGCGACCTGCCCATCTCGCGCACCTCGGAGTAGAAGGGCGAGTCGTTGATCCGGTTGGTCGTGATGAACTGCGGCGAGATCCAGCGATGCCGCATCGCCTCGAGGACGTTGGGGTAGTAGTGGGTCGCCCAGTCGTGGGCGATGTGGCCGTCGACGGCGATCGTGTCGTAGAAGCCCTCGTGGCCCTCGACGAACTCCTCGACCGCGATGGAGTCCGACGAGCCGAACCCGGCCAGGGCCGACTGGAGCTCGGACATCGAGTCCACGCGAATGGTGCCCTGCGCCCCTGCTCCGGCCCTCGGCTTGAGGATGAGCGGGAAGCCAATCCGCTTGGCGAAGTCGACAACCTGGTCGGCCGTGTCCGCGGCGGTCGACGCAGCGGTGGGAACCCCGGCCTGGCGCAGGACCTCCTTCATGGACGGCTTGTCGCGGCAAAGCCACGTCGTCCGGACCGAGGCGCCCGGGATGCCGCGGGCCTCGCGCACCTGTGCGGCGGCCATCTGGTGGGACTCGATCGTCGACTCGAGCCGGTCGATCCAGCCGATGCTCTGGGCCCATTCGGCCGCAGCGTTGAGCTGGCCGATGTCGGTGACGTTGGAGACCCGGTAGTAGGCGCTCATCCGCCCCCGCAGGTCATCGCCCAGGTCGGACTCGTCTGATTCACCTACTCCGATGACGTTGGCGCCGACGCTGGCCAGGGCCTCGACGAATCGGCGTTGGTTCTGGGGAAAGGAGGGTTCGACGAAGATGACGTTCACGGTTGCTGACTCTAGCGGTCCGGCTCGGTGAAGTAACCCGGGCGGCGGATGGCCTCGGCTACCGTGCCTAGCCGGGACTCAACGAGGGAGGATCGACGACCATGCTGTCGGATATCGAGATCGCCAATGCCGCCACGCTGCGCCGGATCAGGGACGTGGCTGATGAGACCCTCGGGATCGCTGAACAGCACCTCGTGCCGTACGGCCACTTCAAAGCCAAGGTCGACCCGACCTACTTGGCGTCCCTCGCTGACCGGTCCCTCGGCCGACTGGTCCTGGTGACTGCGATGTCCCCGACTCCGCCGGGCGAGGGCAAGACCACGACCACCGTCGGCCTCACCGACGCGCTGCACGGGTTGGGGCACCGGACGCTCGCCTGCCTGCGCGAGCCGTCGATGGGACCGGTGTTCGGGATGAAGGGCGGCGCGGCCGGTGGCGGCTACAGCCAGGTCGTGCCGATGACCGACATCAACCTGCACTTCACCGGCGACTTCGCCGCGATCGCCGCCGCGAACAACCTGCTGTCGGCGCTGATCGACAACCACGTGCACCACGGCAACGAGCTCGACATCGACGTCCGGAGTGTCACCTGGAAGCGGGTGATCGACATGAACGACCGCGCGCTTCGCGAGGTCGTCGTCGGCATGGGCGGCCATGTGAACGGCTTCCCCCGCGAGGACGGGTTCGACATCGTCGTCGCCTCGGAGCTGATGGCGATCTTCTGCCTCACCGAGTCGTGGGCGGATCTGAAGCGGCGCATCGGTGACATCGTCGTCGGCTACACGCGCGCGACGCAGCCGGTCACCGCGCGCGACCTCGGCGCCGACGGCGCGATGGCGGCCGTGCTCCGGGACGCGCTCGCGCCGAACCTGGTGCAGACCCTCGAGGGCGCACCGGCGTTCGTGCACGGCGGCCCGTTCGCGAACATCGCGCACGGTTGCAGCTCGGTGATGGCAACCCGCGCCGGCCTGCGGCTGGCCGACCTGGTGGTCACCGAGGCGGGGTTCGGAGCGGACCTCGGCGCGGAGAAGTTCGTCGACATCAAGTGCCGCAAGTCCGGCCTGCGTCCCGACGTCGCGGTGGTCGTGGCGACGGTGCGAGCGCTGAAGTACCACGGCGGCGTGCCGCTCGCCGACCTCGGCAGCGAAGACGTCGGCGCGATCGAGGCCGGGATGGTCAACCTGCGCAGGCACCTGGACAACATCCGCGAGGTGTACGGCATCCCGTGCGTCGTCGCGGTCAACCGCTTCCCGACCGACACCGACGTCGAGGTGGCGAAGGTCGTCGAGCTGGTGGCGGCCGAGGGCGTCCGGGCGTTCCCGGCGACGCACTTCGCCGACGGCGGCGTGGGCGCGCAGGACCTCGCGAAGGGCGTGCTGCAGGCGCTCGACGAGCCCTCGCCGTACTCCTTCTCGTTCACGTACGACGACGACCTGTCCCTCACCGCGAAGGTCGAGGCCATCGCGACCCGGCTGTACGGCGCGGGGCTGGTGACGTGGGACGCCAAGGCCCGACGGCGGCTGCTGCGCGTCGAGCGGGACGGGTACGGTGCGCTGCCGGTGTGCGTGGCGAAGACGCAGTACTCCTTCTCGACGGACCCGACCTCGCTCGGCGCCCCGTCGGGGCACGAGCTTCACGTCCGCGAGGTCCGGTTGTCCGCGGGCGCGGGCTTCGTCGTCGTGGTCTGCGGCGACATGATGACCATGCCCGGACTGCCCGGCGACCCGTCCGCGTCTCGCATCGACCTGGCCGACGACGGAACCATCCTCGGCCTGTCGTAGCTCGCCCCTACCAGGTGGTGTCGTCGTCGACCAGACCGACGAGGTCGGCGATCGAGTCGACGACCTTGGTGGGGCGGTAGGGGAACGTCTCGATCTGGTCCGGGCGGGTCGACCCCGTCTTGACCAGGACCGTGCGCAGGCCGGCCTCGAGGCCGCTGATGATGTCGGTGTCCATCCGGTCGCCGACCATCACCGTCGACTCGGAGTGCGCCTCGAGCCGGTTCAGCGCGAAGCGCATCATCAGCGGGTTGGGCTTCCCGATGAAGTAGGGCTGGCGACCGGTCGCCGTACGGATCAGGGCCGCCACCGAACCGGTCGCGGGCAGGGTGCCGTGGATGCTGGGGCCGCTCACGTCGGGGTTGGTCGCGAGGAACCGGGCCCCACCCTCGATCAGGCGGATCGCCCGGGTGATCGCCTCGAACGAGTAGGTGCGGGTCTCCCCCAGCACCACGTAGTCGGGATCGCGGTCGGTCAGCACGTAGCCGATGTCGTGCAGGGCCGTGGTCAGCCCGGCCTCCCCCACGACGTACGCCGACCCGTGCGGCCGCTGGTCGTCGAGGAAGTTCGCCGTCGCCAGAGCCGAGGTCCAGATCGCCTCCTCGGGTACGTCGATCCCGCTGCGAAGCAGTCGGGCGCGCAGGTCACGCGGGGTGAAGATCGAGTTGTTGGTGAGCACCAGGAAGCGCCGCCCGGACGCCTTGAGCGCTTCCAGGAACTCGGACGCGCCCGGGATCGGGTCCTCCTCGTGCACCAGCACGCCGTCCATGTCGGTCAGCCAGGTCTCGATGGGCTTCGGCAGGGTCATGGGCCCATTGTTGCGGAAGCCGGCCGGACCGGTTTCAGGTGATCGAGAACAGGTCTCCGGAGTCCTCCACGCGGTCGAGGACCTCCTCGAACCGGAACTGGTCGACACCGAACTCGTCCTCGGCGCCCTCCTCGATCTCGGCCCAGCTGCACGGGGTCGCGACGTAGGGCTTCTCCTTGCCGCGCAGGGAGTACGGCGAGATCGTGGTCTTGCTGCCGGAGTTCTGGGACCAGTCGAGGAACACCTTTCCGGAGCGCTTCGACTTGGTCATCGTGGCGGTGATCAGCTTCGGGTGCTCGCCCTGGAGCTCCTCCGCGACCTCCTTGGCCAGGCCGGTCGTCTCGTGGGAGTCGAGCTTCGCCGGCAGCCCTGCGTAGAGGTGCAGGCCCTTGCTGCCGCTGGTGACCGGGAAGGTCTCGAGGTCGCGTTCGGCGAGCTTGTCGCGCACGAGCAGGGCGGCCTGACAGCACTGGTACAGCCCGGCGGGCTCGCCGGGGTCGAGGTCGATCACCAGCCGGTTGGGCTTCCTCGGCTTGCCTGCCCTGGTGACCGTCCATTGGTGCACGTGCAGCTCGAGGCTGGCCAGGTTGACCAGATAGGTGAGCGTGGCCAGGTCGTCGACGATCGGGAACACGATGTGGTCGGCGTCCTTGTTGGTTGCCCGCGACCCGGTGGTCGGGACGTTCGCCGTACGCACCCACTTCGGCACGCCCGCGGGGACGTTCTTCTCGAAGAACGACTTGTCCTGTACGCCGTGCGGCCACCTGATCCGGGTGACTGCCCGGTCCTCGAGGTGCGGCAGCAACACTGGCGCGATCTGGGCGTAGTAGTTGAGCACCTCGCCCTTGGTTGTGCCGGTCTGCGGATAGAGCACCTTGTCCAGGTTGCTGATCTTGAGCGTGCGGTTTCCTCCCTTTGCAGGGACCTCGACGTGAAGCTCGCTCACGATGTCATCACGGGTCCCCACAGCCATGCAAGTGATGCTAGCGATCGTGGTCAGATGCAACCTGCCGCAGCGCGTCGATGAGGATCTCGACGCCTGGCGTTGCCGAGTGCTGATGGCGCCTGTTGACGGCGTACACCGATCGGGTCGGGCGGATCGATGAGGCGTCGTACGGCGACGTCCTGCCGTAGCGCGGGGACGAGCATGGACGGGATGAGCGCCACCCCGAGCCCCGCGGCCACGAGTGCCACTTTGCCGAGCAGGTCGCCCGCCTCGAGCTCGATGGCGGGCGTGAACCCGGCAGTTGCTGCTGCCTGGACCAGCACGGTGGCTGATCCTGGGTTGTCCTCCGCCCAGATCTCCTCGGAGAGCCCACTCAGGTCCGAGTCGCCCTGTCAGGTGCCGCGAGCGCATGCGTTGGTGGCAGGATCACGCACATCTCGTCCTTGACCAGAATGGTGCGCTCCAGGTGCCGGTTCCTGGTCAACCCGGGCGGATAGTCGGTCACCACCGCCAGGTCGAGGACGCCAGCCGACACAGCTTCCTCGAGTTCTGCCGAGAGTCCGGCGCGCAGGGTGCACCGGTGCGCCGGCAGGTGCGCCTTGGCAAGAACCAGGGCTCTGGGAACCAGTCCGGCCATGGCCGACGGGACCGCTCCGAGCGAGAGGTACAGCTCGGAGGCAGCGATCCCCGCTGCCACCTTCGCGCGGGCCACCTCGCTGACGACAGTCTGGGCATGCCGCAGGAAGGCGTCACCAGCAGGTGTCGGTCGCACGCCGCGTGGCAGTCGCTCCAGAAGCGCGACGCCCATCTCCCGCTCCAGGGCCATCACCTGCCGCGACACCGCCGACTGCGAGTAGCCGAGAGACGCGGCTGCGCCGGACAGGGACCCGGCCCGGCATACCTCGACGAAGGCGATCCACGGTGCGAGCGACATGGAACCATTATGCTGATCTTGCATGGCAACGTCCCGATTCATGCGCTTGTGGCGCGAGACTCGCGTTCCTACGGTGGTCAACGTGAGCGAAGCAAAGATGACGACGGCAGTGCTGGGACTGGGTCGGATGGGTGCCGCGATCGCGACCGCCCTGCAGGACTCGGGACATCCGGTGCAGGCCTGGAACCGGACCAGACGCACGGGTCCGCCGGGCGTCCAGGTCCTGCCCGAGCCCGGGGATGCCGTTGCCGGGGCCACGCACGTTCTCCTCTGCCTCTACGACTTCGACGCATGCCGGGAAGTGCTCGTCGCCTGCGAGCCGGCGCTGGAACCGGACTGTCTGGTCGTCAACACCAGCACCATCGGTCCGGGAGAGGCCCTGGACCTCGAACGCCGTGTTCGCGGGACCGGCGCGCGCTATCTCCACGCCCCTGTCATGGGCTCTGTCTCGGCTGTGCGGGAGCGCCGCCTCGTCGTTCTGGCCGGTGGCTCGAGCAGCGACGTCGACGACGCCCGCCAGGTCCTCGACGCCGTAGCGGGCGAGGTCCGCCACGTGGGCGACTCCGCCCGCGCCGCCGCCCTGAAGCTCGTCGCCAACTCCTCGCTCGCCAGCGCCTTGGTGGCGATCCGCGATGCGATTGCGGCCTCACGGGCCATGGGTCTCGACCTGTCGGAGACCCTGGACGTGCTGGCAACCGGCCAGCTGGGACGTCTGTCCGAGGCCAAGCGGGATCGACTCGAGGGCGACCGCGGCTTTGCGTCCGCCGACTTCGCGACCGGCGCCCTGCTCAAGGACGTGAGGCTGCTGAGCGCAGCAACCGGGTCCACAAGCCCTGTCTCTCGCGAGATCGAGCGGCTGGTCGCGGAGGGGCAGGTGGCAGGCGACGACGACACCGCCGCCTTGTGCCTGGCGGCGCGATGATCATGACCTCAGCCATCGACGCGGTGCTGGTGCCGCTGAACCTCTATGCACTCGGCCATGCAACCGGGGACGCCAGTCACTTCCGGGAGGCATTCCTCCCCACTGCCCACATCGAGGGAATGCGCGACGGCCAGTTCAGCTCATGGGACCTGAGCACCTACTGCGCCAGGTTCGAGGGGGTGCCGGCCGTCAACGAGGACCGATGCGTGCGGACCGTCGACCACCTTCAAGTTCAGGCTCGGTCGCCACCGCCACGACGGCACCCTCTCGACGACGGCGCATCTGCCGTGACCTCGACGACATGCTTCCTGCTCGTCTTTGGACGAGGGGACGGCGGATCGTGAACAAGGTCGTACCACGGCACACCGTTGCGACGAGACCAGG
>CAVRBN010000043.1:0-37642 GCA_963719255.1 uncultured Actinomycetota bacterium | reverse complement strand
GTCACAGGCGGCCAGCTCCGAAGGACGGCGAACGCCGAGCGCAGTACAGCCCAGACCGGTGAGCACCCGCAGGTGTTCGCGGACGTCTCCCTGGAGAGCGAAGACACCGATGGTCGGGGAAGGCACCGCGCCAGCGTAGTCAGGCCTCAGCGTGCGTCGTAGTGCGCGGTGATCGTTGGCCCGGCTGAGGACCGTGTTGTAGATGGCGATCTCGTCCAGGTTGCCCTGGTAGTAGTTGGTGCCGGACTGGATTCGCCCGAAGTTGATGTTCGTCGTGGCGGTGAGGGCGGCGGTGCTACCGGGGCAGAGGCACTGAGCACACCGTCGACGTAGAGGATGAACGTGCCCGACGTCGAATGGGTCCTGGTGGCGACGTGGTGCCAGTTGCCGTCGTTGTACCCGCTGCCGCCGACGAGATCGTCACGTCGGGGGTGCCGACGCCGGCCATGACCTACTCCGGCTCGAGCTGAGTGCGACACCGAAGTCGGTGTTCGAGCCGGACGTTGTTGCGTCGACCATCCCGGCGAACTGCGGCCACTCGCCGGTCGTCCCGATGCCCTGTGTGGACTTGAACCAGAACTCGATCGTGAAGTTGGTGGAGATCTGCCGGGCAATCGATACGTAGTCGTTGCTGCCGTCGAACAGGATGGAGTTGTTGCCGGCGATCGCCCGGCCTGTGATAGCGTCGGCGTCCCGCTGGAGGTGCCGTTGTTGTTCGCGGTGTCGATGTCGTCGATCGTGGTGCCGAGGAGTCGTCCATCCGGAAGTAGTTGAGCAAGCTGGCCTCGGCCCACACCGCGTCGTAGTAGCTGGTCGAGGTCCCGACCGTGATGGCGACGGTGTCGTTGTCGCTCAGGGTGCCGCCAGAGCCGGTGTTGCCCTGGTCGCTGGTGACGATCTGCAGGCTGGCCGCACCGGTGAAGCTGGTGGTCGGGTTGAAGCTCAGCCCGGACAGCGCGGCATTGACCTCGGCGACCGTCCCGTCGAACGTCATCGTGGCGTCTGCGGTGCCGTCGCCGACCGTGAACGAGAGCCCGGCCAGGGTCGACAGGGTGGTCGCGCCGTTGGTGCTGACCAGCTGGACCCGCACGTCCGCGGACGCGGCGTCCGCGTCGGTGATCGAGATCAGGTTGCCGTTGCCGGTCGAGAACACCTTGGCCGTGTTCATGGCAGTCGTCTGGGCGCCGGGCACCGTGTTGACCGGCGCGTCGTTGGCCGCAGCGACCGAGACCGTCTTGGCGGCGGTGTTGCTGTTGGCGCTGCCGTCGTTGACCACGAAGTTGATCGTGCGGTTGCCGGTGTTCGGCGTGTTGCTGGTGTTGTTGTAGGTGATCGACCGGAGCGCGGTCTGCCAGTTCGCCTTGGTGGCACTGCCGGTCAGCGTCATCGTCGGCGCACTCCAGAATCCGGTGATGCCGTTCTGGTTGGTGAAGGCGAGCACGTCCTGGCCGGCCGTGTAGCCGCTGCCCGACAGTGACGGTGCCCGACGCCATGTTCGCGCTGTCGGTGTCGGTGACCGTGATGCCCGTGTCCACGGCGAGCGGCACGTTCTCGGTGTGCGCGGTGGTGCCGCCACTGGCCGCCAGGACCGGGGCGACGGTCGGGGCGCCCGTGATCGAGACGTCGTCGAGCCAGAAGGTGGTCTGGATGCTGCCGTCCTCGTCGGAGAGGAACCGCAGGCTGACCGTCTGGCCGGCGTACGCGGACAGATCGAGCGTGCGCAGCACGTACGACGCGCCCGCGTTGGAGTCCGATGTACTCCTGCAGGTCACGCCGTTGACCTGGACCCTGAAGAAGTCGAACGGATGGCTGGTCTCGGACGTGGTGACTCGCAGGTAGTACGTCAGGCTCGCGGTGCAGCCGGCCGGGATCGTGATGCTCTGCGTCACGCTTTCGGTGTCGTCCGTCCCCTGGCCGCCGAGCAGCGCCTTCCAGGTGCCAGTGCGGGCCGCGACGGCGCCACCGGTTGTCACGACGCCCGACGGGCTCTGGGTCCAGCCAGTGCCGCCCTCGAACCCTCCGTTGGTCACCATCTCGGTGGCGCAGGACGGGCCTGACGTGACGGTGATGGCGACCGTGTCGTTGTCGGTCAGGGTGCCGCCCGTGCCGGTGTTGCCCTGGTCGCTGGTGACGATCTGCAGGCTGGCCGCACCGGTGAAGCTGGTGGTCGGGTTGAAGCTCAGCCCGGACAGCGCGGTGTTGACCGCGGCGACCGTCCCGGTGAACGTCATCGTGGCGTCCGCGGTGCCGTCGCCGACCGTGAACGTGAGCCCGGTCAGGGTCGACAGCGTGGTCGCGCCGTTGGTGCTGACCAGCTGGACCTGCATCGTCCCGCCCGCGGCGTCCACGTCGGTGATCGAGATCAGGTTGCCGTTGCCGGTCGAGAACACCTTGGCGGTGTTCATGGAGGTCGTCTGGGCGCCGGGCACGGTGTTGACCGGCGCGTCGTTGACCGCAGCGACCGAAACCGTCTTGGCGGCGGTGTTGCTGTTGCAGCTGCCGTCGTTGACCACGAAGTTGATCGTGCGGTTGCCGGTGTTCGGCGTGTTGCTGGTGTTGTTGTAGGTGATCGACTGCAGCGCGGTCTGCCAGTTCGCCTTGGTGGCGCTGCCGGTCAGCGTCATCGTCGGCGCGCTGTAGGAGCCGGTGATGCCGTTCTGGTTGGTGAAGGCGAGCACGTCCTGGCCGGCGGTGTAGCCGCTGCCGACGGTGACGGTGCCCGACTCCATGTTGGTGTCGTCAATGTCAGTGACGGTGATGCCGCTGTCGACCGACGACCGGCACGTTCTCGGTGTGCGCCGTCGTGCCACCGCTGGCCGTCAGGACCGGCGCGGGCTGGGGTGGTCAGCGAGACGTTGTTGAAGGTCGAGGTGTTGAAGCAGGCGTCGGTGTCCGACGACACCGCCAGGCCGACGTAGATCGTCGAGCCCATCGCGATGGTCTTCGCGGTTCCGAGGGCGATCCAGGTGGAGCCGTCCGCCGAGCGGAAGGTGGTGAACGAGTTGCCGGTCCGGGTGACACGTACCCACTCGGGCACGGTGGAAGCGGTGCTGGCGTTCACCGCAGTCGCGCCGTTTGTGAGCCGGGACCACTGGTCCGCAGAGTTGTCGCCGCTTTCCCTCTGGTCGGCCATGGCGAACATGCTGTTCGTGTCGAGGGAGTCGCGCATCATCACACCCGCGATGCCGGTGGTCGGGCAGGGATTGGTGATGCTGGCCACCTGGGCGGTGAGAGTCCCGTCGCCGGTCAGCGTCGTGTACAGGTACTGGAACTGGTCCGTCGTGGTGCCGATGCTGGTGCCCTCGCCGACGACGGTGTAGGTGGGGGCTGACGTAGTTTGCCGAGCCGCCGGTCGCACCGACGCCCGAGGTGGCGGCGAAGATGCCAAGCTCGAGGTGACGGTGATGGCGACCGTGTCCTTGTCGGTCAGGGTGCCGCCGGTGCCGGTGTTGCCCTGGTCGCTGGTGACGATCTGGAGGTTGGCCGTTCCGACCCAGTCGGCTCGTCGGGCTGAAGCTCAGCCCGGCCAGGGCGGTGTTGACCGCGGCGACCGTGCCGGTGAACGTCATCGTGGCGTCCGCGGTGCCGTCGCCGACCGAGAACGTCAGCCCGGTCAGTGCCCGACAGGGTGGTCGCGCCGTTGGTGCTGACCAGCTGGACCTGCATCGCGCCGGACGTGGCGTCGTCGGCTGATCGAGATCAGGCTGCCGCCCGTGAACACCTCGGCGGTGTTCACGGCGGTCGTCTGAGTGCCGGGCACGGTGTTGACCGGCGCGTCGTTGACGGCGGTGACGGCCACCTGGCGGCTCGCCGTGTTGCCGGCTCCGATTGCGTCGCTGACCACGAAGTTCACGTTGTGGTTGTTCGTCGCCAGGTTGTTGGCGGTGTTGCTGTACGTGATCGTGCGCATCGCGGTCTGGTAGTTGGCGGCGGTGGTCGTCCCGGTCAGGGTGAGGACGCCGGTGCCTGCGTCCCAGCTGCCGGTGATGCCCAGCTGGGTGGTGAACGCTCAGGGTGTCCTGGCGTTGACGTAGTTGGTCGTCATCGAGACGGTGGCGCCGGTGATGTTGCTGTCGGAGTCGGTGACCGTGATCAGGGAGTCCAGCGCGACCGCCGACGCCGTTCTCGGTGAAGGCCAGGTTGGCGACGGTCGCGGTGGTGACCGGTCGCCCGCTGACGTTGATGGTGATCGTGTCGCTGTCGGTCAGGGTGCCGCCGGTCCCGGTGTTGCCCTGGTCGCTGGTGACGATCTGGAGGCTGGCCGCGCCGGAGAAGGCGGCGGTCGGGTTGAAGCTCAGCCCGTTCAGGGCGGTGTTGATCGCTGCGATCGTCCCGGTGAACGTCATCGTGGCGTCCGCGGTGCCGTCGCCGACCGAGAACGTCAGAGCCCGGTCAGGTGCCCGACAGGGTGGTCGCGCCGTTGGTGCTGACCAGCTGGACCTGCCATGGCTGCGCCCGCGGCGTCGACGTCGCTGATCGAGATCACGTTGCCGTTGCCGGTCGAGAACACCTTCGCCGTGTTCGGCAGTGTCGACTGGGTGCGCGGGCACCGTGTTGACCGGCGCGTCGTTGACCGCCGTCACGTTGAACGTGAACGTGTTGGCCGAGGCGTCGAGGTCGACGCCGCTGTTGGCCGTCCCGCCGGTGTCCTGGACCTGGAAGGTGAACGTGGCGTAGCTGGTCCCGCTTGCGTCCAGCGGCGGGGTGTAGGTGAGCAGTCCGGAGGTGATGTTCGCGGCAGAGACGGTCTGGCCGGCCGTGACGTTGACGCCGTTCAGCTTCAGCGTCCCGAAGGCCGGGAGCGTCGTGATCTTCACCGCGGTCAGCGTGTGAGCGCCGTTGTCCGTCGGGTCGGTCATGCCGAAGTCCGCGGTCGCGAAGCTGTCGGTCGCGTCCTCGTTGAGGTCGCGCTCCCGTCGGCTCCGGTCGGCGCGTCGTTCACCGCGGTGATGGTGATGTTCCTGCTGGCGGTGTTGCTGGTGTTGGTGCCGTCGCTGACCGCGAAGGTGACCGTGCGGGTCGAGGTGTTCGGGTAGTCGCTGTTGTTGTTGTAGGTGATGGAGCGAAGCGCAGTCTGGTACTGGGCGACGGTCGCCGTCCCGGACAGTGCCATCACGCCGGTGCCCGCGGTCCAGGTGCCGGTGATGCCGTTCTGGTTGGTGAACGCGAGGGTGTCCTGGCCGTTGAGGTAGTTGGTCGTCATGTCGACGGTGGCTGCGGTGAGGTTGGCGCTGTCGGCGTCGGTGATCGTGATCAGCCGGTCGTCGAGCAGCGGTGGTGCCGTTCTCGATGTAGGCGAGGTCGGCGACCGGTCGTGGTGACGATCGGCTCCGGGACGGTCACGGTGCCGAGCTGGTAGTGGTTGGTGACGGTCGGCCTGGTCGAGGGCCGTCGTGTAGAAGGAGACCTCGTCGATCGAGCCGTTGAAGAACCCGCCCGAGTTGGCCGTCGCCGGGGTTGATGACCGCGCCGATGCCGAAGCCGTACGGGTCCATCACGGTCGCTCGGGTCGCTGCCTGGGTCGGCCAGGGCGACGCCGTCGATGTAGATCGTGAGCGAGGTGCCGCTGTAGGTCTGGACCACGTGGTGCCATTGCCCGTCGTTCATCGCCGACGGCATCGTGAACGTCTTGTCGTTGCCGCCGCCGAAGCCCCAGGCGGTCATCGTGGTGCCGCCGGCGTCGAGCCACAAGCCCGAACTCCTGGGTGTTGGCCATGGTTCCGTAGCGGAACAGCACCTGCCGCGCCGCAGCTGATGGTCTTGAACCACGCCTCCACCGAGCGCACGCCCGCGCCGGTCGGGATGCCGGTGGTGCCGGTGGCCTGCACGTAGTCGTTGACGCCGTCGAACTGGGCGGCAGTGTTCGCGTCGCCGGTCAGGGCGCCGGTCACGCCGAGCGTCGGCGCCGTTCTTGTAGTCGCCGGTGTTGGTGCCCTTGCTGTCGGCCGCCCGCGGGTACGTCGACGGGGTGACCTGGAAGTTCTCGTACTGGATGCCCGTCGAGTCGGTCTGGGCCGCGTCCGCCGCCTCACCGGCCATGATGCCCGCCTTGCCGGCGGCCGTGAACGGTGACGTGGAGTCGGTGGCGGTGAGCATGAGCACGCCGTTGACGTAGAGCTTGAGCGTGGTCGTGGTCGTACCGCTCATCTCGAGGCGGACCCGGTAGGTCTGGCCGACCGTGAGGCCTCGGCTGCACCGCCGTGTGCGCCAGCCAGGTCGGCGTCCTGCTCGACCACTTGACGATGTTCCAGGTCTCGTCGTTCTCCCAGCGGGCCATGTAGAACGAGCGTGGCGGCCGTGTTGTAGCGCCCGATCACGCCGCCGGCGATGGAGGCGAAGCGCTCCCTTGTAGTAGAGGTCGGCCTCGACCGAGTAGTCGGCGCTCGCGGGTGTCGCCGGAGGCGTACATGATGGAGCAGCCCGAGGCGTTCCGATAGGCGCGGTTCTCCGTGCCGATCTTCATGTTCGAGTTGCCGCTCGGGTTGGTCCAGGTGGCCCCGATCTCGCCAGTGCGCGCGGTCAGGAGCGCTCCTGACGTCCCGTTGAACGAGTCGGAGGCAGATGAGGGTGGCCGTGGCCTCGCCGAGGCGCCAGTGGCTGAGCAGGCCGGTGGTGTTGTTGACGGCACCGGCGTAGTCGATCTTGGACACGCTCGCGCTGGTGGCGATGTGCTGGTTGCCGACCCGGTCCGTGACGACGTAGCGGTACATGTAGCAGTTGCCGGCCGTCACCGAGCTGTCGGTGTAGATCGAGGTGGGGCTGTCCGGACCACGGTCGCTGAAGCCGGTCCAGGTGCCACAGGTGCCGCCTGTCAGCGGAGCGGACTGTCGCTGGAGCTGCTTGGTGGCGATGCCCGAGCCGCCGTCGGTTCCGGTGGTGAAGGTGACCGGGACGGAGTGGCCGGGCTGGTAGCCGTTGAGGTAGCTGATCGTGCCCGCGCTCGGGGCAGTCGAGTCGTTGGGTGAACGTCAGGTTCGTGACGGCGGTGTTGCCGGCGACGTCGCGGCCGGTCACGGCCTCGGTGGGTGAGCTGGTCGCGCCCGCGGTCCAGCTGAACGTGTTGGAGACGTAGGGGCCGCCCGTAGGCGTCGACACCGTCGACCCGGTGTGGGTCCAGTTGGTGGGGGTGTTGCCGAGGGTCGCAGTCTGGCTCGAGGCAGGTCCGGAACCGGCGTCGGTCACCGCGTTGGTCAGCGTGAACGAGCCCGACGGCCGCGCCGCGGTAGTAGATCGTTGGTGGCGCTCGACTTGTAGGCGCCGCCGGTGACGCTGGACAGCGTGATGTCGTTGGCCGGCGCTGTCGTGTCGGGCGGGGTCACCGTGACGGTGCCGCTCTGCGAGCTTTCCTGGCCGACCCAGTTCGTGCCGATCTTCGGGGTGACGGTGTACTTCCACGACCCCGCAGGCACGCTGCTCTCGACGCACGACAGGGCGGTGATCGTGCCGGTGCACGCGGAGAGGATGGTCTGCACCACGCCGGTGCTGGAGTTGTAGCGCTTGACGAGGTAACCCGTCGACCGCCTGGCCGTTGGCCAGGGTGCGTGGCGGACCAGCTGACCGTGACCGTCGTCCCCACTGCGTTGCGCGGTCGGGGTCGGGCCCTGGTTGACGGTGGTTGCTCCAGCGGCAGCGTTGCCACCGGCTGCCGAGTCGGCGCTCCAGTAGCCCCAGGCAGTCGCAGCCACGATCATCAGGCACGCCGCGAGGGCGCATCGCCAGGATCCGCTTCATCAGATGGCCGCGTCGAGATAGACGGTGAAGGTCGCGCCCTGGCAGGCGTTGGCCGCCGCCGCGCTCATCGACACGGAGTTGGTCAGCGTGAGCGGGCCGGTCGAGCCGGAGACGAAGTCCCAGCCGGGGCCGCCGTTGGTCTGGGTCGTGAAGGACAGGGTGGTCAGGACGCATCCCGTGTGCCCGCCGTCGACGGCGAACCCGCCGGTGCCCTGGCTGGTGTCGAGGACGAGTTGCCCGACGTGGACTGGCCCGTCGTTGGGGTTGGAAACCGAAAGCGTCACCGCGGCCGAGCCGCCGGGATAGAGCTCGGCGGAAGCGGTGCCGGGGGTCAGGGTGACGTCTGCGGCGGTGCCGGTGTCTGCCCCACCGTCTCCGCCGCCGCCACCTGACCAGTACGCCGAAGCGGCCCCGATCGTGGCGAGCACGACCAGGGTGAGGAGGGCGGACACGAGGAGTCCCCGTCGTCGGGTGATTCTCATCGGTGCTACCTCCGTTCCGCTTGCGTCGTAGTCGAGGGTCAGGGTCGCGCCCTTGCACCCGTTCTGGTTGATGACCGGGCTGTTGATCATGCCGACGGTGGGCCAGTTCGTCTTGCGCCACGGCCAGGCCGCTCAGGCTTGTCTTCGGTGCCGGCTTCGAGCGTGAACTCGACGCCTTCGGCGAGCGGGACTCACCTCGAAGTCAGCGGGGCTGCACGGACGGTTGGTGGTCGACTGCGGAGCGTGGACGGCGCTCACGCTCACGGTGAGGTTGCTGGACGGTGTAGTCGAAGTCGTTGGTGTTGTCGAGCGACAGGTCGATCGGCAGCGTCGAGCCGGGCACCAGGAGGCCCTCGGTGTCGCCGGTGATGGTGATCGAGGACGATCCGTGCACTCCGCCGACTCCGCTGGTGCCGCCGGTGCCGCCGGTGCCGCCGGCTGCCGGGCCGGCCGCGCTCGTCGTCCGAGGAACGTGGACCGGCAGATGAGCCAGCCGACGATGACGCCGATGGCGAACGCAAGAATCGCGGCGAGCATGATGTCTCGTCGCGTCATCTGCTTCTTCCTCATCTCGCCCCCCTCAAGGCTGGAAGGTGGCGGCCCGGCATTGTCATCCGGACCGCCACCTGTCGTTCAGCTGGTCAGTTGCTGGTCAGCTCGATCAGGCGATCGTGTAGGCCAGGTTGACCATCGGCGTTCTTGCAGCCGTCCTGGTTCGTCGCCGGCTTGTTGACGAACATGCATCGGATTCGGTCGCAGCGCCCCAGGTGCCGACGGTCGTTCCGACCGCAACGTCGGCGCCGATGGTCAGCGGGCTGCTGGCGAGCATGTAGTCGTCGGCCGTCGCAGCCGGCGACCGGACGCCAGCGCGTCCTTGATGACGCCGAGATGCTCGACCGCGACGAGCGTGACGTAGACCGTGCCGGTTGTCGGTGTTGGTGAAGTTGCCGCCGAGGGCCTGCGGTGCGACTGCCCGGGACCCATGTCCGTGACGCACGCTGGTCTGGTTGACGATGACTGTCGGCGCTGGTGCCGGTGGCGGCGTCGCCGGTACCCGAACCGCCGGTGGTCCAGTAGGCAGCTGCGACGCCACCGGTCAGCAGCAGGGCCGCCGTCACGAGGAGGAACTTCTTCTTCTTGGAGAACGTGGCCATGAGCCATCCTTCTTTCATAAGAATCCAGGAAGGCGAATGTGCTCCCCGAAAGTGATGACCCCCCCAAACCAGGCTCCTGTGAAGCGCAGGTTCTTCAGGTCGTTTCACTGAGTATGACGGGCTTTCGAGGTCACCATGACGCGAATTGTCAACCCCAGAATTTGTTACCCGACCGGCGCGAACCCTAGTCATCTATGACTAGACCACCTGGTCACACCGAATATCGGACACTTCGGCTGAACGAAAGGTTGGCAAAGCCAAGGATCGGCGCGTGGCTCAAGCGGAGTCAGCGGCGCCGGTGCCAGCTCGCGCCGACCTCGATCCGGCCCTCATCGAAGTGTGCCTCGAAACCGTGCCGCGCGAAGCAGAACAGCACAGACTCGAGCAGCGGGTCGCCGGGGGCCGCGTTGGCTGTGCTGCCGTGCCACACGTTGACCTCGAGCATTCCGTGGTCGACGGCGTGCCAGACGTCGGGCGCGGTGAACCACGCGATCCCCCGCGGCTGCTCGCCTGCGGAGGCCCGTCGGTCCAGCTCGGCCTTGGCGGTCCAGTGGTCGTCGACGCCCTGGAGCACGGGTACGTCGAGCGCCTCGATCTCGGTGAACACCACCTGCAACCGGTCGTAGTCGGTCTCGTCCGGCCCACGCGTCCTGCTCGGCGAGCAGGTCTCCCCTGGCCTCGGTCAGCCACTCCTCCGCAAGGGCCGCCGCGTCCCGGTCGGGCAGCTCGGCCTCGATCGCGGCCGTGACTTCGGTCAGCGCGGCCTCGTCGTCCAGCAGTCCGGCGCGGACCTGGAGCCGGGCGAAGTCCCGTAGCTGCTCCTCGACCCCGCGCCTGGTCAACAGTCGGTCACCAGCCGGTCACCAACCGCGTTCGGCGAGCCGGTGCGGCTGCGGGATCTCCTCGACGTTGATGCCGACCATGGCCTCGCCCAGGCCGCGGGATACCTTCGCGACCACGTCGGGGTCGTCGTAGAAGGTGGTGGCCTTCACGATCGCCTCGGCCCGCTCCGCGGGGTTGCCGGACTTGAAGATGCCCGAGCCGACGAAGACCCCTTCGGCACCGAGCTGCATCATCATCGCCGCGTCGGCGGGGGTGGCGATGCCGCCGGCGGTGAAGAGTACGACGGGCAGCTTGCCGCGCTCGGCAACCTCCCGGACCAGGTCGTAGGGCGCCTGCAGTTCCTTGGCCGCGACGTACAACTCGTCGGGCTCGAGGCCCTGGAGCCGCCGTAGCTCGCGCACGGATCGTCCGCATGTGGGTGACCGCGTTGGACACGTCACCGGTGCCGGCCTCGCCCTTGGAGCGGATCATCGCCGCGCCCTCGGTGATCCGGCGCAGCGCCTCGCCGAGGTTGGTCGCCCCGCACACGAACGGCACGGTGAACGCCCACTTGTCGATGTGGTTGGCGTAGTCGGCCGGCGTCAGCACCTCGGACTCGTCGACGTAGTCGACGCCGAGGCTCTGCAGGACCTGCGCCTCCGCGAAGTGACCGATCCGGGCCTTGGCCATCACCGGGATCGAGACGGACGCGATGATCGAGTCGATCATGTCGGGGTCGCTCATCCGCGACACCCCGCCCTGGGCCCGGATGTCGGCCGGCACCCGCTCCAGCGCCATCACGGCGACCGCGCCGGCGTCCTCGGCGATCTTCGCCTGCTCGGCGGTGACGACGTCCATGATCACGCCGCCCTTGAGCATCTCGGCCATCCCCCGCTTGACGCGGGTGGTGCCGGTGCTCGGGGTGTTGGGGGTGCTGTCAGCCATGGCCGAATCCTACGGCTGGCGGTCCGTCACGCCGGGTTGTCGGGCTGGCCGGTGAGCCACCACCGTCGGCGTACGCCTGCTTGCGGACCACCCAGACCCGCTGGAAGACCGTGACCGTCGACGCCACGGCCAGCGCCCAGAGCGTGACCTCCATCAGGATCGGCAGGTCGAAGAGGCCGGTCAGTCCGGTCATCAGGAGGATGGAGACGAGGCGGTCCGAGCGCTCCGCGATGCCGACCTTGGCCTCCATGCCGAGGCTCTCGGCGCGGGCCCGGGCATACGACGTCACCCCGCCCATCACCAGGCAGATCAGGCTCAGCACGAGGTAGAGCTTCGAGTCGCCAGGGCCGGCGTAGTAAAGAAGGAGTCCCCCGAAGATCGCGCCGTCGCCGATCCGGTCCAGCGTCGAGTCGAGGAACGCCCCGAACTTGTTCGACGTCCCGGTCGTCCGCGCCATGTAGCCGTCGATGATGTCGCTGAAGACGAACGCCACGATGAAGAGCACTCCCGTGACCAGCTTGCCCTGCGGGAAGAAGACCAGCGCGCCGACGCAGACCCCGAGGGTGCCGACGATCGTCACGGCGTCCGCGGAGACGCCGAGCCTGATCAGCAGGTTGCCGATCGGCGAGAAGACCTTCGTGAAGAAGGAGCGGAAGCGTTCGAGCATGGCGGCTCAGGGTACTCGCCGGGACTGGATGTACGTCGCATCCGCACTCGGTGGATACATCGACTGGTACGGCGTGAACAGCTGGACCGCGCTCGGAAATTCGTACCGGAGGTCAGCGAAGCGGCGGGAGGACGTATTGCGACGTGTCGGCGCCACGCGGGCAGGGCCCGCAAGGGTCGATTACGCCGACCGCAACCATAAGCGGGTTGGTCTGAAAGCCGCAACCACGCGAGCGAAGCGAACCGCAGACTCCAACACGCAGGTCTTGAGCTTGAATCCCTCGCGGCACATGGTCGAGACCAAGCGCGTCTGTGGCGCCCTTGAGGACGAGGATCAGCGCGGCCGAGTCAGCCTGGACTCGGGCCGGTGCCGTGGCGGACGATCAGCCGGAGAGCTCTGTGAACGAGCTGGTTCTCTGCAAGCTTGCTGTCCACGGCGGCCTCCAACGGCAGACTTGCAGAGAACCAGCTGCTGCCGCCAGCCGCACCAGAATCTTCGATGAGCCCGTCATCGGGGCGTACGGTGGATCAACGGAGCCAGCCAGGCTGCCGAACCAGGGAGCCAACATGGCCGACAAGTCGCCACGGCAAGGCATGAGCAAGAAGTCCGGGAAGTCTCTGAAGGAGAAACGGGCCGAGAAGCGCGGAAAGTCCGACGACAACTCGCTGGCCGACAAGTTGGCCGCCAAGAAGAAGTGACCCTCCTCAGCCTGGGTGTGGTCGGCACGTCGGCGAAGGAGAACGAGCGCCGACTCCCGCTGCACCCCGACCACCTGTCGCGCATCGACAAGGAGATCCGCGAGCGGATCACCCTGGAGACCGGGTACGCCGACCGGTTCGGGCGCACCGACGCCGACCTGTCGGACCTGGTCGCCGGCTTCGCCTCCCGCGAGGAGATCATCGAGACCTCCGACGTGGTGCTGCTGCCCAAGCCCCAGCACGCCGACGTCGCCTCGATGAAGCCCGGCCAGGTGCTGTGGGGCTGGCCGCACTGCGTCCAGGACCCCGTGCTGACCCAGCTGTCCATCGACCGGCAGCTCACCCTGATCGCCTTCGAGGTGATGAACCACTGGACCCGGGACGGCGCGGTCGGGCTGCACGTGTTCCACAAGAACAACGAGCTCGCGGGCTACTGCTCGGTGCTGCACGCCTTCGAGCTGTGCGGCATCACCGGTGACTACGGCCGGCCCCTGAACGCCGTCGTGATCGGCTTCGGCGCGACTGCGCGCGGCGCGGTGACGGCGCTCAAAGCACACGGCATCCACGACGTGCATGTGCTGACCAACCGCGCCGTGGCCGCGGTGGGCTCGCCGATCCACTCGGTCCGGATCACCCAGTTCGACCCAGGACGACGACGCGTCCGGCGCCCAGCCATGTCATCACCGACGGAGGTCGGGTCCCGCTCGCGTCGTTCCTCGCCGACCGCGACATCGTCGTCAACTGCACGCTCCAGGACACCGCCAACCCGGTGACCTTCCTCCAGACCGAGGACCTGGCTGCGTTCCGTCCCGGCACCCTGATCGTGGACGTCTCCTGCGACGAGGCGATGGGGTTCAGCTGGGCCATCCCGACGACGTTCGAGGAGCCGATGTTCAAAGTCGGCGGCCACGTCGACTACTACGCGGTCGACCACAGCCCGTCGTACCTCTGGAACTCGGCGACCTGGGAGATCAGCGAGGCGCTGCTCCCCTTCCTGGAGACCGTGCTGTCCGGGCCCTCCGCGTGGGCCGACGACGAGACGATCACCCGGGCGATCGAGATCCGGGACGGCCGGATCGTGAACCCGGCGATCCTGGCGTTCCAGGGCCGCTCGCCGGAGTACCCCCACCCTGTAATAGGTGCTTGAGGGGAAAGTACCGGAACGGCATTCAGCGGCGCCGTTGACGTGTATATTCGAATGCAACCGGAGCTAACTGGCGAAGGCAGTTCGAAACAGCGCCATTCCCGCACTCGCTCCACGCCCGTCCCCTTGACGGTCGACTCGGCGGCTTCTCGTGCCTAGGGGGAACCATGACCACCGGCCGTCGACATAGTCGAATGGGCGCCAGCCTGTTCGCGATCTACGCCGTCGTGAGCCTGGTCCCCGTCGGGCTGCTGGCCTTTGTGCTCATCCGCGGTTACCACGACGACGGGGTCAGCCACGCTCTCGATCAGGGTCGCGCCCAGGCGGCCGTCATCTCCCAGATGGCCATCGCGCCGGCGATCCGGGGTGCTGATCTCTCCGAGGGGCTGAGCGCGTCCGAACGTCAACGTCTCAGCTCGGCGACCGACCTGGCGATCTTCCAGGGCTCGGTCTTTCGTCTGCGCCTTCTCAGCTTCACCGGCAGCGTCTCCTTCTCCGATGACGGCAGCGTGCGCGGTGCGGTGCCGGCGAGTGACCCCGCCTTCCAGGCAGCCGCATCCGGAGCAGTTGACGCACGCATCGTCGAGGCCGGGACCCAGACCACCGCCGCTGCTATCCGCGTCCTGCAGCCCGTGTTCGCAGAGTCGAATGGCGAGGCAATCGGCGTACTCGAGGTCTACCTGCCGTATGAGCCAATCGCCGCCGAGGTGGAGGCCGACACTCGCGCCACGATCACGCGACTCACCTTCGGCCTGATCGGGCTGTACGCCGTCCTGGCCCTCATCTCCTGGTGGACGACGCGGGCACTGCGTCGACACGCTGCCGAACACGAGCACCAGGCGCTCCACGACCCGCTGACCGGCCTGCCGAACCGTGAGCTGTTCCGGCGCGTGGCCGAGGAAGCGCTGTCCCGCGGCCCAGGCGCGGATCGCGGGGCACTGGTCCTGATCGATCTCGACCACTTCAAGGAAGTCAACGACACCCTGGGACATCCCGCGGGCGACGAGCTTCTCCGGGTCGTCGCGCACCGGCTCAGAGAGTCCTTGCGCACCGACGACACTGTGGCGCGACTCGGTGGTGATGAGTTCGGTCTGATCCTGCCGCTCGGAGGCGACCGTGAGGAGACGGTGGCGCTGCTGACCCGAGTCCGCGAAGAGCTGGGTGCACGAGGTGACGCTGGACGGCGCCACCCTCAGCGTGGAGGCAAGCTTCGGGGTGTGCTTCTACCCGGAGGACGCCCACACGGTGGAGGAGCTCCTGCAGCATGCGGACGCCGCGATGTACAGGGGCAAGCACGGCACGACCGGCGTCGTGGTCTTCGAGCCTGCGGTGTCCAGGCCGGCGGCCGACGCGCTGGTGATGCAGCGCGAGCTTCGCCAGGGCCTGGAGCGCGACGAGCTGGTGCTGCACTACCAGCCCAAGATCGAGCTGAGCACCGGTCGCGTCACCTCCCTCGAGGCTCTCGTCCGCTGGCAGCACCCCACGCGTGGGCTGCTCATGCCGTCTGACTTCCTTGCTGTTGCAGAGCGTTCCGAGCTGATCGACCCCCTGACCCGATGGGTGCTCCGCCGCGCTCTCATCGACTACACCGCCTGGACGGCCGCGGGTCACAACTTGGACGCGTCGCCGTCAACGTCTCCGCCCGCAACCTGTCATCGCTGGAGTTCGCCGGCAGCGTTCAGAACATGCTGCTGGACGCAGACGTGCGCGCCGACCAGCTCCACGTCGAAGTGACCGAGACGGCATTGGCCTTCGATGCTGTCCTGGCCGGACAGGTCATCAGCGCCCTGTCTGCGCAGGGCATCTCGGTCTCCATCGACGACTTCGGCATCGGCTACACGGCCTTGTCCCAGCTGCGCACCGTGAAGGTCGCTGAAGTCAAGATCGATCGACTGTTCATCGCCGGCCTGCGCGAACACGAGAAGGACCGTGCCATCGTGCGCTCGATCATCGACCTCGGCCACCGGCTCGGATGCCTCGTCACCGCTGAGGGTGTCGAACGACAGGACGTCGCCGACTGGCTCGCGGACGCCGGGTGCGACCACGGCCAGGGTTATCTGTGGCTCCGCCCTTCCCCGTGGACCGAGGTCGTGCACGTCCCCGGTGCCTCTGAGTTGAGCGCCGTGCCCTTACAGATCGAGCTGACGCCCGCCGGGCGTGCCGCGACAAGGAGACAAGCGACATGAGAATTCCCATCACGCGGCCCCACACAGCCTTCGCAGGCCTGTTGGTCGCCTTGACGCTTGTGTTCAACTGCGGCCTGTGGATCGCAGAACTCCACGGATGGGAAACCGACGTCCGAGGCGAAGTTCGACCAGGCCCTGCACGATCGGCTTCCTCCTGAGGTGCTCGAGCAGGGAGTCATCCGGGTCGGAACCGACGCCTCCTACCCGCCCATGTCAACGTTTGCGCCGGACGGCCGCACCATCATCGGGATGGAGCCCGATCTCGGTGCCGCGATCGGACGGGTGCTCGGCGTACGTGTCGAGTTCGTCAACAGCGATTTCACCACGCTGCTTGCCGACGTAGCCGGAGGCGAGCTGGACCTTGGGATGTCGGCGATGACGGACACTGCCGAGCGAGCCAAGACCGTGGACTTCGTGAACTACTTCAGCGCTGGCACGTCGATTGTCGTGCAGCACGGGAACCCGGCCGGCATCACTGATATCCAGGATCTGTGCGGCCACGTCGTCGCCGTCGAAGCGGGGACGACGCAGTTGGACCTGCTGAACCGGACCCAGGCAAACTGCGTCCATGGCCCGATCATCCTGAAGATGTTTGAGACCAACTCCGATGCTCTCCTACAGCTGCGCACCGGTCGGGCGGTGGCGTTGCTCAATGATCTTCCAACGGCAGTGTTCCTGGTGACCGACTCGCGAACCAGGGCGCACTACCAGCTGGCCTCCACAACCCAGTATGAGCCGGGGCTTTATGGCATCCTCGTAGCACGACGTCAGCTCGGCCTGCGTGACGCCGTTCAGGGGGCGCTCGAGGAACTGGTGCAAAGCGGTGTGTACGACGACGTCCTGACCGAGTGGGGCACAAACGACGGTGCCATCGACCGGGTCAGCATCAACTCGGACCGTTGATCGACGGGCCTAACCGGGGACCATCCAGTCCAGCACGGGCGTGGCTTGCAGCACGACGAGTGCACACATCAGCGCCAGCAGAAGCAGGCTCCAGCCGAGGACCTTGCGGAAGATCTCCCCCTCACGGCCGGCCATCCCCACGGCTGCGGCTGCGATCGCCAGGTTCTGCGGGGAGATCATCTTCCCCATCACGCCGCCGGAGGAGTTGGACGCGGCAAGCAAAACCGGGTCGAGGCCCGCCTCGGCCGCGGTCTGCACCTGCAGGGCGCCGAAGAGCGCATTGGAAGACGTGTCGGAGCCGGTGACCGCCACGCCCAACCAGCCAAGGATTGGGGAGAACAGCACGAAGACGCCTCCGGCGCCGGCGAGGAAGAACCCAAGAGTGGTCGTCTGTCCGGACTGGTTCATCACGTAGGCCAGCGAGAGCACGGCCATCACGGTCACGATCGCGGTGCGCAGCTGGACGAGCGTGTCGGCGTACGCCTTCAGCGCCCTCGCGGGGCTGACCCGCAGCGTCAGCATGGTCAGGATCCCAGCCAGGATCAGCAGCGTGCCGGCATTGGACAGCCAGGCGAAAACGAAGGTCATCGACCCGAGCGGGTCACCGCTCGTGTTGCGTACGTCGAGTCCCGGCCACTGGAACTCGCGGAACCAGGGTGACTTGCCGAGTGCTGTCTTGACGCTGGAGATGTTCGCGATCGAGAAGATCGCGATGATGATGAGGTAAGGAGCGTAGGCGCGCGCGACGTCGGCGCCCGAGTCGGCGACCGGGCTTGCGTCAGCCGGCGCCGCGGTCGCCGTACGCCTCGGTGCGCGTGCCGCTTCCGCTGGTGACGGGCTCGACTGTGCCCGCTTCGTCATCGGCCGAGGTGTGCAGGTCCGGAGACTCCACCGGCTTCCAGACCCTGACCAGGACCACCAACGAGGCGAGCGACAGCAGGGCGGCGAAGATGTCGGTCAGCTGGACCGAGATGTAGTTGGAAGCGACGAACTGAGCGACCCCGAATACTGCGCCGGCCACCAGCGCGGGGAGCCACGTCTGGCGCAGTCCGCGCCGACCGTCGACGACGGCGACGAGCACCAGCGGCACGAAGACCGCGAGGATCGGTGTCTGTCGCCCGACCATCGAGCCGAGGGTGTCGACCGTCAGACCGGGGTCATTGCTCACCCCGGACGTGATCTCGGCGAGCGTCACGATCGGTGTCGCCAGGGCGCCGAAGGCGACGGGGGCGGTGTTGGCGATCAGTGCGACCGTTGCCGCCTTGAGCGGTGGGAAGCCCAACGCGATGAGCATCACCGCGCTGATGGCGACCGGCGTACCGAAGCCGGCGAGTGCCTCGAGCAGCGCCCCGAAACAGAACGCGATGATGATCGACTGGATCCGCATGTCGGGGCTGACCCCCTCGAACGAGCGACGCAGTACGTCGAAATGCCCGGTCGCGACGGTGAGGTTGTAGACCCAGATCGCGTTGATCACGATCCACAGGATCGGGAAGAAGCCGAAGGTCGCACCCTCCGACGCGGACAGAAGGGTCTGCCCGACCGGCATCGAGTACACGACGATGGCGACGAGGAGCGCTACGCCGAGCGCGGTCAGACCCGCGACCCACGCTCGGATCTTGAGCACCCCGAGAAGCACGAAGAGGATGAGGATCGGGAGCGCGGCGAAGATCGAGCTGAGTGCGTACGAGTCGCCGACGGGATCGAGGATCTGCTTGTACATGCTGGTCACCTCCGAGGGAGTCCTGGCCATGGGCACGGTGCAGCAAACCCTCCTACCCTTTCGCGACCACCTGACCGTGTCCAGCGCCACCCCCTGCGGACTGCGGGCATTTGCGAGGTTTGGCGTTCCACGGACGGTGGGCTCGGGCGCCACTACAGTCGATGACATCCCCTCTCGGTCGGCGTCCGCTGGGTGAGTTGGGCGGTGCGCGGACACCAGAGAGGGCGAGATGGCAAGCAAGGCCCTGGTGGCGATCACGGCCTTCGTACGCCGACAGGGTTTCGTCTTTCGATGGGTCGCCGCGGTGACGATCAGCCTGACCCTGGTGAGTGTGGTCCAGTACTCCGTGGCCTCGCGACAGGTCGAGGCAGCCCTGCTCAGGCATGCGTCGAACGACTTCGACACTCATATCGAGCAGATGGAAACCCGCCTGCAAGCGGCCACCACTCCCGAGCAGCGGCTACGAGCCATCAGCGTTGGCGTGAAGGGCATCTCCGGCAATGAGGACGGGGTCGCGTACGTCGGAGTCTTCGATGCACAGGGTACGTCGGTCGTTGCTACGGACGCCGGTCAAGAGCAACTCGACGCACGAGACCTGGAAGACGTCGTCGGGTCGCAACGAACGCTCTACCGACCAGACGAGGACCCAGACGAAGCCCCGCACGAGCCTCGTTACGTGTTCCTGTTGCCAGTCAGGTACGCCCCAAGGTGTGCTGGCGGTCAAGATCGAGCAGCGCAGCGCCGTCATCGGGCGGGAGCTGGACGCCTTGCGGAAGCAGCAGATTCTCGGCCTGCTGGCCATGATCCTGTTCGCTGTCCCGTTGTCCTACCTGTTGGGCGGGCACACTCTGCGCCGCCGGCACCGTGAAGCGGACCGGCTCGCCGCGACAGATGAGCTGACCGGGATCCCTGGCCGTCGGCCGTTCCGTCCCCTGCTGAGCGCCGCGTTGGCTGACCCTGGACAACACGACGGTGTCACTGGCGCTCATCGACATCGACCACTTCAAGCGAGTGAACGACACGCTGGGTCATAGCTACGGCGACCGGGTGCTGGTCGCGCTCGGAGAATCCTTCGAAGGGCTACGTGCCTCCGACACCGCCTTTCGTCTCGGCGGCGACGAGTTCGCTGTGCTGCTCCCCGAGACAGCGGACCGCGAGACGGCAGACAGTTCTCGAACGCGTTCGCTCGTCCTTCGCGGCGCGGATGCCGGGCGTCACCATCAGCTGCGGCGTCGCCTCCGTCAGACACGAGGACACGGTGTCACTGCAGGAGCTGTGGGAGCGCGCTGACTCGGCGCTGTACCAAGCCAAGCGGCTCGGTCGCGATCGCACCGTTGCCTTCTCCAACTTGACCGTCGGCGTCACCGTCGCGCGCAGACAAGCTGGACGCCGTACACGACCTGTGCGACAACGGCGTCCGCTGCAGCATTGCCTTCCAGCCCATCTGGGACCTACGCGCGGGCTGCCTCTTGGGACATGAAGCACTGCTGCGGCTTCCGTCCCCTATGCCATTGGATGGCCCCGCTGAGGCGTTCGAGCTAGCGGACCGGATCGGCAAGGCGGCCGTGTTGGACGCGTTGGCCCGAGGCGAGGTTCTTCGTGCGGTCAGAGCCAAACCATGGCCAGGGGGGCTGCTGTTCATCAACGTGCACCCTGCGGCGCTGCGTGAGTTCGACTTCGACGCGTTCGCTGCACAGGTCATCGACGCCGGGCTGTCCCACACCGACATCGTGCTCGAGATAACCGAGCAGGCAGACCTGGACAACCCGACCAACCTTCGAGCCCTCAAGCGGGCCAGCGCCCGAGGGTTCAAGCTCGCGCTTGACGACCTCGGGGCCGGCAACGCCGGACTTCGCGCCTTGACCCACGTTCAGTTCCACATCATCAAGCTTGATCGCCACGTGATCTCCCGCGTCGGCATCGACCCTGCAGCCGACGCCGTAGTCGCCGCAGCCACCACCTTCGTCCGCAACACCGGCGGCTGGGTCGTCGCCGAGGGAATAGAGGACACGAACATGCTCGAGGCGGTCCTCGACGACTCCCAATGGCGGGCGGACGACCGCGCCACCCCTCGCTGGACAGGGATACCTCCTCGGATACCCCGCCAGCGTTCCGCAGGCCCTCGACAGCCGACTCAACCTCCTCGACCATCCCCTCGAGCCACTCTGAGCTGTCCCCCGTGGCGTGGTTGAAGAGAGCGCCTCGCCGATCCGGTGGTTGAGGAGGGCGCGGCGCCGATCCGGTGGTTGAGGAGGGCGCGCTAGCGCCCGTCTCGAAACCACGTCGCCGAGGGACTACGTGTGGTTTCGAGACGGGCGCCAGGGCGCCCTCCTCAGTACAAGCCTCAACCACCGAGTGGGGCGCCCTGCCCAACCACCGAGAGGTCGGTCAGGCCCGCTCGAAGACGGCCTCGACCTGTACGTCGAGGTACCGACCGACGATGAACGTCGGAATCTTCATGCCCAGGCCTTTCCGGTCGAACCGGCCGGTCGCCTGGACCCGGATCCGACTGGTCCTCCCAGGCTGTCGGAGTCACCTCGAGGACCAGCGGACAACGCGCACCTCGTGCGGACAGCGTCGCCGTCAGCTGCCAGCCGGATGGACCGGCAGTGGTGGACTCCGCCTCGACGACCAGCACGGGGTGCCCGACGGCGTCGAGCATCCCTGGCGTCCTCAGGTCGCTCGTCACGCTTGGTGATGCCGGTCGCGATCCCAGGGAGGTCGAGCTCCACGCTGGCTCGGGTGACCTCACCTTCGGCGCCGAGGACGACAGTCCCCGAACGCACCGGAATGGTGCCGTGGACGGTGAGGACGAGCTTGTCCTTGACAGTGAAGCTGGCGGTGCTCGCGTCGGGAACGATCGACCAGGTGCCTGCGGAGATGCTGGCCGGGGCGAGGTCGCGTGCGGCTTGGCGGGTCATCGCACACCTGCTTCCTGGGCGGCCTCGGCCACCTCGTAGCGCTCCACGCGGCTCGGGCCGGGAAGCAGGTCCGGATCCTCGCCAGGCAACAGCTCCGAGGTCATGATCAGCTCGACCATCTTGTCGAGGGTGGCCTCGGTGCGGCAGATGGAGAGAATGGCCTTGCCGCCGTCGGGCTGGCGCAGGTGGTACACGGCGACCAGGTCGTCGCGGATCTCGGGGTTCGAGTCGAGCAGCGGCCTGATCCGTTCGTTCTCTGCGCGTTCGGCGGCGGCGAGCAGCTCGGGCGATCGCGGTCCGTCGAACATGGTGAGTTGGGCGTACATGCGGGTCTCCTTGGGTTTGGGCTTCTTTGCTGATTGCCCAAACCTGCCGCGGCCCGGCCGAAGCCGCCTCCGTAGCGGTACTGAAAGCGCCACTGAGGTCGGCACGCGATACTGGTGCGCGTGGTCTCCATGTTCGGCCGGTCGGGGCCGCGCGCCGTCGTCGACAGGGCGATCGCCGACGCACTGGCCGGACACGGGCGGCTGCTGCTGGTCACCGGCGAGGCGGGCGTCGGGAAGACCCTCCTCGGCCAGGTGGCGACGGAGGCCGCGGCGAAGCAGGGGCTGCGGATCGCACCTGGGTACGCCGTCGACGACGCGGGTGCGCCCGTCCTGTGGGCGTGGCGGCGGGTCGCGCGACACCTTCCGGAGCTCGACGCGGTCCTGTCGACTGTGGTGGCTCCGGAGGTGGACGACGACGCGGCTCGTTGGGGCGTCTGCGAGGCGGCGGCAACGGCCCTGATCGGCGCTGGGCAACCGGCAGCCCTGCTGGTGCTGCTCGAGGATCTGCACTGGGCCGACTCGCTTTCGGTCGCGGTCCTTCGGCACCTGACCTTCGATCTCGGCAGCTCGCGGGTGCTGGTGGTCGCCACCGCGCGGGACGAGCCAATGACCCCGTTCGGTCGCGCCATGCCTGACCTGCTCCGCAGCCCGGCGACGGTCCCGCTGCCGCTGACCGGCCTCGATGTCGACGCGGTCACCGATTGGCTTTCCGCCGACGAGAAGACCGCCTCCTGGCTTCCCCTTGCCGCCGACCTGGTGGACCGCACCAACGGCAACCCGTTCTACATCCGCCGACTGACCTCCGAGGCGACCGATGCCCGGCCCGGGGAGCCTGGACCGGCTGATCGCCGAACGCAGCGGACTGCGGGGCATCCTGGTCGCGCCCTTCCTTCGGCTGCCCGAGGACACCCGCCGTACCCTCACCACCGCCGCGCTCCTGGCCGAGCGCCTCTCGCCGACCCTGCTCGCCGCCGCCACGGGGAAGCCGGTCCCGGAGGTCACCGACGACATCGCCGTCGGGATCCGGGCCGGGGTGCTGCTGCATGGGCCCACCGGGCTCTCGTTCGTCCACGCCCTGGTGCGCGACGCGGTCGTCGCCCATGCGACCGCCGACGAGCGCGCGCAGGCGGACGCCGCGATCGCAACCGCGATGGAGGAGACCGGAGACGACCTGCTGATCGGGCCCAGCGCGGTGCACTGGGATCGGGCCGGCGGGCCTGCAGCCTCGGCCCGCTGTCGCGATCGAGCGCGACTCGCCGCGGCCCGCGCGGCAACGGCGCGGGCCCACGAGGAAGCGGTGCAGTTCGCCCGGATGAGCCTTCGCCATGCCCGTGCGCTCGGCGCCGGCACCGAGGACCTGGCGGAACGTCTGATCGAGCTCGCCCGCTACGAGTGGATGGCGAATCTCGTGCCCGACGCGATGGCATCGTGTGTCGAGGCCGTCGACCTCGCCGAAGAGTGTGGACGTGGCGATCTGATGGCTCAGGCAGCGCTGGTGCCGCAGGGTATCGGCTCGATCGAGGTCTCCCGGGTGGTGGACCGGCTCTGCCGCCGAGCGTTGGAGCGGCTCCCCGAGGAGGATCTGGAGGCACGAGCCGGCCTGATGAGCCAGCGGGCTGTCGCCGCCGCCGAGGAGGCTGCCGACTCGTCGGCGGACGGCCTGGCGGCCGCGGCCCTGGACCTGGCCCGTCAGTCGCGCTCCCCGCATGCAGAACTGGCAGCCATCGCTGCCCGCCACTTCGTGCTGTCCTACCCGCAGGCGATCGACCAACGCATTCCACTGGCCGAGCGTGCGGTGGAACTGGGTCGCGCCTCGACGACTGCGATGGGTGCCTTGTGGGGACATCTCTGGCAGGCCGAAATCGCCCTGCAGCTTGGGGACCTGGCCGGCATGGACGCCTCGATCGACGACATCGGCCGGACGGCCCGCAGCTCGGTCGTCGCCGGTCGGCCGGTGGCACGAGCTCAGGCTGTTGGCGATGCGTGCTGCCATGTTGGGTTCGTTCGACGAGGCCAGGGCACATGCCCGGGACAGCCTCGGCATCGCCGAACGAGTCGGCGACGGCTCCATGATCGGAATGCACTTCGCCTTCCGGCAGCAGCTGGCGTACATGCGCGGAGACCCCGATGAGGTGCCAGACGTCATGGATGCCCTTGCGCAGGCGCCGCCGATCCCGCTTGTTCAGGTCTCGCTGTCACTGGCACACTGCCTGACCGGTCAGCTCGAAGCGGCGGCTGCCACCTTCGAGGCGCTGCGGGGTTTGCCGGACCAGATGCCGCTCGGGCCACGGTGGGCGGCCACAGTGAGCCAGATCGCCGTGGTGGCGGTGCTGCTGGACGACGCCGAGGTGGCCGAGCGCTGCTACCGGCTCCTCTCGCCGATCGCACACTGGTGCGGAGCCGACGGCGGGGGCGCGCCGTTCAGCCACGGCTCGAACGAGTACCAACTCGGGCAGTTGGCGCAGGCGTACGGCGACCTCGCGCTGGCGTCGGGCCATTTCGAGCGGGCAGTCGAAGCCGACGTACGACTCGGCGCTCGGCCCTACGTCGCCCTCGCCAGGCTGGGCCAGGCCCAGTGCCTGGCCCAGGAACCAGGGCTGGCCGGACCCGTCGGCCCGGCTTCGGCACGAGAGCTGGCCGACGCCGCGGCCGGCGAATTTCGACGACTGGACATGCCGGGACCCTTGGCGCAGGCCGAACGACTGCTCGCCGCACTCCCCACCTCGACCGCCACCGGACCCGGACTGACCCCGCGCGAGATGGAGGTCGCCCAGCTCGTGGGCCAGGCCCTGACCAACCAGCAGATCGCCGACCGGCTCTTCCTCTCGGTCCGCACCGTCGAGTCCCATGTCCGCGCCGGGCTCGCCAAGCTCCACCTCACCACCCGCACCGAGCTCGCACTCTGGGTCCGCAGGCAAGCAGGCGGATAGGGCACCCGCAACCCCTCCCTGCGCTGGTTCAGGGAACGGTAGTCCGAGACGAAATGGCCCCGACACGCCGTACGGAGGGACCATTTCGTCTCGGACTACCACTCCCGTGATGAAGCCGCCTCCCGTGAGGGAGTCAACACAACAGCGACTGACCCCGCCACCTCCGCAACCGTCAACGGCAGCCCGCCCACTGCACAAACTCGCCGCGTGCACGACTTGGACGTCGAGGTTCAGCTTTCACTCGTCACAACTCAACTCGTGCACCGTTGTGACGGACCCTCTGCCGGAGGCCGAACCACTGCTGGCCGCACTCCCGACCTCGACCGCCTCCGGACCCGGGACTGACCCCGCGGGAGCTCGAGGTCGCCCGCCGTCACACGCATCGTGCGATGACCGGCCACACGATGCACGCGCGCGTGATACCCGCAAACGCAGCCCGGCGCGGGAGGGACAGGCACCGTCTGGCACCCGATCTCACAAAGGAAGTCCCGAGATGTCTACGACCGCAGAACCGTACCCACGACGCTGGCAGGCGTTGGCCGTCCTTTCGGCCAGCCTGCTCATCATCACCATCGACAACACGATCCTGAACGTGGCTTGCCCCGCGTGGGGCGAGGACGCGGCGCGTGCAGGCGGGAAGGGTTTCCCTCACAACCCCGTCGGTGCGCAGGTTCATCACGGTATGCAGCCGAACCTGCGGTTCCCGTGGTGGACAGGGCATGGGAACCGGCGGTTGATCTGCATCCCGTGATGAAGCCGCCACCCACCAGCGCGGTCACGGGGTCAGCGGTCGCCATGCCGAGCCACCTAGCCGCGGTAGCTCTCGAGCAGGTCCGCCAGCTCCTTGGGGCGGCTGAGGGCGACGCAGTGGCCGGCGGCGATCTCGTCCGGCTCGATCCCGAGGCGTTCGGCAACGAGCCGACGGAAGAAGTCCGGTGGGAAGAATCGGTCCTCGGTGCAGAGCACGAACTTCGTCGGTACATCCGGCCAGGCGTCCAGTGGCCAGGGGGCGGCGCCCGAGGCGGGGAGGGGTGGGCCCGTTCCTTGCTCATGGCCTCCTCGGCCAGCTCCCGCGGGACGTCGTTGTAGAAGCTGACATACGGGTCCGGGTTGCCGGTCAGGCCGCCATCGCGGGCTGCTGCCTCTTGTACGGCGCTGCTGTAGCCGGTGTTGTCCCACCATTCGTCCGGCGACTCGCCGGGGGCCGGGATCATGCCGGCAACCAGGACCAGAGCATCGGCGTCGAGCCGATCCGCGACCAGGGGTGCGGTGAACGCCGCCGTACGACTGGCCGACGACGACGAGGTCACGGCTGCTGCGGTTGCCGACCGCCTCGACCACGACGTCGGCGTAGTCGGTCAGGGTCGCCGACTCGTCGTCGGCTGGGAGGTCCGGGGCGATCACGTCGTGGCCGCGGCCACGGAGCTCGGCGTCGACCAGATGCCAGTACCAGCCGACATCGCCAGCGCCGTGGATCAGTGCGAAGGTGCTCATTGCCTACTCCTTGATTGGTCGTTCATCTTGGGTTCGTATTCATGGGTCCGGCAGCGGAGCGCCCGACCGACCGCCTGATGGGCGGCGAAAAGAGCAATCCCAGTGACGACAGACGCTGCTCCCAGTGCGGGCCGACCTGCGTGGTCGAGCAGCAGGCTGCCGACCAGCGGCCCGAGCACGGCACCGATGCTCCACGTACTGGAGGCGGCGCCCATGTACCCGCCCCGCAGATCGATCGGCGCGAGATCGGCGAAGGTCGCGCCGTACATGACGGCGATGCCGATCTCACCAAGGGTCCAGACCAGGACCGATCCGACGTGGCCGGCGCCGCTGTGGACGATGGTGCCGAAGCCGACGCCAACGCCGACCAGGAGCATCGAGACAGCCAGCACCGTGCCACGGTCGCGACCCGCGAGCAGCCGCACCGCGAGTGGCTGCACGACCACGATGACCACTCCGTTGAGCGCCAGCACCGCGCCGTACGCCGCAGAGCTGTGGCCGTCGGCAGTCATGACGAGAGGCAATGTCGTGAACGTCTGCAGGAACAGTGCGAAGTAGACGACGTAGATCGCCATCATGGTGACCATCAATCGGTCCCGGACCAGGACCGGTAACAGCGCGCGCCGGGTCTGCTTCAGGATCGGTGGACGGGTTTCGGGCACCAGCCGCCAGACAATCAGCGCCGCGACGACTGAGGCCACCGCGTTGATCCAGAACAAGAGTCCGAACCCGTGCTTGACCAGGATCCCGGCCATCACAGCGGCGATCGAGAAGCCGACGCTGGCTGCCCAGAAGAGCAGTCCGAAGGCCCGGACCCGCTGCTCTGGAGGCAGGTCAGCCACCGCGGCCGATCCGGGCGGGCGGAACAGCTCCGCCATCAGTCCGACGCCGAGGGCCGCTGCCCAGATCGCCGGCATCGTCTCCGCCGATCCGAGCGCGATCAACGCCACGGCAGTGCCCAAGAAGCCGACCAGCATCGTGTGCCGTCGACCGATCCGGTCGCCCAGCCAGCCGCCCAGCAGTTGGGAGCCGATGTCTCCGACCCCCAACGCGGCGATCACGGCACCCGCGGTCGTCGGTGAGAGGCCCTGCTCCTGCGTCAGGTAGAGCACGAGGAACGACCGCACCAGTCCCCCGGCTCGGCTGACGAGATGCACCGCCGCCAACGCCCAGACCAGCTGCGGCAGGTCCAAACGTTGACGAGAAGGTTGACCACCGACCGTCGCTGCGACCGCAGAGGGTGTGCCGTACGTCGTCGTCATGTCACTGACGCTAGGTTCCCCAGTGCATCATGAAAAGCGATTGGTTCCGATCAAAACTATCGCTGCAGACTATAGTGCGAGATGTGGCTGACATCGAGCTGCGTCACCTCATGACCATGGCTGCCATCGCCGACGAAGGAACCTTCGGGCGAGCCGCGACCCGGCTCGGCTACACCCAGTCGTCGGTGAGCCAGCAGATCGCCGTGCTGGAACGGGCCCTCGGTGGCGCCGTCTTCGACCGGCCAGGAGGTCCTCGGCCGGTGCGGATCACTCCCCTCGGCGAGGTGGTCTTGGCCCACGGCCGCGATCTACTCACCAAGGCGGAGGTGCTGGCCGACGCAGTCGATCGCTTCAGGGCAGGCAACGGCCGGATCGACATCGGCACCTTCCAGGCCGTGTCCGCCCTGATCCTGCCGACCGTCGTACGCCGGCTGCTAGACGAGCACCCCGGCTGCGACATCAGGCTGTCCGAGGCGGAACCGGGGGTTCCGCAGATCGGAGATCTCGACCTGTTGTTCCACGACGGGCGGATCGAAGGCGACGTCGAGCACGCCAAGCTGCTCGACGAGCCGTACGTCCTGGTGGCGGGCACCGGCACCTTCCCCGATGGTCCCGTACGCGTGAAGCTGCTCGACGATGCTCCGATGGTCGCCTGGCCTCGCACCTATCACCAAAAGTGGCTGGAGCGGGAGCTCGCCAGGGCGGGCGCACAGCCACGGTTCGTGTTTCGAACCGCCGGCCACGAAACCATCCTGGCCATGGTGGGTGCGGGTATCGGCTCGGCGGTACTGCCCGGGCTCGCCCTCCACGGATCCGATGCCTGGTCCGACCGCCGACTCAGCATCCACCCCCTGCATCCATCGCCGGTCCGGGAGATGTGCGTGCACTGGCCGACCGGACGGACCCAGTCCCCACTCGCGACCCGGACGATCCAGATCGCCATCGAGGTCGCGGGTGACCTGGCACAGCAGTTGCCAACCTCGATGTAGCCCGTCCGAGACCTGGTGTGATGGGAGGATTCGGGAATGACCGGATCTCCGCGCGACAAAGTCGCACAGGGTCACGAGGCACTCCGGGCGGGTGATGCGGTCGGCGCGCGGTCGGCGTTCGAAGATGCCCTGGCAGTCCCGGGAGCCACCGGAGTTTCAGGCGCGGCACTGGAGGGGATGTCGGCGACGTCGTACGTGCTGATGGAGTTCCCTCGCTGCATTGACGAGATGGAGCGAGCGCACGCTGCCTTCCGGGCCGAGGGCGACGGGCCGGGTGCGGTCCGGTCCGCTCGCACCCTGGGCTACCTGCACGGAACCACGACCGGGGACTGGGCGATCGCCAGCGGCTGGATCGCCCGCGCGAAGACGCTCCTGGTCGACCAGCCCGACTCCACGGAGCGAGGCTGGGTTGCCCTGACCGAGGGCATGTTCGAGGGGATCCGCACGATCAAGGAGCAGCACTACGCACGTGCGCTCGACGTCGGCCGGACCGGATCAGATCCCGAGCTCGTCTACGCCACGTTGGCCTACCTCGGCGCGAGCCTCGTCCACGACGACCGGGTCGAAGAGGGGATGCTGCTGCTCGACGAGGCCTTGGCGGGAGTCGCCGGCGGCGAGGTGGAGGACTTCATCGTCGTGGAGGAGATCTTCTGCCAGCTGTTCTCGGCGTGTGAGCGGGCCCAGGACGTACAGCGTGCCGAGCAGTGGATCCGGGTGGGCGAGGCGATTGCCGAACGTCGTCGGCTGCCGGCGGTCTCGGCGTACTGCCGCACTCACTACGGCGGCATCCTGACCGCCGCCGGGCGTTGGCCGGAGGCCGACGAGGCACTGACCGAGGCCGTCCGGCTGTGGGCGCTGGGCCGGCGGACCCTGAAGGCCGGAGCGCTCGTGCGCCTGGCCGACCTGCGAGTCAAACAAGGGCGGCTGGAGGAGGCCGAGCAACTTCTCGCCGGGATGAGCAACGACCCTGAGGCGATGCTGCCGCTGGCCTCGTTGCAGTTCGCTCGGGGCCACACGGCCGTCGCCCGCGAGACGCTCGAACGTGCCCTGCAGCGAACCGATCCGAGCAGCAGTGTCGTCGTACCCATCCTCGCCTTGCTCATCGACATCCAGCTGGCCAGCGACGACCTCGCAGCCGCGGAGGCCTCGGTGGACGCGTTGGCGGCGTGCGCCGAGATGCGTCCGAGTGGGTACGCCGCTGCCGTGCTCGCCCTCGCTCGAGGACGAATCGCGCTGGCAACCGGGACCGGCGACCCGCGCGCCTGGCTGCGCGATGCCCTCGACGGCTTCGCCACCGCACAGTTGCCGCTCGAAGCGGCACTGTGTCGCCTCGACCTGGCCCGGGCCTTCGGCCAGGATTCGCCCGAAGTGGCCGTCGCCGAAGCCCGGGCCGCTCTGCTCGAGTTCGAACGACTCACCGCCGCGCGACAGGTCGATGCGACCCAGTCGCTGCTCCGCCGGCTCGGTGCGCGGACGAGCCCAGCCCGGTCGGGCGAGAACAAGCTCACCCGCCGGGAACAGGACGTGCTCACGCTGCTCGGTGAGGGCATGAGCAACCCCGAGATCGCCGGGCGGCTCTTCATCAGCCGCAAGACCGTCGAGCACCACGTCGGCAACGTCCTGGACAAGCTCGGACTGCGCAACCGTTCGGAGGCCGCGGCGTACGTCGTTCGGGCTGGTCGCTCCAAGAAATAGGGGAGTTCCCGGATCCCTCCTCGCTGGGCGAGCCTCACTGTGGCGGGACACCAACCGAGGAGATCCCAGTGACCGTTCCCATGACCAGCACCTACGACGCCATCGTTGTCGGTGCGCGTTGCGCCGGCGCACCCACCGCAATGCTGCTCGCCCGCCAGGGACACCGGGTCCTGCTGGTCGACCGGGCCACCTTCCCGAGCGACACCATCTCCACCCATGTCATCCATGCGCCGGGAGTGGCGGCGCTCTCCCGATGGGGTCTGCTGGGCGAGGTCGTGGCCACCGGCTGCCCGCCGATCGACACCTATTCCTACGACTTCGGGCCGTTCGCGATCCGGGGGGTAGCGCGGCCCGTTGACGGACATTCCAGCGGCTACGCACCCCGTCGAACCGTCCTGGACAAGATCCTTGTCGATGCGGCCGCCGCATCCGGTGTCGAGGTGCGGGAGCGGTTCAACGTCGACTCGCTCGTGATCGAGGACGAGATCGTCGTGGGCATCACCGGCCATTCGGAGGGCGGCGAGCGTGTTGAGGCGAGGGCCCGGATCGTCATCGGCGCCGACGGGAAGAACAGTCGCGTCGCCACGGCGGTCGAGGCTGCCGAGTACGAGACCCGGCCGCGGCTCCAGTACGCCTACTACACCTACTTCCGCGACCTGCCGACCGATGGGATGGAGGTCTTCATCCGTCCCGAACGTGGCTTCGCCGCTGCGCCCACCAACGACGGACTGACCATGGTCGTCGCCGGCTGGCCCTACGCCGAGGCCGCGGCGTACAAGGCGGACGTCGAGGCGAACTTCCTCAAGACCCTCGACCTGGCGCCGGAGTTCGCCGCGCGGGTGCGGACGGCGGAGCGCACGGCGCCGTTCCTGGGGGGCTCGGTCCCCGGGTTCTTCCGTACGCCGTTCGGACCGGGCTGGGCACTGGTCGGCGACGCCGGCTACAACAAGGACCCGATCACGGCGCAGGGCATCAGCGATGCCTTCAATGACGCCGAGCGGTGTGCCGCCGCCGTACACGCGTGGCTCAGCGGCGGGTCGACGTACGACGCCGCCATGTCCTCGTGGCAGCAGGCTCGCGACAGCGGCGCCATGCCCATCTACGAGTTCACCAGCCAACTGGCCACCCTGGAACCGCCGCCGCCGGAGATGCAGCAGCTCCTCGGCGCGGTGTACGGCAACCAGGTGGCGATGGATGGGTTCGTCAGCGTCGTGGCCGGGACGGTGTCCCCGGTAGAGTTCTTCTCACCCGACAACATCGGACAGATCATGCAGGCGGCTCGGCCCCCCGCTGCCGCTCCTGAGGAGGAACTGACGCTGTCAGTGTCTCGTTCGCAGGTGTAGTCCGGCCAGGACTTTCTCGGTGTCGGACAGGTCGCCGATGATCTTGCGGACCGGAGCCGGGCGCTGCCGGACCAGGGTCGGAATGGCGACGATCTCGTCCTCCCGAGCACGCCTCGGATGCACCAGGAGGTCAACGATCTCGATCTCGTAGCGATGGCCGAGGTGGGTCTCGCAGATCTGCTTGAGGTTGACGTACGCCTGGAGCGACTTGGGTGACTCCCCAGCGACATAGAGGCGCAGGTTCCAGACCTCGTCGTCGGAGGTTTCGCGTTCCAATGCCTCCTCGAGCCGTGACCTGGAGCCGGATTTTGCGGCCTCCTCCTCCGAGGTCATGCCGGCAGGACGCTTGGCGACGTGTCGCCGTGGTAGACATCGGCGATCTGGAGACCTTCGCCACTGAGCACGAACTCGCGGATCTCGTGGGAGTGGGCCATCCCTCTGGACTTCAACACGTACAGAACGCGATTGCGGGTCCCGTCGCCCAGGGCGAGCTTGGCGATGATCCAGGTGTCCATCAGTGACCCGATCCGCTGCTCGGAGTGATCGGTGTCGCGCCCGGTGGTGAGGCTGGTGATCAAGGCGGTCACCCCTCTGCTCTTCAGGTAGTCGACCTGACGGGTGAGCATCGCGGTGACTTCTCCCCCGCCACTGGCTTCCAGCAGGTCGGAGACCGGGTCCATCACCACCACGTCCGGGGCGAAGTCCGAGACGACTTCCTGCATCGAGATCAGGTGCGCCTCGAGGCCCAGCAGGCTGGGGCGGATGCAGCGGAACTGCAGCAGTCCCTCGGCGACCCAGTGGGCCAGGTCGATACCGACCGAGGCCATGTTGCGCATGATCTGCGCCTCGGACTCCTCGAATGCGAAATACAGGGCCCGTTCGCCGCGGGCGCAGGCAGCAGCACAGAACTGAGCCGCGATGGTGGACTTTCCGGTCCCTGCGGTCCCGCTGATCAGGATCGAGCTGCCCCGATACAGCCCCCCGCCGTCCAGCATCCCGTCCAGGCTCTCCACTCCCGTGGAAAGCCGCTCGGTGAACACGGCGTGCTGCAGGCCAAGAGAGGTGATCGGCAGAACCGATACGCCCTTGCTGCCGATCAAGAACGGATACTCGTTGGTCCCGTGCAGCGAGCCGCGGTACTTCAGCACCCGCAGGCGCCGGGTCGAGGTCTGCTCGCTGACCCGGTGGTCGAGCACGATCACGCAGTCCGAGACGTACTCTTCGATTCCGTGTCGAGTCAACGTCCCGTCGCCGCGCTCACCAGTGACCACGGCCGTCACGCCGCGGAGCTTGAGCCAGCCGAAGAGCCGTCGCAGCTCGGAGCGCAACTTGGCCGAGTCCTGGAACGCGCCGAAGAGAGTCTCCATGGTGTCGAGCACCACCCGTTTGGCACCCACTTGGTCGATGGCCGCACCTAGGCGGATGAACAGGCCGGTCAGATCCCAGTCACCGGTCTCGTTGACGTCCCCCGAAGAGATGTTCACATGGTCCATCACCAAGAGCCTCTGGTCCTGCAGTTCCTGCAGGTCGAAACCCATCGAGGCGACGTTCTCGATCAGCTCGTCGACCGACTCCTCGAACGAGATGAACACGCCGGGCTCACCGAACTCGGTGATCCCCCGGAAGAGGAACTCGATGGCCAGCAGGGTTTTTCCGCAGCCCGCTGGACCACACACGAGGGTGGGACGTCCCAGTGGGAGCCCACCGCTGGTGACCTCGTCGAGGCCACTGATCCCGGTCGCAGCCTTCCGCAGACCCCGCAGGCGGGGCGCAGTCTGCGCGGCGAACAGCGCGGTCGCGCCTATTTTGTCGGGCAACACGTCGACACTTCCCTCATGGGTCAAGCGCCGAGCAGGCGGGCGCAACGCCTCTATTTGGACATTACTCCTGAAACCGCCCAAATCGGGCGCGAATGCCCAAGGAACCGCGCCTACCGGTGGCCAGACGAAGCCGTCATCAGCATCGGCTCTATGCGGAAGGTCGCCCAGGTGGCTGCGGCTACATCGGCACCGCCGGCGTCAACCCCCCACTCGTTGCTCAACAGCTCGACGAGACGGAAGCCACCGTCCCAGGTTTCCAGCCCGATTGTCTCGGTCGCACCCGCGGGCGCTGCCTCCGACCCGGCCCCCGATGCGATCCCAACGATCAACAAGACGCCGAAATACATCTGTTCCAAACTGACCGCCACGGGCACCGCTGCGGCCCTGATGGAGTTCGTGACCAGATCGCTGACCACGACCTGGATGTCCTCGACGAGGTACGTCAGCCGGTGCTCGGCAAGGTGCCGCGCGACGAAGTCACGAGCCAAGGATGCACTGATTGCAGTGGGCTCGTATCGGGAAGAGTGTTCCCACAGAACTGTCGATACCATGACGCCACTTTCTTGGCCCCGTGCACGAAGGGTACGCCCCTCGCATTTCGGACACGGCGATCAGGCGTAGCGGGCTACGAAATTGCTGAGGATCCGCGGTGGCTGCGTCACGACGGCGCCACTGACGCCGTTGATCAGAGTGTCCATGGTCTCGGGGACGAAGTAGCCGCTGTGCTGGTACACCCGGATCCGAGTGATGATGCCCGCGACGTCGAGTTCGGGGTGGAACTGCGTGGCATACAGGTTGGTCTTCACCCGGAACATCTGGACCGGGCACGCCGGCGAGGACGCCAACAGTACGGCGGTCCTCGGCAGCACGCTGCAGGCCTCCTTGTGGCCAACGAACGCGCTGAACGTCTCGGGCATCTCCTCGAGGATGGGGTCTTCCAGGCCGGCCGCGGTGAGGGTGACCGGGACGGCGCCGATTGGCTCGCCGTACGTCCGGTCGATCGTGCCGCCCTGGTGGACACCGAGCGTCCCGATGCCGTAGCAGGCGCCGAGAAAGGGGAAGTCACGCGCGACCAGCTCGTCCAGGAGCGTGCGCAGCTCGGCCTCGACGCGCCGCTGCGTGGCCGACTTCGTGTCTTCTGGGTCACTGGAGTCGAACGGACCGCCGCCGACGATGACACCGGCGTAGTCGTCCAGGTCGACCTTGGGTAGCGGACCCGCCTCGAGCCGCACCCGGTGGAGGTCCCGTTCCTCGAGCCCGCTCCAGCGCAGCATCGCGTCGTACTCGCCGTCGGCCGCTTCGTCCTCGGCCCGCGTGGCGAGGAGCAGGAAGGGCTTCACAGGAACATCGTGACTGGTCCCTCGCTCTTGGGTGCAGGCGGCCTCACGCTTGGCCGCCTTGGGCCACCTTCGCGCCTACCTGGTGGCTGAGCTCGACCAGGCAATCCCCGTGCATCTGGTCTCTGATTCTGGGCAGGGCACACCGAGTCGTGCGCCCAGGCCAGTCGCACCGCGACCCACGTAAGTGAGGGCTGGTTCTCTGCGAGTCTGCCGTTGGGGCGGCCTTGGGACTGCAAACTTGCAGAGAACCAGCGCGGTCACGGAGCCCTCCGGCTGACCCGCCGCGCAGCGGCGGACGTGCGCACTCGGCGAGGCCGGTGCGGGGCCGCGCGGCGGACTGAGGCGTTGCTGCTGCTGCAGCTCGCAGAGGAGTACGAGGGAAGCGGATACCAAGGCGGTCCGGCCAAAGTGCGAAGTGTTCACACCCGTTCTACGGGCCGAACCCGGCTTCGGGATTCACAACGACCCAAGAGCGAAGGCGAGAGCTGGTGACTGAGGAGGGTGCTGCTACCGGCGGAACGGCGCAGGTCGGGCGACGATCGAAAGCCGCGTGAGCGGGTCCGACAGCGGGTCATGCGGCCGGCCGGCCAAAGCGTGGGCATCGTGTCGGGCCAGCCAGTTGAGGAGCTCGTCGGCCGGCATCGGTCGGGACAACCCGTAGCCCTGGTAGAGATCGCATCCCATCTCGGTGATCAGCGACTTCGCGAGGTCGTTTTCGACGCCTTCGGCGACCACTCGTAGCCCGAGGTCGTGGGCGAGGGTGACGGTGGCGCGCACGATGGTCGAGTCGGCGGGGTTCGTCACGATGCGGAACACGAACGACTGGTCGATCTTGACCTCGTGGACCGGGAGCTGGTCCAGGTATGCCAACGAGGAATGGCCGGTGCCGAAGTCGTCGATCGAGAGACGCACTCCGCGGGCCGCCAGGGCCCGCAGCACTGTCAGGGTCCGATCGGCGTCGCCCATCGCGTCGCCCTCGGTGATCTCGAGCACGAGGGACCCCGGCGGGGTGTCCGTGGCGCGCAGAGCGGCGTCCACCCGCTCCACGAGGTCGTAGTCGGCGATGTCGGCGACGGTGACGTTGACCGAGACATCCAGGTCGCGGCCTGCATCAGCCCAGTCCGCGCGGGCTCGGAGGGCGTGCCCGAGGATGCTGTCGGTCAGGTCGCGGATCAGTCCGATCCGGTGCGCCACTGCGACGATCTCCGGCGGTGGCACGTAACCGAGCGTCGGGTGTTTCCAGCGCAGCAGTGCTTCGAACCCGGTGATCCGTCCGGTGCGGGCGCAGGCTTGAGGCTGGTAGAACAGTTCGAGGGCATCCTCGCGCAGAGCCACTTTCAGGTCCACTGCGAGCCGGAGCCGCCTGGCGATGGAGTGCCCGTCTTCGGGTCGGTAGACCTCCACACCGGTGCGGGCGGCTTTTGCGGCGTACATCGCGACGTCGGCGTGCGCGAGGATCTCCTCGCTGGTCAGGGAGGTCCCGAGGAACTCTCTGACACCGATGCTCGCCGAGGTCGTGAGCTCCACTCCGAGTAGCGGCACCGGGGCACACACGACGTCGTGGAGAGCTCGGGCGTGCTTGACTGCCTCCTCGGCATCCAGGCCCGGGAGAAGTACGGCGAACTCGTCGCCGCCCAACCGTGCCACCATCCCGGTTCCCGAGCCCGTGAGTCGTAGCCCGATCACCGTCAGCAGGCTGTCACCGGCGCTGTGGCCGAGGGTGTCGTTGACGTCCTTGAAGTCGTCGAGGTCGAGCAGCAGCACGGTGGCGGTCTCGCCGCTGTACATCGCGGCCTGGACGGCGTCGTTGAAGGCGCGTCGGTTCGGCAGCCCCGTCAGCGGGTCGTGCAATGCCTCGTGGGCCTGCTCGTCCGCAAGGCGTCTCAGACGCTCGACCACGTTGGCCTTGTCCAGGGCGACGGCGGCGTGCGCCGCGAGGGTCTCGAACACCTTGAGGTCCTCGGTGCCGAAGGTCTCCTCCTCGAAGGTTCGGTCCGTGACCAGCAACACCCCTTTCACGATGTCCGCCGTGCGCAGCGGCACGGCGACGCCATCGCGGGGACTGGCCGCGGGCCCGGTCTGGGTGGAACGGCCAATCGACTCGTGCCTGCGCAGAACCGCGTCTCCGGCCACCGCCGGGGACCACCATTTGTCGTTGCTCACCTGGTCCAGTTCATCGGTGACGAGGGAGCCCGCCTGCCAGGTCAGCCACCGGCCGGGCAGGTCAGCTGCGGGCAGGATCAGCAGCTGGGCGGTCCTCGCGTGCAACAGCCCGGCAGCCTGCGAAAGGATGCTGGTCACCACCTCGTCCAGATCGGAGGTGTGTCCGGTCGACCCGACGAACGTGTACAGCAGCTGCAGGCGCGAGTAACCGCGCGCCAGCCGCACGTGAATGCGGTAGCCGAGCGCCAGCATCACGACGACAGCACCGAGCAGGGGCAGCGCAGTGGGGCGCGCCACGACGAGGGTGACCACCAGGAGTGCTACGCACGTGTTCACAAACGCGGCCGGGATACCGGTGCGGATCGCCTCGCGCAGCACAGCGGGGTCAAACCGGGAGTCGGTCAGGCTGATCGCAGTGGTGACTGCGGCTGTCGAGATCAAGTCGGTGACGACCACCGCGGCGGCAACGGCCAGCCAGGCCCGAGCGCCGATCTCGTCCCCGCTTCCGATGATGGCGTGATAGGTCACCAACCCGAGCACGGCCTCGAGGCTGAACATCGCGAGGTTGAAGCACAATTTCAGTCCCCGCAGCCGCGACCACAACAGCAACGCGAGCCCGGCGCCGAGGACATAGGCGGTCACGTACTGCTGCGGAGCCAGGAAGGTCAGCCCGGCGATCGCAGGGATCTCACGTAGAGACAGGGTGTGCGAGCTGCGCTCGGCCGGCAGGTGAATGACGAGCACCTCGACCAAGGCGAACAGTGGCAGCAGGATGAACCAGGCCAGCGACGGAACCGCGGTGTGCGGGTGCGCCAGGAAGAACGGCACGGCGACCGCTGCCGCGGCTGCGGCCATCAACGCCGCGAGCTGCCACACCCGGCGCTCGGGCAGGGTGCGGCGTGCT